>NZ_CP114052.1:1330019-1995029 GCF_027125355.1 Peptostreptococcus equinus | reverse complement strand
ATGGATTCAGAAAAAGAATGAAGACTTCAAATGGAAGAAATGTTTTAAAGAGAAGAAGAGCTAAGGGAAGAAATAGATTAACTCACTAATCTTATAAAGCTTGATTATGATAATTTAAGGCTACATTTTGATGTGGCTATAAGCCACTTTTAATAGTGGCTTTTTTTATAAGTATCATAAAAAATTCTCAAATTTAAAGGAAGTGTAGGTTATTGATGCATTTTAATAACACAGATGGAATCAAAAAAGATTCAGATTTTAGGAAGGTTTATCGTAAGGGTAAATCATTATCCGATAGAAATCTTGTAGTATATAAGATGAAAAATGGGACTAATCGCTCAAGGATTGGAATTTCAATTTCTAAAAAAGTTGGTAAGGCCCATGATAGAAATAGGATTAGAAGATATATAAAAGAAGCCTATAGATTAGAAATTGATCAAAAAGTAAAGCCAGGCTATGATTTGGTATTTATTGCTAGAATAAATTCTAATACAGCACAATATGAACATATATCAAAATCACTAAAATATATTATGAGAAAAGCGGATTTAGTAGAGATAAAAAAATAGGAGGTCTTATAATGCAGATAATGATAAATGTAATAAAATTTATCGGAAAAAAATTAGCTGGCCTTTGTATATTTTTAGTTAGAATTTATCAAAAATATATATCTCCACTAAAAGGACCAACTTGTAGATTTTATCCTACATGTTCGCAATACTCTATCGAAGCGTTTAAAAAATATGGCTTTCTAAAGGGATTGTGGTTGACAATTAAAAGAGTAAGCAAATGTCACCCTTTTCACCCTGGTGGTTACGACCCTTTAAAATAGAAAGTTATCTCAAAAGTTGAGATATGTACTAGGAGGTATAAATGGGATATATAGCAGATTTGCTTGGTATGGCGCTTAGAGCCATATATGAAATGATAGGAAGTTATGGTTTAGCAATAATAGTTTTTACAATAATAATAAAACTTATACTAACACCACTTACAGTAAAGCAGACTAAGTCTACTTTCGCCATGTCTGAAATAAGTCCAAAGATAAAAGAAATTCAGGCAAAATATAAAAACAAACCAGAAAAACAAAATGAAGAAATACAAAAAATATATAAGGAATCTGGAGTAAATCCAATGGCAGGTTGCTTGCCACTATTAGTGCAGATGCCTATATTATTTGCTTTATTCTATGTATTTAGAGAACCTTTAAAGCATGGGGTATTTGATACAAAACAAGCTTTTGATTTAGCAAATGGAAGTTTCTTGTGGTTCCATTCACTTGTAAAACCAGATATTCCTCTTGCAATACTTTCAGGTATAAGTGGTTTCTTTATGCAGTTGGTAATGACACCAAAAGATCAAATGCAGGGACCAATGAAATCAATGCTTTATATAATGCCAGCAATGTCTTTATTCTGGGGATTAACTTTCCCAGCTGCTCTTACATTATATTGGACAATAAGTAACTTGTTCTCAATTGTTCAGTTCTATGTAGTGACTAAGCCGTTAAAGAGAAAGTTAGAAGATGGAAAATCTGATAAATTAAATGGTAGAAAAGCAAAGTAATTAGGAGGATAATATAGTGGAATCAAAAGTATTATACGCTAAGAGTTCAGACGAAGCTGTGCAACAACTTTTAAAGACTACTAATGCAGACAAAGATAGTATAAAAATTACAGTAAAAGAAAAGCCTAGTAAGGGATTTTTGGGAATCGGATCAAAGAGTGGAGTATATGAATTAGAATATACTTTATTAGAAAATACTTCTTCAAAAGAAGATATTAGAGAAGATAATGCTGTAGAAGAAATAAAAGAAACATTATTGGAAGAAAATAAAGAAGTTGAAAATGATGTAGCTATTAACGATGAAGAAGAAGTAAGGATAGCAAAAGAATTTGTTATTGAAATACTAAAAAACTCAGATGTAGATGCACAAGTTGATGCTTTTATAGAAGATAAATTAATAAAGGTAAAAATTAGCGGAGATGAAGCTAGTTGCTTAATAGGTAGAAGAGGAGAAACTCTTGATGCTATACAGTTCTTAACTGGATTGGCGCTTAATAAGCACAATAAAGATTCTCATACTAGAATTTTTATAGATATTGAAAACTATAGAAGTAAAAGAGAAGAGTCCTTAAAAAGATATTGCTACAAAGCAGCTAGAGAAGTTGCCAAGACAAAAAGAACAAAAAAACTTGATTATATGAATCCATATGAAAGAAGAATAATACATTCAGCACTTCAGAATGATAGATATGTAATTACTTATAGTGAAGGTACAGATCCATATAGAAGAGTAGTAATTGAATATAAAAGATAAATTAAAAATAGGAATTCAAAATGAATTCCTATTTTTTTGTCAAATAAATTTATTTTTTAGAGTTTATCCTAGTATTAACAGAATTTTTCATGACATTTAATCTACTTTGTGAATTAATATTAAGCATAGGTATAAACATACTTATTAATATTAATATTGAACCGATAATTCCCAATACTGTCATAGACTCATTTAAGAATATTACTCCCAATATAGCTGCAACAACTGGATTTAAAGCACAAAATATTGATGCTTTTTCTGAAGTAGTATATTTTTGAGCTAAAGGCTGTAGTGTAAGACCAAACACAGTACAAACTACTATTAAAATACTCATATGCGTCCAAGCTAGTTCACTAGTAGGAAGAATAGGACTTTCAAAAATAAATGAAGCAATTAATGAAAATATTCCTAAAAATCCAATCTGAAAAATTCCCATGACTATTGGATCATCTTGACTGGTGATTCTATCAATGACAATAATGTATATAGCATATAAGAATGCTGCCAATAGACAAAATAGCTCACCAGTAGATAAACTAAAACTTGCATTTGATGTAAGTAAAACAACACCAGTAAAAGCCAACAAAGTACCTATTAATGTTTTTATATCTGGAAATTTCCTTCTAAAAAAACATTCCATCATAGGTACTATCATAATAGCTGTATTTTCTAGTAAGGAAGTGGTTGATGATGGAGTAGTTTTAAGCCCAGTAAGTTCAGCAACCATTAACATAAAAAATAATATTCCCAATGAAAAACCTTTTAATAGGGATTTAAAATTTGTAAATATAATTTTTTTATAAAATATTATGGATAATATAAAAAATGCTAATAAAAATCTAACAGCTAATAAATTAAAAATACCCATTTCTTCCAATAATATTTTGCTAAATAAAAATGAAGTGCTTCTTGCAGCTATAACCGTTCCTAATAGTATTATTGCTTTTTTCTCTGTCATATATAACCTCTTCTTTTAATTATTTAATATATTGACAATATTATATAATTAAATTATAGTTTAGTAAAACGACAATAAGTTTAATTATATATGACAAAATGGAAAATATAATATGAGAAGGATAAGATGGATATAGAAAAGATAAAAATATTAAAAGAAGCTATAAATTTAGGAAGTCTAAGCTCGGTTGCAGAAAAGTATAAGTATACAGCCTCTGGTATAAGTAAAATGGTAAATTCACTAGAAAATCAAGTTGGTTTTCCACTATTAATAAGAAATAAAAATGGTGTTATTCCAACAGATGAATGCACTAAATTAATGCCATCAATAAATGAGATTATATATTGGGAAGATCAGTTTAATCAGATTTCCGCTGAAATAAAGGGAGTTAATATAGGGGCTATATCAGTTGGAACAGCTTATGGACAGTATTATAAATGGCTATCTAAATTAATATACGAATTTAATAGGGTATATCCTTATATAGAAGTAAATATAGTGGAAGGTACTAGTAGTAAGTTGAGCAAGGAAGTAGAAGATAGAAAAGCAGATTTCTGTATAATTAGTAAAAGAGAAGGAAATCATGATTGGATATATCTTTTTCATGATGAATTGCTGGCTATGATTCCCAAAAATCACACATTATGTAATGTAGATAAATATCCAATATCCAGTTTTCAAAATGATGCCTTTATTGAGATATATCCGGGACTTGAAACAGATAATTCTAGAGTTTTTCAACATAATAATATAATGGCAAATAAGAAATTTTCAACATTAGATTCTTATGCTGCTTGCTATTTAGTGGAATCAAATTTGGGAGTAAGTTTAGTAAATGGTCTAATATCAAAAACATTAACAGCAGATGTACTATACAAATCCATAGATCCAAAACAAATGATAGAAATAGGCATAGCTTATCCAAAAAAGTCTATAATTTCACCTGCAGCTTTAAAATTTCTAGAATTCTCAAAAAAATATATATATGAAATTAAAAATCTATAATGAATGTGAAAAAATATTCAAAAATATTGCTTTAATACTTATAATATGTTAAATTTTAATTGGTGGTATTCGAAGGAAACTACACATTTTGAATAAAATTATCTTAATATTAGTATTGCACTCTATTATGGAGGTGATAACTTATGCATAAAATTGGAATAATTGGAGCAGGAAAAGTAGGCGTATCTATTGGAAAATCTATTTCTGAGGATGAAAATTATAAATTAGTTGGATTTTATAGTCGTACCAAAGAGAGTTCAAATTTCGCAGCTAAGTTTACAAATTCTGCTAAATTTATTAATTTAGAAAAGCTAGTAGAAAAATGTAATATCTTAATAATTACGACTCCAGATGACAAAATATCTGAAATGTGGAGTTTAGTATCGCAATTTAATATTCAAAATAAGATAATTTGCCACTGTAGTGGCTCTTTATCATCAGAAATTTTCTTCGATATATCTTCAAAAGGTGCTTATGGATGTTCCCTACATCCTATGATGGCTATCAATAGCAAGGATAAATCTTATAAGGATTTAAAAAATGCATTTTTCACATTAGAAGGTGAGAAAAATGCTATTGATGTGATGCAAGATATCTTAATCAAATTCAATAACAATTATAAAATTATCAAAACATCAGACAAGACAAAATATCATATGGCATCGGTATTTGTAAGCAACTTCGTTACTGGACTGGCAAATGTATCAGCTAATTTGCTAAAAGACTACGGTTTTAATGAAAAAGAAGCAATAAATGCTTTTTCATTTTTAGCTAGGGCTAATATAGAAAATTTATTATCTAGTGATCCAAAGTCAGCTCTCACAGGTCCTATAGAAAGAAATGATATAGGAATTGTCAGAAAACACTTAATTTCATTGAATGAAAAAAGTCTTGAAAATGTAGAAAATATTTATAGAGGTTTAAGTATTGAATTAGTTAAGATAGCTTCAGAAAAACATAAGGATAGGGATTATAAAGAACTTACAAACTTATTGAAGAAAGGGGAAGTGAACTATTAGTAGTTTACTAATTAAAAATGAAAAATACAGTATTAACATTTAAGGAAGCTAAGAAAAATGGAAACAAGTTGTCTATGATAACAGCATACGACTATTCAACAGCAAAAATATTTGACGAAGAGGGAATTAATTCAATACTTGTAGGAGATTCTTTAGGTATGGTTATGCTCGGTTATGAAGATACTTTAAGTGTAACTATGGAAGATATGATACATCACACTGCGGCAGTTTCAAGGGGAGCAAAAAATGCCTTGGTAGTAGGGGATATGCCATTTTTATCATATAATTTAGGTATACATGATGCTGTAAAAAATGCTGGAAGATTTATGAAAGAAGGAAGAGCAGACTGTGTAAAACTAGAAGGTGGAAAAGAAGTTTGTGATGTAATTAGAGCTATAGTAGATGCAAAAATACCAGTATGTGCTCACATAGGTCTTACACCTCAGGCTATCAATGCTTTAGGAGGATTTAAAGTACAGGGTAAAAATTTAGATTCGGCAAAAAAATTAATGGAAGATGCTTTAGCTGTACAAGAAGCTGGTGCCTTTGCTGTTGTAATTGAATGTGTACCAGATGCCCTAGCAGAAAAAATAAGTAAAATGTTAAACATACCTACAATTGGTATAGGTGCAGGCGCAGGATGTGATGGACAAGTATTGGTATATCAGGATATGTTAGGAATGTATAGCGATTTTACTCCAAAATTTGTAAAGAAATTTTCTGATGTAGGTAGTCAAATGAGAGATGGAGTAAAAAAATACATGAAAGAAGTTCAAGATGGAACATTTCCAGAAGAAAAGCATTCTTTTAAAATAGATAAAGAAATAATAGATAAGTTATAAAATTCAAGTAAGAATTAGCATTCAAAAGAAAAGTAATAATATATATTATTATAGTTTTTTATAAATATAAGGAGGATATTTATATATTTATGCTTATATGTAATGGACTATTATATATAAGATAATTAAAAGAGATATTTAATAGTTTTTATGTAAGTTAGTAGATATATAATATTTTAGAAATGGAAATAATTACAAGTATAGAACAAATAAGAGAAATATCAGAAAATATAAGAAAAAATGGACAATCTTTGGCAATGGTTCCGACTATGGGATGTTTACATGAAGGACATAAAAGCCTAATAGACAAGGCTAGAAAAGAAAATGATAAATTAATAGTTAGCATTTTTGTAAATCCTATGCAATTTGGTCCAGATGAAGATTATGATAATTATCCAAGAGATTTAGAGGCTGATTCAAAATTATGCCAAAATGCGGGTGTAGATTACATATTCCATCCAAAAGCTGATGAAATGTACCCGAACAGTTTTTCTACATATGTAGAGCCATGTAAACAGATGACTGATATATTATGTGGAATATCAAGACCAGGTCACTTTAGAGGAGTATGTACTGTACTTGCAAAATTTTTCTCAATTATTAGACCAAATAGAGCATACTTTGGGCAAAAAGATGCTCAGCAGTTGGCAATAGTAAAAAGAATGGTAAAAGATTTAAATTTAAATGTGGAAATTACAGGATGTCCAATAATTAGAGAAGAAGATGGACTTGCTAAAAGTTCTAGAAATTTATATTTAAATGAAGATGAAAGAAAGGCAGCTAGCATTTTAAGAAAGAGTATATTGTTAGGCTTAAAAGAAATAGATGCAGGTCAAAAATCAAGTCAGAAAGTTCTTGATACTATAAAATCAAATATTGAAAAGGAAAAGCTGGCAAAGATTGATTATGTAGAAATACTGGACTTTGATACATTTGAGAGGGTAGATGATATACAGGGAAACATACTTATAGCTTTAGCTGTATATATTGGAAAAACTAGATTAATTGATAATATTGTTATATAAATTAAATTATAAAACAAAAAACCCGCACATAAAATTGTGCGGGTTTTTATATGAGTATTACTATTTAAACTCATATTATTTTAGAATTCTAAGCATTCTTTTTCTTCATATACCAGTAAATTGGTAATCCTAGTAATGTAACACCTATACCAATGAATGACTGACCTGGGTTTGTTACTATCTGATTGATAACAACGAATAAACCACCAGCTATAGCTAAAATTGGTACTAATGGATACATAGGAACTTTGTACGGTCTATGTAATTCAGGCTGTCTCTTTCTAAGAATCATAACTGAAGCGAAAGTAAGGATGTAGAATATCCAAATAGTTGTAACAGCTATGTTTGTTAAGAAGTCGAACTGACCAGATAAAGCAAATATACAAGATATTATAGTAATCAATACTGTAGATGCAGCAGGTGTACCATTCTTTGTAGTAGATCCGAAAGTCTTAGAGAATGGAATTGAATTAGTCTGTGCAAGAGCGTATGGCTGTCTAGAACCTGTGAATAGGTTGGCTCCACAACATCCAAATACAGATATTAATATACCACCAGTAATTAAAGTACCACCAACTCTACCAAACAGAGCATTTGCAACTAATGCAGCTGGAGCGTCAGATTTCATCATAACGTCTGCTGGAACTACAAATAGGTAGGCAACATTTATTATAGTGTATATTGCTATTATTATTAATAAACCACCGATTAATGCTATTGGAAGGTCTTTTTCTGGCTTCTTCATTTCACCAGCAACAGCACCAGCATCAATCCAACCCTGATAAGCGAATAATGTAGCTAAAACACCACCAGCTAGAACAGATGGAAGACTAGCTCCCTGTGCCATAAATGGAGATAAGTTTGCAACACCATTACCTACAGATGGTCCTTTTATTAATCCAACTACTATTATTATAGCAAGTGGGATTAATTTTACTACACTGGCAATAACCTGTATACCATTACCTAGTTTTACAGATATTGTATTTAATGTAGCTAAGAATATAATTGTGAAAATAGCTATTGGTAATACAAAAGATTCACCAACTCCTAATAATATTATAGAAGTTTGAGCAAATATAACTGCAAGTGCAGCTATTGTAGCTGGGAAGAATACCACTGTCTGGCACCAACCAACTAAGTATGCTAATGTATCTCCAAAACCTTCTCTAACCCACTCAACCATACCACCAGTTTTAGGTATAGCAGCAGATATTTCAGCTGTAGTTAAAGCACCAAGTATTGATAGAAGACCTCCAAGTAACCATATTACAAGTCCGATACCAGCAGCACCACCAGTTATTGTATAAATAGCGTGCGGCTTAAAGAATACTCCAGATCCTATTACTAGGCCTATAACTAATGTTAGGGCAGAAAACAGCCCTAGGTTTTTTTCTAAACCTTGATTGTTATTATCCATTTTTCCTCCTAAAATAAATAATAAAACAACATGCTCTTAAATTATAAAATTAACATATGAATTTAATATGAATAAATAGTGAATTTAGCGTAAAACAATCATATATTATAAAAAAATATATATGAAATTAAAATTATCAATAAAAAAATAAAATAAATTATATAAAAAGATAAATAAAATTAAAGTATAAATTATAAAAAATATTTTTCAATATAGCCTAGTATCTATATGGAAAAGGAATAAATATATACATTATATGGTATAATATTAGGCGTATAATTATAAAATAGCTTGTTTATAATTAAAAAATAAAGTGATTATGGAGGTACAAATGTTTATAGATGATACTATAGCGGCGATTGCTACTGCACCTGGAGAAGGTGGAATAGGAATTATAAGAATCAGTGGAAGTGATTCTAAAACTATAGCAGATAAGATATTTAAGCCTTTTTATAAAAATTCTATAGCAGATTATTCAAATAGAACTTTAATATATGGAAATATAATAGATAAAGATGAAATAATAGATGAAGTTTTGCTAGCTTTTATGAAGGGACCAAATTCTTATACGGCTGAAGATATCATAGAAATAAATTGTCATGGCGGATTTATTTCTGTAAAGAAAATACTAGAATTAGTGTTAAAAAGTGGAGCTAGGATGGCTGAGCCTGGTGAATTTACTAAAAGAGCATTTTTAAATGGTAGGATAGACTTGTCTCAGGCTGAGGCTGTAATAGATATTATTAATGCCAAGACTGAAAAATCTCATGAGATTGCACAGAGTCAGTTAGAAGGATCTTTATCCAAAAAGATAAAATCATTAAGAAAAAATATTACAGAAGTGATTACTCAAGTTGAAGTTGCAATAGATTATCCAGAAGAGGATATTGAATTTATAACATATAAAGAACTGATTGATAAGACAAAAGCAGTGCAAGATGAGGTAATAAAATTATATGAAACAGCTGATACTGGTAAAATACTTAGAGAAGGAATAAAAACAGCTATATTAGGTAAGCCTAATGTAGGAAAATCTTCTTTACTTAATCTAATATTAGGAGAAAATAGGGCTATAGTTACTGAAATAGCAGGTACTACTAGAGATGTAATAGAAGAATATGTAAATATTGGTGGAATACCTATTAAACTAGTAGATACTGCAGGTATTAGAGATACCGAAGATATAGTGGAAAAAATAGGCGTAGAAAAATCTCGCCAACATATGGAAAGTTCTGATTTAATATTAGTAGTGCTGGATTCTTCAAGAGATTTAGAGAGAGAAGATTTAGATATACTTGAGAATATAGATAAAAATAAGACACTAGCAATTATTAACAAGAATGATTTAGAGAGAAAAATGGACTTAAGTCAGATTGAAAAGTATATGGATAAAGAAAATATAATTGAAATATCAGCGCTTAAAAATCAAGGTCTGGATTCTATTATGGAAAAAATTAAAGAGATGGTATTTAAGGGGAAAATATCAAATGATTCAGAATTAATAATATCTAACTCAAGACATAAAGATGCTATTTATAAAGCAATGAAATCAATTGATGATGCTATGAAATCACTAGAAGATCATATGTCATATGATTTTGTAGAAGTAGATTTAAAGGATGCTTGGGATAGCCTAGGCTATATAAATGGAGATACAGTATCAGATGAATTGTTAGATAATATATTCAAGAATTTCTGTATAGGTAAGTAATTTAAAATAGAAAGGAATAATTTAATGAATAGATATGATGCAGGTACTTATGATATTATCGTTATAGGTGCTGGACATGCAGGATGTGAAGCTGCACTAGCTTCGGCAAGAATGGGAATGAGTACTCTTATGATAACTCTATCTCTTGATTCAATTGCAGCACTTCCATGTAATCCTTCAGTAGGAGGAACAGGGAAAGGACAGTTAGTAAAGGAAATAGATGCCCTTGGTGGTCAGATGGGAATAAATATAGATGATACATATATACAGAGTAGGATGTTAAATACAGCAAAAGGACCAGCTGTACACTCACTTAGAGCCCAGACTGATAAAAATTTGTATCATAGAGTGATGAAAGAAACTATAGAAAATCAAGAAAATCTTGAAGTGGTGATGGATGAAGTTGAGGAGTTAATAAAAGAGGGAGATGCAATTACAGGACTAATAACTAGGCTAGGTGCTGTATATAAGTCAAAGGCTGTAATATTATGTACTGGTGTTTATCTTCAATCAACTATATTTATTGGACATGATACATATAAAGAAGGTCCAAATGGGTTGTCTTATGCAAAGAAACTTACAGATAATTTAATAGATATAGGTCTTAGGATGAGAAGATTCAAAACAGGTACTCCAGCTAGAGTTCATAGAGATAGTATTGATTTCTCAGTTATGGAGCCTCAGGCAGGAGATGAAAAAGTGATTCCTTTCTCTTTTATGCATGAAAATATAGAAAGAAATCAAGTTCTATGTTATTTGACTAGAACTACTCCTGATACAAAGAAATTAATAGAAGATAATATAAGTAAAAGTGCTATGTATAGTGGAAATATAGAGGGGGTAGGTCCGAGATACTGTCCATCAATAGAAGATAAGATAGTAAAGTTCAATGATAAGGAAACGCATCAATTGTTTATTGAGCCAGAGGGATTAGATACTAAAGAAATGTATGTACAGGGAGTATCTACTAGTTTTCCTGTAGATATGCAGTTGAAGATGTACAGAACTATAAAAGGACTCGAAAATGTGAAAATTATGAGACCGGCATATGCTATAGAATATGACTGTATAGATCCTACACAACTTAATCTTAGCCTAGAAGTAAAAGGAGTAGAAAATTTATTCTCTGCTGGTCAGTTTAACGGTACTTCTGGTTATGAAGAAGCAGCAGCTCAAGGTTTAATTGCAGGTATAAATGCCGTTCAAAAAATTAAGGGACTTAATCCACTAATAATTGACAGATCAGAAGGATATATAGGTGTTTTAATAGATGATTTGGTTACAAAGGGAACTAATGAACCATATAGAATGATGACGTCTAGAGCAGAATATAGATTATATTTAAGACAGGATAATGCAGATATGCGTTTAACTCAAAAGGGTTATGAGATAGGTCTAGCAAGTCAAGAAAGATATGATAGATTTATAGAAAAAAAGAAAAATATAGAAGAAGAAATTGACAGATTAAAGAAAGAAAGAATAACTCCAAATGAAGTAAACGATCTATTGAATTCAAAAGGATTACAAACTTTAAATAATGGTTTATCTTTATATGAATTCTTAAAAAGACCAGAAATTAATTATGATATTTTAGAAGAGGTAGGTAAGGGAAAAGCTCAACATCTATCTGATGAAGTAATAGAACAAGCTGTCATAATGATAAAGTATGAAGGTTATATAGCTAAGCAAATGAAACAAATAGACCAGTTTAGAAAATTGGAAAAAAGAAAGCTTAATAATATAGATTATAATGCTATAGAAGGCCTTAGAATAGAAGCAAGGCAAAAGTTAAATGACATACAGCCTTCATCAATAGGTCAGGCATCTAGAATATCGGGAGTATCACCTTCAGATATTTCTGTACTTTTAATATATTTGGAACAGAATAGAAGAAAAAATAGAGAAAATAAAGAAGATTAACAAGGAGGGAATATGTCATTAGAAAATATTGAGATATTAAAAAAAGGTTTAGCTAGTTATGGTTTAAATCCTAAAGATGAAATGATTGACAGATTTGTAAAATATAGGGAAATATTAGTAGAATACAATAAAGTCATGAATCTTACAGCTATTACAGAAGAAAGAGAAGTATTTATAAAACATTTTTTGGATTCTGCTTCAATTTTTGAAAAAAATTATATACAAAGTGGACAAAAAATAATAGATGTAGGAACAGGTGCAGGTTTCCCAGGTATACCTTTTAAAATTTGTAATCCCAATATTGAACTAACCTTACTGGATTCTTTGAATAAAAGAATAAATTTTTTAAGGGAAGTGTGCCAATCAATTGGTTTTAATGATGTAGAATATGTGCATGCAAGAGCAGAGGATGGAGCACAGAATAAAAATTATAGAGAAAAATTTGATATAGCGACTGCTAGAGCAGTTGCTAATCTTCCAGTATTATTAGAATTATGTATACCTTTTGTGAAAAAGGGAGGACTTTTTATATGTTTAAAAGGACCAAATGCCAAAAAAGAAATTGAAGATGCTAAAAATGCTATAAAAATACTTGGAGTGGAATTACTTGAAATATTAGATGTAAAGCTTCCAGACGAAGAATTACACCACAATATATTAGTATTCAAAAAGCTAGAAAATACTGATAAAAAATATCCAAGAAAAGCTGGAACTCCAAATAGAAAACCATTATAAACAGTACTAATATATTTATAAAAAGATTAATGATTAAATATAAAACATAAAAAATAAATTTAAGTAATTTAAAAATATAATAAAAATATATATTATTAAATTAAAAATAAAACGTCTAAGAAAGTTGAGTTTATTTGATACTCATATATCCTAGACGTTTTTATATTATTTTATTTATATTCTTTTGCAATATCTTTTATTGCATCAATAGCAATTTTTATATCATCCATTGTATTAAAATATCCAAAGCTAAACCTTACAGCACCCTGATTTAAGGTACCTAATGTCTTATGAGCAAGTGGAGCACAATGTATTCCAGATCTTGTTGCTATATCATAATTTTTATCAAGTTTAAATGTTATCTCTCCAGAATCAACATTAGATATGTTAATAGCAATAACAGCTAATCTTTCTCTAGCATCTTTTGGACCATAAATTATTACATTTTCTATTTTCGATAATTCATCTATAAAATACTGTGTAAGTTGTCTTTCATGTTCTAATATTTTTTCGGTACCAGTTTCTAAAATAAATTCTACACCAGCCCCTAATCCAGCTATACCAGGTGTATTGTGAGTTCCTGATTCATACTTATCTGGATATAAATCAGGTTGAACAATTTCTTCTGAATTACTACCAGTACCACCTTCTCTTTGGCTTTTTAGTTTTATTTTATCATTTACATACAAAACTCCTGTCCCCTGAGGACCAAGTAAACATTTATGACCTGGCATTGCCAACATATCAATATTCATTTTTTCAACATCTATAGGGCAGACTCCAGCTGATTGGGATGCATCTACTAAATATATAATACTATGTTTTTTTGCAATTAATCCAATAGATTCAATGTCTACAATAGTACCAACTACATTAGAAGCATGGGTAGTTACTATTAGTTTAGTATTTTCTTTTATAGCATTTTCTATAGTAGAAGGTTTTATTTTTCCTTCTTTATCTGCTTGTACAAAGGTATGTTCTACTCCAATTTTTTCAAGTTCCATTATAGGTCTTAATACAGAATTATGTTCCATACTAGTAGTTATTACATGATCACCTGATTTTAGTAATCCTTTAATTGCTAAGTTCAAAGAATCCGTAGCATTAAATGTATAAACTACATTCATAGGATTTTTTATATTGAAAAGTTTTGCTATAGAATCTCTACTATCTTCAACTACCAAGGCTGATTTATATGCCATTTTGTGTCCAGATCTGCCAGGGTTTGCACAATAAATTCTCATACAGTTTTCAATTGCCTTGTATACTGATTCTGGTTTTGGAAAAGTTGTAGCTGCATTATCTAAATAAATCATTTATTTGGCTCCTTTGAAAATTATTATTTATAAGTTAAAAATTGATTGTCGTTTAGGATTATATGTCCACCTGAATAAGGTTCACCATCGACAGTTAATTTCACCTGTTTTACATGGAATGATTTTATCATACTATTTGCAAAGGCTCTAAGCATTAAAGATTCTGTTCCAGAACCTTGATTTGGATTTATAAATTTAGAATTCATGTCAACGACTAGAGTTCTAATTCCATCTATATCCTTTACTTTTGCTTTGTTTACATCTGTTCCTTTTTGTAAAACACCTTCTTTTATCATTGCTCTTGTAATATTACCAACGCTTACTTCATCAACTGACATTCTTTTTTCTATTAGATTTTCTGCATTTTTATCAATAGTATAATATATTATCGATGTTTTTTTAGAAATAGACTTTGTATCTTCTTTATTTTCTTTATAAGCATTATCTTCTTTTTTTGTAGCACTGCTTGTATCTATATCCGATGAAGATTTTTCTTCATCTTTTTTACTATCTTTATTTGTACTTTCTTGGTTCTGTGTTTGTTCATTTTTACTAGAGCTTTCTTTTGAGCTTGTACATGCACTTAGTCCCATAGTTGAAATTGACAATATACCAACATATAATAGTACTTTAAATAATTTTCTATTTATCATATTTACAACCTCCTTTAATATTTAATATATATTTTTATTATAGCATAATTTTATGAAGAGTATATATAATATATGTTACTCTTCGCATTCAAAAATAAGACAAAAATATATAGGAATAAAAAAAATTATACAAACTTATATATTAATATTATTAATAATATGTTATTATATATTTGTAATGTTCCTAAAATTTTGGAGGTGTGATTATGAGTATAAAGGTAGATGCTAGAGGGCAAGCTTGTCCTTTACCAGTAATTAATACGAAAAAAGCTTTAGAGTCAATAGATGAGGGTGTTGTTGAAGTAAGAGTGGATGATCTTGCTCCAAAGGAAAATGTTATCAAGTTTGCTAAATCAATAAATTGCCAAGCTGAAATAATTAGCGAAAATGGAATGGATGTAACAATAAAAATCACAAAATCTAAAGATACTAAAATAGATATTAAGGATGAGGACATCAAATGTGATATTTCCTCTGATAATTCATATATAGTTGCAATAATGAGCAACAAATTAGGAAATGGTAATGAAGAATTAGGTCATGTATTAATAAAATCATATTTATTTGCATTGACTGAAACAAATCCATTACCAAAATCAATATTATTCCTAAATGGTGGTGTTGAACTTACCACTATAAATAATGCTACAGTAGAGAATATTAAGATTTTAGAGGAAAAGGGAGTAGAAATCCTTTCTTGTGGTACATGTTTAGATTATTATGAATTAAAACAAGCCTTAAAAGTAGGTTCAATAACTAACATGTATACAATAATAGAAAAAATGAACGATTGTTCAAAAGTAATAACATTAGGATAGGAGAAACTATGGATAATTTTTATGTAGTGTCTTTCAATTCTACTCATCATGCTATTAGAACAGAAAAGTTATTGGAGAAAAATGGTATAACTATTACCACTATGCCAACCCCAAGAGAGATAGCTGCGAGTTGTGGTTTATCTATTAAATTTGATATAAGCCAGATTGATCAGATAAACAAAATAATGAAAGAAAATTCTCTTGAAAGAAGAGGTATATTTAAGATAGTTAGAGATGACCAAGAAAATAGAAAAGCTATAAAGATTGAAGACTAGGAGGACAAATACCAATGGATTTAAATATTGGAGATATTGTTCAACTTAAAAAAGTTCATCCGTGCGGTTGTGATGAATTTACTATCACTAGAACGGGTGCAGATGTAAAATTTAAGTGTAATAAGTGCAATAGAATAATTATGTTGGATAGAGAAACAGCAGAAAAAAGAATTAAGAAATTATTAAATAAATAATGTGAATAATTCGAATCCCCAATATTCGGATTAATATAAATAATATTTTGTTTTTAATTAATGGAGGTGCTTTAAAATGGCAATTAAATTTGCAGAAAGAACTGAACATTTAGAAGGTTCAGCTATACGTGAACTTCTAAAACTTACTCAGAAACCAGAAGTTATATCATTTGCTGGTGGTTTACCAGCTCCAGAACTTTTCCCAGTTAAGGAAATGATAGAAGTATCAAAAGCTGTTTTAGAAGAAAAAGGACAAGCAGCTATGCAGTATTCAACAACTGAAGGAGATCCAAATCTTAGAGCTCATTTAGCTAAGAGAATGAATGATAAGTTAAACACTAATGTAACAGCTGATGATTTATTAATAACTAATGGATCTCAGCAGATACTTGACTTTTTAGGAAAGGTATTCTTAGATAAGGATGATATAGTTCTTTGCGAAAGTCCATCTTACCTAGGAGCCTTAAATGCATTTAAGGCATATCAGCCAAAATTCATCGACGTTCCAACTGATGAAGACGGTATGATAATGGAAGAACTAGAAAAAATATTAGCTGAAAATGAAAATGTTAAATTCATATATGTTATTCCGGATTTCCAAAATCCAAGTGGTAGAACTTGGCCTCTAGAAAGAAGAAAGAAATTTATGGAAATCATAAATAAATATGAAATACCAGTAGCAGAAGATAATCCATATGGTGAATTAAGATTTGAAGGTGAATTTTTACCATCATTAAAGTCTATGGATACTAAGGGACTTGTAATGTTCTTAGGAACACTTTCTAAGATACTTTGCCCAGGATATAGACTAGGATACTTGGCAGCTTCTCCAGAAATACTTCAGAAATTCAATGTAATTAAGCAGGGAGCAGATTTACAGGCTTCTACTATATCTCAGATGGAAATGGCTAAATTCTTCGATATGTATGATGTAGATGCGCATGTTAAGAAAATAAGAGAAGTATATGGACACAGAAGAACTGTAATGATGGATGCTATGAAAGAATATTTCCCAGAAGGTGTAACTTGGACTTATCCAAACGGTGGTCTATTTACTTGGGTAATATTACCAGAAAACATCAATGCTACTGAATTACAGAAAGAAAAAGCTCTTCCACGTAATGTTGCCTTCGTTCCAGGAGCACCATTCTTCCCAAACGGCGGTGGAGAAAATACATTCAGAATGAATTATTCTTGTATGCCAGATGAAAAGATTATTGAAGGTATCAAGTCTCTTGGTGAAGCTATAAAAGAAGCAATAGCTGATGCTAAATAAATAATTAAAAATTTGTGAAATAAATTTTTACGTAGTAGTTCTTATAGAACTACTACGTTTTTACTTATATAATATTATTTAGATTACATTGTCGATAAAATGTTTTAAATTTGTTATACTAAGCGTATAGAAGACATGAAAGGGGATACTAGATATGAAATACGATGCACAAATATATAGACCACCAAAAGAATATAGATCAATATTACTTCAAGTAACCAGTGGATGTACTCATAATAAGTGTAGATTTTGCGGTATGTATAGATATACTAATTTCAAGATGGAAACTTTGGAGCAGGTAGAAAAAGATATAATAGAAGCAAGTAAAACACCTTATTATAGGTCTACGGACAGAGTTTTTTTATTAAATGGAAATCCTTTTGTAATGCAAACAGATAGATTATTAAAAATAGCAGAAATGATACATAAATACCTGCCTTGGGTTAATGTTATTACAACATATTCTTCAATAAAGGACATAGAGAGAAAAACTGATGAAGAGTTAAAAATATTAAAAAATGCTGGATATAATGATCTTTATCTAGGAATAGAAAGTGGAAATCAAGAGGCTTTGGAATTTATAAATAAGGGAAATACTGTAGATGAAGCTATAAGAGAAATGAAAAGGTTGGATAAATTTGAATACAACTATTATGCTATGGTTCTAACAGGACTTATGGGAAAAGGTGTAGATAAGGCTATAGAAAATGGAAAACTTACTGGTCAGATGCTTAGTAAGGTAAATGCTAGAGGAATTTTTCCTATGTCGGTAACGCTAGTTCCTGGTACAGAGCTTTGGCAGATGTGTAGAGACGGTGAATATGAAGAGGCTAGTGAATATGACAGATTAATAGAACTTAGGCAGATAATAGAGAATTTAAATCCAGAAAAAACAGCTTTAATATCATCAGCGCATAATTCAAATACAATGTATATAAAGGGGATAGTACCACCGGATAAGGATAGATTGCTCAAGCAGATAGATAGGATATTAAACGAGGCTTCTCCTGAAGAAATGCAGGAGTGGATTGATAGAAAAAATATTTTGATTTAAATAGTTGAACAAGAAAAATAAATGCCTATATTAGGATAAGTAGAAAATCCTAATATGGGTATTTTTTATAATAGGTAGAATAATATAATACAATAAAAGTGCAAACTATTGACTTATTACATCTTTTGTAGTAAAATATTTTGGTATGAGAATTTGAAATTCTTGTCTCTGCTCCGAGTAGGATCGGAGCCGTATAGTCCAAAGGGAGGTGAAATGAATGAAAGCTTATGAAGTACTTTATATAGTAAAGCCAACTCTAGATGATGAAGCTAGAGAAGCTGTACTAAACTCAATCAAGAACATAATAACTGAAGCTAACGGTGAAGTTGGTGAAGTAGATGTTTGGGGAAGTAGAAAATTAGCTTATCCAATCCAGAAGTTTAGAGATGGTGTTTATACACTAGTAAACTTCAAGGCAACTGTTGAATTACCAAAAGAATTAGACAGAAGATTAAAGATAAGTGAAGATGTAATAAGACATGTCATAGTTGCGCAAGAAGAAAAATAATAGGTGGTGTTAATATGAATAATGTTGTATTAGTTGGAAGATTAACTAAAGATCCAGAATTAAGATATATTCCAGGTTCTGGTACACCAGTGGCTACTTTTACATTAGCTATTGATAGAGAATATAAAAATAGAGATGGCTCTACAACAACTGATTTTATACCAGTTGAGATAATGGGTAAGCCAGCTGAATTTTGTGCAAACTATATTACAAAAGGAAGATTAGTGGGTGTTCAAGGTTCTATCAGAGTAGATAGATATGAAACTCCTAATGGAGAAAAAAGAAACTTCACTAAGGTATCAGGTCGTAATATACAGGCTCTTGAAAGCAAGGGAACAGCTCCCGCTGCTATGCCAAATACAGGGGATTCAAATTATGAAGCTCCAAAGTTTGAACCAAGCGGTGTAGTGAGCCCATCAGAGTTTTCTGCCGTAGATGACGATGACGTACCATTTTAATCTAATGGAGAGGAGAAACTAAGTAATGATAAACAAGAAAAGACGTAAGAAGAAAAGAGTTTGTCAGTTCTGTGCTGATAAAAATATAGTTATAGATTACAAGAACTATCAGAGACTAGAAAAGTATGTTACTGAAAGAGGTAAAATACTTCCTAGAAGAATAACTGGCGTTTGTGCAAAGCACCAGAGAGAGCTTACAAAGGCTATAAAGCTTGCTAGAAACGTAGCTTTATTACCATACACAGTAGAATAATATCTAAATTAGTAAACATAACAAATCGCTGCATATTATGCAGCGATTTTTTTGTTTACTAATTTTGGGATATATTATTTTTCAAATAAGTTATATAAAACATTTATTTTATATAATAAAAAAACTAAAAACTAATATAAATAGAATATTTTAAGTGAAATTTAATAATTGATATTGAAAATTAATATTTTTTAATTTATAATGTTCACATGTTTAAAAACGTAGAAAGGGAGTGTGCTATGAAAAAAAGATATATAGTAATAGGTGGTGTAGCTGGAGGAGCATCTGCTGCAGCTAGAATTAGACGTTTGGATGAAAATGCAGACATACAGATTTATGATAAAGGACCGGATATTTCTTTTTCGAACTGCTGTTTACCTAATTTTTTCAGTGGGGAAATTAAAAATACAGATGATTTAATTTTACATAATCCACAATCTTTTAAAGAAACATTTAATTTGGATGCTTTAACAAATCATGAAGTAATAGAAATTAAGGCAGATCAACATAAAATAATAGTAAGAAATTTGCTTACTATGAAGGAGTTTGAAGATACATATGACTATTTAATATTATCTCCGGGAGCGCACGCTATTAAGCCTTCTTCAATAAAAAATGTAGATAGCAATAATGTTTTTACAGTTAAAAATGTAAATGATATTAGAATGATTGATGAGTATTTAAATAAAAAAAATGTAAAAGATGTGGCTGTAATAGGTGGTGGATTTATAGGAGTTGAAGTTGCAGAATGTATGAGAAAATCAGGTAAAAATATAAGTTTAGTTGAGGCATCAAACCAAATATTAAACAATTTTGACTATGATATGATACAGATGCTCCATAAAGAACTATATGATAATGGTATAAAACTTATTTTATCGGATTCACTAGTTGAAATTAATGATTCAAGTATACTTTTAAAAAGCGGTAAAGTGATAGAAGCTCAGGCAGTAATTCTTGCTATAGGTGTAAAACCAAGTATTGATTTTGCTATAAAATCTGGTATAAAAACCGGACAAACAGGAGCTATATTAGTGAATCATAATTATATGACCAATCTACAAGACGTATATGCAATAGGTGATTGCATAGAAACATTTAATTCAATTACAAATGAAAAAATGAAACTTGCTCTAGCAGGTCCTGCTCAAAAGCAGGCTAGAAATGTCGCGGACGCATTATTTGGGAAAAGTATATCAAATACTGGTGTAATAGGTTCATCATGTATTAGGTTGTTTGATATGAATGCGGCTTCTACAGGATTAAATGAAAGTCAGTGTATTAAAAATAATATTGATTATAGAACATCTTTTGTAATGCCAAATGATAAAGTTGGTCTTATGCCAGATGCAAATCCTATACATTTAAAGGTAATATATCAATATCCAAGTGGTAAGATATTGGGTTCTCAGGCAATAGGTAAAGGTAATGTAATTCAAAGAGTAAATGTGATAGCAACCTTAATATCTATGAATGCCAAGTTGGAAGATATGAAAGAATTAGAACTTTGCTATGCACCCGCATTTTCTACTGCAAAGGATGCTGTAAATTTTGCGGCTTTGGCAGGACTTAATTATTTAAATGGCGAATACAAACAAATTTCACATACAAAGGTTAGGGATTTAGTAGAAAATGGTGAATACATAATAGATGTTAGAGGAAGGGATGCTTACGAAAAATCTCATATTATAGGTGCAAAGAATATTCCAATTGAAGAGATAAGAAATAGGATAGAAGAAATACCTAGAGATAAGACTGTATACGTTCACTGTAGGACATCTTGGAATAGTTATTATGTAATACAGGCTCTAAAAGGATATGGTTTTTATAATATAGTGAATATACAAGGATCATTTTTAGCACTTAGCTATTATGAATACTTTAATGATATGACTAGTGATAGAAAATCTATACTGACAGGATATAATTTTGAGTAAAAATAGGAGGAAAAATGAACAAAAGAGAAAGAATAATAGGGTTTATTTTAATACTACTTAGTTTAGTATTTGGAAGATTCTATTTGGAAAGTGATATATTATTTTTTAGATTGGTCATTGGTATAGGTCTTGGATATACATTGACTAGAGGTTATAGTGGTTTTGCAGGATCTATAAATAGGTCTTTTAGAACAGGATCTACTAGGCTACTTAGAACTATGATGTTTATGTTTTTCATAACTGCTTTAATGAGTACGGCAGTTTTATTTAAACATGATCCAAGTAAATTTGATCTTTGGATAAATCCTATAAATACTGGATTGTTGTTGGGTGGTATACTATTTGGATTTGGAATGGCATTTTCATCATGTTGTGCTTCAGGCGTGCTTACAGACTTAGTTACAGGTCTACCTAGAGCTATTATAACTTTGATTTTCTTCTGTTTTGGAGTATTTATAGGTTTTCCTATACAAAATAGCCAAGCGTGGGTAAATAAATCCATAATATCTTCACCCACAGGAACAAAGATAGGATATGGAGGAATATACCTACCTGATTTATTTAAGTTTGATGGCTTGGAAGGTTATTTGGGAGCTATGATTTTGACAGGATGTTTTTGCTTTTTAGTAGTATATATATCTTATAAATATGAAAGTAATAGAAAGAAAAATAATACTTATTTTGGGCATGCC
Source organism: Peptostreptococcus equinus (assembly GCF_027125355.1). NCBI lineage: Bacteria > Bacillati > Bacillota > Clostridia > Peptostreptococcales > Peptostreptococcaceae > Peptostreptococcus > Peptostreptococcus equinus. The sequence goes on along the minus strand of NZ_CP114052.1, from coordinate 1,972,640 downwards.
AGTGAAGAAATGCAGCTAGTAGAAAATAATATTGGTGAATTTGATACAGTAAAACACAGTATATTTTCAGAAGAGATGTATAAGAGAATTTTTGTACGTTCATGGACTCTAAAAACTGCAGCTATAATTATAGCGGTAATATTTACAATCTTAATGGGTGTTACAAAGGCCGGTTGGGGGGCCTCTACTCCATATGGTTTATGGTTTGGTAAATTCTTAATGTTATTTGGTGTAAGTTCAAAGTCACTATCTAATTTTACTTTGATGCCTGATGTAGCTTTTTCTATGCCATTTTTCTCACATCCTATAAATGTACAGAATTTTGGAATTGTTGTGGGAACAGCAATGTATTTACTAACAGCGGGAATATTTAAGCAGACTTTTTATTCTGAACTAAAGATAAATTCAAAAGAAGCACTATTCTATGTATTAGGCGGATTTTCTATGGGATTTGGTACAAGGTTATCTAATGGATGCAATGTAGGAGCCTTATATACACCTATTGCCAATTTTTCTTTGTCTGGATGGATATTCTTGGTGTTTCTCGCTATAGGTGGTATATTAGGAAATATTTTAGCCAAGAAAGTAAATTTATAATTTTGTAATATAGGTTAAGCAACTAATAGAATCAATAAAGCTTATATATAGTAAAAAAATCACGTGATAAAAAAACGTGATTTTTTTACTATATATAAAATTTATTGTTGACATTATATATCCGCTTTTGTATAATTGTATTAAAGAAGTAACACAGCAATACAATTATACAAAAGGAGGATTATATTATGCAATACAATTTTGATAATAATGTTCCGCTATATATACAGATTATAGATATTATAAAAACAAAAATAATATCAGGACATTATGAACCGGGACAACAATTAGAACCCGTAAGAACTTTAGCAGCAGAATTTGAAATTAACCCAAATACAATACAAAGAGCTTTAGGTGAATTAGAAAATCAAGGTCTATTACATTCACAAAGAACCAAGGGAAGATTCGTTACGGAGGATGTTACATTGATTAAAAAATTAAGAAACAAGATGGTAATTGAAGAGTTAGAAAAAACTATAAAAACTTTAGAGAAAATGGGATTCAAGAAAATGGAAATCAAAGAAATATTCATAGAATTAATAGATGGAGGTATTTCAAATGACTAATAAGGATTTATGCAAAGATTCAATACTAGTAGTAAATGATGTTTACAAGTCATACGACAAAAATAATGTTTTAAATGGAATGGATTTTTCAATAGATAAGGGAAAAATAGTTGCCTTTCTGGGACCAAATGGTTGTGGTAAATCTACACTTGTTAAAATGATTAATGGACTTACTACAATAGATTCTGGGCAAATATTAGTAGATGGATATTCCATAGGAGTAGAAACTAAGAAAAAAATATCTTATTTGCCAGAAAGAACCTATTTAAATAGTTGGATGAAGGTAAAAGATCTTATCGATTTCTTTGAAGATTTTTATGAGGATTTTGATAGGTTTAAGGCAGAGAATATGTTTAGCGATATGAATATAAAATTAGATTCAAAATTAAAAATATTATCTAAAGGAACAAAGGAAAAAGTACAATTAATTTTAGTAATGTCGAGAAATGCAGATCTTTATATTTTAGATGAACCTATAGCAGGTGTTGATCCAGCTGCGAGAACATATATTATGAAGACTATACTTACTAATCTACCTCAGGATTCTAGTTTACTGATAGTTACTCACCTTATAAGTGACATAGAAACTATATGTGATGAAGTTATATTTATAAATGATGGAAAAATATTACTTCAAGAAGAGACAGATAAATTAAGAGAAAAATATGGAAAATCAATAGATTCAATATTTAGGGAGGAATACAGATGTTAGGAAAATTAATGAAATACGAATTTAAGTCATTATTTAAAACTTTTTCAATAGCTTACTTATTAATGATTATAGCATCAATACTTTTAGCTACCACTATCAAAAATGTAGACAGTGTATTATCAGGAACGGCAATGTTTTTCTTTGTAGTAGTAATAGTAACAACATTTATAATGGTATTGGTATTCACAATTACTAGATTCAATAAGTCTTTATTGAGTGATGAAGGTTATTTGATGTTTACAGTACCAGCTAAGACAAGCACAATAGTATTATCAAAAGCCTTTACAATAGTATTCTTTTCTATATTTACCACATTGGTAGTTCTATTAGCTTGTTTTTGTATTGGATTGTTTTTAAATGAAGGAAATATGGAAGGGCTTATAAAGGTACTTGACCAAGTAGCCAAATATATGACTTTCTCATTAGCCATTAATATTATTATTTATACATTAATATCATCATTCTCAAGTGTAATGCTTATATATTTAGCTCTTTCTTTTGGACAAATAGGAAAGCTTAAGAAACACAAGAATATATTTTCAATAATATTCTATTTTGTAACAGCATATATAATATCAATGTCGTCACAGATGTTATTTGGAAATTCATTCATTGAAAATAGCAGTAATACAAGTGCTATTTTGTTGATAGAATCTATTACAAAAAAAATAATATTCTACAATATCTATGAAATAGTATTATCAATAGTGTTCTTTATTGGAACAGTATATATATTAGATAAAAAATTAAACTTAGATTAATATATAAAATTCACCCCTTTATATATTTATAAATCTTTGGAATATAAGTAACTGAATTTTATAATTCAGTTACTTTTTTTATACATTTAAGAAAAATAAGATATATTATATGATTATTTCCAAAACTTTTAATCAGATACTTGAAATTATTGAGAATAGTTGAGTACAACTTGTGTGCTTAAATTTACATTACTATTAAAAAATGATATAATAAAATATAATGTAAATTTAGGAGGTGGTAGCTTTTTGGAAATTAAAGAAAGTATATTATTTAGAAAAAATATAATTACGCTTATATTATTTGTAGTTTTTTCAATATTAACATTTTTTATAGGTGAAAAAATATATTTTTTATCAATTTTAGCCTCATTAGTATTGATGATTGTGAGTATACAGGCTCATATTCTAATATCAATATCATTTACTGTGTTGGGTGTAGCAATTACATATCTGTTGGGAGGAGAAATTGCGGCTATTAAAATAGCCTTGATATATTATATACCAAGTTTATTGTGTGGAATAATAATAAATGGTTCAAGAATTAGAAAGATATATATAATAAAAGAAAAAGAATCTAAAAAGATAAAAGTAAAGCAGAATCAATATGCTTCAATATCTACATTTTTATTATCAATATTAGTATTTGCTGTAGGTATAGCATTATATTATATTGTTATGAAATATATTTTTGATAATGATATTATAAAAAACTTACAGGGCATTCTTGACAAAGTCGTTGCGATATACAGACAAAATTTGAGTCCACAAGACTTAAAAAGGATTGAAGATACTGGTGTATTGGGTAAAGTATCAAATATAGGATCTATATTTGCAGTTCTTATATTTGCTAAAGCTGTATTATATTCAATAATTTGCTACTTTGTCGCAATTCGACTATCAAATTATGTATATTCAAATAAAATTGAACATATAGGAGTAGACAACTTTGTTCTACCAGGAAAACCAGTATATGTTTTATTTATTTCAATTTTGATATTATTTTTTGTAGGATATTACAATAAAGAAATAAATACTGAATTTATAATTGGTAATTATATAGCAGTAATGAGCATACTATTTTTACTACAAGGTATTTCTTTATTTATTTATATAGTAAAAAACTGGTCTCAAACAAAAAAAGCTGTAAATTGGATACTTTTTATTTTGATAATTTTATTTATGGGTATAGCTCCTGGTCTAGCTATTATTGGTATGTTGGACAATACAATGGGTTATAGGGATAGATGGTTATCTGTAGATAAATAGTTGGAGGACTTAATGAATAACAAAGACAAAAACAAGAATATACTTTACTACGGAGATTACTTATGTATTTTAGCCGTGTTCTTATTCAGTGTTTATGCTCTTTATAGTAAAAATAACGTTGGTATTATAGGAATTATTTTATGTATACTAATGGTATTTTTAATTATAAAGAAGAAAAAGTCTGATGAAGAAATTTTAAAAGATAAAATACAAAATTTATCGCTTAACTGTAATAAACTAACTAGAAAAACTCTGTTAAGCGTACCATTGCCTCTTTGTTTTTTAGAGTTGAATGGTGAAATAACATGGGCAAATAAATCTTTTAATAGAATGGTTGGAATTGAAGATAATACAAGCTCTGTAGGTCTTAATATTGAAAATTTAATAGGTAATATTACTCTGAGAAAAGTTCTAGATGAAAATAAAGTAATTGAGGAAGATTTTGAATTTAAAGGAAGAAGATATCTTCTTAAATATTCATTTACAAAAATGGATGACGAATCTGATGGAAGTGCAGATTATAGAGTAATAATGTATTGGATTGATCAAACTGAACTTATAAAGGCTAGACAAGATTGTGATGATACTAAAGAGGCAGTATTAATAGTAGAAATAGATGGTTATGAAGAAGTTCTTAAGAGTACACCAGAAGAAAAGAGACCTTTGCTAGCCATGGAAATAGAAACATTGATAGCTAACTTAGGAGATCAGACTGGGTCATTGGTGGAAAAAATAGCTACAGACAAGTATATTCTTTTTATGAGAAGAAAGAGTGTACTAGAGCTTGAAAATACTAAGTTCTCTATATTAGATAAGGCTAAAGAAATAGAATATGGAAATAAGCTACCAATAACATTTAGTATAGGTGGTGGATATGATGGAGACACAATAGAGGAAACTGGTGACTTTGCATCTGGAGCTCTTGATATGGCTTTAGGTAGAGGTGGAGACCAGGCTGCTATAAAAAATAAAAAAGGTTTTAATTTTTATGGAGGTAAGTCAAAAGGATTTGAAAGAAAGACAAAGGTCAAATCTAGATTGATTGGACTAGCATTAAAAGAGCTTATTAATCAAAGTGAAAAAATACTTATTATGGGTCATAAATATCCAGATATGGATGCTATGGGCGCTGCAGTAGGTGTATATGATTTATGTAAAAATTATGGAAAAGAAGCAAATGTGGTATTGGAAAATATTGGAGAGTCTGTAGAAATATTTATAAATAGACTAAAAGAAAATCCATATTATGAAAATATGTTTGTTGATCATGAAAAGGCTGAGAGAATCTGTGATAGAGATACTCTAGTAATAGTGGTTGATACACATAGACCTGCTTATACCGAATATGAAGGATTGTTAGACTTATCTGATAGGGTGGTAGTAATAGATCACCATAGAAGAGGAGTAGATTATATTAACGATACGGTATTATTATTCCATGCTATATATGTATCATCTACTTGTGAAATGGTAACTGAACTTATACAGTATACTGACAATGATAGTGATATGAAGATAAATAAACTAACAGCTGAAGGTTTACTGGGTGGTATATATCTGGATACAAAGAACTTTGAGTTTAAGACAGGTGTTAGAACTTTTGAGGCAGCGTCATTCCTAAGAAATATGGGTGCAGATACAATATTAGTAAAGCAATTTTTTAATTCTTATGCTGAAGATTTCTTGGTAAAGGCAGATATAATAAAGAGAACAGAGATTATTGATCAGACAATTTGTATATCTTATTCTTATGAAGAAATTGACAATGTAAATATAGTAATTGCAAAGGCAGCAGATGAGCTATTAAATATAAAAAATATAAAGGCTTCTTTTGTTTTGGGAAAAAAGGGAGATACTATATTTGTAAGTGCTAGATCTCTTGGGGACATAAATGTACATATAATGATGGAAAAAATAGGCGGTGGCGGTCATATGGATATCGCTGGTGCCCAACTTAAAAATATAGATATTGATGATGCATATAATATGGTTAAAGAAATAATAGAAAACTACATTGAAGAGGAGAAAAAATAGATGAAAGTTATATTATTAAAAGATGTAAAGGGAACTGGTAAAAAAGGAGAAATAAAGGAAGTTAGCGATGGTTATGCTAGAAACTTCTTAATAAAGAAAGGTAATGCTGTAGAGGCTACAAATTCTAATATAAAAGAACTAGATGAAAAAAATAAATCTAAGGAAAGAAAAGAACAGATAGAGTATGAAGAAGCTGTATTATTGGGTAAGCAAATGGAAGATATAAATATAGAAATATTTGCTAAGTCTGGAGAAGGTGGAAGGTTATTTGGTTCTATAACTTCTAAAGAAATAGCAGAACAGCTAAAAAAACAAAAGAAAGTAGAAGTAGATAAGAGAAAGATACTTTTAGATGAACCAATCAGAACATTGGGTTCAAGATTTGTAGAAATAAAAATACATCAAAAGGTAACTACTAAGATTAGGGTTGATGTTAAAGAACAAAACTAATATTGGGCGAGGTTTTTACCTCGCCTATTCTTTAATTTAAAGGGGTGAAAATATGGCTGAAATTATAAAAGTTCCACCACATAGCTTAGAGTCAGAGCAGTGTATAATAGGTTCTATATTAATGGATGAGGATGCTTTATTTACCGTAAAAGAATTTATGGACAGAGACGATTTTTATATGGATTCTCATAAAGTAATATTTGATGCTATGGTAGAATTAGAAAAAGAGAATAATCCTATAGATATTGTTACAGTATCCGAAAAATTAAGAAATAAGGGATATTTGGATAAAATAGGTGGTATAAATTACCTAACTAGCACAACTTCAATTACTCCTACATCTTCAAATGCAAAAACGTATGCAGAGATTGTAAAGCAAAAATCAGTTTTAAGACAATTGATATCTGCATCTAATCAAATAATAAATAGTAGTTTTCAGGGAGAAGATAGTATAGAAGATATTTTAAATATAGCTGAGAAGAAAATATTTGAGATATCTCAGGAAAGAAATAAATCAGATTTTAAGGTCGTAGGTGATGTTTTAGATGATGTTTATAGAACTCTAGAAGAGGTTTATAGCAGTGGCAGTGATATCACTGGATTAGACACTGGATTTGCAGATTTGAACAAGAAATTAGGTGGATTACATAAGAGTGACCTTATATTAATTGCAGCTAGGCCTGGTATGGGCAAGACAGCATTTGCATTAAACTTAGTTGCTAATGCGGCCATAAAATCAAAGGCTAGTGTAGCTGTATTTAGTTTAGAGATGTCAAAAGAGCAGTTGGTACAAAGACTGATATCGTCACTGTCTACAGTTGGGATTTCAGATATATCTAAAGGTAAAATAGCAGATAATGAGTGGAAAAAAATAGCAGAGGCTATGAAGATTTTGTCTAGATCAAAGATATTTATTGATGATACTCCAGGTATAAAGATGTCCGAAATTAGATCCAAGTGTAGAAAACTTAAAATGGATTCTGGTTTGGATATGATAATGATAGATTATTTACAGCTTATGGAGGCTGATGGAAGAGCTGAAAGTAGGCAACAAGAAGTTGCAAAGATATCTAGAGCTATGAAGATACTGGCAAAAGAAATGGATTGTCCAGTAGTTGCACTTTCTCAGTTATCTAGAAATACTGAAAGTGGTAAAGACCATGTACCAAAGTTATCTGACCTTAGAGATTCAGGAGCGATAGAACAGGATGCTGATATAGTAATGTTTATATATAGGGACGAATATTATACTAAGATTGAAACTAAAAAGAAAAATTTAGCAGATATAAAGATAGCAAAAAATAGACACGGAGAGCTTTGTGATGTGGAATTAGTTTGGTTGGGAAGTATACAAAAGTTCGTTGATAAGATAAAAGAAATAAATTAAATAATCAATATATAGATTTAATTAGAAATAGAAAATTACTTATTATTTTATATAATACATATTATATAATTAAAAAAATTATAAGTATATATTATGAACCAAATTAATGAATATTATTCAAAAATGGTAGCAAAAAAAAGAGTTATCAACAGAAAATATGTTCTTTTCAACAGAAATCTGTGGATAACTCTTTAATAATATGTTAATAACTTGATTTTAGCAGTTTTCATTATTCACATAATCCACAAGTTTATCCACAAATACTGTTGATAAGTGTGTGTATAAAAATTATCTGAATCTTAAGTCGTCGCCATAAAATTCGAAAAATCTGAAATTACCAACTAATCTTGATAAAATCCTATCTGAATAAATTTCGCCAATAGATGCCATATCTAGATTGGTAGAAATTATGGTTTTCTTTTTGGAGTTTAATCTAGAATTAATTATATTAAATAACTCTGATACTGTGAATGAATTTACCATTTCAGTTCCTAAGTCATCTATTATCAATAAATCAGATTCAAATAGATTATTAAAATTTTCTTCGTCTATATCAGAAAATGATTCAGTTTTAAATTTATATTTGTTGATTATATCCATTAAGTTAAAGGCGGTCTGATAAATAACTGTATAACCCATATTTAATATAGTTTCAGCTATACAACTACACATAAAAGTTTTTCCAATACCAGGTGATCCCCAAAATACTAAATTATTTTTTTGATTTACTGGATATTCATCAAAGTTATAGATAAAATTATCCACATTGAACATGATATCTTTCATATTTTCTCTAGGAGATACTTCCATATGTTCTTCTATTTTGTCTGAATATATGTCAAAAGAAAAATTATTAAAATTATCTTCCTTCAATAACTCTCCTAGATTAGACATTTTGTAGGAATCATTAAGCAATCTTTGTATTAAACAATTACATTTCTCACCATTTTCTAAAAAACCAGTATCCTTACAAGAATTGCATGAATAGTCCATTTCTAAATAAGAGGGATCAATGCCATTTTTAAGTAGCGTTAATGTTTTTTCATCTATGTAAGCAGCTTGTTGCTCTTCAAGATGTTTTATTTCTTCTTCTGATTTGTCCATAATTATAGAACGAGTAATGTCTAGTCCAAGTCTATTAATATTTTGATCAATTAATTTTATCTGAGGTATTTTTTCATGTATTTCCTTTATTTTATTTTCTAATATTTCTTTGTTATAGTCTTGTCTATGCTGATATTCCAGCATAATATCACGTATTTTTTCAGCATTCATAATATCACCTACTATTTTTTATTTAGATTTTTAATAAGATTATTTAGTTCTTCATTTGAATATTTTCCTGTTAGGCTAGGCTTAAAATTGTGGAATTTAGTTCTTTTCTGGGAGGAAGAAGATTTAGATGGATTTGCTTTATATTGAGTTTTTTCAGCCTTTTTCTTTGCATAAGCAATATCTTCTTTTTCTACATCCTCTAAAGTTCTAATTCCAGAATTATACCAGTTAGAAATTATCTTATCTAAATATTTTATATTAGGATTTGGTGTATTTATAGATTTTGAACAAGCCTTCATTACCATTTCCATACTCATATGATAATCTTCGAACCATGTGTCTATAGTCTCTTTTTCATAGCTTGTAGGCATTCTATTAAATCCTAAATTTGAGAATATAACTCTATATATATCATTTTTTTCTGATCTATTTTTTTCATATATCATTAAATCTTCTTTAGTCTTGATAGAATTATCAAACCAAGATTTTAAAATAGCTATAATATATTTTATAGACTTAATTCTACCAGTTTCACGAGCAACACTTTCAAAAGCGTGTACAACAAGTTGAGAATCTATATTGTATTTTTCTATAGCATTTAATAAATCAAGTCTTTCATTAGGAGTAAGTGGTCTTGCGCTAATAGCTTCTATGTTTTCATACATATTGACTAAATTTTGAGAAGAGTAGGTTTCAATAGACGAATCTATATCATTTGATTTATTTATGTTATCATCTTCATCAGAAATACCATCATTATTATGGCTTTTTAAATACTCTGTTTTTAAGTCTATGAATTCAATTATATTTTTTTGGTCTTTATCGTGTATTTTTATTACACCCATTCTCTCCCAAAATATCCAAGCTTCTAGGACTTCATCTATAGAAATATTTAGTATTTTTGAAATTTCTTTATTATCTATATTCCTGTTGTTAATACCATTGAAAAATAAAGCTTCTCTATAACCTAATAAGTATACCTTTAATTGATTACCCGTACATATAGGTAAGTACATATCTAAAAATAAACTAGGGACTAATATATCATTGTAAAGTTCTTTTGTTTTTGACCTGAAAAACATAAAAATATCCCCCCTTTAACATATAAAACCATAGACAAATATGTTATTTGTGATATGGCTCTTTATTATTTATTCTAAAAGTTCTATATATTTGTTCTAATAATATCAGTCTCATCAATTGGTGTGGAAATGTCATATCTGAAAAAGAAAGTTTCAAATCGGAAGAACTTAAAACCATATCAGAGAGACCTAAGGATCCACCTATTATAAAATATATATGACTTTGACCACTTAAGGAAATTTGATTTATTTTTTTAGCCAAATTCTCAGAAGTCATTTTTTTACCATCAATTGCAAGTGAAATAACAAATGAGTTATCCTTTATTTTAGAAATTATACCATTTGCTTCCTTGTCTTTTATTAATTCCATTTCCCTAGAACTCAGATTTTCTGGAGCTTTTTCATCTGGAATTTCTATTATCTCGAGTTTACAATACTTTGACAATCTCTTTGTGAATTCGTCAATGCCCATTTTGATATATTTTTCTTTTATCTTACCTACTGAAATTATACTTATCTTTAGCATTTATTTTTTTACCTCGAATATATTTGATACTGTATCTCTCATTAGAATATTTAGATTGACATCTTTTCCTATTTTTATACCTTTTTCTGACAATATATGATTTGATGTTTCAAATGCAAGTTGAGGAAAATTATTCTCTCTACTCAAGTGAGCAAGCAGGATATTTTCTGTCCCATTTTCTATTAGTTCTGCTTGAAATTTTGCAGAATCTTCATTAGATAAGTGTCCTATATTAGACATTACTCTCTTTTTTAGTGAATAAGTATAAGAGCCCATCAATAACATTTCTTTATCATAATTAGATTCTAAGATTACGAGATCAGAACCCATTATATTTTGCTTTATATCATCTGAGACAAAACCTATATCAGTAGCTATAGAAATTTTTTGTTCTTTTTCATTTACAATACTAAAACCAACTGGATCTGCAGCATCATGGTTAATAGAAAATGGCTTTATAGCGATGTCTCCAACACTATAAATTTTATCATTTTCAAAAATAACAACATTATCTTCATTTACCTTGCCAATTTTATTCTTTATTGCCATCCATGTATTATAGTTTGTAAAAATTGGAAGGTCAAATTTTCTAGAAAGTATACCTACTCCTTTTATATGATCTGAGTGTTCATGTGTAATGAAAATTCCATCTAATTTATTTGAATCTATATCAATATCACTTAGTCCATTAGTAATCTTTTTACCACTCAGACCAGCATCTATTAGTATATTTGTATTTTTATATCCTACATAGTGACAATTTCCACTACTGCCACTCCCTATAGAACAGTACTTTAACATATAATCTCCTTTCACTCTTGCTTTATTAATATTATTATAAAGCATATGTGTATTAATTTCATCTTTTTATTTAAATAAAAAAGCTAGGGCTAAGCCCTAGCTTCAAGAATTCTTAATTAGTCTTCTACTGGTGAGAAATCTTCCTTAGTTACACCACAGTCTGGACATTCCCAATCGTCTGGAATATCTTCAAAAGCAGTTCCTGGTTTGATTCCTGAATCTGGATCTCCTACCTCTGGATCATAAACATAACCACATACATCACATACATATTTTTTCATAATAATTTCCTCCTTGTTTTATTAAGTATTAATAATTTTTATATTAAATTGCTATGGTAATAATATACCCAGCATTTTAAAACCCTAACATAAAAAACGTATTTTTATTTTTTATTTTTGCATTCAGGACAAACTCCTATAAATTCAAGATTATGGGATAATATATCATATCCAGTAGCATCTTCAATTTCTTTGTGTACTGAATCAATAGGACATACATCTATATATGTTATTTTACCACAATCTTTGCATGTAAGTATATGTCTATGTTGGTCAGAATTTAACTGAAAGACACTGTTTCCATCAGATAAAACCTGTCTTATTATTATATTAGCTTCAGTTAGGGAACTTAAGGCTCTATATACAGTTGACAAATTTATATTTATATCTTGTCTTAATTTTCTATGTATTTCTTCAGCGGTTAATGGACCTTCGGATTTTTTTAGGCAGTCTATTAAAAATAGTCTTTTTTTAGTTGTTTTAAGATTAGCTGACTTTAATAAATTAGCATTTTCTTTTGTGAATATCTCTTTCTGTTTATTATAATAATTATTTTCCAAAAAATCACTTCCTATCGTAATTTAAATTTTCATGAATGATAATATTCATTATAACATTTAATTAAATAATATGATAGAAATAACATAATTTTAACAAAATATTTTTGTATAAAAATATTTCCTAAAATTATTGTATTTGTAAGTAAAAACTGTTTGACAAAAATTATTAAGGGTAATATACTCATAATAAAATGCAAAAGTTATGCATTTGCAAATGCATTTTCATTAGCGATTTTGAAAAATATTTAATTTAAAGATATTTTTAAAATACATTTTTATAGGAGGTATAATAGCAGTTATGAAAAAAATTTCAAAAAAATTAGTAGCTCTACTAACAGTATCAGCCATAGCTCTGTCAGGATGTAGCTCAAATAATACGTCAGGAGATGTTAAGAATACACGCAAAAGCGGTGAAAAGATAAAAGTATATACTAGCTTCTATCCAATGTATGATTTTGCAAAAAAAATAGGTGGGGATAAGATAGAAGTCAAAAATCTCGTGCCAGCTGGTACAGAGCCGCATGATTGGGAGCCAAGTCCGCAAGATTTAGCTAAAATTGGTGAATCAGATGTCTTTATATACAGCGGTGCAGGAATGGAAGCATGGGCAGATAAAGTATCTGATAATGTTAAAAATAATAAATTAGTGCAGGTAGAAGCTTCAAAGGGGATAAGTTTATTAAAATCTGAAGAAGATCATGATCACGATCATGACGATGCAAAAGACAAAGATGATCATGAAAAAGGAGATAAGGACCACAATGATCATGAAAAAGATGAGGACAAACATGAACATGATTATGGGGAATATGATCCTCATGTTTGGCTAAATCCTCAAAATGCTAAAATAGAAATGAAGAATATTAAAGATGCTTTTATAAAGGCTGATCCTAAGAATAAGGCATACTACGAGGAAAATTTTAAAATGAATTCAGAAAAAATGGATAAGCTTGACAACAAATTTAAGACTGAATTGTCAAAAACTCAGAAAAAGGATATAATAGTATCTCATGAAGCTTTTGGTTATTTAGCAAATGCTTATGGTTTAAAGCAGATAGGAATTGAAGGCCTATCACCGGATTCTGAGCCTGATGCATCAAGAATGGCTGAAATTACAAAGTTCGCAAAAGAAAATAATGTTAAATATATATTTTTTGAAGAACTAGTGAGCCCAAAGGTATCAAAGACAATAGCAAAGGAAGTAGGAGCTCAAACAGAAGTATTAAATCCGCTAGAAGGGTTGACAAAAGACCAGTTAGATAAGGGAGAAGATTATTTCTCTATAATGGAAAATAATCTAAATGTATTATTAAAAGCTTTGAAATAATAAATGCTAATGTAGTTTCTTAATTAAAATGTCTATCCAATTTATGGGTAGACATTTTGTTAAGTATAGGATAAATAATATAGATAATCATAATTTTAAGATTGTAATTATCTCTATTATTTATAATTATATAAAATAGCATTTTTGGAGAGGAAATAAATGAAAAAACTTATAGAAATTAAAAATATGTATTTTAAATATGATAAAGAGTATGTAATAGAAAATTTAGATTTGGATATATATAGTGGAGATTATTTAGGAATAATAGGATCAAATGGTAGTGGAAAAAGTACTCTCATTAAACTTATGTTGGGAATATTAAAACCAAGCAAAGGGGAAATTTTGTTGTATGGAAAAAATCCTGCAATAGGAAAATTTACCTCTAATATAGGATATGTATCCCAGGTCGGATTATCTACAGGTATTGATTTTCCTGCTACGGTTAGAGAAATTGTTATGATGAATCTATACAGAGAAATTGGTTTATTTAAATTTTCAAAAGTAAAACATAAAGAAATGGTAAAAAAAGCTCTTCAAACAGTGGATATGCTTGACTATGAAAAAAGTAAGTTTTCGGATTTATCAGGTGGTCAACAACAAAGAGTTATGATTGCAAAGGCTATAGTAAACAATCCAGAATTGTTGATATTAGATGAACCTACTACTGGTATTGATCATAAGTCGGTAGAATCACTATACTCTTTACTCGACAATCTTCACAAAAATAAGAATATTAGTATTGTTATGATTTCACATGATATAAAAAAGATTAAAAGTCATGCAACAAAGATATTGGAATTAGATGATTTTTCTGAGGAGGTTATAGGATGTTAGAGTATGAATTTATGAGAAAAGCCTTCTTGGTTGGAATATTACTGGCGGCTATTATTCCTTGTATTGGTGTTACAATTGTATTAAAGAGACTATCAATGCTTGGTGATGCACTTTCCCATACATCTTTGGCGGGTGTAGCAGGAGGTTTATTATTAGGAATAAATCCAGTTTTGGGAGCCGTAATAATAACAGTTTTTGCTGGTTTTGGAATAGACTTTATTAGAAAAAAGTTTCCAAAGTACTCAGAAATTTCTATAGCTATAATAATGTCTGCCGGTGTAGGTCTAGCAGGTGTGCTATCTGGATTTACTTCAAATTCAGCTGGATTTACAAGTTTTTTATTTGGTAGTATAGTTGCTATTACAGATTTTGAACTTTACTTAGTAATAGCATTATCTATAATAGTTATGCTTGTTTTTATATTATTGTACAAGGAATTGATGCATATTGCCTTTGACGAAAATGGAGCAAGGTTGTCTGGGGTTCCTGTAAGAGCAGTAAATTTTGTATTTACCATACTTACAGCTTTGACAGTATCAATAGCATCTAGGACTGTAGGTGCACTAATTGTATCATCAATAATGGTAATACCAGTGGCATGTGCTATGAGATTTACAAAAAGTTATAAACTAACGGTAATAATATCAATAATATTAGCTATAATATTTACAATAGTAGGTTTAAGTTTATCATATTATTTTGGCTTAAAACCAGGAGGAACAATTGTACTCCTAGGAGTGCTTACACTAATACTATCTATGATAGTAAAAAGATAAGTGAAATATATGTAAATATTCTCAAACTTAGAGTTAACAAATATATCTTATTTAAAATAAAAAAGTTTAATTAGTAATAAATAATATTAATAACTATTATCATAACAAAAAAGTACTTACCTTTAATATTCATATACAGTATGGGATACAATGAAATAATTAAATGTAAGTACTTTTTTTATTTTGTGTGATTGCTTTTTGCTCATATAGTTCTGCAATGCAATTATTTATATAAACATCGATGATAATTTTTCTTCATTTAAATTTTCACCAATGAGTATAACATAGTGTTCTGTTTTCTTGTCTGTAAATCTAAATTCTAGTTCGCCAGAATTATAGTCATAACTTAGGGATTTATTATTAGATTTAAAACTTCCCTTGGATCTTAATAAATTACCTAAATCGCTAGAGTTCTCTATTTCATTAAATATGTTTTCGAGTTTATTTTCATCCATTTCTAAATCTGTATTTAGTGTTATACTTTCAAAATCGCTATTAAGATCATGATTTTCATGGCAAGAGCAAGACTCTCCAGGTTCATGGTAATGAGTGTGTATATTAGGAGAAAACATACTCAATTTATTGCATGGAAGTATGGAAGAAATCTCAAAGTTATCCCACTCACTATTTACAATATTTAATTTAGGGTTTATAATTCTTATTTTTTCAAGAATTTTATCTATATCTAATTTTTTTTCAATAGCTTTTTGATAACGACTGAAAACAATAGTATTTGAGTTTTTTATTTGATTTTCATAAAATTCGCCAAAATTTTTTAAATACATATCAAATTTGCTAATATCTACTACTGTAACTATTATACCAAATTCAAACAGATCTTTTTTTTCCATACAAATATCTTTAATATCTGATAATTTAGCAATACCAGAGGGTTCTACAAGAATATTTTCTGGTGCGTAATTCTTTTTAATGTCCAAAAGACTTTTTGAAAAATTTCCTGCTACAGAGCAACATATACAACCAGCGTTTATCTCTTTTACATTTACACCAATAGCTTCAAGTATAGGTCCATCAATGCTTACCTCACCAAATTCATTTTCTATAATAGCTATTTTATTAAAATCTTTAGATTCGTCGATAATTTTTTTTATAAAGCTAGTTTTACCAGCGCCTAAAAAACCTGATATTATGTTGATTTTTGTTTTAGTCATGAGTATCTCCTTTATAAACCTAATAACAGTATACAATGTATTTCTAAAGTTTACTTAAAGAAGAAAATAAGAATTAATTAAGATTTATTAACAATAAGCAATAATTTAAGTAATAAATATCAAATAAACTTGAGAGTTATTTGCATTAATAGTATTATAATATAATTACAATATATTTTAAAAAGAAAGCGAGGATGGACATGACAAAGTATATTGATATAATTGTTGGTTTTTTTGAATCTGGAAAGACATCTTTTATTAACTCTATGTTGTTAAATGAAGTGGATATAGAAAGAGAAAAAGTATTAATAATAAAGTGTGAAGAGGGATTTGAGGAATATCTGTTTAAAGATAAAATAAATGTTATAAATATAAATAATAAAAGACAATTAGAAGATGACATTATCAATAAAAAATTAAATGATATCAATCCAGATTATGTAATTATAGAATATAATGGTGTATGGGAGATATCAGATTTATTAAAAAGAAGATTAGCTAAAGGGTATGAAATAAGAAATATAATAAATACAATTGATTATAATAGTTTTGAAAATTATATAAAAAATATGGAAAATATTATTTTGGATAAAGTTCATAATAGTGACTATATAATAATCACAAAATTTGATGAAGATAATGTTGAAAATAGAAAAGAATTAGAATTAATTAAAGCAAAATTAAAATCTATAAACAAATCATCTAAAATTTATTTAAAGAGTGAATTTGATGAACATGATAGAAACTTAATAATAAATAATAATATTAGTCTATCTGATAAGCAAATAATAAAATTTGCTTTGGGATTTATATTTATTAACTTTTTTGTTATGTTTTGTCAGGTATTTTTTAATGAATTTTATAATAACAAAGTGGAAAGGATATTAGCTATATTTTTGAGTATATTAATTCAAATATTACCATTTTTAATACTAGGAGTAATAATATCAAGTTTAATACAGATGCTGATACCGAAAGAGAAATTTGATAAAATATTTGAAAAAACCAGTGTAAAATCTATGTTATTTGCTATGTTTGCAGGATTATTTTTCCCTGTTTGTGATTGCACAATGGTGCCTATAGCTAGTTCTATAGTTAAAAAGGGATATTCAATCCCCGTTGCTATAACTTTTCTATTAGCAGCTCCAGCAATCAACCCAATAGTAATATTATCAACATATTATGCATTTCCTAACCAACCGATGTTTGTATTTTATAGAATTGGTTTCGGTATTTGTATAGCTGTATTTGCAGGGATAATTACTATATTGCTTGCAAGAGATAAAGAAGAAGTGGTAAAAGACTATATAAACAAGTATACGTTAACTGAATCAAGCATTAGTTACAATTATAGGAGTGATGTAGGAAAATTAGAAGCAATAAGCCTTCACACAAAAAATGAATTATATAAAATAGGATTCTATGTGGTAATAGGTGCATTTATATCTGCATCCATACAGGTTTTTGTCCCCAAATATGTATTTATAAGTTTAAATCAAATTAATTATTTATCTGTTTTGAGCATGATATTTGCTGCATTTTTTATATCTGTATGTAGCAATTCTAATGCTTTTGTGGCTAGAAGTTTTTATAATTTAATGCCAAGTAATGCTATATTGGCTTTTTTAGTAATGGGACCTATGTTAGATATTACAAATGTATCCTTGATGTTAGCTACATTCAATAAAAAGTTCATATTTAAAATGATATTATTTCTGACTATAGTATCGTTAGTTATATTTTCTTCAGTCGGAGGTGGTATACTGAATGTTTAAAAGAATCAATTTAGAAATGCTAATACAAGGATTAATAGAACTATCACTTGCTATTGCAATTTTATTTGCAATAGAGAGTAAAAAAATCAACAGTTTTGTACATCCCAAATTTAATGGTTTATTATTAATAAGTTCTATATTTTTAATATTTTTATCATATATGTCATTTAAAAGTATGGAAAAAGCAAAACATATAAATAATATAGCTACTTACTTTGTGCTAGCAATACCATTAAT
Organism: Peptostreptococcus equinus; assembly: GCF_027125355.1. Lineage (NCBI taxonomy): Bacteria > Bacillati > Bacillota > Clostridia > Peptostreptococcales > Peptostreptococcaceae > Peptostreptococcus > Peptostreptococcus equinus. The sequence goes on along the minus strand of NZ_CP114052.1, from coordinate 1,954,221 downwards.
CTGTACTTTTTATATAAATGATAATGCATTTAAATTTAGTCAAAATATAGAAAATACATCTATAAAAATAAGCACAAAAAACAATAATAAAAATGTAGATATTCAAAAGACAAACAAAAAGCTATATGTTGCTAAAGATGGAAAAGACTATATTGATGTTAATGATGACATGTATGTCAAATGGTATTATGAGACGGTATTTAACCTTGAACCATATAAGGATGTAGAATTTAAATTTTTGGTAAGAGTATTTAAAGATTCTAGTCAAAATGAAAAGTTTATTGTTTTGGGTAGGTTAGGAATGGTGTGTTGTATGGCAGATTTACAGCCATGTGGTTTTATATATAAAGATTCAGGATTTGAAAAATTACAAAATAATCAATGGTATTTGGTAAAGGGAAAAATAAAAGATAATCATGATATAACTTATAATTTAGAGACCTTACCTATTATGTATGATGTAGAATTTGAAAGGGTTAAAAAACCAAAAGATGAGTATGTATATTTAAGATAAAAATGGGTATAAATAAATATTTAAACAAAGGATAAAGATTGTTTCAATTTTTATCCTTTTATATTAAAAAGAAAAAGCAGTTTTATATTTAAAAAAATAGCTGTAAACTGGCTAATAGCTTGAAAATATTGCTATTTAATGATAGTATATAATTGAAGAATTTTATACAAAAATATATAAATTTATATATTTTATTTGAAGAAAGGTAAATTTATGGCAAATAGAAATTATAAAGGAATTCTAGTAAAAAAAGCAATAACATCTGTATTAACATTAACAATATTATCAGGTAGTATTTTTAGTGTATATGGTGAAGATAATAAAAATTTAAAACCTTACTTTGTACCTGGAAAGACTAATAATCAAACAGTTACTAGTGGTAATTTAAGTATTACAAATAAAAATGAAAAGGGAACGGAACTTAGAAATTATATAAAAAGAGCTACTACTGGGACTTATACATCAGCGTCAACATCATATGATCCAAGGCCTCTAAACTATATGACTTCCGTAAAAAATCAGCAAAATTTAGGTATATGTTGGGCATTTGCAGGAATATCTGCATTTGAGACATATTTATTAAAAAATAATATGGGATATAATGATTTTAGTGAAGAACATATGAGATGGTGGGCTAAAGGTGGTATATATAACTGGGATATTTCAGATGAAGAAGGGTCTTATAATGATACAGCAGTAGGATATTTTACTTCATGGTCAGGTCCAAAAATGGAAAAAGATATACCATATAATGGAACTGTAAAAGATACAGAAGGAGCAACAAAACCAACTAATTTTGATAGTGCACCTTTGTCTCCATACAAGGTTACTGATGTAATGAAGGTATCTAATAATGCCACTTCTATAAAAAATGCTATATTAAAATATGGTTCGGTGACGTCAGGATATATGCACAGTGAGAAGTACATAGGTACAGATAGAAAATCAATTTACTCAGGGGAATCTGATGGTCAAAATCACGCAATAGATATAGTAGGATGGAATAACAATTATCCACGTTTTAACTTTGATGGATATAATCGTATGCCTAATAGTAATGGAGCATGGCTTGTAAAAAGTAGCTGGGGATCTGAAGAAGGAGAAAATGGATATTATTGGATTTCATACGAAGATACCAACATAATGTCTTCTGATGATAATTTTGCAATAATGAATGCTAGGGATTCTAAAAATCAAAAAATATATCAGCATGAATACTCATTATTAGCAACTATTTTTTCAAATGATGGGCAAATAATGGGAGCTAATAAATTTAAATTTGGAAATAATGAAATATTAAAGAGCGTTATGTTTTATACTGATACTGTAGGCGCAAAATATGAGTTATACTTTGTGCCATCTCCAAATGGAGTTCCAAGTAATACACAGAAAACTTTTCTAAAATCAGGTATAGTAGATCATTCAGGCTATACTACAATAGATATAAATGACTATAAATTGCCAAGTGGATATGGTTCTATTGCTGTTAAGATTAGTAATAGCTCTGGAAGATTGCCATCTTTAGGGGCAGAGGATGCTTTAAATAATAGTTCCTTATTTGTGCCAAAAGCATCTTTAGGAGAAAGTTATACATATGAAAATGGGTATTTTGTGGATCTTAATACAATAAAAGAATTTAAACCTACTAATCTGTCGATAAAGGCTATTACAGATAAAGCGAATTTGAGTACAAATACTAAATTATTATCAGGAAATACTAGATTCGAAACTGCTATAGAAATAGCAAAAGAAGCATTTCCTAAAGGAAGTGATAATGTAATACTAGTTAATTCGTCTGCAATAGCGGATGCACTTACAGCTACATCTCTTGCAAAGTTAAAGGATGCTCCTATATTGCTTACAGGTAGCACAAGTTTAAATTCAAATACATATCAAGAAATTAAAAATTTAAATGCAAAAAATATAACTATAATTGGTGGAGAATCTTCTGTTTCAAAATCGATTGAAGATGAATTGAGAAAAACTTACAAGGTGGATAGATTAGCAGGAAACTCAAGAATTGAAACTAGCGAAAAAATAGCAGATCAAGTGAGAAGTATGAGTGGGGATATAACAAAGGTATCTGTAGTGAATGGATACAATGGACTACCAGATGCAATAAGTTTTTCTCCAATATCTGGAGAAAAAAATATACCAATTTTACTTACTAGCAAAAATGGAACATTTAGTTTACCTAGCTTTATTGATAAATCAAAGTTAGTTGAATCGTATGTGCTAGGAGGAACTTCTAATGTTCCTATAGATGTAGATAGGCAATTAGCTGGAGTTACTAGATTGAGCGGAGATACTAGAAATGACACAAATGCTAAAATTATTGAGAAATTCTATCCTATGGCTCAATTAGATAATGTTTTTGTCGCAAAGGATGGCTATCCAAATTTAGATTCATTAGTAGATGGATTAGCGGTAGGAGTATACGCTGCGAAAACAAAATCACCTTTAGTTATAAGTCATGGAAGCCTAAGTTCTGAACAAGTAAGAGTGTTAAAATCAAAAACTTTTAAGAATATAATTCAAGTTGGATCAGGAGAACACAGTCAATCTGTAACAGAGATTTTAAATATGAACTAAAGTATATATAAATATAAAGTGGAGGTGTCATATGAAAATATATAATACAATGACAAGAAGAAAAGAAGAATTTGTGCCTACTGAGCCTGGAAAGGTAAAGATGTACGTTTGTGGACCAACAGTATATAACTTTATACATTTAGGCAATGCGAGACCATTTACTGTATTTGATTCACTTAGAAGATATTTTGAATACAGAGGATATGATGTAACCTATGTTCAGAACTTTACAGATGTAGATGATAAAATAATAAAGAGAAGCCATGAAGAAGGAATCTCTCCTGAAGAAGTTGCTGAAAAATATATAAAAGAATATTTTATAGATTGTGATGGTCTAGGTATAAAAAGAGCTGATGTCCATCCGCAGGTAACTGATAATATCAAGCAGATAATAGAGTTTGTACAAGATTTAATAAACAAGGGATATGCATATGAAACAAATGGTGATGTTCTATTTAGAACAAGAAAATTTGAAGAGTATGGAAAATTATCTCATCAAAACATTGAAGAATTAGAGCTTGGCGCAAGAATAGATGTAGATGATAAAAAAGAAGACCCACTAGATTTTGTATTGTGGAAGGCAAAGAAGGAAGGTGAACCAGGATGGAAGAGTCCATGGGGAGAAGGCAGACCAGGATGGCATATCGAGTGCTCAGTAATGTCTAACAGATACCTTGGTGATACCTTAGATATACATGCAGGTGGTCAAGACTTACAATTTCCACATCATGAAAATGAAATAGCTCAAAGTGAATGTAGAAATGGTCATCAATATGTAAAATATTGGATGCACAATGGTTATATAAATGTTGACGGAGAAAAGATGTCTAAATCATTAGGAAATTTTTTCACTGTAAGAGATATATCAAAGAAATATGACTTGGGTCTAGTAAGATTCTTCTTGCTTTCTACTCATTATAGAAATCCAGTTAATTTCAGTGACACCGTTTTAGAACAGTCAAAAGCAGGCCTAGAAAGACTTACAAATTCTAGAGATAATGTAGAATTCATATTATCAAAATTAGAAGAGTCTACAATAAAAGAAGAAGAAAAGGATTTAATAAAGGCTTTAGAATCCTATAGAGATAAGTTTATAGAGTCGATGGATGATGATTTAAATACAGCAGATGCAATTAGTGTAATATTTGAACTAGCCAAATTTATGAATACTAATGTAAATCAAAATTCATCAAAGGAATTTGCTCAGAAAAATCTAGATATGTTTAATGAACTTACTGGAGTTCTTAATATAGCAGGTAAATCTGAAGACAATGATGAAGAGCTGAAGACAAAGGTAGAAGAATTGATTGAAGAAAGAACACAAGCTAAAAAAAATAAGGACTTTGAACTTGCTGATCAAATACGAGATAAACTAATTAATATGGGAATCTCTATAGAAGATACAAGACAGGGTGTAAAATGGAAGAGAATATAAAAAAATACTCACAAATAAGTGAACAAGAGTTGGCTAGGATTTCCCCGCTAACTCTTGCTTACTTAGGAGATACAGTTTATGAATCATATATAAGAGAGTACTTGATTAGAAAAAATATATTTATGAAGATAAATGATCTTCATAAATATGCTATAAAATATGTGAATGCAAATGCCCAATCAAAGGCAATAAAATTCTTAGAGATAGATATACTAGAAGAGGATGAGTTGAGTATATTTAAAAGAGGAAGAAATCATAAGAAAAACACAGCGGCTAAAAATGCTAGTATAGTTGATTATAGGCACGCTACGGGTTTTGAGGCAGTAATTGGATATATTTATCTAAAAGGGAATACTCATAGATTAAACTATATTATTCAAAAAAGTATAGAGATAATAGAAGAAAAATAAGGTGGTGAATAAAGTGGCTCTAATAGAAGGCAGAAATCCAGTAATAGAGGCTCTAAAAAATAATAGAGAGATAGACAAAATTTTAGTAAATAAAACTTCAAAAGAAGGATCTATCAAAAAGATTATTGGAATGGCAAAAGATAATAATATTGTAATTCAACAAGTTGATAGACATAAGCTAGATGAACTATCTGAAAGTCATGCCCACCAAGGAGTAATAGCTATCTGTAGTGAATATAAATACTACGAAATAGAAGATATAATAGAGCAAGGAAAAACTAAAGATACAGATTCTCTATACATAATATTAGATGGAATTACAGATCCTCATAATTTAGGTTCTATAATAAGAACTGCAGATGCGGTAGGAGCAAGTGCGGTAATAATTCCAAAGAGAAGAAGTGTACATATAACTCCAATAGTAGCAAAAGCATCAGCAGGTGCAGTAGAGTATATGCCTGTTTGTAAAGTCACAAATATAGTAAGTACAATAAACATGTTAAAAGAAAATGGAATATGGGTAGCTGCTGTAGATATGGGTGGACAAGCATTTTATCAGCAGAACTTAAGAGGACCACTAGCACTTGTAATTGGAGCAGAAGGATCGGGTATATCTAGATTAGTAAAGGAAAACTGTGATTTTACAGTATCAATGCCAATGTCTGGAAACGTCAGCTCTTTAAATGCTTCTGTAGCAGCTAGTATTATTTTATATGAAATCTATAGACAAAGAAATGACTAGGGTTTTATATAAATCTCGAAAAATTTTGATAGTAGATGGATATAATATAATAAATGCCTGGTCCAAGCTAAAGACTATATCCGAAGAAGATCTACAAACTTCAAGAGAAATGTTGGTTAATCATGTACTAGAATATTCAAAAATTAAAGGTTTAGAAGCATATATAATCTTTGATGCTTATAGGGTAAAAAACTCTGAAGAAAATATTCAAAAGTATCATGAGATTACTATTGTATTCACAAAAGAGAATCAAACTGCAGATTCATATATAGAAAAGTTTATATCATCTTTATCAAAGTATGATGAAATATATGTAGCAACTAGTGATTATGCAGAACAGCAGATAGCTTTAGGTAAGGGATGTTATAGAATACCTGCTAGAGAATTAATAAGTGATGTATCAAATGCAAAGGAAGCTTTACGTAAGAAAAGTTCTTTTAAGTCAAAAGAATATAATAGTATGAACCGTTTAGAAAATAAGATAGATAGTTCAGTTTTAGAAAAACTAGAAAAAATAAGAAGAAACAAGTAGTAGCATCATAAGGTTTGGAGGTTTTATGTCTAGATTAGACAACGATATGCTCTCAATCGATAATGGGCAAAATGATTTGGATATCAGTTACTTAAAGAAAGCTAAAGAAGGAGATAAAGATTCGATAGATTTTTTGATAGATAAATATTCTCCTATGGTAAAATCTAAGGCCAGACTATATTTTTTGGCTGGAGCAGATAGAGATGACATAATACAAGAGGGGATGATTGGATTGTACAAAGCCATTAGAGACTATGATGCTGTAAAAACATCTGCATTTAAGAGTTTTGCAGATATGTGTATAACAAGGCAGATGATCACAGCAGTAAAGACATCTAATAGGCAAAAGCACATGCCTCTCAATACTTATATTTCTCTTAGTAAACCAGTATTTGAAGATGACTCAGAAAAGACACTTCATGAGATAATAAGAGATGAGTTGGACCAAGATCCTGAAAAACTGTTATTGGGAAAAGAGAGCTATATAAATACAGAGAAAAATATAATGAAACTTTTGAGTCCATTTGAAGAAGAAGTACTGAATTTATATTTACAGGATAAAAGTTATCAAAATATAGCAGAAAAACTTGAAAAAACAGTTAAGGCAGTCGATAATGCAATACAGAGAATAAAAAGAAAATTGGATAAATATCTTGAAAATAGCTTGGATTAATAGTAAAATACAACCAAGTTTAAAATTATTTTATTAGGAGGAATTAAAATGGCAAAAGCTAAATTTGAAAGAAACAAGCCACATGTTAACATTGGAACAATAGGTCACGTAGACCATGGTAAAACAACATTAACAGCAGCAATAACAAAGACTTTATTTGATAAGTATCAGTTAGGTGAAGCAGTAGACTTCGCTAACATAGATAAGGCACCAGAAGAAAGAGAAAGAGGAATCACAATATCAACAGCGCATGTTGAATATGAAACACCAAACAGACACTACGCACACGTAGACTGCCCAGGCCATGCGGATTATGTAAAGAACATGATAACAGGAGCAGCACAGATGGACGGTGCAATCCTAGTAGTTGCAGCAACAGATGGACCAATGCCTCAGACAAGAGAACATATCCTACTATCAAGACAGGTAGGTGTACCATATATAGTAGTATTCCTAAACAAGTGCGATATGGTAGATGATGAAGAACTATTAGAATTAGTAGAAATGGAAGTAAGAGAATTACTAAACGAATATGAATTCCCAGGAGATGATACTCCAATAGTAAGAGGATCAGCATTAATGGCATTAGAAGAGCCAGGATCAAAGTGGTCAGATATAATAGTAGATTTCTTCGAAGAAATAGATGAATATATTCCAGCACCAGAAAGAGCAGTAGACAAGGACTTCTTAATGCCAGTAGAAGACATCTTCTCAATCACAGGAAGAGGAACAGTAGCTACAGGTAGAGTAGAAAGAGGAGTATTAAAGGTATCTGATGAAGTAGAATTAGTAGGATTATCAGAACAGCCAAGAAAGGTAGTAGTAACAGGAGTAGAAATGTTTAGAAAGTTACTAGATCAGGCAGAAGCTGGAGATAATATAGGAGCACTACTAAGAGGAATCCAAAGAGATGAAATAGAAAGAGGCCAGGTATTAGCAAAGCCAGGTTCAGTACATGCACATACAAAGTTTACAGCAGAAATATATGTGTTAAAGAAAGAAGAAGGTGGTAGACATACTCCATTCTTTGATGGATATAGACCACAGTTCTATTTCAGAACAACAGACGTAACAGGTGAGTGTAAATTACCAGAAGGAATAGAAATGGTAATGCCAGGAGATAACGTAACAATAGAAGTAGACCTAATCAACTCAATATGTGTTGAAGAAGGTTTAAGATTTGCCATAAGAGAAGGTGGTAGAACGGTAGCTTCAGGAGTTGTGGCATCAATAATTGAATAATTAATTTAATTATATAAAGTCAGTAGTTTTTACTACTGACTTTTTTAATATAAAAATAAAAGTAATTAGATATCAATATCTGTATATTGGATTATATTGATAAAAAAAAGTCAACAATATGTAGAATTAATGTGAAGTTTATATGAACAAAAAATCAATTGCAAATTAAAATGAAGGGTGCTAGACTTTAATATGAAAACGGTATTCTTATTGAAGCCAATTCAACGACAATTCGCTGATGACTTTCAGATAGGAGTGATCAGTTTTTTTATGAAAATTTATATTAGGGGAGGACCTTATGTTAACTAGTCTTGCAGTTATATTATTACTAGGTATGTTTTTGGGAGGAATTTTTGACAAACTTCGTCTACCTAGTTTAGTTGGAATGATAATAGCAGGTATTATCGTAGGACCACATGGTTTAAATTTATTGAGTAAGCCGTTAATTGATGTATCGGGTGACCTTAGGCAGTTTGCACTTATAATAATACTTACAAGAGCAGGTTTGTCTTTGGATGTAGAAGATTTATTAAAAGCTGGTAGACCAGCTGTTTTACTATGCTTTTTGCCAGCGTGTGCTGAGATATTGGGAGTAGTTGTTCTTGCGCCACCAATATTCGGAATATCAGTAGTTGAAGCTGCCATAATGGGAGCTGTAATAGCTGCAGTTTCTCCAGCAGTAGTAGTACCAAGAATGTTAAAATTACTAGAAGAGGGATATGGAAAAGAGCACAGAATTCCCCAGATGATTTTAGCTGGATCTTCAATGGATGATATATTTGTAATAGTAATGTTCACAGCATTTATATCATTAGAAGTAAGTGGATCTGTATCAGCATCAAGTTTTGCACAGATACCAATTTCTATAGGAACTGGTATAGCCATAGGTATTTTAGTGGGTATTATAATCAATAGATTTTACAGCGAATTAAAATTAAGAAATACAGTTGAATTGATTGTAATGTTATGTGTATCATTTTTACTATTAGAATTAGAACATGTAGCATCAAAGGTTGTTCCAATCTCAGCTTTACTTGCAATTATGAGTATGGGTATGGTAATAAATAGAAAAAATCCAAATCTAGCTAGCAAATTAGCCAACAAATATAATAAAATATGGGTCGGCGCAGATGTAATGTTATTTGTACTAGTAGGAGCAACAGTCGATATGAAATATGTAATGGCATCAGGTGGACTAGCTTGTATATTAGTAGTAGGAGCATTATTATTTAGAATGGTAGGAGTTCTACTTTGTCTAGTAAAAACAAAGGTAAGGAAAAATGAAAGAGCATTTTGTATGCTTGCGTATACACCAAAGGCAACTGTCCAGGCTGCTATAGGTGCAATACCGCTATCTATGGGATTGCCTTGCGGTCAAGTAGTATTGACTGTGGCTGTAGTATCTATATTACTTACTGCACCATTTGGAGCATTTATTATAGATAAGACATACAAAAAATTATTGACTAGGACTTAATGTTTTAAAATCAAATATTTTAAAAAAATCAGATAATTTGTTTAGATTATCTGATTTTTTGGTATATATTTATCATAACCGGAAAACGGTACAAATAGAATTAATATTTTAGGAGGTAGAGATTATGTCAAACAATAATTATGTAGAAATTTTGAAGTATGCAATGAATATGGAAAAGAAAGCTGAAGAATTTTATGGTATGTATTTAAACAAGGTACAAGCGGAGTCAAACAAAGAAATATTTAAAGAATTAGCAGAAATGGAAGATGACCATTATGAAATCCTTAAAAAAGAATTAGATAAGATTAAGGCAGATGGTAAATTCAATGATATAGACACTAGCGCACTTAAAGGTGGAGAAGATATTTTTAAAACTAATGAAAGAGATATAAAAAATATAGATTTTTCAAAGGTTGTAGAAGATTTACCTATATTGAGGATGGCTTATGCTATGGAAAGTGACTTTGCTAAATTCTATACAGAAGCTGCAAAATCAGCAGATGATCCAAATGCTAAGAAGTTGTTAGAGGTATTAGCTGATTGGGAAATAAAGCACAGAGATTCATTTGATGAAGAAATCAAACTAGCAACTCAAAATTCTTGGTTTAATAATAGTTTTGCACCATTTTAAATATTAATAAAATATAAGATAATAATACAGGTTTCGTGTATGGGTCGGAAAATTAATTTTCTGGCCTTTTTTATTACAATAGAAATTTAATAGACTATTTGATTTGTATAACAAATGGGGTAGAATAGTATTAAGGATATTAATCAATAAAATATCTAATATATTAGTAATTTAGGAGGTTTATATATTATGAAAATAGCAGTAACGACAGAAAAAGATGTGATTTGTGGACATTTTGGGCACGCTAAGAACTTTACAGTATTTACAGTAGCAGGTGGTGAAATCATCTCTAAATATGAATTAAATCCTGAAGGTAACCATTGTTCTTCAATGCCGGAATTTATAAAGGAGAATGATATAGACGTTGTAATTACTGCAGGTATGGGACAAGGTGCTGTCGATAGCTTAAAAGAAAAGGGAATAAAATCTTTTTCCGGTGCAGAAGGTAATCCAGAGGAAGCTGTACAAAAATATATTGATGGCAGGCTAGGAGATGCGGGTGCAAACTGTATTGGTCACGCATTTGAACATGAAAATGAAGATGGTAAGGTATGTAAACACTAAATTTAAATAAAATACTGAGTTGTATTTTATTTACAATCAATATAAAATATTTAAACCTCCAAAAGTTAAAACTAATAATTTAACGATTGGAGGTCTATTTTTTATACATATATCTTATAAATGCTCCTTTGCACTTAATTCAGTTACTTCTAATTTGAACACGCCAGTGCGTGATAATATACTGTTTGGAAAATCCCAATTGTCTTTTCCTGTAGCATGTTTCATAATAAGCTTTAAGGCATGTTTTTTATCATTAATATCTTCGATAGGAGATACTTTGCCCGTTCCTATGATTGATTGGTAGAAATATGAGTGACCACATGCCGTATCATTCTCCTCAAGCTTTCCATTAGTATCCATCTCGAAACCAACGCATGGATTTTGAGATATTAATATAGCCTTTCTACCTTCTTTAGCACCGTGAAAATAAAGAGTAAATTTTGAATTATGCTCATAAAAGCCGAAATTAAGTGGAAGTATGTAGGGACCATTTTCGTGGTTAAAAGCGATTCTCGTTACTTGGCATTTTTCCATAATTTGTGATATTTTGTATATATCGGTGATTTGTCTATCTCGTCTTCTCATATTTTACCTCCATTAAATTAAAAAAATTAAAAAAGTTTTCAACAAATTATAATGAATTATATAGTATACTATCTTTTCTTAATTTTATTATATATACATCAAAAGATGCAAGTAAAAATATAAAGCAAGAAATATATTACTATCTTCCAAATAGTGTATAAAAATAAAAAACTTTATTTATTTTAGCATAATATTTATAAATTTAAATATTATATATAAAAATTAAGAAAATTTAATTATTTGTATGAAATACCTTGACTAAAACTTGATAAAAATATAAACTGGACTTGTAATTAAAATATTTAATTAATCACATCATGTCTCTGATAGTTAGTTGCTTTTATCACTTATTTATTATCAGTGACAAATAATTTTAAGGGGGTTAGTCATGGAGACTAGTGTAAAAAAAACGAAGTACCCTTTAGGGTTCTATATTTCATGTTTGACTTATACGTTTGAAAGATTCGCTTTCTACGGAAGCAAGCCATTATTAATTTTATTTCTAATAACAGCCGTAGCGAAGGGTGGTTTAGGTATTAATGAAGCTGAGGCAGCAATAATTACAGTTAACTTTACTGCATGGACTTATATAGCACCAGTTGTTGGTGGTTTTATTTGTGATAAGTGGTTAGGTGCTAGATATGCAGTTTCAATAGGCTGTTTGTTAATGGGGCTAGGATACTTAATAGGTTGGAAAGCTGATTCTGTAACTATGGTAAATATGATGATAGCGGTTGTATCTGTAGGTACAGGTTTATTTAAGGGAAATCTTGCAGGTATTATTGGTAGATTGTTTGATGATCCTGAAATTTTGGATACCGCTTTCTCAGTACAGTATTCATTTGTTAATATTGGTGCTATGTTAGGTTCGGCATTAATGGGATACCTTTATATGACAGCATTTATGGATGGTAAAATGCTTGGGTTTAGAACAGTATTTCTAGTGTGTGCTATACTTGTATTTTTAGGAGGTATATTCTTTACACTAAGTTACAAGACTTTAAGAGGTCAAGGTATTAAGCCATTTAAATATTTTACAGATGTAAATGGAAAAATAATAGGAGAAGAACCAAATGAAACAAAAGAAGAAATAAAGGAAGAGGCCGCAGCACCTCTTACTAAATTAGAAAAGAATAGAGTCGCTCTTATAGTATTTATATCTTTTGTATCAATAATATTCTGGTTGTTCTATGAACAGCAATCAGTATCTTTGACTATATATATGTCTAAATATGTAGATATGACTGTAGGTGGTTTTAGATTCTCAGAAGCACATGTTTCAACTACTTGGAATGGTCTATTATGTGTATTCCTAAGTTTAGCAGCAGCTAAATTATGGGCAAGACTTGCTAAGAGACCTCAGGGAGATATGTCTATGTTCCATAAGGTAACTTGGTCATTTGTATTCCTTGGACTTTCTTATTTAATACTTGTATTTATGGAAATGTCAAGAGGTGTAGGGGCTCCAGAGACAGTTAAGACAAGTGTACTTTGGTTATTTGCTTTTGGATTTGTTTTAACACTTGGAGAAATCTGTTTCTCTCCACTTGGAAACTCATTTGTAAGTAAGTATGCACCAAAGAAATATTTATCACTATTATTAGGTGTATGGCTATTTGCTACATTTGCAGCTAATAAGTTAAGTGGTTATGTTGAAGGATTTATTGTAAAATTAGGTATAATGAATATATTTATTACGTTCACTATAGTATCATTTATAACTGCAGCAATAATGTTTGTATTAAGCAACAGATTGACAAAATTATTAGATCAAGAATAAAAATTTTAAATTTTAATTTCAAAAAAGGTATTCGATTAATCGAATACCTTTTTGTTTTTTAATTTTTTAATATCTATTAAATATATATGGTTAGTCATTACCTATTATAGTTAGTTCTTTATTAAAATTATTTAATACTTCGCAACCATCTTCAGTAATTAAAACCAAATCTTCTATTCTTACACCAAATTCTCCGGGTAAATAAATACCTGGCTCTATAGAAAATATCATACCAGGTTGGGCAATATCTGTATTTATAGAAGAAACATCGCCGTAATCATGATCTTCTAAACCGATGTGATGTCCAGTTCTATGAGTAAAGAATTCTCCATATCCTTTTTCAGTGATATAATCTCTACAAGCTGCATCTATATCGCAGAATCTAGCACCAGGTTTAGAAGCCTCTATACCTCTTTTATTGGCTTCTAAAACGATTTCAAATACTTCCTTTGCCTTTGGGCTTACTTCCTTCCAAAATACTGTTCTAGTCATGTCTGAGCAATACATGTCTTTTTTACAACCAATATCTATTATAATAGCATCTCCTGGTTTTGCATATCTATCCCCTGGTTCTCCGTGTGGATTAGCTCCATTGGCTGCCATACCTATAATAGGGTCAAAAGATAAGCCTTCAGCACCCATTTCTTCGTACATTTTAATCAGTTCACTAGCTATCTGTTTTTCTGTCTTATCGTCTGTTATCTTTCCTATGATTTTTTCGCAAGCTTCATCATTCATCTTAGAAACTTTTTTCATAAGATTTTTTTCTTCTTCATCTTTATACATTCTAAGTGTATCCACAATGTATGATGCGTTTATAAATTTACTTTTACCACATTTTTCCATCAGGGACAATAAAAATCTAGCAGGCCAGTTTTTATCTACCCCCATAGGAGCATTTTTATCAACGTATTTTGAAACTATTTCAATAGAGTCATCAGTGTCGGTAAATATTATCTTTTCAACCCCTAAATCCTCTTCAATTGGAAAAAGTGCATTTACAAATAATTTGTGGTCACCTTTTTCACTTAAATACAAGGCGAAAAGTCTTTCACCAGGATTTAAAAAATAACCTGTAAGATAGAATATTGAAAGTGGATCGCTTACCAGAAATTGTGGTATATTATCCTCTTTCATTTTTTTCAATACACGACTTACTCTGTTTTCCTTCATAATAAGATTCCCCTTTAATTCTTATATTTTGAATAGAGTGAGAATAGCTATTCAATTAATATATATTATATCACTCAACTGAATAAAATTAAACGAATCATCAAAATATTATGATATAATAAAATTAAGTATTTTTGAAAATTCTAAAATTTTTATGAATGAAAAGGAGACTTTAAAATGGAAAAATTGAGGGAACTTTATCCAGCTATCGAAGCAAATTTTACGGATTTTATAAAGGTAGATGATATTCATACAATTTACTATGAAGAATCAGGAAATCCTGAGGGAAAACCAGTTGTTTTTTTACATGGTGGACCTGGATGTGGAACCGCACCATCGTGCAGACAATTTTTTGATCCAAAATTTTATAGAATAATACTTTTCGATCAGAGGGGAAGTGGAAAATCAACTCCTCATGCTAATTTACAGAATAATGATACTGATAGTATTATTTGTGATATGGAAAAGATTAGAGAAAAGCTAAAAATAGATAAATGGTTGGTATTTGGAGGAAGTTGGGGCTCCACTCTAGCACTTTCTTATGCACTAAAACATCCTGATAAAACAATAGGACTTATATTGAGAGGCATATTCCTAGGGCGTCAAGAAGATATAGATTGGATATACCAAAAGGGTGGAGTATCAAATATATTTCCAGATAAATGGGAAAATTTTGAGAAAATTATACCTGAAGAAGAGAGAAATGATATGGTCAGTGCTTATTACAAAAGACTAACAAGTGAAGATAGATCTACTAGAGTGGAGGCTGCAAGAGCATGGTCTATGTGGGAAGGTAGTCTAGTAACTTTAGAGCCTAATGATGAACTAGTAGAGGATTTTGGTGATGAAGATTATGCTATTTCTATGGCCACTATAGAGTGTCACTTCTGGATGAATAATATGTTTAGAAAAAATATGAATTATATATTGGATGAAGCAGATATAATAAAAGATATACCTACTCATATAGTGCATGGAAGATATGATATGGATTGTAGATTCATAGGAGCATACCTATTGAGTAAGAAATTAAACAATGTAAAGCTAGATATAACTGTATCTGGTCATTCATCAGGAGAGCCTAAGATAGTTGATAGTTTGGTTAGGGCTACAGATGAGTTTAAAAAACTATTTTAACTAATATCTGTTATAAAATAATACAAACAACAAAGTAGACATATTTAATTTATATAATTTATTTTAATTTATAATCAAAAACGTAAAAAGGAAGGTAATTTATGAAGGTAAGTCAGAGAATTGAAGAACTTAGAAATTTGATGAATCAAAATAATATAGACATGTATATAGTACCTACGGCTGACTATCACGATAGTGAGTATGTAGGCGAACATTTTAAAGAAAGAGCGTTTATTACAGGATTTACAGGATCTGCTGGAACAGCTCTTATATTGAAGGATAGTGGTGCAAAGCTTTGGACAGATGGTAGATACTTCTTACAAGCTACTCAGCAGCTTGAGGGTAGTGATGTAGATCTTATGAAGATGGGAGAAGCAGGAGTGCCTACATTGGAAGAGTTTATAGAAAGTAACTTAGAGCCGGGACAAACTGTAGCCTTTGATGGTAGATCTATTTCATTTGGTCAAGGAATGTTTCTAGAAGAAATTGTAAAATCAAAAAATGGTAGTATAATTTATAATATTGATTTAATAGATAAAATATGGACTGATAGACCAGAGCTTTCTAAGGAAAAGATATTTTATTTAGAAGAAAGCTTCTCGGGGGAATCAACTCATAGTAAAATCTCTAGACTTAGAGAAAAAATGAAAAAACTAAAAGTAGATTCACATATAATCACTACTTTAGATGATACTGGATGGTTATTTAATATTAGAGGTAAGGATGTTGAATATTTTCCACTAGTGCTATCATATACAGTAGTGTATAAAGATAAAGTAGTTTTATATATAGATGATGAAAAAATTCCAGAAGATATAAAAACCATTATAAAAAATAATAATGTAGAAGTTAAACCGTATAATGATATATATGAAGATGTGAAATCACTAAGTATGAGTGTATTAGTTGATCCAGATAGATTGAATTATGCTATGTATAAAAATATTCCAGATTCAGTGAAAATTGTGGAAGCTATGAATCCAACTATACTTATGAAAGCCATGAAGAATGAAACAGAAATATCAAATATAAGAAAAGCGCACATTAAGGATGGTATTGCACATACAAAATTCATATATTGGATGAAAAAACTGGTAAAAGAAGGAAAAATTAATCAGGAAACAGAAATTTCAGCCTCAGATAAATTGGAGGAGTTGAGAAAAGAGCAAGGTGATTTTATCTGCCCTAGTTTTGAGCCTATAGCAGGTTTTGCAGAACATGGAGCTATAGTTCACTATGCAGCTACAGAAGAAACTAATAAAAGGTTAGCAATGAATAATTTATTCCTTACTGACACAGGAGCTAACTACTTACAAGGATCTACTGATATAACTAGAACTACAGCATTAGGTGAAATTAGCCAAGAGATGAAAGATGATTATACTACAGTTCTTCAAGCTAATCTAAGATTAGCAAAAGCAATATTTATGTATGGATGTACTGGTATGAATCTAGATATATTAGCCAGACAGCCATTCTGGGAAAATGCAAGAAACTTTAATCATGGTACAGGGCACGGTGTAGGATATTTAGGAAACATTCATGAGCCACCATCAAGTATTAGATGGCAGTTTAGAAAGCATGAAGTACATCCTTTCGAAGAAGGAATGGTTATAACTAATGAACCAGGGATATATATTTCAGGCTCCCATGGGGTTAGACTAGAAAATGAAATGTTAGTGCATAAGACAGTAAATAATGAATATGGACAGTTCATGAGATTTGAAGTACTGACATATTGCCCCTTTGATTTAGAGGCCATAAATATGTCTATGCTAACAGAAGAGGATAGAAAAGAGCTTAACAATTACCATGCGCGTGTATATGAAACAATTAGCCCATACTTAAGTGAAGATGAAAGATCTTGGTTAAGAGAAGCTACAAGATCTATATAGCTTGGTCTAAATATTATATAGAAATAAATAGAATAACATAAATTATCTTAAAAGAGATTGTTAATATAAATTAATAATTTATATTAACAATCTCTTTTTTTATTTTTATAACTAAATCAAAAAATTTTAAATCTAATATAAAATAAATATTAATAAAAATATAAATGGGTATATTATAGGTATATCGATTTCCTAAAAAGGATAATATAAGATTTAAATTTATTTAAGCAAAGTATTAATAAAGGAGAACAAAAAATGAGCAAAAAAGAAATTTTAAGCGGTAATCAGAGTATTGCTAGAGGTTTTTACGAAGCTGGTGGTGGGGTTGCAACAGCATATCCTGGATCACCAACTGTAGAAGTTATTGAAACAATGAAAGAATATCATGAGGATATATATTCAGAGTTTTCTATGAATGAAAAAGTTGCATTAGAAGTTGGTATAGGTGCATGTTACGGTGGTTTGAGGACTATGGTAACTATGAAGCATGTAGGTGTAAATATATGTATGGATCCATTGATGAGTTTTACGCAATCTCCTGTAGATGCTGGTTTCATGCTTGTTACAGGTGATGACCCTGGAATGGCGAGTTCTCAAAATGAACAGGATAACAGAATATTAGGTAAGTTTGCAAACATGCCTATATTTGATCCATCTGATTCCCAAGATGCAAAGGATTTTGTTATAAAAGGGTTAGAGTTAAGTGAAGAATATAAGACACCTGTAATGTTAAGAATCACAAGCAGAATTTGTCATGCTAGATCAACAGTAGAACTAGGTGAAAGAGAAGAACATATGGGTCCAAAGTTTGAGCCAGATCCATCAAAATATTGTATGCTTCCGCCTCATACTTTTAAGCACCAGTATACAATGAAAGAAAGAATTGAAAAGTTACAGGAACGTGCAAATGATTTAGAAATAAATAAATTGGAAGAAAAAGGAAGCGATGTACTAGTAATAACTTCAGGTATATGTTATTACAATTTTAAAGAAGTATGTCCAGATGTAGATGTATTTAAATTAGGTATGGTTTACCCACTTCCTATAGATAAGATAAAAAAATTATCTGAAAAATATTCTAAAATAATAGTTATAGAAGAAATGATGCCATTTATTGAAAATGAATTAAAATTACATGGTATTGATTGTGTAGGTAAAGAATTCTTTAGTTTCACAGGTGAATTACATTCAGAAGTAATTGAAGAAGGATTAGTAAAATTAGGTGTTATAAAAGAAAGACAGCTAAAAGATACTTCAAAAGATGATACTACAGCAAGAGGACCATTATTCTGTGCAGGATGTCCTCATAGACCAGTATTTGATATATTAAAGAAAGCAAAAGTAAATGTAATTGGTGATATAGGATGTTATACTATGGGACTATTATATCCATGGGAAGTATTAAATGCTAATATTAGTATGGGCTCATCACTTGGTATAATAAAGGGAATGAGATTAGCTATGGATAAACAAGGAGATGATCAGAAGCCAATAGTAGGAGTTATAGGTGATGGTACATTCTTCCATAGTGGTTTGCCAGGTTTTGCAAATTTAAAATACCAATTAACAGGTGAAGAGAACATCACTATGATAGTTTTAGACAATGCTACAACTGCGATGACTGGAGGTCAACCAACAGGAGAATCTTACCATATGGATAACATGGGTCAAGATATGTCAGTAGAAGATATCATAAGAACTATGGGGTATGATGATATACAAAGAGTAGATCAGTTTAATTACAAAGAAGCTAAAAAAGCTATAGTGGATGCAACTAAGAGAAAAGGTGTGTCGGTTATTATTACAACTAGACCTTGTGCATTAAGATATAAGATAAAGGAAACTCCATTTGAAGTAGATCCAAGCATTTGTATAGGTTGTAAGACTTGTATAAAGACAAATTGTCCTCCTCTAAGAATGAAGAAGTACGAAGGATTTGATAAAGAAAAATCATCTATCGATCCAAACCAGTGTGTTGGATGTGGAATTTGTGCTCAGGTTTGTCCAGTAGGCGCAATAAAGAGAAAAAAAGAATCTAAGTAGGCATAGGGAGGTTGATTGAAAATGGTAAATACTAATATAATTTTAGCAGGTGTAGGTGGTCAAGGTCTTGTAATGACTACAAAGATAATAGCTGAGGCAGCATACTTATCAGGACTTGATGTAAAGACTAACGATGTTGTAGGTTTATCACAAAGAGGTGGTAAGGTATGGGGTAGTGTTAGATTGGGTGAAAAAGTATTCTCACCTAATGTAAGACCAGGAGAAGTTGATATATTGTTGGGATTTGAAGCTCTAGAAGGTAGAAGATTTAGGAAAGAGTTAAAGAAAGATTCTTCAGTGGCTATAGTAAATAAATATCAGATGGTTCCAACTCTTGTTCAGCAAGGAAAAGAAGAATATGCAACTGATATAGAAGAAGAATTGAATAAATATGCAGGAAAACTTATCTATGAAGATTTTACTCAAAAAGCTGTGGAACTAGGTAATAAAGCAGCAGCTAATATAGTTCTATTAGGTGCATGTTCTGTATATGTAAAAGATATTCCAGAAGAAAAATGGGTTGAAAGTATAGTGAAAAGTGTTCCTCCAAAATTTGTAGAGCTTAATAAAGAAGCTTTTGCATTAGGGAGAAAATTAGCAAAATAGGTTCTCTGATTATATTTACATAAAAAATAACGCTGGCTTTTAGCCAGCGCTATTTTTATTTTAAAAATGTTTATTTAAAATAACAAGAGTTATTCTCGAAATTTATCTTTTTATATCGTCTTCTTTATCTGCTTTTAATATTGCATTTAGAAGTACTGATGCACCTTCTGTACATTGTTCGTCTGATGCAAATTCAGGTTCGCAATGAGATAGTCCGTCTTTTGTAACTACGAATATCATTGTAGTCGGTATCATATAAGCTACGAACTGAGCATCATGACCTGCGCCTGAATGTATTGGCATATTAGCTATTTGAAGTTCATCAGCTGATTCTTGAACAAATTCAACTAACTGTTTGTTCCAATAAACTGTATCTCTTTCCCAAGCTAGCTTTATTTCACATTTACAACCAGCCCATTCTTTTTCTGGTAGAGATTTTACTATTTCTCTAACAGCTTCTAGAACTTTTGGATCTTCATGTCTCACATCTAGTGAAAACTCTACGAAATCTGGAATTACAGTATGTACACATGGATGACATACGATTTCTCCTGTAGTATATACCAATTCTGGTCTATTTAATTTATCAATTTCTTCATGTAGATAACAAAGAGCCTGAGAAGCAGCAAATAAAGCATCTTTTCTCTTATTCATAGGGAAAGTACCTGCGTGGGCTGCCTGGCCTGTGAAATTGATTCTATAGTTGAACATACCAAGTACACAGTCGACAATACCTACTGTTTTATTGTTATCTTCTAGGATTGGACCTTGTTCAATATGTAATTCAAAATCACACATATATTCATCAGGATTTAATCTGTTTTTCTTGTCTCCCTTATATTTAAAGTTTTCAAGCTTGCTTCCAAAAGTTGTTTCTCCATCTTCAACACTCTTAGAATTCATCATATTTTCATATTTGAAGTTTTTAGCAATTTCTGGAGGTAAATAGTCATTACATACTATACCAGAAGACATCATTGCTGGTGGATATAGAGAACCTTCTTCGTTTGTCCATATCATTGCAACTATATCATGTCTGTGTGGTATATTTTCTGCTACTATTGTTTCTAGTACTTCCATAGCACCCATAACACCTAAGATACCGTCGTAGTTACCACCATTTTTAACTGAGTCACAGTGAGATCCTGTAACTATTTTCTTTAAACCAGGTTCAGAACCAGGTAGAGTTGCATACATATTAGCTAAATCATCATATGTGATTATAGCACCTATTTTTTCCATTCTCTCTTTAAAGTAATCTCTAGCTTGTATTGCTTCAGGGCTTAGAGAGTATCTAGTAATACCTCCGTGACCAGCATCTCCAAATTTTGAAAATGTATGTATTTTTTCTGACATTCTTTCTAAATTACATTTGTACATTTAAAAATCTCCTTTCTTTATAACTAATATAAAACTCTCGCACTAAGTTTTACATTAGTAAAATATGTATTTTTATTTGATATTATTTTTATTAAAAATACATGGACTATTATTTTGTTTTCCACAAAAAATTGTTTATATATTTGTTTATATTTTCTTTATGTATTTATTTTTATAATTATATTATTTGAGTATTAATTGTATTTTATTTACTTTTGTTTATATATTAATTTAATTTTTTATATTATAAAACCTCCGGCTTTTCTCTCTTTAATAGTTGTCCTCTAGAATCCTTACCCACATATTCTCCATTTTCAGCTATTAATTCACCTCTAGAGAATGTAGCCACTGGATAGCCTTTAACTTTATAGCCTTCATATGGAGTATAGTCAACGTTTTCATGTAGATTATCTACAGAAAGTGTAACTTCCTTATTTGGATCGAATACTACTAGGTCAGCATCAGAATTTACAGCGATTGTACCTTTCTTTGGATACATACCAAATATCTTTGCTGGGTTAGTAGATGTAAGTTCTACAAATTTTCCTAAAGAAATTTTGCCTTCATTTACACCGTAATTGTATATTAGAGCCATTCTTGGTTCAACTCCTGGTGCACCATTTGGTATCTTTGTGAAATTATCGATACCCATTCTCTTTTGTTCCATAAAGAAAGGACAATGGTCTGTTGCTACTGTCTGTAGTTTTCCTAATCTTAGAGACTGCCATAATAATTCATTATTAAATCCATCTCTTAATGGAGGACTCATTACATATTTAGCTCCGTTGAAATTTTCTTCTTTGTAGTTTTCTATTGATAAAAGTAAG
This sequence comes from Peptostreptococcus equinus, assembly GCF_027125355.1. Classification (NCBI taxonomy): domain Bacteria; kingdom Bacillati; phylum Bacillota; class Clostridia; order Peptostreptococcales; family Peptostreptococcaceae; genus Peptostreptococcus; species Peptostreptococcus equinus. The sequence goes on along the minus strand of NZ_CP114052.1, from coordinate 1,931,983 downwards.
TACTGTGGACAAGTTTCACCCATAGTCTTAAATCCGTTCTTTCTAGATTTTGCTATTACATCAGCTGCTTCTTGATTACTTACATGTACTATGTAAATAGGAGCGTCTAACATTTCTGCTAATTTAACAGCTCTATTTGTAGCTTCAGCCTCGCATTTTTGAGGTCTTGAAATTGCATGATATAGAGGTTCTGTTTTACCATCATTTAATAATTTATTGATATTATAGTTGATTGAATCGTAGTTTTCAGCATGTACACATACTAAACCATCATGGTCTTTTGCTATTTGAAGTATTTCTAATAGTTCCTTGTCAGTAAGTCTCATACCATCGTAAACCATAAATACTTTGAATGTAGGGAAGCCGTTCTTTAATAGAACAGGAAGTTCTTCTCTTGTTTGGTCATTTAATTTTGTAACACCTAAATGGAATCCATAGTCAATTACAGCTTTTCCTTCAGCTTTTTGGCTCCATATTTCTATAGTTTCATTTAATGATTTTCCTTGTGGTTGAACAGCATAGTCAATAATTGCAGTAGTACCACCTATAGCGGCAGCTTTTGTTCCTGTTTCAAAGTCATCACTTGAGAATGTACCACCAAAAGGCATATCCATATGTGTATGTACATCAATACCTCCAGGAATTACATATTTTCCACCTGCATCGTAGACATTATCACCATCAATAGAGCTAGCTATTTCTACTATCTTTCCGTCCTTTATACCTATATCAGCGGTATAATTATCAGAACTTGTTAAAACATTGGCATTTTTAATTACTAAATCATAATTAGACATATAAAAACCTCCTTATGTGTGTTGTGTTTTAGAACACAAAAATAATATTTAATTATTAAAATTTTTGGCTGAATTTTTAAAGTAAATTAAAAAAAGAAAGTATTATTCGATTTTATTTAGATTTGATTTGATTGATTTGTTTAAAATGAGAATATCACTACCATTCTAAAAAGTCAATAAAAAAGTTTAAAAATTCAAAAAATATCTATATAAATTCTAATAAAGTTTGAATATTAGGGTATTTATATAGATATTTTGACTTTAATATGATTATACTTTGTATTATAAAGAAAATATTATTTAACAATCTTTAGTATATAATATTTAGTTTTTATTTTATGTATTAAATATAATTTTATATTATAAATTTATTTACAGTACTTATTAATTAGTCTATTTGCAGTACTTTGAGACAAATTTAAAGCTTCTGCCAACTTGTATGAAGAAGGGTAAGTAGAATAGTATTTTCTAATTATTTTTCCTTCAGTTTCTTCCAATATAATTTTGTAATCAGCTTTTTCGGGAATATTTATATTAATTTGATGTTCTTCCATAATTGATTCATTTTCATTATTTAAAATATTTACCGGAAGTTCATTGATTGAAATGACTCCATTTTGGCAGTTTATTACCAAAAATTCAATCAAATGCTCAAGTTCTCTTATATTACCTGGCCAATCATAGTTGTTAAGTATATCGTATATTTGTGCTGGCATTTTTACTTTGGAATCATATTTATTATTGTAATACAGTAAAAAATGACTTATTAATACGCTAATATCTTCTGATCTATCTTTAAGTGCAGGCATATTTAATTGAACTACATTTAATCTGTAATATAAATCCTCTCTAAATTTTTTGTTTTTTACTGCATCTTCTAGATTTTTATTTGTCGCAGTTATTATTCTAATGTCTGCAATAAATTTTTTATCAGAGCCGATAGGTAGAAATTGCTTTTCTTGAACTAATTCTAAAAGCTTTGCTTGTGTTGCCATTGGGATTTCACTTACCTCATCCAAAAATAAAGTCCCACCCTCTGCTTGTTCAACAAGACCTTTTTTACCACTGCTTAGGGCACCAGTGAAAGCACCTTTTTTATAGCCGAATAATTCTGACTCTATAAGATTTTCTGGTATAGTAGTACAGTTTATATTTATAAATGGTTTATTTTTTCTATCGCTATTATCATGTATAAATTTAGCAAGTGAAGTTTTACCAGTACCAGATTTACCTGTAATTATTAGGTTTACATCTTTGCTCGCAAATCTAAGCGTCTTTACCAAAGTTTCTTGCATATTCTTACTTTTAAAATAAGAGAAAGTATTTTTTATACTGTCTTTTCTGTTGGATATAATTTTTTCTTTACTAAGTTGCTTTTGAGTTTGATCAAGAGTGTTGTGTAGAATTTCATACTCTGTTATATCTCTGCAGTTTTCCACTACATATAAAACATCTCCATCTGAGTTTAGAACTGGTACAGATGTATTTAATATAATGCGTCCTTTGGCTGTTTTTTGTTTATATGTGATTTCTTTTTTATTTTTTAAAACATCATCGAATAGTAATATATCTACATAATTATTATCAATAATATAGGATATATGTTGGCCCAATATATCAGATCTTTTTACACCATAATTTTTTTCAAATGTGTTATTGCAATATATACAAATACCATCACCATTAGCCACAAAAATTTCGTCGTAAGAGTAATCAATTATTTTTTGAAAAAATTCTGCTTTATTTTTAGGAAGCAACTGCCCTACATCCATATATTCCCCAGTTTTTTTATCTAACATATAATTCTCCTTAAGCATTAAGTCATTTATGAATCATATTCTAGCAAAAAAATGTAAAATAATCAACAAAAATATTTTTTTAAGTCAAAAAAGACTTGTCAAAGTGTTATAGTGAGTCAAAAATGAATTATTGATAGTGCGAATGATAAACACTAGCATTAATGAATTTTTAAAATGTGTAAAATTCAACATAAATAGTTGTTTTATGATTTTGGCATGGAATTTGCAATAGTACTAAGTGTGAGTGAATTGAAAGTTAGATTTGATTGATTTGAACCGAGTTTACTTAGCATGATTTGATTGAAAAATTAAATATTTGGAGGTGTTCTGATGAGTTTTATTGTTGCTCTGTCTTTATCTACAGGGATATGCTGTGGTATATGGGCTCTTATTGCGTCTTTTACGTCGCTACACTTAGTTACTTGGATTGGTTTTGCTGGTTGTACAGCATATTTTGCTTCAGGTCGACATGGTTTAGACGGAATAAAATCAGCCTTTTTTGCACTTATGTCCGGAGTTCTTTCAGCCATAATAGCTGTCTGGATTAGTGGGAGATTTCCTGAGATAGGGGCAGTTGCTATTTTAATGACTGGAGTAATATCAGGTACTATGTGTCTGCAGTCTGTAGCAAAACCTCTTTGGTTTATACCAGGAGCCTTCATAGGTTGTTTTTCAACCTTTGCGTTTTTATCTTCTGGAGCAAATCTTTTCGGTCCAGATATAATCACACACATTCTGTCTTTGTCTCTTGGTACTATTTTAGCTGTATCTTGTGATAAAGGAGCAGGATTATTATTTAAACACTTTGGAAAAGAAGAAGTGTAATACTCAAATCAAAAAGCAAATTACTAATATTAATGGGGGGTTTACTATGAGCTATGTAGAAAAAATTAAATATGGAGAAAAAGCAGAAAAAGATTACGATATAAGAACTGCTATGGAAGAAGCCACTAGATGTCTGTTGTGTGAAGATGCTCCTTGTAGTAAAGGATGTCCAGCAGGAACAAACCCTGGAAAGTTTATAAGATCTATCAGACTTAGAAACTTTAAAGGTGCAGCAGAAACTATCAGAGAAAATAATATTTTAGGTGGTTGTTGTTCATTAGTCTGTCCATACGGAAATCTTTGCGAAAAAGAATGTGCAAGATGTGGTATAGATGAACCAATAAAAATAGGTAAGTTACAGAAGTTTGCAATTGACCATGAAAAAGAAAGTGGTATGCAAATTTTAAAAGCATCTGAAAAGAAATTAGGTAAGAAAGTTGCTTGTATAGGTTCAGGGCCTGCTTCACTTGCATGTGCAGCGAAATTAGCTCAAGAAGGTGTAGATGTAACAATATTTGAACAGTTTGAAAAAGCAGGCGGTGTATTAACTTACGGAATTACACCATCTAGATTACCTCAAGAAGTAATCGAACATGATATAGACCAAGTAAGAAACTTGGGTGTTGAATTTAAGTTTAATACTAGAATAGAAGGAAAAGAAGGTATAGAAAACTTATTAAAGGAATATGATGCTGTATTTGTAGGTGTTGGTTTATGGTCTGGATCTATTCCTGATATAAAAGGAAAAGACTCTAAGGGAGTTTATTCAGCTCAAGAGTTTTTAAAGAAAGCTAGAGAAAATAATGGAGATATAGAAATTGGAGAAGATGTTCTAATCATAGGTGGTGGAGACGTTGCTATGGATTGTGCTTCTACTTCAAAGCAGGTAGGTGCAAAGAACGTGGCTATAGTATATAGAAGAACTATAGAAGAAGCACCATCTTATTATGAAGAAATAAGATATGTTCAATCAATGGGTATTCCAATTCACACTAGATTTGCCCCTGAAGAAATATTGGCTGATTCAAATGGAAATGTAGAAAAAATGCTATTTAAATCATGGGACAATGTTTCTGAAATGACTATGAAGGCAGATACTGTAGTATTCGCTATTGGACAAAAGCCATCAGAAGATTACAAGGATGTAGAATATCCTAAGGGAGTATTTGTAAATGGAGATATAGTAAATGGTGGTTTAACAGTAGTTCAGGCAGTTGCTGATGGAAAACAATCTGCAGAAGAAATTTTGAATTATTTAGCTTAATTAAGGGGGAAAATCATATGGCATTAGTAAAAGATCTTTCAATAGAATTTTTAGGAGTAAAGTGCGAGAATCCTTTCTTCTTGTCTTCATCTCCAGTATGTAGTAATTATGAAATGATAAAAAAAGCTTTTGAAGCTGGTTGGGCAGGAGTATATTATAAGACAATAGGTATATTTATACCTGACGAATGTTCACCAAGATTTGACATAACAAGAAAAGAAGGTGCAGTTTGGACTGGATTCAAAAATATGGAAATGATTTCAGACAAACCTTTAGAAAAGAACTTAGAATATATAAAAAGATTAAAAGAAGAATTTCCAACTAAAGTTATGGCCGTAAGTATAATGGGTAGTGATGAAGAAGAATGGAGAATACTTGCGAAGAAAGTAACTGAAGCAGGCGCAGATCTTATTGAATGTAACTTCTCATGTCCACAGATGACAAGCCATGCTATGGGATCAGATGTTGGCCAAAATCCAGAATTAGTAGAAAAATATACTAGAGCAGTTGTTGAATCTACTCATCTTCCAGTAATAGCAAAGATGACTCCAAATATCGGTAACATGGAAGTTCCTGCTCTAGCAGCTGTAAAAGGTGGAGCAAAAGGTATAGCGGCAATAAATACAATCAAATCAATCACTAATATAGATATAGAAAACCTAACTGCAATGCCAGTTGTTAATGCAAAATCATCTATTTCAGGCTATTCTGGAGCAGCTGTAAAGCCTATAGCTCTTAGATTTATCACTCAGATGAAGCAACATGAAGGTCTAACAGATATTCCTATCACTGGTATGGGTGGTATAGAAACTTGGAATGATGCTTTAGAATTCCTATTAGTAGGAGCAAGCAACTTACAGGTTACAACTTCTGTAATGCAATATGGTTATAGAATAGTTGAAGATATGATAAGTGGTTTATCTCACTTTATGGAAGAAAAGGGCTTTGATAAACTAGAAGATATGGTGGGATTGGCACTTCCAAATATAGTACCAGCAGAAGATCTTGATAGATCATTTAAAATCATACCAAAGATTGATTATGACAAGTGCGTAGGTTGTGGAAGATGTTATGTATCTTGCTTTGATGCAGCTCATCAGGCTATTGACTGGGATAAGGAAAACAGAAAGCCAATTATAAATGATAAGTGTGTAGGCTGTCACTTATGTTTAAATGTATGTCCAGTCTTAGATTGTATTCTACCAGGAGAAGTTAAATTTAAAGAAGGTAGACAAGAACATGAAATAGAAATGAAGCATAAATATATATAAAGATTTATAAAAATTTAGCATTTTTCATATTATATAGAAGAAAAATTATTATGATGTAAGTTATATAAAATATAAAGGGGTGGATTTATCCATCCCTTTATAAAATAGGAATTATTGTATTTTAAAAGGTGAGTATTATGGAAGAAAATAAAAACTCAAAAGAATTAGTTAAAACGGTAGGGCTTGCTACGGCGACTTTTACAGTGGTAGGTTCTATTATAGGTGCAGGTGTTTTCTTTAAACCTCAAGCTATATATACAGCAACAGGTGGTGCGCCGGGAATAGCGATGCTCTGTTGGTTAATTGCTGGATTAGTGACAATTTGTGCAGGACTGACAGTATCAGAATTGGCTACATCAATACCTAAAACAGGTGGTATGGCTATTTATATAAAGGAAATGTATGGAGATATGTTTGGGTTTCTTGCAGGTTGGGTCCAAGTATTTTTGTACTTCCCTGCTATGATAGCGGCGCTTGCAGTAGTATTTGCAGATCAATTTGTAGCCTTGTCTGGAATGCCATCAATGAAGATGCCGATTACAGTATTAATGTTGATAATAGTATTCTTCTTTCATTTGCAAGGTGGAAAACAAAGTGCAGCTATAGGTAATATATCTACTGTAAGTAAAGTATTGGTTCTTTTTATAATTATAATAGCAGGATTTATATTAGGAAAGAATAATGCCTCGATAACGCAACCTTTTATAGGTGAAGGCGTAAATCCAGTTGTGGCTGGTGGACAGGTATTACTTGCACTTTTTTTTGTATTTGATGGTTGGATTAATGTTTGTGCATTAGCAGGTGAAATGAAAAACCCAGCTAAAGATTTATCTAAGGCAATAGTAGGTGGAATATTAATAGTACTTGCTATTTATGTGATAGTAAATATAGCTTACTTAAGAGTTTTACCAGCTAAAACACTGGGGGGCTCAGCTTCTCCTGGTTTAGATGTAGCTAAAGCTATATTTGGAGACATAGGTGGACTAATTATAGGAGCTGGAATAATGATATCAGTATTTGGATGCGCTAGTGCATTTAGTTTTACTGGATCAAGAGTATTATATGCAATAGCCCAGGATGATGTGCTTCCTAAAAGTGATAAACTTTCTAAATTAAATAAAAATGGTGTACCAGGAAATTCAATTATAGTAATTGGTATAATATCTTTTATATATGCTATGAGTGGACAATTTAACTTATTATCCGACTTTGCTATATTCTCTATTTGGATATTTATTGTACTGACATTTTTTGCTGTATTTAAAAACAGAAAGCTAAAGGATCCAAAAACTTTTGCATTTAGAGTACCAGCATATCCACTTGTTCCTATATTAGCTATATTAGGTGGAGCATTTGTATTAGGAGTTCAGCTCATAACTAGCACATTATTATCATTGGGTAGTATAATAATATTACTTTTAGGAGTGCCTATTTATAAATGGGGATCTAAAAAAGTAAAAAATAATAATATATAGTATATAGACAAAAAATATTTTAAATTCAAAGCTTAAATAGCTTTTTATATAGAAAAATAGATTGACTTTATATACTATTTATGGTAAATTATCTAAGACGGCTTTCTATGGTCGTCTTAGTTTAATTTGGAAAAAATAGGCTACATGCTTTGTAAAAGCTCCTGTCTGTTCCGTTTTTTTCAAGTTTAATATTTATTTTTGGAAGGTAATAGTTACTTGATTTTTTCAGGAGCTATATCATCATATATAAATTTTTTTGGAGGTGTAACAGATGAGAGTGAAAGTAACATTAGCATGTACAGAATGCGGTCAGAGAAACTACAATACTACAAAGAATAAGAAAAACAATCCTGACAGAATAGAATTACAGAAATACTGTAAGTTCTGTAAGAAGCACACAACTCATAAGGAAACTAAGTAATTAGATTTTTTAAGGAAGTGAGTATATGGCTAAAGAAAATGTAGAAGTTTCAGAACAGAAAGTTGGCTTTATAAAAGGAACAGTTAAAGAACTTAAACAAGTTACTTGGCCGACAAAAGGCGAACTTGCTGGTAAGACAACAGTCGTACTAGGAGTTGTAATAGTATCTACTTTATTTGTATGGTTAGTAGATACGGGGCTATCCAAGCTGCTAAGTTTGATAGTTAAATAATGGCTACGTTGAAAGGATGATTTTGATGTCAGAAGAAAGAGATTTAAATTGGTATGTCGTTCACACATACTCAGGACATGAAAATAAAGTAAAAACTACAATTGAAAATACTGTAAAAAATAGAGGTATGGAAGATATTATCCAACAGGTAATAGTTCCTACTGAAGAGGTAGTGACAACTACTAAGACTGGTAAAGAAAAAATTAGTCAGAGAAAAGTATTTCCAAGCTATGTTATTATCAAAATGGAAATGACAGATGAATCATGGTATATTGTCAGAAACACTAAGGGTGTTACTGGATTTGTAGGTCCTGGGTCTAAACCAGTATCATTGACAGTAGATGAAGTTAAGGCTATGGGAATAGAATTACCTGAATCAAAGATTGTCAGTGGAGAAATTGATTTACACAAGGGCGATACAGTAAAAGTAATCAGTGGTGCTTTTGTCGATAATGTAGGAGAAGTTGACGACGTAAACATTGAAAAAAGAGAAGTAAAAGTCTATGTAAATGCATTTGGTAGGAAGGCTCTAGTAACATTAGGGCTTGAAAATATAGAAAAAGTATAAGGAGGTGCAATAAAATGGCTAAGAAAATTATTGGACAGATTAAATTACAGATACCTGCAGGAAAGGCAACTCCAGCTCCACCAGTTGGACCAGCACTAGGACAGCACGGTGTTAACATTATGGCGTTCACAAAGGAATTCAATGCTAAGACAGCAGATCAGGCAGGTATGATAATACCAGTAGTAATATCAGTATACCAGGATAGATCATTCAGTTTTATAACTAAAACTCCACCAGCTGCAGTTCTTATCAAGAAGAAAATCAACCTTCAGTCAGGTTCAGGAGAACCAAACAAGAAGAAAGTTGGTAAAATAACTTCAGCTCAGGTAAGAGAAATTGCTGAATTAAAGTTGAAAGACCTTAACGCTTCTTCAGTTGAATCAGCAATGAAAATGATAGCTGGAACAGCTAGAAGTATGGGTGTTGAAGTAGTTGACTAATAACTACTAATATTTATTTTTATTCGCTATAGAGGACAAGTCGTTCGCTATTAGTGGGAGGTTTAAAACCGTATTACCACAAGGAGGAAAGAAAATGGCAAAAAAAGGTAAGAGATATGCAGAAGTATCTGCAAAAGTAGACAGAAGTGTTTACTATGATGCATCTCAGGCTCTACAGTTATCAGTAGACACTGCAGCTGCAAAATTTGATGAAACAATAGAAGCTCACATTAAGTTGGGTGTTGACTCTAGACATGCTGATCAGCAGGTTAGAGGTGCTGTGGTATTACCACACGGAACAGGTAAGACGAAGAGAGTATTAGTTTTCGCTAAGGGTGAAAAGGCTAAGGAAGCAGAAGCTGCAGGAGCAGATTTTGTAGGAGCTGACGAATTAGTAAAGAAAATCCAGGGAGAAAACTGGTTTGAATTTGATATAGTAGTTGCTACTCCTGATATGATGGGTGTAGTTGGTAGACTAGGTAGAGTATTAGGACCTAAGGGATTAATGCCAAATCCAAAGTCTGGAACAGTTACATTTGATGTAGCAAAGGCTATTGAAGAAATTAAGGCTGGTAAGGTTGAATATAGATTAGATAAGACTAACATTATTCATACTACAATCGGTAAAGCTTCATTCGGACAGGAAAAGTTATTTGATAACTTCAAGGTTTTAATGGAAGCTATAGTTAAGGCCAAGCCATCAGCTGCTAAAGGACAGTATTTGAAGTCTATAACAGTATCTTCAACTATGGGACCTGGCGTTAAGATTAACCCAGTTAAGTATGCTGATTAATAATCGATTGAATTAATAATCGAATTACTGTTGACACAGGTTGACAAATAGTATATAATTGTCAATGTTAAAAAAGAATAGATTTGCCGTAGACAGTGGGTGCAATATGCTTAATTTTCCCGCCGAGGTTACGATATACGTGATACTTGAACCCTTATTGTCTACTTGATAATAAGGGTTTTTATTTTATACGGTAAGTGCTAAACTTTATTTTTGTGAAGGAGGTGCACTAAGAATATGAGTAATGCTATTGAAATGAAATCAGCAGTGGTTTCAGAAATTGCAGAAAAATTACAGAAAGCTTCATCTGTTATCGTAGTTGACTACAAAGGTTTAACAGTTGAACAGGTTACAGAATTAAGAAGTCAGATGAGAGAAGCTGGTGTTGATTACAAGGTATACAAGAATACACTTGTAAGAAGAGCTGCTAAGGAAGTTGAAGGAGAAGCTTATGCTAACTTCAATGATGAACTATTAGTAGGACCAAATGCTATAGCTTTTGGATATGAAGATCCAGTTGCTCCAGCTAGAATACTTAAGGGATTTATGGATAAGAATCCTAAGAAGTTATCTTTAAAGATGGGTATAGTAGAAGGCGAATTCTATGATGAAAAGAAAATTGTTGAACTTGCAGATATACCATCAAGAGAAGAACTTATCGCAAAACTTCTTGGCAGCTTGAAGGCTCCACTATCAAACTTTGTTTACTTATTGGATGCTGTTGCAAAGAAAGACGGCGAAGAAGCTACAGAAGAAGCATAATATTAAAGTCCAGTTAACTGGCACATATTAAAATTTAAATTATAATGACACACGGAGGTGCAATAAAATGACAATAGAACAGATATTAGAAGCTATAGAAAATATGAAAGTTTTAGAATTAAATGAATTAGTTAAGGCTGCAGAAGAAAAATTCGGTGTATCTGCATCTGCTCCAGTAATGATGGCTGGTGCTGCTGCTGGCGGTGCTGCTGCTGGTGAAGAAAAGACTGAATTTGATGTAATATTAACTTCAGCTGGTTCTTCAAAGGTTGGAGTAATCAAGGAAGTTAGAGCTATAACAGGTCTTGGATTAAAGGAAGCTAAGGAAGTTGTAGATAACGCTCCAAAGGCTGTTAAAGAAGGCGTTTCTAAGGAAGAAGCTGAAGAAATTAAGAGTAAGTTAGAAGCTGCTGGTGCATCAGTAGAAGTTAAGTAATTAAAATTAATTTCAAAAATAAAAAATACTATCAAAGGGTTGTCTGTATCATTTTGGATCGGGTGGCTCTTTTTTTATGTAAATAAATATATGTTTTGATTATGGACTTGTTTTAACTAAAAAAAATAGAAATGGCTATTTATGAGCCTTTGACTTATGTCAAAAAGCTACCCAAAAGTTATTATTTCGGTTATAATGGATATAATGAGATTTTTATATACATTTTGATAATATATAAATTTGTGACAAGATAGGTGGTAATTTATGAATAAGAAAGTGATAGCATTGTCTGGTATTACAATTATAAGTGCTAGTATTTTTATAAATTCTAATATTTTCGCAGCAGATTCATCAAAGACTGACGCTGAATCTATAGCTTGGACTAAAGCTTTTATAAAAAGAGAGATGGGCAGGAATATTAGTGATACAGAGAAAGAAATTAATAAAGTTAATGAAGATAGCGATATAAAAAAATTTGATATGTCTAAGGCTCAAAAGAGGTTTGAAGATACTTTATTTGTGGGTGATTCTGTAACTGAATATTTGAGAGAAGCTAATATACTTGATTCTTCTAGTGTGGTTGCCAAAAAAGGTGAACATGTAAATCAAGCAGAAAAGCATTTAAATGAAATAAAGGACTTAAAACCTAAACAAGTAGTTATACTTTATGGTGCTAATGACATAACATATTCTTCTCCAGAAAAATTTAAAGAAGAGTACATAAAGTTGGTAAAGTCTATAAAAGAAGTTGATAAAGATGTAAATATATTTATTCAAGCTCCTTTACCAGTTTACGAAAAGGTAGCTGCAGCCAAGGATTCGAGAATAAATAATGAAAATATTAAACTATTTACAGAAAAGGCTAAACAGGTAGCTAGTATGACTGGCGCGCATTTTCTTTCATCCGATGGATTAATTACATCTGATGAAATGTATGAGCCAGATGGAATACATCTAAAATATGCTTTCTATAGAAATTGGTTGCATTTCTTGAGTGAAAACATATAGAGGAGGTGTAGTTTTGAATAATAATAATGATGACAAGAAGAAGGAAAAAGCAAAAAAAGAATCTAATACTAGTAATTTTGAACAAACAGCTAGGCTTAGAATAATTACTAGTGAAGAAATTGAACATACAAGAAAAGGCAAAGATGATGAAATTAACCCTTTTAGAAACTTTGTAAAAAGAAAACCTCTAAAAACAAGTTCTATATACAGAAAAAAATATGCTATTTTATGGGTTGTTGTATTTCTAGTGTTTGTACTTGCTTATCAGTTTGTGAAGGTAAAAGAAATTAATTTTTCTGAACTGAGCACACAAATTGAAAATAATGTCAGTATGGACGAGCTTCAAAAAGGAGATGAGTCTACTCTTAGGAAATTATATGGTATAGATAGAACGGATATTGAAAAATTCTGTTCATATGCTCCGAAGAGTAATATGATAGCCAGTGAAATTTTAGTAATAAAAGCTAAACCAGAAGCTGTGCAGTCGATAGTGAATAAAATACAGGTTAGAATAGATTCACAATCTAATAGTTTTAAGAATTATGCTCCAGACCAATACAGTATAATAAGCCAAAGTCAGTTAAAGGTTAAGGGAGATTATATTTATTATATATCAGCAAAAAATATGAATAAAATTGATGAAGCTATAAAGGCTAGTTATAAATAAAGGACGGTGAAGAAAGATGAGTTTTACAAGTTTAACGTTTTTGATCTATTTCTTCCCGTTGGCGGTTATTTTATATACGTTCACGCCGAAGAAATTTAAAAACAAAGTTCTCCTATTGTTGAGTTTGATATTTTACAGTTGGGGAAATCCTATATATCTATTGTTGATTATTTTATCCATAGTCATTACCTGGCTAGGGGTAAAGCTTATGTACAATATTAAAAACAAAAGAGAAGAAGCAAAATTTTATATGGTATGTCTAATAGTTTTCAATGTTTCTATACTGGCATTTTATAAATATTATGGATTTCTGATAGATAATATTAGCATACTTACTGGATTAAATCTAAAGATAATTAACTTACCACTTCCTTTTGGTATATCATTTTATACTTTTAAGATAATTTCTTATATAGTGGATGTGTATCTTGGTAAATGTAAACCTCAGTCAAGGCTTACGAGTTTTGCTTTGTATGTGTCTATATTCCCACAAATTGGTGCAGGACCAATAGTTCAGTACTCTGATATGGAGTCAGAGCTATTTGAAAGAAAAGTAACTCCTGAGAAGTTTGGCAAGGGTGTAGAGAAGTTTATAATGGGGCTTGGTAAAAAAGTATTGATAGCTAATAATTTGTCTCTTATATGGGTGCAGGTAAAGTCTATACCAGGATTAGAGATGTCAGCTTTGACAGCTTGGTTAGGAATTATAGCCTTTACACTATATATATATTTTGACTTTAGTGGATATTCTGATATGGCTATAGGTCTTGGAAGAATGTTAGGATTTACTTGGGCTGAGAACTTTAATTATCCATATATATCAAAATCAGCTAGTGAGTTCTGGAGAAGATGGCATATATCTTTAGGTAACTGGTTCAAGACATATATTTATATTCCTCTAGGAGGTAATAGAGTATCAAAATTATTGAACCTAAGAAATATATTTGTTGTATGGATGGTTACAGGTTTATGGCATGGTGCTAACTGGAATTTTATATTCTGGGGGTTATTTTATGGAATTATAATTTATTTAGAAAAAATAAAAATAGCTAAGCCACTTTCGAGAATGAATAGTAAAATACAGGTTTTATACTGTCTTTTCATTGTTGTAATAGGCTGGGTAATGTTTGATTTACAGTCTGTAGGGCAGATATTTAAGTTCTATGCCAATATGTTTATTATAGGCTCGACAGGTTTAGTTGACTCAAATGCTCTTTATATAATTAGAACATCATGGAAGTTGTTTTTAATAGCTATCCTAGGTTCTACACCATTTGTTCTTGGTTTATATGAAAATATAAAAAGAAGGTTTGGAAAGAATGGTTATATATTCTTAGCAGTATTTTATGCGATTATAGTATTGTTATCTATATCCTCATTGGTAGCTGATAGCTATAGTCCATTCTTGTATTTTAAGTTTTAGTAGGGGGTGAAGTTAATGAGTAAAAAGATAAGATATCGTGAACCCGACATGCCTGAAAGTTTAAGAAAACTACTAGAACTAGATGTAGAAGACCCTAGATTTGATGATTATTATAGGAAAAATAGATCATCAAAAACTAAAAGACCACAATCGACTTCAAATTCAAAGAAAAAAGCTATTGCTACAAAAAAATCTACACATACTAAGAAAAAGTTAGGTACTAGTAAATCTAATGATCAAAGAAAAAATAGTCACTCAAGTAGATTAGGGGATTTAAGTAAGTCATCTAAAACAAATAATAGCGCCTCAAATGCCAATTTAAGAAAGGGAAGATCTTTTTCCAATAGAAACCATGGGGAATTAGACAAAAGGCCTAAAAAAAGCAATAAAAGGGCTGAGATACATAATTCAAACAAATATAAGCTAGACAAAGAGAATGTTGTTAAAAATAATAGAAATGCAATAAAAAATAAATCCTCTAATATAAAAAGAAACACATATATAGGGGATAGAAGAAAATCCTCTCAATCAAAACCTAAATCACATGTAAGTATAAGTGGTATTTTATTTTATATACTTAATTTACTTCGCATGTTAATAGATTTTGTAATCAATGGCGGTGATAAAAAATTATATATAAATAAGGAAAATAAAAAGAAATTAGATAAGAGTTATTTTAGAATTAATACAGCAATTTTATTTGTTATTGTTTTTGTTCTATTGTTGCTTAATATTGTGACACCTTCAAATAAAATATCAGAAGCGGAGAATAGAACATTGGCTCAGGCTCCAAAATTTTCTATAGATAGACTTATACATGGCAAATATGGTGAAGATTTTTCCACGTATGTGTCTGATCAGTTTGTATTTAGAAAGAATTTCATTAAAACAAAAGCAAATTTTGATAGATTTATGGGCAAGAAAGAAATCAATGGAGTATATATCTGCAAGGATGACTATTTGATGGAAGGCTTTAAGAGAAGTGATGATAAGACAACAGATGCTAAAGTGAAGGCTATAAATAACTTTTCTAACAAGAATAAGAGTATAAAAGTAAGTGTATTATTAGCTCCGAATAAAGTAGAAGTTTATAATAATTTAATGCCAACTAATGCACCAGTCGATTCGCAAAAAGAATATTTAAATTATGTTAAAAAAGGATTGGATGATAAAATCAAATTTGTAGATGCACTTGATCCTATGCTAAGAGCAAAGAATAACGAACAGCTATACTTTAGAACAGATCATCACTGGACTGTAGATGGTGCTTATTTAGCATATAAAAGCTATTGCAAGACTTTGAATATTGAGCCAGTAGGTCTTAATTCATTTACAAAGTCTCTTGCAACAGATAAGTTCTATGGTAGCCTGTATTATAAAAATGCAGCCCAGATAGGTAAACCTGATAAGCTAGAGATGTATTTACAACAAAATGATTTAGTAGTTCTTTCAAAATATTATGATACAAAGAAAAAAATTCCTAGTTTGTATGATGCAGAAAAGTTGGATACAAAGGATCCATATCAGGTTTTTACTGGAGGTAATCATACTCAGATAAAGATTAGAACCAATGTAGATACAGATAGAAAGTTATTAATATTTAAAGATTCTTATGCTAATGCTATGCTGCCATTTTTGGTAAATAATTATTCGGAAATCATGGTAGTTGACCTTAGGTATTATACAGGAAAAGTTCAAGATTTAACTTCTAATGGTTCATTCACTGATGCTTTGATATTGGCTAATGCCAATACATTTAATACAGATTCTTCAATATTGAATCTTAATTATTAATAAGCAAATCAGTTATAAATTAATTTTAAAATATCAAATATAAAAAGCCTAGTGAAAATATTTTTCACTAGGCTTTTTATTCTTTCTCCCTCTTTTTATTTTTTTAATCTGGCATATTAGAAAAAATATCGCTTATACTATCTTTAACCTTATCGACTTCATTAGCGATGTTCTTTTCTATCTTATTTTGCCTCTGAGAAGGATTTAATTGTATAGCTCCGCCACCGATTATGGATTTTAAAAACTCAACTTCATTTTTTATATATTTATATTCTATTAGAATTCTTTCTATGGCTTGACTCTTTGTATTTATATTATTTTCTTCCATGTAGTCTAATATTATTTGATCAAGATCGGGGCTTATATATGATGTCAATCTAATTCTGTTATTTTTCAAGTTTTACACCAACCTCGTATAATCCCTTTGCAGTGGCCATTTGGCTATCTTCAACTTTAATGTATCTATCATCTAAACTCAAATTAAGCGCTGTACCTCCTGATACATATATATCCATTTCATCCAAGTTATTCCAAGTTTCTTCAATGATTTCGTTTGTATCATCAGAAGTTAATTTGTAAGCTAATTCCTTTAATTCTGGATAATCATCGGCTGAATCAATTTCAGGTAAACTCTTAGTGATTCCATTTTCTACCAGTCTTTTTTGTACC
The DNA here is from genome assembly GCF_027125355.1 of Peptostreptococcus equinus. Lineage (NCBI taxonomy): Bacteria > Bacillati > Bacillota > Clostridia > Peptostreptococcales > Peptostreptococcaceae > Peptostreptococcus > Peptostreptococcus equinus. Next base: position 1,915,339 of record NZ_CP114052.1, on the reverse strand, counting down.
ATTTTTAATGCATTTTGATTTCCAGATTCTATAGTTGTGCTTAGTTTATCATTGAATTTAAAGCCCTTATCAAAGTAGCTAAGTTCAGTAGTTCTAAATCCTATATTAACCATACCTACTGGTTTATGCTCGTTTATTTTACTACCCATAGCATATATTAAAGCTGCATCTGCTTCTCTAAATATGTTTACATTTTCTATCTTTATAGTTTTGACGCTGTTATTTATTTTATTCTTTACAGAGACTGTAGAATCCTTATATTCCCTCTGTATTTCCTTTAGCGTGCTCTTCTTGAAAATTTTGTATGGAACGCCTATTATCAGACTTACATTGTCTGATACGGCTATTTCACTTAGTGCTGCACTTATCAATATTCTAACTACTGATGATGTTTTACTGTCTCCAGCATTTCTGATGCTTTTCATACTTTCTTTTTCTGAAAGGTCTCCTACAAAGTATTCTGCACCATCTATTTCTACATATATTGGATTCTCTTTGTAGTCATCTAATGAAATATTTCTACCATCGCCATATATACTTTTGAATAAACAAGTATACTCTTTTTCGTTGTATAATGAATATCCTTTTACATAACCTCTACCAATATCTAATCCTATTATTTGAGTGTCCATCTTATTTTCATTCTCCTTCTTTTTAATATTTGTTTTATTTTGGTCTTTTTTCAATAATTTTGATTTTTCTTCTTCATTTTTTACTGTTTTATCTTCTGAATACTGTTTTTCATCTGATGTATATTTTTCAACTATAGTATTTTCAAATGTTTCGATATCATTGATATCTGTATTATTTATTTTTTTATCCATAATAAATACCTCCATAAACAATTATAACATATATGACACTAATACGCTACACTTTTATAATATATTACAAAAGTATCACTAAAAAAACACTTAAAATGATTCTATTACGTAATAATAATACACTAATAAGGAACTATAAATGATAAAATTATAAAAAGTAACACTATATAGTGATAAAATAAAACTTAAAAAGGAACTATAAAATATTGTCTATATTTTAGATAATATTTTGAAATAGAACTTGAATATTTAGAAAAAAATAAATTGAAAATAAAATGATACAAAAAATTAAAAATAACATATAAATAATGAAATAAAATTTAAGAAAAGAACTAGCATTAAATTTGTTAATTATAATGTATATAATATAGAAACAATTAACTGGTTAATAATTTAAAATTCGTTGACATCAAAGAGAAGTAGTGCTAAAATAATAAGGTATGTAATCTTTAAATAATTAATTATTACATCAATTTTAGTGAAGACTAAAGCATCAAAACAATTAATCAATATGCAAGGCATATTGGTAAGGTTGGCGGTCACTGATTATGATCGGAAATTAAAAAGAAGGAGGTGCAGTTGATGCCAACAATCAACCAATTAGTACGTAATAGTAGAAAAGCGCTAGAAAAAAATTCTACAGCGCCAGCACTTCAGAAAGGTTACAATTCTTTAAAGAAGAAGTCAACTAATCTGAGTGCACCACAAAAAAGAGGGGTTTGTACTTCAGTTAAGACAGTAACACCAAAGAAGCCAAACTCAGCTCTTAGAAAAGTTGCCAGAGTTAGATTAACTAACGGTATAGAAGTATCTGCTTATATTCCAGGTGAAGGACACAACTTACAGGAACATAGTGTTGTTCTTATAAGAGGTGGTAGAATAAAGGACTTACCAGGTGTAAGATACCATATATTAAGAGGTACACTAGATACTGCAGGTGTTGACAAGAGAAGACAGTCAAGATCTAAGTATGGTGCTAAGAGACCAAAAGAAGCTAAAAAGTAATCCTATATAAATAGTATATAAATTACAAAAAAAGCCTACAAAAAACGCAAGTAAACAAGTGAAATGGCTGTTTACAGCCTATTGATTATAGTTCGATGCTTTAAATATATATATTTATGGCATCACGGCAATTTATGTCGAGTACCTATGATTTAACTTTTATAATTAAGGAGGGAAGCGCAATGCCAAGAAAAGGTAATGTTCCAAAGAGAGATGTACTACCAGATCCAATGTACGGAAGTAAGGTAGTTACTAAGTTAATAAACAATTTAATGTATGATGGTAAAAAAGGAAAGTCACAGAAATTAGTATATGACGCTTTTGCATTAGTAGCTGAAAGAACTGGAGAAGATGCTCTAGAAGTATTCAACAAGGCTATGGAAAACATCATGCCAGTATTAGAAGTAAAAGCTAGAAGAGTCGGTGGTGCAAACTATCAGGTGCCTATCGAAGTTAGAGCTGACAGAAGACAGACTTTAGGTCTTAGATGGTTAGTAAAATATACAAGAGCTAGAGGCGAAAAGGGAATGGTTGAAAAGCTTGCAAAGGAAATAATGGATGCAGCAAACAACACTGGAGCTTCAGTTAAGAAGAAAGAAGATACTCATAAGATGGCAGAAGCTAATAAGGCGTTTGCTCACTACAGATGGTAATCTTTTAACTTTATATATATGAATTTATAAATAAGTTAAGGAGGAAAAAGATGGCTAGACAATTTCCATTGGAAAAAACTAGAAATATAGGAATAATGGCCCATATAGATGCAGGAAAAACTACAACTACTGAAAGAATCCTGTTCTATGCTGGACGTACTCATAAAATAGGAGAAACTCATGATGGTGCATCACAGATGGACTGGATGGAGCAGGAAAAAGAAAGAGGTATCACAATTACTTCTGCCGCTACTACTTGTCAGTGGAAAGAACATAGAATCAATATTATAGATACTCCAGGTCACGTCGACTTTACTGTTGAAGTTGAAAGATCTCTTAGAGTTCTTGATGGATCAGTTGCAGTTTTCTGTGCTAGATCAGGAGTTGAACCTCAATCAGAAAATGTTTGGAGACAGGCTGAAACTTACGGTGTACCTAGAATAGCATTTGTAAATAAAATGGATAGACAGGGTGCTGACTTCCTAAATGTTGTACATATGATGAAGGATAGACTAAAGGCTAATGCAGTTCCAATGCAGTTACCAATAGGTAGCGAAGATGATTTCACAGGAATTATAGATCTTCTTACAATGAAGGCCAACATTTATAAGAACGATGAAGGTACTGATATAGAAGTAACTGAAATTCCAGCAGACATGATAGAACTTGCTGAAGAATACAGAGAAAAATTAGTTGAATCAGTTTCTGAAACTGACGAAGATTTAATGATGAAGTACCTTGAAGGTGAAGAAATATCAGTCGAAGAATTAAAGGCAGGAATAAGAAAGGCTACAATAGCTTGTGAAATGAACCCAGTACTTTGCGGTACAGCTTACAAGAACAAGGGTGTTCAGTTATTACTAGATGCTGTTATAGAATACCTTCCTGCACCAACTGATATAGAATCAATCACTGGTATATTACCAGATGGTGAAGAAGCTGCTAGACACGCTTCAGATGAAGAACCTTTCTCAGCTTTAGCGTTCAAGATAATGACTGACCCATTTGTTGGTAAGTTAGCATTCTTTAGAGTTTACTCTGGTACATTAGAATCAGGTTCTTATGTATTAAACGCTACAAAGAATAAGAGAGAGAGAATTGGTCGTATCCTACAGATGCATGCCAATACAAGAGAAGAAATAACTAACGTTTATGCGGGAGATATAGCTGCTGCAGTAGGTCTTAAGGATACTACAACAGGAGACTCACTATGTGATCCTAATGAACCAATAATACTAGAATCAATGGAATTCCCTGAACCAGTTATATTCGTTGCTATAGAACCAGCTTCTAAGGCAGCTCAGGAAAAGATGGGTGTAGCTCTTCAGAAACTTGCTGAAGAAGATCCAACTTTCACTGTTAGAACTGATAAGGAAACAGGACAGACTATCATCGGTGGTATGGGTGAACTTCACCTTGAAGTTATCGTTGACAGACTTCTTAGAGAATTCAAGGTTGAAGCTAATGTAGGTGCCCCTCAGGTTGCTTACAGAGAAACAATTACAGTTCCAGTAGATGTTGAATACAAGTATTCTAAGCAGTCAGGCGGTAGAGGTCAGTACGGTCATGTTAAAATTAGAGTTAACCCACTTGAACCAGGTGAAGGATACAAGTTTGAAAATGTTACTGTTGGTGGATCTGTACCTAAAGAATATGTTGGTCCAGTTGATCAAGGTGTTCAGGGCGCTATGCAGTCAGGTATAGTTGCTGGCTATCCAGTAGTTGACGTTGGTGTTGAACTATATGATGGTTCTTATCATGAAGTCGATTCATCAGAAATGGCCTTCAAGATGGCAGCATCTATGGCATTTAAGGATGCTATGAAGAAGGGTAATGCAGTATTACTTGAACCTATATTTGCAGTTGAAGTTGTTACTCCAGAAGATTACATGGGTGATGTTATGGGTGACTTGAACTCAAGAAGAGGTCTTATCCAGGGTATGGAAGCTAGAAACGGAGCTCAGGTAATAAAGGCTCATGTTCCGCTATCTGAAATGTTTGGATATTCTACAGACTTAAGATCTTCAACTCAGGGTAGAGCTACATATACAATGATATTTGATCATTACTCACAGGTTCCAGCATCTGTTGCTAAGAAGCTTACTGAAGGTAAGTAATAGCAAGTAATTTTTCTTGTAAAAGTTGATAAAGACAAGAAAAAATGATATAATTATTAAGGATTTACAATTTTTTGTAAAATAGGAGTATGAATGTGCTCCAGATAAATAAACATAAATTTTATTAGGAGGAATCAAAATGGCAAAAGCTAAATTTGAAAGAAACAAGCCACATGTTAACATTGGAACAATAGGTCACGTAGACCATGGTAAAACAACATTAACAGCAGCAATAACAAAGACTTTATTTGATAAGTATCAGTTAGGTGAAGCAGTAGACTTCGCTAACATAGATAAGGCACCAGAAGAAAGAGAAAGAGGAATCACAATATCAACAGCGCATGTTGAATATGAAACACCAAACAGACACTACGCACACGTAGACTGCCCAGGCCATGCGGATTATGTAAAGAACATGATAACAGGAGCAGCACAGATGGACGGTGCAATCCTAGTAGTTGCAGCAACAGATGGACCAATGCCTCAGACAAGAGAACATATCCTACTATCAAGACAGGTAGGTGTACCATATATAGTAGTATTCCTAAACAAGTGCGATATGGTAGATGATGAAGAACTATTAGAATTAGTAGAAATGGAAGTAAGAGAATTACTAAATGAATATGAATTCCCAGGAGATGATACTCCAATAGTAAGAGGATCAGCATTAATGGCATTAGAAGAGCCAGGATCAAAGTGGTCAGATATAATAGTAGATTTCTTCGAAGAAATAGATGAATATATTCCAGCACCAGAAAGAGCAGTAGACAAGGACTTCTTAATGCCAGTAGAAGACATCTTCTCAATCACAGGAAGAGGAACAGTAGCTACAGGTAGAGTAGAAAGAGGAGTATTAAAGGTATCTGATGAAGTAGAATTAGTAGGATTATCAGAACAGCCAAGAAAGGTAGTAGTAACAGGAGTAGAAATGTTTAGAAAGTTACTAGATCAGGCAGAAGCTGGAGATAATATAGGAGCACTACTAAGAGGAATCCAAAGAGATGAAATAGAAAGAGGCCAGGTATTAGCAAAGCCGGGTTCAGTACATGCACATACAAAGTTTACAGCAGAAATATATGTGTTAAAGAAAGAAGAAGGTGGTAGACATACTCCATTCTTTGATGGATATAGACCACAGTTCTATTTCAGAACAACAGACGTAACAGGTGAGTGTAAATTACCAGAAGGAATAGAAATGGTAATGCCAGGAGATAACGTAACAATAGAAGTAGACCTAATCAACTCAATATGTGTTGAAGAAGGTTTAAGATTTGCCATAAGAGAAGGTGGTAGAACAGTAGCTTCAGGAGTTGTTGCATCAATAATTGAATAATTAATTGAATTATATAAAGTCAGTAGTTTTTACTACTGACTTTTTTTGTGTACAAAAAATATGGCTATCTAAAAATTAAATAAGAATATAATAAAAGATAAAATAAATGTGGCAAAAATGGTAGGTAATTAAGTCAGAAAAAATATTAGAATAGGATAAAGTTATAAAAATATATTAATAAAAAATTAAAAGATTAATTATTCTATATAATATTAGGTATATATCTAGTATAAGCTTCTAAAAAATATAAAATAAACTTATGTAAGAAGATATAAAAATTGACAATTGACAATAATATGATAGAATTGAAATAAGATAAAATGTGGCAAAATATGACCAAATATAGCCAAACACTAAGATGGATTTTATTTCCTCTTAGTGTTTATTAGGATGAAAATATATATTTTGAAAATTAATTGAAGTGTATAAGGAAAAATATGGATTTTAAAAAGAAAAACAGTGGATTATGTGGAGGATTTTATGAAAAAACGATTTAAGAAAGTAACTAGTGTATTTATGGCACTAGTTCTACTGGCCAGTTCTTTGCCTGCAAATGCTCTTGCAGCTGATTCTGTAACACCAACAGGAGTGTCAACAGATAAAAAACTGTTACAGCAGATGCTGTAGGAGAAATAAAAAATGTCAAAAATACAATGTCGTTAACAGGTAGCCATGATCAACTATGCTTAAGGCCTTTGTCAGGAACGCTAGATTTTAAATGGCCTGATACAGCTAGTTATGTAGATGTTGTATTTGTACAGGATTTTTCTGGATCATTTGATGGTACTATTGCAGATGTTGGTAAGGCTGTAAATAATATAATAAGTGGTTTAGATATGGGAACAGATGCAGATGGAATTTCACCTAAAGATAGAGCGATGTTTACAACATTTCAAGGTTCGCAAGGTATGGCATATATTAATAGTTCTGGGGCAGTACTATATGAAGACTCAAACTATTCATATAAAATAGATAACTTACCTTATGAGAATAGTCCTTTAATAACAAGAAAAGATGCTGCAACTTCTTCTGTAACAAAATATTTTAATGATGTGTATACAGAGGGAGGAACTCCGACAATAGATGGCATGAGAAAAGCTCAAGATACATATCAAAGAGCAACGAATACAAATAATATTTATAATAATAAGTCGTATGTATTGCCAAATGGAGCGAAAAGACAGCGTGAAACTATTTATGTATTGGTTACAGATGGTGCTGCTAACACTGCAACTTGGACAAATATACCGGATAGTACTAAGAAATTATTCAACTTATATGATGCTCCTAACTCTCAATTTGAGCCAGGAAATATTAATAGTGCAGTATGGAATACTGCTAGGGAAACTGATGGATATAGCATAGAAGTTTCATCTAGAGATAATGCGTTAGCACGTAGAGGTAGTATATACTCCGGATATACATATTATCATGGAGGAGGTTATTATCAATATGGGGGATACACATATTATAATAAAGGACAAATTTACTACCCTGGTAGTAACGATAAAGCTTATTTATGGTCTGATGAGAGGCAATCTCCAGATGGAGATATTGTAGTTGGTGATAGGGTTGGTCGTACTGAAGACTATAAGGTTATGCTTGATGGTATGAAAATTATCTCAGATGAGTTAAAGTCTACAGGTGGCTTAGATAGAAGTAATGCTACAATGGTTACAGCTTTTTGGGAAAACTTAAATCCTACCTCTGGATTGATTTCTAATTATTACGGTTATTCTAGTGGTTGGTATAATATGAGGCCCAAAATTATGAATACTATGACTTCAATGGCCACTAAACCAGAGTATTTTGCAACATCATCAAATATAACAGATTTTGCAAATAAATTAATACAGACATTCAAAAATGCAAATAATAATAATATAGAAAGTGTTAAATTTAATTTTAATAGGGCTCTGATACCAGGGGCTGATTATAAGCTCATTAAGATTGGAGATAACCCAGACACAACCGGTATAGTTGAAACAGAGTATGAAATTAAACCTGGTATAAACACAAAAATAGAAGGCTCAGATCTTACTATTGATATGACTAATTTACTACCAGGTAATTATAGAATTGAATATACAGCGACAGAAGGCGAATTTATGCCTAATGCATATAATCCGCTGTCCAGTATAGACTTTACATTTAATAGTACAACTTCTTCTTTAAATACTAGTGGATTAGAGACCGAAGCTAATCCTAAGAAAGATTGTGATATAGATATAAAGAAATATGTAGCATCAACCGAAGAAGACTATAATAATGGTACTACCTATAAAGAGTTGGATAAGAGAAGACAGTCATTTTATTTTGACACAGTATATACTTTTACAGCAAAAGTTCAAGAAGTCAACAATACAATGGTTTTAAAGGATAATATTGATTCAAGGTTAGATATATTGGATGTAAGTTTAGTTGAGACACCAAATAATACACTTGTCGCAGAAATGAAAGGTGGAGATTCAGGTGATATAGCAAGTACTCCAGCTATTTCAGTAGATAAAACTACTAATACTGTACAATATAGCTTACCGCAAAACCCAAAGATAATAGATGGAAGAACTTATCCATTTGGAGGTTATGAAGGTAAGGAATATGTATTTAAAGTAAAGGCACAGATAAAATCTACTGTGACAGATGCTCAGATAGAAGAGATGATAAAAACTCCTGATTCTATTGATGGTAAATCTATAGGTATACCAAATACTTCACAAATAGAAACGGATGGCAACATTAAATATTCAAATAAGGCGCGTGTAGTTCCACCAGAACTTAAAATCCCAACTATACAGAAGTTTATTGCAAAAATACCTACAGATAATTCTACTCCTGATTGGAAGGGTGGGCTTGAGATATTAAACGACTCAAGTGAAAAATATAGACATAAAATTGAGCTTACCATGCCAACTGATACTACAGGTTATGAATCACTAGTTGTTAAAGACCCTTTGGATTCGTATTTGAATTATGATGCTAATTCTGTAAAAGCATATTATATAAAAAAAGATGGATCTAGAGTAGATATACCTGCGGAGAATTTAACTAAGAATACAGATGCTTCCAATGTAGTTAGCTACACTATAAAAGAAACTTCTACAACACCAAATCTATTCGAAGATATGGCAGAAGGAAAAGTATCGTTTGAATTTGATGTCCAAATAAAACCAGGTTCTAACTTAATAACGAAATATTCTAATGATAGACATAGATATGAAATTGACAATACATCAAGTTTTTCAATAAATGGACGTGATTTTATACCTTCAAATAAGGTTACAGCAGTAATACCAACACCAGAAATTAAATTAACAAAGTTTGGTAAATTAAGAGATCAAGATGGAAATAGACTTACATTGGCGAATGTAATATTTGAATTGAAAGACACTACAGGAGCAGAACCAGATAGAAAGTTAAATACTGAGGTGGATGGAACCATGAAAATTAGTGAGCTTACCCCTGGTAAAAACTACACACTAACAGAGTTAAGCACTCCAGAGGGGTATGTAGTAGATAAGACTCCATGGAATATTATTGTAAATAATGATAATAGTGTATCTATTACAGGAGGCCCAACAGATCCATTACTAGAAAATAAAATAGATAATGCTAAAAAAACGATCTCAGTTAATAATAATGGTCCAGTGTCTCCAATACCGGAAAAAATGTTGTTAGGGGAATTTGATTCTAATAAAGATTATAAAAAACCTACTATGAACTCTCCATATATTTTAAAGAAGAATGGTGAAAATGTAACCTACCAAATTAGAGTGCCTATAAAATCTGTAGAAGGATACACATCTATTAAAATCGAAGATAAATTTGATAAATATTTAAGTGTAGATATGAAAACAGCCAAGGCATATATACTACCAGATCCTGGATCAACTTCACAGGTTGAGGTAGATGGTACTTTTATAGTAGCAGAAGGCAATTTATTTACATGGGAAAAGACAGGAGGTTTCAAAGATTTAGAAAACAAGACTCTTGTAATTGAGGTTGAGGCTAAGATGTTGAATACTGTAGATAGAATATTCGCAGATACTTCAACTTCATATTATCCTCAAGGTAAAATACCGAATAAAGCTAAATTGACTCTAAATGAAGAACCATCAAAAGAAACAAATGAAACAGTTATTCAGCTTACAAAGGCTGAAGTAAGTCTTACAAAACTAATTAAAGGAACAGGCGCAGCTGATTCTACTGCAACTCCTCTTACTAGTGATTTAAGTGCTTCATTTACACTTTATAAATTAAGGGATCCGTCACAAGCAGAACCTAGTCCTATTCCTGATGAGACAAAAGATAAGAGTTTACACACATATACAATAACAGGAGACCAAACGCTAAAGATACCTTTATTAGATACGGGTACATATTATTTTATAGAGACCTCTACACCAAGAGGCTATACTCCTATAAAAGGACCAATTCCTAATGCTTTAATCAAGGTTCCTGATAATCAGGGAGGTGTAGTAGATGTTGGACAAGCACTAAAGCCAATAAATGAGAAGACTACAACTCCTACAATAACTAAAAAAGCTAGAATTAAAGCAGAGAGTGGACAAGCAGTAAATGCATATTCTAAAAATGATTTGCCTATAAGTATAGGTCAGACTTGGCAATATGCTATTGATACTCCTATGCCAGCACCACTTGATTCAAGTAAGACTTACACTATTACAGATAATATACCGAAAGCCTTTGATATCACTGGTGTGAGAGTGCAGGTCGGCGATGGTAGTACATTTACAGATAGCCCAGAACTTGATAAATTATTAAAACAGAATATTGATTATGCAAATCCTAATGATTTAAAATTAATAATTGAGGGCTCCAATATATCCAGTCTAGGAATAGAAGGTAAGGTGATCAGGATTGAAGTTGATGCGAAAGTAAAACATGGTGTGAACTTACTTGAATCTGGATATTTAAAGAATGGTGTAGTACCGAATACAGCTCATTTGGAATTTGGAGATGTTAAACTTCAATCGACTGTGAATGTAAAGCCTCAAATTTTAAGGAATTTTGTATTTACAAAAACGCTTGGTAAGGTAAAAGAACCAGGAGCAACATTTAAACTATATAAAAGAGGCTCTGACGGATCGATGTCAGTTGAACCTGCCAAAGACCCTTTCACTGGTCAAGCATATTCATCTACATCTAACGATTTAGGGGAGGTAACATTTAATAATGTTGTAGCTGGAGATTACATAATGGTAGAGAGTCCATTAATAGGAACATTCCCAATATATGAAAATATATGGGTAACAGTATCAGATACTGATATACCTAGTACTGATCCCGATGCTATAGTATTTAGAACTTTGTCAGGTGCTATTATTGAAGAAAATCAAGTCGTAAATAATGAGCCTGCAACAATCTCAGGTGTTAAAACTTGGGACGACGAAGATAATAGATATAATAATAGACCTGACTATATAGCAATTAATCTATACAGGTACTCAGTAGATGAAGGAGGGCCAGATTCAAAGAAGCTCATAGATACTAAAAGGGTGAGTAAGCCGTGGACATATGAATTTAAAGATACTATCGTAGATGGTAAAATGACGAATAAGTATCCTAAGTATGATAATAACGGTGATGAATATACTTATGTTGTAGAGGAAGAACCTGTTCCTGCTTATTCAAGAGTCACAGAAGGCGTTACTGGATATGATTTAAAAAATAAAATAGATCAAGTATCACTTAATATGATTAAAAAAGATACAAATGGAACACCTTTAAGCGGAAGAAAATTCGTTATTACAAACGCAAATGGTAATACTAGAGAGCATACGACTGATACAAATGGTATTTTATCAATTCCTGATCTTACTAAGGGTCAGAAATATGTGTTAAAAGAATTATTTACTCCAGACGATAAGTATTTAGAATTAAATAGTACATTTAGTATTGAAATAGATTTGCAAGGCAATATAAATATAGCTGGCTTGAAAAGAGTACCAGTGTCTGTTGATTTAGATAATAATCCTAGCACTAAGGATTATGCTTTTGAAGTTATAAATCATGAAAAAGTAACTCCGGTCAAAAAAGTCGGACCTGCTAATGGAACATTACCAGATTCGGAAAACTATAAACTCAACAATTTGAAGGACAAAGTTACTTATTCAATAACACAGGAAAAGATAAATTTACAAGGTATAACTGATATTGTTGTAAAAGATACAGTAGATCCCTCTATGGCGATTGTAAATGGAAGCGGTAAGGTAGTAGCTATTGATAATACGGGCGCTGAAGAAGATGTTACAAGTATATTCTCAAAAGATATATCTGATGTGGGTAAGACAATAACATTTACAACAGGTTCTAACTATCAAGACTTCACTAAGTTAAATGGTAAAAAATTAAGATTTACATTCAATGCTTATGTAGCAATGGATACAGATAAATTGATTGAACTGCATCCTGATTTAATTATACCAAATACAGGAACTATAACATTTAACAATGATTCTAAAACTACAACTAAAACCAATAATGTAAATATAGTGACAAAATTAGTTAATTTAGAATTTATGAAAAAGGTACAGGGGCTAAATGGTTCCGGAAATATAATTACTGAAAGACTACCTGAAGGAACTTCTGCATCGTTTGATCTATATAATATGGAAACAGATAAGAGATATGAAAGACCATATTCAACTGATATTGGTGGTAAAGTAAGTCTACCAAACTTTGATGTAGGTAAATTTATGCTTAGAGAGACAAAAGCACCTGAAGGATATAATAAGGTTGAGGATATATATTTTAATGTAGTCTACAATAGCGAAAAAGATAAATTAGAAGTACAAATGCTAGACGGAAAAGATGGTAAGGTGACTAAGACTATAGAATCTAATCCAGATACTGGTTTAATAACCCTAGATGATGTAGTAGATCCAATGCCAGACTTGCCTACAATAAATAAGATGGTAAGACCGGATGGTAAAGAATTAGTAGCAGAAGACCCAACTACACCTACTCCAGAAAATAAGTCCTACGATATGCCATATTGGAATTCAAAATTTGATTATATAATAGATATAAAGATTCCAGATGATACTAGTAAATTGACAAAACTAGAATTATATGATTTAATTCCTGATGGTTTGATAATGTATGATATTACTAAAGTAAAAAGAAAAATTGGTACTGGTGAAGGCAGCAACTTTACTACAGGTGAGGAACCTACAGGGCTCAACTTTACTTACAACTCTGGTATAAACAAAGATGGAATATATGATCTTAGCCTAGATACTAGTGATAAATACACAATAAATCAATTAGCTGGTAAAACAATAAGAGTAACTATTCCGGTTATGATAGACCAATCATTGAAATATATAACAGAATTATTAGTAGAAAATGGTAAACTAGTTAATACTGCTAGTTTAAAAGTAAATGATAAATATAAATTAGAAAGTGTAGCGACAGCAACACCGCCTAAACAATATGGAGCTGAATTTATAAAAATGTCTCCAGATGAACATAAGCTAAGAGAGGCAACTTTCAAACTAGAGCAACATACTAATGCAGACGGTGTACCAGATGGGCCACCTATACCAGATGGTTATAGAACGGATTATATATCTAGAGACAATGGTACTTTCATAATGGATAAGAGTCTGCTAGGTGGTAAGTATTTTCTAACAGAACATTTCCTTCCGACTAGTTGGATTGATGGAAATGGAGTAACTCATTGGGCAACTTTTACGGCAGATTCATATGGATATACAATTGAATTTTTAACAGAGCAGAAAAAAGATGCACAAGGAAAGCCTATGACTGATCCACAAGGAAAGCCAATAATGATAGATGTTGTGAAGTTATATGAGAGAACAGTGGTTGAGGGTCCTGATGGTAGCAAAAAATATGGAGAAGAAAAATTGATAGGAACATATGATGGTACTGTTGAGAATCCAGTTAAATTACTAAATCTCCAAACACTTATTGTACCTGTTGTAAAAAGATGGGATGACAATAGCAATATTAATCAAACAAGACCTAAAAAAATAAATTTCTTGTTACAACGTTCAATTATAAATGGAGAGAAGGATGATATAGATCCAACGACAGGACAATTAAGTCCAAAACCAGGAGATGCGCCAGATACTTTGGATGTAGCATTTAATGACTTTGCAAAAAATCATGATGTTTACAATAAGACAGTAGATGTTTCTAGTGGAAATTTACAGGAGATAATATTTAATTCCGATACCTATTTAACATTTGGTAGCACAAATAACTTCAATATTCTTAGGACATCTGCTGATGGCAAAACATATTCATATTTTGTACAAGAAATTGGAACAAATGGTTATAAGGCAAGTTATTCCGTAGAACCACTAGCCAATAACAATCCAAAAAGTATTGATGAATCAGTTACTAGTGTAATTAATGTAACAAATACATTAAAAACTACTGACTTAAAGATTAATAAGGTAGACAATTCAGAATCAGAGCAACCTGTAGGAGGAGCTACATTTAATTTATCTTATGAATCTAATGGATCTACAGTTGTAAAGACACTTCAGACAGAAACAAATGGACAGCTAGACTTGAGTCCAGCTATATACCCAAATAAAGTATATAAATTAAAAGAAATAGAAGCACCAACAGGATATTTGAAAAATCCTACTGAGTATACAATTGTTACAGATACAAATAATATACCTACAGTATATTCTAAGTATGTAGGGCCTGGAGATGCAGGAAATGTAGTTGCACCAGAATTTAAGTCTACTGTAGACACAGCAGTAGATCCTAATGTGACTAAATATACTTTAAAAGTAGTAGACAATAAAACAACTACGCCAATACCTGAAAAGAAGGTTAATGGACAAACTTCATATACATTAGAATCATTAAGTAAAGATTTTGAATACAGTGTGGAAATACCAGTTACATCCATAGAGGGATATAAGTCATTTGTAATTGAAGATACAGTAAATGATTTATTGGATATAGTATCAGGAACAGCAAAAATAACAGCTGATGGAAATGATATATCTACGAAGGGAACTATCGATATAGCAAATAAGACAATCAAATTTACTATGACAGATAACTTTGCTGATATACAAAATAAGAAGGTCAAGTTAACATTTAGAGCTAAGGTTGCTGATGGAGTGACATTAGATCAATTGAAACAATATGTTTCTCAACCCGAGAATAATGCGGGAATAGCGAATACAGCTAAATTGACTGTAAATGACAAGTCAGCTAATTCTAATGAAGTTTATGTAGTACCTGATAATCCAGGAGCACCTCCTGAGGTTACAAAGACAGTAAACGGAGTAAGAGATTTAGATTTAAAGACAAATGATCAGGTATTCAATTATAGGGTAGAAGCTAAAGTTCCTACAAATGTCTTAGGATATGGAAATCTATCACTAACTGATACACTTTCTAAGGTGCTTGAAGTTAGCGGTGGTATAAAATTAAGTGTGGTAGACACAAATGGCGTAATTACTCCTCTAACAGAAAGTAAGGATTATATCCTCACAAATACTGCTAATTATGATCCAAAGGCAACATCTGATGGTATAATAACGGCTAAATTTGTAGATGAGTATGATTATACTAAATTAGCAGGCAAGACAATAGTGATGGAATTTTCATCAAGAATGAAGTCTGGCCTTACACAGGAACAATTAACTACATATGAGACAGGAGCATTATTCTTCAAAAAGATTGAAATACCTAATACAGCAAATATATTATTGAATAACCAACCTGGAACTGAATCTAAGGCTACAGTTACACCGCCAATAGATCCACAAATTGAAAAGGGTGCATTAGATGAATCAGGTAATTTGCAAGCAGAAAGCATCAAGCTTCAAAAGGAGCAATTAGAACGAGCAACTGATGCAGCTGCACTCAAGCCAATTACATTTGAAATAGATGCTTATGTACCAGTAAATACAAGTGGTTACAATAAGTTTGTAATATCTGACCAATTAAAGGAAATATTAAAATATAAGAGCGCAACTGTAAGTGTAGAAGGTATTGGTGATACTAGTGATATTGCAATAGCAGAATCTAATGGATTTGTAACAGCTACAATCACAGGTCAAACAAATATAAGTAAATATGCAGGTAAAAAGATAAGTTTTGTAATAAATACTGAAATAGATACTACAAAGAATATTTCTGAATATGTAATAGAAGACAAGTTGAATAATACAGCGACAATAGAAGTGAATGATGCATCTAAGGTCATGAATGATGTGAACTTAATAGTTCCAAAGGGATCACTAGAAATCACTAAAACTTTAGATGGGGCGAGTCAATGGCCACAAGGTCAAAAAGCTGTATTTAAGCTTGAAAAGTACATAGGTGGAAAATTAGTGACAGTAAATAATAATATAGAAATAACAAGCTTAAATCCTGTAACTATAAATGGTTTAGTATTAGGTAATTACAAATTAACAGAAGTATCGGCACCAGCAGGATACGAAGTAGGCAGCCCAAGAGATATATTAATAGATCCTAACGTTACAGCTACTCAAAAAATAAGTATTAATGATACTAAGACACCAGTACAGAAAAAGAAAGTGGATAAATCTTTCTTTGAAGATTACAGCAAGGAAAGAACATTTACTATCACAACTCCAGTAAATTCTGTTGACGGAATAAACAATCTATTAATAGAAGATACATTGGATGATTACTTCAAATTGGTTGATGGTTCATTGAAGACTGAGATAGTTAAAGCAGAGAGTACTACTACAGATCCATCAATTACAGCTACAAATTCAGGACAAAAGATTAGTTTGAATATTAATACGCCAGAAGAATTAGCGAAGGTAAAAGATAGTAAAATAGTAATTACTTACAAGGTATCACTAAAGGATGCAAGTGGTGGAGTATTTATTTACGATAACCTACCAGAAGAATACAAGAAGACTGGTATACCAAATGTATCAACTGTAAGTGTAAATAATAGGCCTAGCTTAAGTACGCAGCCAGTTAAGGTAAGTGTTCCAGTAGGAAATGTAAGTCTTACAAAGACTGCAGATGGAGAGGCTTTACCAGAAGGAACGAGCGCAACATTTGCCCTTTATAAGAAGGCTTCAGTAAGTACACAATCAGATAAATTCCTTAGAACATATTCAACATCTAAGGAAAATGGAATTGACAAGATTTATGTAAATAATCTTGGGCCAGGACAATACTATTTCAAGGAAACATCAGCACCAGCAGGATATGTACTAAATGATACAAATAAAAACTTTGAAATACTTGTAAATGAAGCGGGAGCGACATCTACTGTAGCAGATGAAGGATTTGCAGGATTTACTATTAATAATACTAAATCTCACATACCAGCTCCAATCAAGACAGTAAATGATAAGCAGCACTTAGATCTTAATTCGGTTCAAGATACTTTCCATTACAAGGTTGAAGTTCCCGTTACTAAGGTTGATGGTTGGACAGAGTTTACGCTTACTGACCCAATAGATTCACAATTAACTATAGACATAAATACAGTCAAAGTGAACATACAATCACCAGACGGAACTACAACTGAGATAAGTCCAGATAGTATCGGAGCAGATGGACAATTTACAACAGAAAATAACTTGATCACATTCAAGTATACAAACTTAGACAAGATAAAAGCTCTAGTAGGTAAAACAGTAATACTTACATTTGATGCCAAGATTACAAACATTACCGAATTTATTGAGGCTCATCCAGATTCTATAGTAGGAAATACAGCTAACTTGAATGTAGGAAATGGTGGAACATCTTCAAATAGAGTAACAGTAACTCCTCCAGGAGAAACACCAACACCTATTAAGACAGTAAATGGTAAAAATAGCCTAACACTTGGAAAGAAAGACCAGTTATTCTTCTACGATATTAGGGCACACATACCTACTAATGTTACTGGATACCAGAGTTTAACACTATCAGACACATTAAAGAGTGTACTTGAAACGGCACCAGAAAAAGTAACAGTATATGTGAATGATGTAGTAAATGAAGATTTAAAGGATAAATTCTTATCTGTAAATGGAAATGATATAGTATTTAAGATAGACAATGCTACTCAAGATCCTGACTTTGATTTTAAGACATTGGCAGGAAAAACTTTAAGAATAGGGATAGAATCCAATATAAAATCTTCTGCAACTGAAGAGGATCTTGCTAAATTCAAGACAATTCAAGGTGATGTAGAGATAACAAATGAATCTAAATTGACTATTAACAATGATTCTAAGACTTCAAATACTGTTAGGGTAACACCACCAGGTAATGAGCCAACAGTAGAAAAGACTGTAGAAACTGGTCCAACAGATACTACAAAGGAAAACTTGTTGATAAATTCAAAGAATACTCCATTTACATATAAGGTAAATGTAGAATTACCTTCGAATGTTGAGGGATATAAGTCAATTAGATTAGAGGATACTTTACAGGATGTTCTTGAAGCATCAAGCACACAGGTGTTAGTAGATAATGCCATCGATAAAACTCTTACAGGATTAGTTAAGAAAGATATAGCAAATCCTAATATGATTTCATTAGATGTACCTATGGATTCAAATTCAACATTTAAGTCATATGCAGGGAAGACAATTACATTAGTAATAAATGCAAAAATTAAGGATACAGTAAATATTAATCAAATAGCATACAAATATGCTAGTAGTGCTATACCAAATAATGCTACATTGATATTTAACGGAAATCCTAAGGTATCAAATGAAGTAAAGGTAACACCACCTAGTGATACGCCAACTCCAATAAAGGACGTTAATGGACAACAGGCAATTGCTTTATCAAATAGAGATGAAGAATTTGTTTACAACATACGTTATACCGTTCCAACAAATGTGACTGGATTTAATAACCTTACAATGACTGATGAACTTCAAAAAGTTTTAGAAATTGCCAAGAATAGTGATTCAAGCAATAAAATACAGGTTTATGTAGATGAAGAATTAGATACTGACTTAACAAATAAGGTTGATGTAAGTAGAGATTCAGTAACACAAGCTCAAAAAGTTACTTTAGCTATAGAAAATGGAATTATGACTTCTCCATTTGAAAATTTAGCTGGAAAAACAATAAGAGTGGAAATGAAAGCAAATATTAAAAAGGATGCTGATTTAAGCACATATGTAAATAATTCAATTCCTAACCAGGCAACTTTATCATTAAATGGTAATCCTAAGACTACTAGTGAGGTCAAGGTAACTCCTCCTCTAGGAGATATACCAACACTTGATAAAACAGTAAATGATGCGAATGAATACAAACTTACTACATTAAATCAAGAACATACATATAAGATTAAGTCAAAGATACCAACACATGTTACTGGTTACCAAAAGATAGTAATAAACGATAGTCTAGAGGATGTATTAGAAGCAACTGGAGTTAATATAACAGCAGGAGGAACTGACATTACTGGAACAATAGGTGAGTATGGTTCTCTAGATAAGACAAAAGGAGTAAAACTTACATTAGATAAGAACTTTACAGCACTTGCTGGCAAAGAGCTGGTTGTTACTATAAACGCTAGAGTTAAGGATGGTCTAAAATCAGAACAAATTAACCCATACCTAAATGCTGGTTCTATACCAAATAAGGCAACATTAACATTTAACGATAATCGAACAATTGAAGATACAGTTAAAGTTATACCGCCAAGTGAAAAAACTAGTCTTGATAAAAAGGTAAATAATCAAGATGCAATAAGTATTTCAGATATGAATGATCCATTAAATTATACAATGGATATAAAAGTACCACAAAATACGAACGACATCACAAAGATTAGTTTATCAGATACATTTATCAATATATTTAAGTTAGGAACAGCAAGCGTTCAAGTAACAAAAGATGGAGTGTTAGATCAGAAGTTAACTGATGAAGCTAAGGCAGGACTTTCTACAAATGGTCAAACAGTGGCTCTAAATATAGTAGGAGCAACGCAAGCCAACAAATATGCAGGAAGAGTAATAAAGGTAACAGTACCAGCTACAATAGACAGTACTAAGACCCTAGCGAATTACTTAGAATCAGGAGTATTACCAAATACAGCTAAGTTATCTTATACAAATGATCCAACAAAGGATATAGAAGATACTGCAAAGGTAACACCTCCACCAGGAGACAAGCCTTCAATAGAAAAGAAGGTAGAAGGTCAAGATGAATATGTACTTACTAACTTAAATGATGTACACACTTATACTGTTACATCAAAGGTACCGGCAAATGTTGTAGGCTATAAGAAATTAACACTAAGTGATAATTTAGTAAGCATATTAGAAACAGCTGAAAAACCTACACTATCTGTAGGAGGACAAGTTGTAGATGAAGCTGACTATGGAACATTGACAAATGAAAGTGGTAAAGTAGAATTAATAATAACTAAGAATTTTGACAAGTTGGCCGGTAAAGATTTAGTACTTACAATCAAAGCTAGAGTAAAGGCAGATACTGATAAGGCAAAATTGGATAGCTATAGAAAGAATGGTGGAATACCAAACGTAGCTAGTTTAGTATTTAATGATAAGGCAGCTGGTGAAGATGATGTTAAAGTAATATTACCAGGAGAAGTACCTCCACCTCCAACACCAGAAGATCCAACTCCAGTAAAAGATGTAAATGGTAAAACTAGTATTCCTTTGTATAGTTTAGATCAAGAATTTACATACAATATTAATACAATAGTACCAATTGACATCAGTGAAGTTGATAAAACTACATCATCTGATACAAATACGTCAACTGGAGAAATTAAAACAGAAGGAACAAACCCAGCAGATTCTTTAAAGAGAAATCTTATATCTGGAGGAGAAACACCAAAAGGAGCAGAATCTGGGAAAGTTATATCTGGAGGAGAAACACCAAAAGAAGCAGAATCTGGGAAAGTTATATCTGGAGAAGAAACACCAAAAGAAACTGCAACTAAAGAAGTTACATCCGAAGGAGAAGCATCTAAAGAAATTACGACTGGAGAAGCTCCAACTGAAGAAAGAGTACCAGCAGAAACTGCAACTGGAGAGGTTTTATCTAAAGGGGCGACAATTACTGGAACATCAACAGAAGAAGTTCAACCTAAAGTAATTCGACAAGTAGAAAGACCAATAGGAGAATCTATGGCTAAAAGTATAGCAAGCGAAGATGCAGCACAGGAAGAAACTTCAAAGAAAGTTAATTTCACTCAAAAGTATACTAAGTATGTATTAACAGATGATTTAGAAGATATATTAACAACTTCAAAGGACATGATATCTGTAAAAGTAAACAATAGAGTAGATGATAGCTTAAAAGAAAATATTACAGTTGAGGCAGGAAATATTGTTAAGCTTGACATACCTGTGGAAAAGATTGATTCATATAAGGGAAAAAATATTACTTTAGTAATAAATGCAAAAGTTAAAGATGGTGCAACTGAGGAAGAATTAGCACCATATATGAAACTTGGATCAATACCAAATACAGCTAGCTTGGCTCTTACTGATAAATCGTCAGAGGATAAAATGTCTAATACAGTAACAGTTAATCCAAACATTCCAAGCACACCAGAGAAACCTAAAGAAGAAACACCAAAAACTCCAGGTGTTGGAACAGCTATTGAAAATCATAGAAATGTAACAAATACAACGAATACAAGTACTTCAAATACTTCAAACAATAGTTCGTCGCCAAATAAGAGACTAGTATCAACAGGAGATGGCAGAAGTCCTTATTTCTATGGAGGTATCGCAGCATTAATAGGATTAGCATTAATAGCTTATGGTATAAAAACTAGAAAAGAGGAAAAAGAAATAAAGAAGTAAAGTATAGTTGTAAACCTTAAAATAAAAATGCCAGTGGACAATAGTCTGCTGGTATTTTTTATATAACTAGAATATAAATCTTTATAATGATATAATATAATAAATATTTTAGATATGGGGAAAAGTTAATGACTCAAGAAAAGAAGAATTTATGGCAGAGAATGCCTAAAAAAGAAAAGATATTTATGGTGGTTGCCATATTGATTATGTTGTCAAACTTATTTTATTATGAATTTTATAAGGGGAATGCGAGAAATGTTACTTATAAAGCATATTCAAAAATATATACAAAAGAGGATGTTACACATGCTGTAGAACTTGTTAGAGCAGATTTTAAAGATAACTATAATGGCTGCAAGATGGAAAAAGTAGAATATAATGATAATAATATGAAAAAATTTGAAAACAAGATAAAAAATCAGGATAAATACAAAGATAAAGAAATCATAATATTAAATGTAGATTTTAGGGCTAGGAATATGCAAGCAATATTAAAGGATAAGCTAAAAGCAAATCAAAAGGTTAAAAATGCTTATTGGATATTAGCTAGAGAAAATAAAAATGCTCCTTGGAAAATTATAGAAAAAGAATATTAATATAAAAGAAAAATTTCTTGACCGAGACAAAAAAATTATATATACTAGTAAAAGTATTAAGAGTAAGTTTATATTTTATGAAAAAAATCATAAACCTTTTTGTCAATTTTAAACAAAAATATAGCTGATTATAAATATAAAAAAGATTGAAAAAACAATAAAAAACTTATAAAAAAGCTTGCATTATGCAGGCTTTTTTGTTAAAATAATCTAGTACGCTCATGAAGATGAGCAAGTTTTGGGTGGATAAATCAAAATTCAGATAAGAAAGTTACGAAACACCCGGAACAGTTTATCGGAGTTTTGTTATCTAGTCAGTTAAATATAACAGAAGGAGGGACTAAAATGGCTAAGAATGAAAAAATAAGAATAAGATTGAAATCATACGATCATAAATTGTTAGATTACTCAGCTAGCAGAATCGTAGAAACAGCTAAGAAAGCTGGTTCTCAGGTATCTGGTCCAATACCACTTCCAACAGAGAAGCAGGTTGTGACTATACTTAGAGCTGTACATAAGTACAAAGACTCTAGAGAACAGTTCGAAATTAGAACTCACAAGAGACTAATTGACATAGCTAATCCAACACCAAAGACAGTTGACTCATTAATGAAGCTTGACTTACCAGCTGGTGTAGATATAGAAATTAAATTATAAGCCGCCTAAGATAGAAATATCTTAGAATGATTGCTCAAAATTGAGTAATCCGCTGTAAGAACAATAGGAGGTAAAAATGAAAGGCATTTTAGGAAAGAAAATAGGAATGACTCAGGTATTTACTGAAGAAGGTTCAGTTATACCGGTAACAGTTGTTGAAGCTGGACCAATATCAATCACTCAGATTAAGACAATCGAAAATGATGGATATGAAGCAATCCAGATAGGTTTTGTAGATGCTAAAGAAAAAGCATTAAACAAGCCACAGAAAGGACATTTAGCTAAGGCTGGTGTACTTAAGAGAAAGTTAAAGGAATTCAGAGTAGATACAGTAGAAGGATATGAAGTTGGACAGGAATTAAAGGCTGACATATTTGCTGCTGGTGACAAGATAGATGTAACTGGTATATCTAAAGGTAAGGGATTCCAGGGACCAATAAAGAGACATGGACAGAGTAGAGGTCCTGAAACTCACGGTTCTAGATACCACAGAAGACCAGGTTCAATGGGTGCTTGTTCTTATCCAGGTAGAGTATTCAAGAACAAGAAACTTGCAGGACACATGGGTAGCGTAAAGATTACTATACAGAACCTTGAAGTAGTTAAGGTTGATGCAGATAAGAATCTTTTATTAATAAAGGGTGCTATTCCAGGTGCTAAGGGATCAATAGTAACTGTAAAATCAGCTATTAAGGGTTCTAACTAATCACTAGAGGAAAGGAGGATTAACAATGCCAAAGATTAATGTATTAAACGTATCAGGCCAGAATGTTGGTGAAATAGAATTAAACGATTCAATTTTTAATATAGAAGTTAACGAACATGTACTTTACGAAGCTGTAAAGTGTCAGTTAGCTAATAAGAGACAAGGTACTCAGTCTGCTAAGACAAGAGCAGAAGTTAGAGGTGGTGGTAGAAAGCCATGGAGACAAAAGGGTACTGGTAGAGCAAGACAAGGTTCAATCAGATCTGTACAGTGGGTAGGCGGTGGAGTTGCATTCGCACCAAAGCCAAGAGATTACTCTTATTCACTACCAAAGAAAGTTAGAAGACTTGCAATGAAGTCTGCTTTAACTTCAAAGGTACAGGATAACGAAATGATAGTTTTAGATGCACTAGCAATAGATGCACCAAAGACTAAGGAAATAACAAATTTATTCAAGAATGTAAATGCAGCTAAGAAGACTCTAGTAGTTACAGCTGACAACGATGTAAACGTAGTAAAATCAGTAAGAAACATAGAAGGTGCTAATGTTTGTCACGTAAGCACACTAAATGTTTATGACATACTAAACTGCGATTCATTTATAATAACTAAAGACGCTGTTAAGAAAGTGGAGGAGGTGTACGCGTAATGACAAATCCACACGATATAATCGTAAAACCAATCGTTACTGAACAGTCAATGGCTGAAATGGGTAACAAGAAATACACTTTTGTTGTTGCAAAAGATGCTAACAAAACTGAAATAAAGAAAGCAATAGAAAAGATCTTTGAAGTTAAGGTTGAAATGGTTAATACATTAAACTATGACGGAAAAGTAAAGAGAATGGGAAGAACATCAGGAAAGACTGCAAGCTTCAAGAAAGCTGTTGTTAAGCTTACTGCTGATAGTAAGGATATAGAATTCTTCGCAGGAATGTAATTCAAATTAAGGAGGAATAAATAATGGCTATTAAAAAGTTTAAACCAACTTCTCCTGCCTTAAGACAGATGACAGTTTTAAGATCTGACGAAATAACATGCAACCAGCCAGAAAAATCACTTCTTGTAAGCCTAAAGAAGAATGCTGGTAGAAATGTTCACGGTAAGATAACTGTACGTCATAAAGGTGGCGGAAACAAGAGAAAATATAGATTAATAGATTTCAAGAGAAATAAAGATGGAATACCTGCAAAGGTAGCAACTATCGAATACGATCCAAACAGAACTGCAAATATAGCACTTTTACACTATGCAGATGGTGAAAAGAGATATATATTAGCACCAAACGGACTAAAAGTAGGTACTACAGTATTATCAGGTAAGGGAGCAGACATCAAGCCAGGTAACTGCTTAGAACTACAGGATATGCCAGTAGGTACACTAGTACATAACATAGAGCTAAAGGCTGGTAAGGGTGGACAGTTGGTTAGAACTGCTGGAGCATCTGCACAGTTAATGGCAAAGGAAAATGGAAAAGCACTTCTTAGATTACCATCAGGTGAGATGAGATATGTAAACATCAACTGTAAAGCAACAGTTGGACAAGTTGGAAATATCGAATACGGAAACGTAGTAATCGGTAAAGCTGGTAGAAAGAGACATATGGGTATAAGACCTACAGTTAGAGGTTCTGTAATGAACCCTAATGACCATCCACACGGTGGTGGTGAAGGTAGAGCTCCTATAGGTAGACCATCACCAGTTACTCCATGGGGTAAACCAGCTCTTGGATACAAGACTAGAAAGAAAAACAAAGCTTCTAATAAGCAGATAGTATCTAGAAGAACTAAGTAATAGATTTAATTTACTCAGGAAGGAGGATCATTAATGTCAAGATCAACAAAAAAAGGACCTTTTGTCCATGCAGGATTATTGAAAAAGGTTGAAGCAATGAACGAAAGTGGAAAGAAAGAAGTAATCAAGACTTGGTCAAGAACTTCTACAATTTTCCCTCAGTTTGTGGAACACACAATAGCTGTTCATGACGGAAGAAGACATATACCAGTATATATCACAGAAGATATGGTTGGACATAAATTAGGAGAATTCGTTCCTACAAGAACTTTTAAGGGACACAAGGATGACGAAAAATCTTCAAAGAGAAAATAACTAATTGAAGGTGAAAGGAGGATTATCAATGGAAGCAAAGGCTACAGCTAAATACGTTCGTGTATCATCTAGAAAAGCTGGACAGATATGCGACTTAGTTAGAGGAAAAGACGTTAAAGAAGCATTAGCAATATTAAAGTTTACACCTAGATACGCATCTGAAATAGTTGCTAAGGTTGTAAAGTCAGCTGCTGCAAATGCTGAAAATAACCACGAAATGGACGCAGATAAATTATACATATCACATATAGTTGCAAACCAGGGACCTACAATGAAGAGATTCATGCCTAGAGCACAGGGTAGAGCAACAGCTATCAGAAAGAGAACATCTCATATCGAGGTTGTTGTCAAAGAAAGAGAAAATTAATAAGAAGGAGGGACACAAATGGGTCAGAAGGTAAATCCACACGGCTTTAGAGTTGGTGTAATTAAAGATTGGGACTCAAGATGGTTCGCTAGTAATAGTAAAGAGTTTGGCGAGTTCTTAAAAGAAGACAATGTACTTAGAAAGTATTTAAAGAAAGAACTATACTCAGCTGGTTTAGCAAAGACTGAAATAGAAAGATCAGCTAATAAGATAAAAATGGACTTACATGTTGCAAAGCCAGGAGTTGTAATAGGTAAGGGAGGAGCTGGAATAGAAGCTCTTAAGAAGACTTTAGAAAAAATGACTAACAAGACAGTTATAATCAATATAATTGAAGTTAGAAACATAGACAGAGATGCTCAGCTAGTTGCTGAAAACATAGCTCAGGCAATCGAAAGAAGAATTGCATTTAGAAGAGCGATGAAGCAGTCAGTTGGTAGAACTATGAAATCAGGAGCTAAGGGAATCAAGGTTAGCGCATCTGGTAGATTAGGTGGAGCTGAAATGGCTAGAACTGAAGGATATAGTGAAGGAAATGTGCCACTACATACTTTAAGATCTGACATAGATTACGGATTTGCAGAAGCTAACACTACTTACGGAAAAATAGGTATCAAGGTTTGGATCTGTAACGGTGAAATTCTTCCAGGCAGAAATATTTCTACTGAAAGAGAAGAAAAGAGAGCCGAAAGAAGAAACGACAGAAGAGACAATAAGAGAAACGACAGAAGAGGAAACAGAAATAACGATAGAAAAGGTAACAATAGAGGACCTAGAGCTCCTAAAAAAGAAGCAAAGTAGGGACTAAATAGTTCGGAAGGAGGAAATAACTCATGTTAATGCCAAAGAGAGTAAAGCGTCGTAGAGTACATAGAGGAAGCTTAGCTGGTAAGGCCAATAAAGGTAACAAAGTAACATATGGAGAATATGGACTAGTTGCACTAGAACCATCATGGATTACAGCTAACCAGATAGAAGCTGCCAGAATAGCTATGACTAGATATATAAAAAGAGGTGGTCAGGTTTGGATTAAAATCTTCCCACATAAGCCAATAACAAGAAAGCCTGCAGAAACTCGTATGGGTGCTGGTAAGGGTTCTCCAGAATATTGGGTAGCAATAGTAAAACCAGGTAGAGTGATGTTTGAACTAGCTGGTGTTCCAGAAGCAAAGGCAAGAGAAGCAATGAGACTTGCTGCACACAAATTACCAATTAAGTGTAAATTTGTTAAGAAAGAAGATTTAGAGAAGGTAGGTGAATAGGATGAAAGCTAAAGAATTAAGAAATTTATCAACTGAAGAACTACTAACAAAATTAGACGAATTCAAAAGTGAGTTATTTAGCTTAAGATTCCAATTAGCTACTGGTCAGTTACAGAATACAGCTAGAATTAAAACTGTAAGAAGAGACATAGCAAAGGTTAAGACTGTTCTTACTGAAAGAAAGTTAAACGAAGCTAGAGCTTAATATTGGAAAAGGAGGCTTATAAAACATGGAAGAAAGAAATAGAAGAAAAGTTAGAGTTGGCCGTGTTGTAAGTGATAAAATGGACAAGACTGTAGTAGTTGCGTGCGAAGATTTCGTAAAGCATCCATTATACAACAAACGTGTAAAAAGAACTAAGAAGTACAAAGCTCATGATGAAATGAACATGTGTAACATTGGAGATAGAGTAAGAATAATGGAAACTAGACCTTTATCAAAAGATAAGAGATTTAGAATCGTTGAAATAATTGAAAAGGTAAAATAGTTCACAGAGAAGGAGGAATTGCGATGATACAGCAGGAATCACGTTTAAAAGTAGCTGATAATTCAGGTGCTAGAGAAATATTATGCATACGTGTTCTAGGCGGAAGTAAGAGAAAGTACGCCAATGTAGGTGACGTAATAGTTGCAACAGTAAAAAGCGCAACACCAGGCGGAGTTGTAAAAAAAGGTAAAGTAGTAAAAGCTGTTGTAGTTAGAAGCAAGCAGGGTATGAGACGTAATGATGGTAGCTACATTTCATTTGATGAAAATGCTGCAGTTATAATAAAGGATGATAAAACACCAGTAGGTACTCGTATATTTGGACCTGTTGCGAGAGAGTTAAGAGACAACGACTTCATGAAGATAGTATCTCTAGCTCCAGAAGTACTATAATTAGAGGAGGTGCAATAGATCAATGATGCGTGTAAAGAAAGGCGATACTGTAGTAGTAATATCTGGTAAAGATAAAGGTAAAAAAGGTTTAGTACTTAACGTTGATGTTAAGAATGACAAGGTTCTAGTTGAAGGAATCAATGTTGTAACTAAGCACAATAAGCCATCTGCTACAAACCCACAAGGTGGAATAACAACTAAGGAAGCACCTATTCATATATCAAATGTAATGCCATTTGATGCTGAATCTGAAAAGGGTGTAAGAGTTAGATATGAAATTAAAGATGGAAAGAAAGTAAGAGTATCTGCAAAGAGCGGAAAAGAATTATAAGCAAAAAGATACGAAAGGAGGGAACACAATGGCTTCTAGATTAGAAGAAAGATATAAGAAGGAAATTGCTCCAGCAATGATGGAGAAATTTGGATATAAGAATATAATGGAAATACCAAAACTTGATAAGATAGTAATCAATATGGGTGCTGGAGATTCTAAGGATAATGCTAAGGCTTTAGAAAAGGCTATAGAAGAATTAGAAATAATATCAGGACAGAAACCAGTTACTACTAGAGCAAGAAAGTCAGTTGCCAACTTCAAGTTAAGAGAAGGTATGCCAATCGGTGCTAAGGTTACTTTAAGAGGTGACAAAATGTATTACTTCTTAGATAAGTTAGTATCAGTATCTCTACCAAGAGTTAGAGACTTTAGAGGTGTAAACCCTAATGCATTTGATGGAAGAGGAAACTACACACTAGGAATTAAAGAACAGTTAATATTCCCAGAAATAGTATATGATAAAGTAGAAAAGGTAAGAGGTATGGACATCGTCTTCGTAACAAGCGCTAAGACAGATGAAGAAGCTCGTGAACTAATAAAATTATTAGGAATGCCGTTTTCTAAGTAGGAATAGGAGGAATTTACGTGGCTAGAAAAGCGATGGTTGTTAAGCAACAGAAAAAGCAAAAATATAAAACTAGAGAATACACAAGATGTACAGTTTGTGGTAGACCACATGGAGTTCTTAGCAAGTTCGGTATCTGCCGTATTTGTTTTAGAGAGCTAGCATACAAGGGTGAAATACCAGGTGTAAGAAAATCAAGTTGGTAAGATATAGATAAATCGGAAGGAGGGTTTTATTATGACAATGACAGATCCAATCGCAGATATGCTTACTAGAATAAGAAATGCGAACACAGTAAAGCATGACACTGTTGATGTTCCTGCTTCTAACATAAAGAAAGAAATAGCCAGAATACTTCTTGAGGAAGGGTTCATCAGAGGTTATGATGTAATAGAAGATGGAAAACAAGGAATAATAAGAGTACAGCTTAAATATGGACAAGAAGGTGAAAGAGTAATCTCTGGAATTAAGAGAATCTCAAAGCCAGGAATGAGAATATATGCAGCAGCTGCTGATGTACCAAAAGTATTAAACGGATTAGGTATCGCTATGATATCAACTTCAAATGGTATATTAACAGACAAGCAGGCAAGACAAAATAATGTAGGTGGAGAAGTAATCTGCTACGTTTGGTAAGATTTCTTAATGTAAGGAGGTGTAATAATGTCAAGAATAGGTATAAAGCCAATCACAGTTCCAGCAGGAGTAGAAGTAAAAATTGCTGATGGTAATGAAATCACAGTAAAAGGGCCTAAAGGAACTTTAACAAGCAAATTAAGTAATGAAATGCTTATAAAGAAGGAAGAAAATACTATAGTAGTTGAAAGACCAACTGAAAATAAGAAACATAAGAGTCTTCACGGTTTAACTAGAACTCTTCTTAACAACATGGTAGTAGGTGTTTCTGAAGGTTTCGAAAAGAAGATGGAAATTAAGGGTGTAGGTTACAGAGCTGCTAAGCAGGGTAACAAGCTAGTAATGAACTTAGGTTTCTCTCATCCAGTAGAAATGGAAGATCCAGAAGGTATCACTACAGAAGTTCCTAATCAATTTGAAATAATTGTAAAGGGAATAGACAAACAATTAGTTGGAAACTATGCTTCAAAAATTAGAGCATGGAGAAAGCCAGAACCATACAAGGGTAAGGGAATCAAGTATGTTGATGAAGTTATCGTTCGTAAGGAAGGTAAAACTGGTAAGAAGTAATAATTAACAGAAAGGAGTGATTACTTTGTTCAAGAAAGTTGATAAAAACGTAAATAGACTTGCTAGACATAAAAGAGTAAGAAGAAAAATAAGTGGAACAGCTGAAAGACCTAGACTTTGTGTATTCAGAAGTTCAAAAAATATATATGCTCAGATTATAGATGATACAAACAGAGTAACTTTAGCATCAGCCTCATCATTAGACGAAGCTGTAAAAAGTGCTGTATCATACACTGGAAACAAAGAAGCTGCTAGAAAAGTTGGAGAATTAGTAGCTAAGAAAGCTGCTGAAAAGGGTATAACAGAAGTTGTATTCGATAGAGGCGGATATATATATCATGGAAGAATATTAGAACTAGCAGAAGGTGCAAGAGAAGCTGGTCTTAAGTTCTAATTTAAACAAGGAGGAAAAATATGCTACATAGTAAACCTATAGATGCAACTCAATTCGATTTAGAAGAAAGAGTTATAGAAGTTAGACGTGTTACTAAGGTTGTAAAGGGTGGTAGAAACTTCAGATTTGCAGCATTAGTAGTAGTTGGAGATGCCAATGGACACGTAGGTATAGGATCAGGAAAAGCAATGGAAGTTCCAGATGCTATCAAAAAAGCAGTAGAAGATGCAAAGAAAAATCTTATAGTAGTTCCAAGAGTAGACACTACAATCCCTCACGCAGTACAGGGACATTTTGGAGCTGGTAAGATATTAATAATGCCTGCTAAAGAAGGTACAGGAGTTCTTGCAGGTGGACCTGTCAGAGCCGTACTTGAATTAGCTGGAGTAATGGACGTTAGAGCTAAGTCAACAGGTTCAAATAACCCAAGAAACATGGTAAATGCTACTATGGAAGGATTAAGAAACCTTAAGACAGCAGAATCTATCGCTAAGTTAAGAGGTAAAAAAGTAGAAGATCTACTTGGATAATATATAGGAGGTTCACAATGGCTAAGATACAAATAAAGTTAGTTAGAAGCGTTATAGGAACTAATCCTAATCAGAGAAAGAACATTGAAGCTCTTGGATTAAAGAAGAGAGAATCAGTAGTAGTTAAGGAAGATAACGCTCAGATAAGAGGAATGATTTCAAAAGTAAGTCATCTTGTAGAAGTAACTGAGATAGCAGAATAATAAGATTTTTAAAAGAAGGAGGTGCGACAGAATGAAGTTACATGAGTTAAAACCTGCTAAGGGAGCTGTAAGAGCTAAAAGAAGATTAGGTAGAGGTACAGCTACTGGTCAAGGTAAGACATCTGGTCGTGGACAGAAAGGTCAGTGGTCAAGATCTGGCGGTGGAGTTAGAGTAGGATTCGAAGGTGGACAGATGCCACTAGCAAGAAGATTACCTAAGAGAGGTTTCACAAACATATTCAAGAAAATGTACACAGAAGTTAATGTTGAAACTTTAAATAAATTTGAAGCTGGAACAGTAATAACAGCAGAAATGTTAAAGGAATCTAAGACAATATCTAAGATTGAAAAAGACGGTATAAAAATCTTAGGAAATGGTAACTTAGATAAAGCTTTAACTGTAAAGGCTGCTAAATTTACAGCATCAGCAAAAGAAAAAATTGAAAATGCAGGCGGAACTGTAGAAGAAGTTTAATCACTTTAAAAAAGAGGGGTGATTAATTTGCTAAACAATATAAAGCAAGCAGCTAAAATAAGAGATATTAGAAAAAAAATATTATTTACATTAATGATAATAGTAGTATTCAGAATGGGTACTACAATACCGGTTCCAGGTATTAATACATCAATAATACAAAATATGGTGAAGAACAACTCTCTATTGGGACTATATAATATGTTCTCAGGAGGGGCTTTTTCAAACTTTACTATATTTGCACTAGGAATTGGGCCATATATCACGGCTTCTATTATCATTCAGCTTTTGACAGCAGGTTTTGAATCTCTTAAAGAGTTACAAAAATCTGGTGAAGAAGGTAAGAAGAAATTAGATAAGTATACAAGAGGAACTGCTTTATTATTGGCTATAGTTCAAGCTATAGGTATTACTCTTGGAGTGGTAAGAAGCGCATTAAAAGTAAACAGCCCATTTTTTATTACGACTGTAATAATCACTTTGGTAGCTGCAAGTATGATGGTTATGTGGTTAGGTGATAGAATCACTGAAAAAGGTTTAGGTAATGGAGCGTCAGTACTTATATTTATCGGTATCGTATCGAGAACACCGATAGATATTATACAAATAGCTCAAAAGGCAAATACTGGAGCATTACAGTGGCCTGCAATTGCATCTTTAGTAGTGGTGATATTATTAACTATTACAGGTGTTACATTTATTACTGAATCTGTTAGAAAAATACCTGTACAATATGCTAAGCGTGTTGTTGGTAGAAAATTATATGGCGGGGACAGCTCACACATACCTATGAAGGTAAATCAGTCAGGTGTTATGCCAATAATATTTGCTAGTTCAATACTAGCCTTACCACAGACAATAGCATTATTGGGTGGGCCATCAATGCAAAAAGCTGTTAATACATTCTTTAATCTACAGACAGATCAAGGATTTTGGACTTATAGATCTATAGAAATAGTATTAATAATACTTTTCTCATATTTCTACAATACAATTTCTTTCAATACTGAAGATATATCAAAGAATATGAAAAACAGTGGTGGTTTTATTCCAGGAATTAGACCTGGTAATCCAACAGAGAAA
The DNA here is from genome assembly GCF_027125355.1 of Peptostreptococcus equinus. Classification (NCBI taxonomy): domain Bacteria; kingdom Bacillati; phylum Bacillota; class Clostridia; order Peptostreptococcales; family Peptostreptococcaceae; genus Peptostreptococcus; species Peptostreptococcus equinus. The sequence continues at coordinate 1,882,232 of NZ_CP114052.1, read as the reverse complement.
TATTTAAATGGTATATTATCAAAATTAACAATAGTAGGTGCGGCATTTTTGGGTATTATGGCAATGATACCAGCACTTATTACACATTATATGCATATACCAATGAATCTTGGAGGTACGTCACTTCTAATAGTAGTTGGTGTTGCGCTTGAACTTAAGAGACAATTGGAATCAAATCTTGTAATGAGAAATTACCAAGGTTTCCTAAAATAGTTTGGAGATGATAAATATGAGAATAATATTACTTGGACCTCCTGGTGCTGGTAAGGGTACACAAGCAGCTAATATAGTTGAAGAGTATAATGTACCTCATATTTCAACAGGAGATATCTTTAGAAAGAACATTAAAGAAGGAACAGAATTAGGTAAGAAGGCACAAGAATATATGAATGAAGGTAAGTTAGTTCCAGACGAACTTACTTGTGGACTTGTAGCATCTAGATTATCTGAGGATGATTGTAAGAATGGTTTTATGCTAGATGGCTTCCCAAGAAATACTTTTCAGGCTGAATACCTAGATAGATATTTGACTGAAAATAATATAGGGCTTGATAAAGTAATAAATATAGAAGTTGATTCAAATTTATTGGTTGAGAGAGCTTGTGGAAGAAGAATATGTAAAAACTGTGGAGCAACATTCCATGTAAAGTTTAACCCAAGTAAAGTTGAGGATGTTTGCGACGTTTGTGGTCACAATCTTACTCAAAGACCAGACGACAACGAAGAAACAGTTTCTCACAGAATAAATGTTTATTTATCTGAAACAAAACCTCTAGTTGATTATTATACTAAAAAGGGTGTAATAGCTAATATAGATGGTGATCAGGATATAAATAAGGTTTTTGAAGATATAAAAGCTGCATTAGCTTAGTTAAAACCTATTTAGCTCTTAAATATAATCCGGTTGCAAAAGGATAGGAAATAACTGTTTGAAGACAACTAGGTTGCTTATAAAGTAACATCGTAAGCTTTTATAGCAAGTTTAAAGAGCATATAGATAGCTTCACAAACCAGATAGGAGAGTGTAATATGCTATCAAGTAATTTAAATGTTGGTCAATTAGTCGAAGCTTCCTGTGGAAGAGATCAAGGTGATTTGTTCTTTATAGTTTCTATAGTTGACAAGGATTATGTTTTGATTTCTGACGGGAAACACAGGAAGTTAGATAAACCAAAATTGAAGAAAATTAAACATTTAAATGTATTTAACTTTGTTGATGAAGAAGTTAGAACATTATTGCAAAAAGGAGAGAAACCAACGGATTCTTTTCTTAGAGCAAGGCTGTATAAGTTAAAGTAGATACTTGACTTTGAAATGGAGGTTTGGTTAGTTAATGGCCAAAAAAGATGTAATAGAATTAGAAGGCATTGTGTCTGAAACACTGCCTAATGCAATGTTTAAAGTGAAATTAGAAAATGGACATGAGGTTTTATGTCATATTTCTGGAAAGCTAAGGATGAACTATATAAGAATTATCGAAGGTGATAAGGTCAATATAGAAATTTCACCTTATGATTTGGAAAGAGGAAGAATCACTTGGCGTAAGAAGTAGACTATTTTTTAGTCTGAGGAGGGATAAACAATGAAGGTTAGACCATCTGTTAAACCAATGTGCGAAAAGTGCAAGGTTATAAAAAGAAAAGGTAAAGTAATGGTAATATGCGAAAATCCTAAGCATAAGCAAAGACAGGGTTAATAAGCAATTACAGTATATAGATATTTGATATACAAGTATACGTAGGAGGTGCGAATATGGCAAGAATAGCTGGTGTAGACTTACCTAATGAAAAAAGAGCTGAAATAGGCTTAACATATATCTATGGTATAGGTAGAGCTACTGCAAATGAAATATTAGCTAAAGCTGGAATCAGTCCAGATGCTAGAATTAAAGATCTTTCTGAAGACCAGGTTAACGAACTAAGAAAGATAATAGACGAAGACCATCTTGTTGAAGGTGACTTAAGAAGAGAAATATCTTTAAATATAAAGAGATTAAGAGATATAAAGTGCTACAGAGGTATGAGACATGCTAAGGGCTTACCTCTAAGAGGACAGAAAACTAAGACTAACGCTAGAACTAGAAAAGGTCCTAGAAAAACTGTATCTCGTAAGAAGAAATAGTATTAGAATACAGTAGAAGGAGGGAAATTTAAATGGCTAAAGGCAATAAGAAAGTAGTTCAACGTGTTAGAAGAAGAGAACGTAAGAATATAGAACGTGGACATGCTCATATACAGTCTACATTCAATAATACAATAGTAACATTAACAGATGTTCATGGAAACGCAATTTCTTGGGCATCTTCAGGACAGTTAGGCTTTAAAGGGTCTAGAAAGGCTACTCCATTTGCTTCTCAGATGGCAGCAGAAACTGCAGCAAAGGCAGCAATGGAACATGGTCTAAAGACTGTTGAGGTATTTGTAAAGGGACCAGGTTCAGGTAGAGAAGCTGCAATAAGAGCTTTACAGGCTACAGGTCTTGAAGTTACTATGATAAAGGATGTCACTCCAATACCACATAATGGTTGTAGACCACCAAAGAGAAGAAGAGTGTAGTATTTGAGGTGTTTTCACCCTCAGTGGGCCAATATTTGTTAGGAGGGTTTATCCATGATAGAAATAGAAAAACCAAAAGTTGATATTGTCGAATTAAGTGAAGATTATAGATATGGTAAATTTGTTGTTGAACCTTTAGAGAGAGGTTTTGGTATAACAGTAGGTAATGCTCTTAGAAGAATATTACTTTCTTCTTTACCAGGTGTAGCAGTTCACGCAATGAGAATTGATGGTGTACTTCATGAATTCTCAACAGTACCAGGGGTTAAGGAAGATGTTACTGAAATTATACTTGCATTGAAGGAATTATCAGCAACAATCGATGATGAAGAGCCTAAAGTGTTAAGAATACAGGCAGTAGGTCCTTGTGAAGTCAAGGGATCTGATATTATATGCCCACCTGAAGTCGAAATAGTAAGTAAAGATTTACATATAGCGACATTGGATGAACATTCAAAGCTAAACATGGAAATACATGTAAGTAAAGGTAGAGGATATACATCAGCCGAAGATAACAAGACTGATAACACTCCAATAGGTTTACTACCTATAGATTCAATATACACACCTGTAGAAAAGGTTAGTTACCATGTAGAAAATACAAGAGTAGGTCAAAGATCAGATTATGATAAATTGACTCTTGAAGTATGGACTAATGGTAGCATCAATCCACAGGAAGGTATTTCACTTGCAGCTAAAGTACTAGATGAACATCTAAGATTATTCATCGACTTATCTGATAGTGTAAGCAATGTTGAAATAATGGTTGAAAAAGAAGAAGACAAGAAAGAAAAAGTTCTTGAAATGACAATAGAAGAATTAGATTTGTCAGTTAGATCATATAACTGCCTAAAGAGAGCTGGAATCAATACAGTTGAAGAATTATCTAATAAGTCTGAAGACGATATGATGAAGGTTAGAAACTTAGGTAAGAAATCTCTAGAAGAAGTAATTCACAAGTTGAATGAACTAGAGCTAAGATTAAGACCTAGCGAAGACTAAGATCTCATTCAAGAAAAGGAGGGAAATTGATGGCAACTTACCGTAAATTAGGACGTGAAACAGCACATAGAAACTTAATGTTAAGAAATCTTGTGACTAGTTTACTAAGAGAAGGAAGAATAGAAACTACAGTTACTAGAGCTAAAGAAACAAGAAGAATGGCTGAAAAGATGATCACTCTTGGTAAAAGAGGTGACCTTCATGCTAGAAGACAAGCTCTTGCTTATATATTAGATGAAACTGTTGTTACAGAATTATTCGAAACAATCGCACCAAAGTATGCTGAAAGAAATGGTGGATACACTAGAATATTAAAGAAAGGACCAAGAAGAGGAGATACTGCTGAAATGGCAATTATCGAACTTGTATAGGTCTAAAAAAGAGTTGGTTCATTAGAACCAACTCTTTTTATATTTAGTATAATGGTTTATCGAAGCCTTTAAAATCTGTGTTTATAATCTCATCAAATTCTTTTGACTTAACTATTGAAATTAGATCTTTTGATAATTTTGAATCTTTGTTTTCACTTTTAACGACAATATTATTTCTGTTGTTATCAGTCATTTTTTCTAATTTTAAAGCTGTAGTCAAATCAAAATTTGCAGCTAGGGCGAAATTACCAGGTACAGCTGATATTGTAGAACTACTTAATGACCTAGCCAATTGTGCAGCTTCTAACTCTGTAAATTGTAAGTGTTTAGGATTTTCAATAATATCTTTTTGACTAGCTTTTAGAGGATCAATATCTTTTTTTAATTTTATTAGTCCTGCTTCTGACAATAATATATATGCACGAGCAGCGTTTGATGGATCGTTAGGCAATGTAACTTCGGCTTTGTCTTGTATTTTATTTATGTCTTTTATCTTATCAGAGTATAATCCCATTGGAGCAGTAGGAACCTGAACTAATGCAGTTAAATCCATATTATTTTCTTTAGCAAATTTATCCATATAAATTTTATGTTGGAATAAATTAGCATCGATTTCTTTATCATTAAGCGCATGGTTTGGCCTAATATAATCAGTAAATTCGACAATACTGATTTTATATCCCTTTTTTTCTAATAATGGCTTTATAGCCTTATTTACCATATCTGAATATGGTCCTGAAGTTGCTCCAATTTTAACTTCCTGAATTTTTTGATTTGAATTAGAAGTAGATGCTTTTTCATCAGTTTTTCTTGTACCGCATCCTACTAGGGTAGTTAATGTTATGATTGTTGCTAAACCAATTGATAGTGTCTTTTTTATTTTCATATTTTTTCTCCTTTTTATTTAACGGTAATATTTTTCTAATAGTATTTTTTAATCTCTCTTGTATTTTTGAGCTAGGCTTGAACCGACTTTTTGTGTTATTTGGACTAAAAGTATTAAGAGTATTACAGTTATCGACATTGTGAAATTATCAAATCTGTAATATCCATATCTTATAGCTAAATCACCAATACCACCTCCACCTACAACTCCAGCCATTGCAGAAAATGCAATTAAATTTATTAGAGTTAGTGTGATAGACTGTATTATTCCATATAATGATTCTGGTATAAGGACTTCTTTTACAATTAACCATACACTGGCACCAGATGCTACGCTTGATTCTACTATTCCCTTATCAATTTCATTTAACGATGTATCCACCAATCTAGTGAAAAGAGGTATAGCAGCGACTGTAAGAGGTACAATTGCTCCTATTGGTCCAGTTGATTTACCTACTAAGAATATTGTAAAAGGTATTAAAAATACCAATAATATTATGAAAGGTATTGATCTAATTGTGTTTACTATAAAATCTACAATAGAATATATAAACCTGTTTTTAAACAATAATCTATTATTAGTTAGAAAAAGTAAAATTCCTAGTGTTAATCCAATAATTACTGTAATAATAATTGAGACTCCTATCATTATTAGAGAATCATTAAATGCTTTTATTAATTCTGGGAATATCCGGTTCCATTGGATTATAAAGTTATTAAGCATATCTTTTCACCTCCACGCCTTCTACTTTATTATTTAGATAATCTATCATTTCATTTGTATTTTGCTCTTTACCTTCTAGTGATAAAATTAGAGTACCCAACTGTTTATCTTCTAAGTGTTCTATATTACCTCCGAAGATATTTACAGCAACATTATGTTTTTTAGCTAATTCATATACGATTGGTTTATTTGCTGTGTGTCCTTTGAATGTTAATTCAATTAATTTGTCTCCGTCAAAGCTCTTAATAAGGTTACTTGGAATAAAGTTTTTTCTAGTATTATATACAAATTCCTGCATCAATTTAGTTTTTGGGTTAGCAAATATCTCAAATACAGAATTTTGTTCAATTATTTGACCTTTTTCCATCACAGCAACTCTTTGGCAAGTTTCTTTTATTACTTCCATTTCGTGTGTTACAATAATAATTGTTATAGCTAATTTATCATTTATTTGCTTTAATAGATTCAGTATTTGTTTAGTAGTAACTGGATCTAATGCACTTGTAGCCTCATCGCAAAGAAGAATTTTTGGATTATTAGCTAATGCTTTCGCTATACCAACTCTTTGTTTTTGTCCACCAGATAGTTGATTTGGATACTCATTTCTTTTGTCTGTTAGGCCTACTAATTCAAGTAATTCATCAACACGTCTTGAAATATCTTCTTTTTTTGTATTGCCAGCTTTTAGATTAAATTCAATATTTTCATAAACTGTCTTTGATTTAATCAAATTAAATTGCTGAAAGATAATTCCTACTTTTTGACGATATTTTCTTAATTCTTTTTTATTTAATTCGTTTACTGTTTGTCCATCCACAATTATTTTACCTGAAGATGGTGTTTCTAATAAGTTTATACATCTTAATAGCGTGCTTTTTCCTGCACCTGAATAGCCTATTATACCAAAAATCTCTCCCTGTTTAATCTTTAGATTAGTAGTTTTTAATGCACTAATAGTATTTTTATTTTGTTTAAAACTTTTGCTTACATTTATTAATTCAATCATTTATTCACATCCTTTATTAGTCTAATAAAATATTCTTTTAAATTTTATAATATAATTTATCAATAAATTTATAACTCTAAATTTCCTACTATACCTTCTAATTTGACAATAGCTTGATATACTTTTTCACTATTGATATTAGAGTCAATTAATTTAAAAGATTCTTTGTCAGAGGAAGAATATTCAGCTACTTTTTTAGCAGCTACTTCAAAATCAGTTTTTATACCAAGTTGATTCCATGAATATATATATCCATTCTCTTTGTAAAATTTGATTAGTTTTTTCACTTCATCATAGTCTTTTGTGTATACAAGTTGTACTAACACCCCATAGGATACTTTAACACCATGTTGGATAGAATTTGTTTCACTAAATTGAGTTAATCCGTTATGTATTGCATGTGCTCCTGATATTCTTCCATATTGTCCAGCTTGAGATCCAACATAACCAGCTACCGCAAATACTGTATCTACAACTCTCTTGAATTCTTCATTAATTTCTTTATTTTTAAGTGCATTTACAGCTTTTTGAGCATCTTTTAATAATATTTCTTTAGAGACCTTAGCTGTAGCTAATCCTACCTGTACTAAAGCAGGAAGAGTAGTAATGTCATACTGTCTTGTGATAGCTTCGGCCTCATACCATTTAGCGATAGTATCACATATACCTCCTATAAAGTATTCAATAGGAGAATCCAGCAACAACTCATAATCTACTATACACAAAAAGCCTGAACGCTTGAAGTAATCAAATCTAAGAAAACAATTATTTTTATCATAGACAACTCCCAGAGGAGTTACAGCTGCACAATTGCTTATTACAGTAGGTATAGTAGCAATATCTATGTTTAACCTGTCTGCAACACCTTTTGCAGTATCTATTAGCTTACCTCCACCAATGGCCACTATAATATCAGAATTATATTTTTTTGCCTTTTCAACAAGTTCCAAAATATTTTCTTCACTAGAGCTGTGATCATACTTTAATAAGGGATATTCTAATAATTTTTTATTGTGACTTTTATATGATTTTTTAAAAGCTTCAAATGACTTATGTCCTGTAATAATTAATGGTCTATTAAAATTTGATATTAGTCTTTCTAATTCTATAATCCCACCAGCTTCATTATAAAATTGCCCATCTATACTTCTTGTAATATTTCCTAATTCAATCATCTTATACCTCCTAATTTAGATAATAGTATATTTTTTATGCATAAAAAAATCGCCCTCATACCAAAGGACGAAATACCGTGTTACCACCTTAATTTATAGACAACTCACATTGACTACCTCTTCGAGTACTATCATACTCTATTGCTATAACGGGCAACCCCGAGATAGATTACATATCACCTATCCAACTCCAAGACCATTTTCAATCGCATTCCGTTGTTTACTTTCACCAAACGTAAACTCTCTTTTTGAACTTCCAACGATTTACTTTTCTTTTCATAGTTTTTTAAAAATATATTGTCATTATACTATCACAGATAAAAAATATATGTCAAGCATTTTTTGAATTTTTTTAAAAATTTGTGAATATAGAATTATATAGATATAAAATAGTGAACTAAAAAAGGTTGAGTATACTTAAGTATATTCAACCTTTTTATTATATATATTTACTTTGTTATAGGAAATTATTTAATATTTTTTCTTGAAAGGGTAACAATTAATAATCCAGCTCCTACAAGTCCACCTATTAACCATGCTAATAAGAACATCAATGGATTAGTTACACCACCTGCTGCAACTGCAAATATGCCACCATGAGGTACAAGGCTGTAGCACTTAAATAACATACTTAATGCGCCAGCAACACCAGCACCAAAGGCTAATGAAGGAATTACTTTTAGAGGGTTAGCGGCTGCAAAAGGTATTGCACCTTCTGTAATAAATGCAGCACCCATTACATAATTGACTAATGCACTGTTGCGTTGTTCTGCTGGCCATAAATTTTTCTTTATTGTAGCAGCTATTGCTATCGCTAGAGGAGGCACCATACCACCTACCATAACGGCAGCCATAACATTAGAACCAGCGGCTCCACCTGCTGTTACTAGAGCAGTACCTGTTACATATGCAGCCTTATTAATAGGTCCTCCCATATCTATTGACATCATAGCACCTACTACAAATCCTAATATTATTGTCCATTCCCTTGGTATTGAAGAAATAGCACCAGTTAAACTACTCATAATAGCACCCATAGGACCATTAATAACAAATAGCATCAAGATACCCATTATTAAAACACCTAGAACAGGGAAGATAAATATAGGTTTTAAACCGTCAAGTGATTTTGGCATCCAATTAGTGATTTTACGTAAGAACCAAACTATACCACCAGCTAAGAAACCAGCGATCAATGCTCCTAAAAATCCTGAAGGAACAGCACCCTTAAATATACCAACGCCACCACCAAAATCTGCGATAATTCCTGGGTTTGCAAAAATACCACCCATTAAACCAATTACTAGACCGGGTCTATCTGCTATTGATTTACCTATAAATCCTGCTAGTATTGGCAACATCATAGCAAATGATAATTTTCCAAGTACCATCAATGTCTGAGCTATTGCATTATATGATGGATCCTCTGGATTTGAAGAATTTATACCCCAGAAGAATGATATAGCGATTAAAATACCTCCAGCTACGACAAATGGCAACATATGAGAAACACCATTCATCAAGTGTTTATAGAATTTACGACCTAGCGATTCATTTTCAATATCTTCTGAATTATCATCATCTGTATTTTCAGCATGATATATAGGAGCATCGGCCTTTGAAGCACGTTCTACCAAGTTATCTGCCTTATTTATACCATCTGATACTTTTGTTATAATAACTGGTTTTCCATTAAAACGAGCCATCTCTACTTGTTTATCAGCGGCGACTATAATAGCTGTGGCCTTATCTATATCGGTTTTAGTTAATCTGTTACCTACTCCTGATTGCCCATTTGTTTCAACTTTGATTGGATAACCAGCTAATTTGGCAGCTTGTTTTAACTTTTCTTCAGCCATAAATGTATGAGCTATGCCAGTAGGGCAAGCAGTTACTGCAAGAATATAAGGCTTATCTTCAGCTATTATAGGTGATGGAGTAGAAGTGCTATTATTAATTTCTTTATCAATAACTTCTTCTTTAGATTCATTATTTGAATTTATTTTTGAACCTTCGCTTTCATCATACTTATCAAAAATATCAACGACCTGATCAGCATTACTTGCTGCTAATAATTCAGCTTTTGCTTCTGGTATTAATAATACCTTTGAAAGTGATGCTAGAGCCTTTAAATGTTCTCCGCCGCCTTCTGGAGCAGCAATCATAAATAGAAGTTTTGCAGGTTGTCCATCGAATGAATTCCAATCTATTCCTTTATCGCTACGTCCCATAATAATAGCTGGCTTTTTAATTGAGGCATCTTGTGCATGTGGTATAGCAATTTCATCACCTACACCAGTTGTAAATTCTGCTTCACGAGCCTTTAATTTTTCTACATAAGAGTCAACATTTGTCAATAAGCCAGTTTTTGCAAAATTATTGGCTAAATGATAAAGTGTTTCATTTTTTTCACTTGTTTGCAATGATAAATCCATTGCTTCTTTCAAAATTAATTCTGATAATTTCATTTTTTCCTCCTATACAATTTCTTTTACAGTAATCTGTTTTTTAAGTTCTTCTATTAGTTTTATCTGACCTATTCCGGTAGAGAATGCAGTAGCTGAACCAGATGCAGCTCCCTGAAGTAGACTCTCTTTATAATTTTCTTCTTCCATATATTTAGCCATAAAACCTGCAAGCATTGAATCTCCAGCACCTACTGAGTTAATTACATTTCCACTTGGTACATTTGATTCGTAAACTTTACCTTCTTGACTTACCAGTATAGCTCCATGAGATCCCCTTGATACAAGAACATTTTTAGCTCCGTATTCCTGTAATTTTTTTGCATAATAAATAATTTCTTTTACAGTATTGATTTTTATATTAAAAATTTCTCCCAATTCATGATGATTAGGTTTTATAATAAAAGGCTTATAAATCAAGCAAGAAGTAAGGTTGTCTAAATTAGAATCTAATATCAACTTAACATTCATATCTTGACATAATTTTGCGACCTGACCATATGAATCTGATGTCATACCTTTAGCTGAATTACCTGATAAAAATACATAGTCATTTTCTTTTAATTCACTTTTGAAAAATTTTAAGAATTTTTGGAAGTTTTCCTCTGATATAATAGGGCCATTTCCATTGATTTCTGTTTCACTATCAGAGTGTATTTTACAATTTACTCTAGTGATACCATCTGCTTCAATGAAAGCTGACTTTATTCCTTCCTTTTCAAGTTGAGATATAATAAATTGACCAGTAAAACCACCAATAAAACCTGTTGCAATATTGTCTTTATCAAAACGTTTTAATAAGACAGATACGTTGATACCTTTACCTCCAGCTACAAAATCTTCGTTATCTACTCGATTTAGTTGGCCAATATTTAAGTGATTAACTTGAAACACTAGGTCAATGGCTGGATTAAAAGTGATAGTATAAATCATTATTTCACCTCCAAAATAGTTGTTGATTCAATGAAATCGTCTGATACATATTCTTCCAGTTTATTTGTAATTATTGTAACTTCGTCTAAGTTACATACTTTACAAAATGAAACTTTATTAAATTTACTAGAATCTGTCATTATATAAGTTCTGCCAGCACGATTTATTACAAGTGATTTAATAGCTGCTTCTTCTTCATCAGCAGTTGTTAAACCAAAGTCACTATGTATTCCGTTTATACCAATAAAAGCTTTATCAAAAACATATTGACTTAATTGTGTTTGTGCACTAATGCCAACAATAGATTGTGTGGTATTTTTGATCTTTCCCCCTAAAAGTATTGTTTGATAACCATTTTGACTTAATTCATAAGCTTGTAATAGGCCATTAGTTACTACTGTACTTGGCTTATTCTCTAAATAAGGAATAATTTTAGCTGTTGTTGTACCAGCATCTATATATATTACGTCTCCTTTATTTACCATTTGAGAGGCTTTTTGACCAATTGATAATTTTGCGGAATTATTAATGGTATTTTTTTCATCGAAGGTAGGTTCTTTATCGATGTGATAGTTAAGTTTAGCACCTCCATGAATTCTAGTTAAAAGTCCACGTTCTTCTAGTTGTGATAAATCACGTCTAATCGTGGATTCTGAAACATCTAGTTTTTGCATTAACTGATGCAGTTTTACTGTGCGACTCATTCTTAATTCATTAAGAATATATTCTTCTCTTTCTTCTGTAAGCATTTTCACACCTCCATATTCATTATAATAATACTATTTAATGAACGTTTCAAGTCTTTTTCGCTCAAAAACATCTAAAAACATTCAAAAACATTTAATATTAATTAAAATAATTAATTTGATTACAAAAAATGTTTTATACTAAGAAAATGCTTACAAGTATTGATTTAATCTTATTATTTTAATAAAAAAATGATATAATTAATAAGAAATAATTAATTGAGTAATATGGAGGATATTATGGAAACGGAAGTAAAGGTAAAAAAGAAAAAAACTGGATTAAAAGTATTTTTAAGTATAGTAGCAGTATTGTTAATTGCAGCGGTAGGATTTATCATTTATGCAGACAGACAAGAAACTATGTACGAGCAAAAGAGTAAAGAAGCTGGAAAGCCTTATTCAATGGAGAAGGTAGAAAATAAAAGTAATAATCAAACTACATTATTAATTGAAAAAGAAGTATTTAAGGAATACAATAAGATGTTTGATGGAAAAAAAGAGGAAAATCTTGGAGATGGATTATACGCTACAAGTAAATTTGACGAAAATACTAGAACAATAATTTTCAAAGTGAAAGATAAGAGTGAAGATAAATCGTTAAAATACTATTTAGTCGATGGAAATCAAGCAGATGGCAAAGAAAATAAAAAAGAGCTAGAAAATATTTGGAATGATATGTTGAAAAGTTCTCAAGAATCATCAAAGGAATTGGCTGATGTAGGACTAAAAAATTTCAGTTTTGTAGTGTTAAACCCATATAATGAAAAAAACATACTATTAAAAGTTACTGACGGTAAAGTAGTTTATGATTTTCATAATGACCTAAAAAAAGATAAATAGTGAATAAAAATTAAATATATATAAAAAAATAAAAACCAACTTATAATAAGTTGGTTTTTATTTTTTTAGCTTTAAAAGATTTTAAAGGGGTATTTTATTTTTATAGATAAATGCTTATATCTATATATGAATAACTTATTATAACGGAGGATTAAAAATGTTAAGCGAAAAATTTTTTGAAGTATTAAAGCATGAAGGAGCAGTATCGATAGTATCTTGGGGATCAGGTGAAGAAGCAAATGTTACTTGTACTTGGAACTCATATTTAGTAGTTGAGGGTGATAAGATTTATATTCCAGCTGCTGGAATGACATCTACAGAAGCTGATGTGAAAGTTAACGACAAAGTTAAACTTACTTTAGCAGCTAGAGAAGTAGAAGGATACAATGGATATCAGGGTACTGGATTTAGAATAGAAGGTAGAGCAGAGTTCTTATCTTCAGGTGAAGTTTATGATATGATGTTCGAAAAATACCCATTTATGAACAGGGTTTTAATAGTAACTGTAGATACAGCAAAACAATTATTGTAATTGTAAGAAAATATAAAACTTTTAAAATAAATAAAAATAGCGTTGAGAATTTAAAATTTTATCAACGCTATTTTTTAATACTAAATTACATTATAATATATAAATTTTATACATAATTTATTAAATCTTCTAAAGTCATATCATCTAAATTTAGGCTTTTAAGGGTTAATCCATTCTTTCTAAAATCAATTCCAACAATAACAGTACCTAAATTAATAACTGAATCAATTATTGGTGTTGGTGTGTTTGTAAGTTTTCCTAAATCAGACCATAGTACTAAGCCATCTTCTATATCCTCTACTAAATACCTTGAATATATTGAATGAGGACCATTTATTTTTGAAAATACTGGACTGTGATTAAACATTAAATGTAAGTCCTGTCTATGATCAGAGAAATATCCTCTGTTAATTCTACTTTCGACGACGTCTTCAAGCTTAAAACCAAAAGCTTTTGCTATATTTCTTCTTTCATTTGCAATAGCTAACAACAAGTTTATTGTGCTTTTTGTATACCCGTCTCTATATACTGAGAAGTTTGGATCATTTTCAAGTTGACCTATATTTAATAAGCACATGCCAGGATGAACTTCTGGATTGGCGTTTTCTAGAGTAATTCTCCATATATTTTCTACTGGTATAATTCCGTCGTAAAATTGTGAAATAATTGAGCAAGCCTTTTCGGTCATTTCTTTTGGTAGAGCTGCAACTAAAGTTTCTTTTACCTTTAAGGAAATATTTGCTGTTGCTATTGTATGATCAGCTCTTGTGGCATAGGTTAATGAATTTGCTTCTGCAAGAAAATAATTTTTATTTAATCCTAACTCTTTAGATTTATTGATAAATCTTATAGATGATAGGGAAGCAGCTGAATTGAAAAAAATAAGTTGATTTTCGTTCACTACTGGTGCGATAATTTCTGCATATTTTTCAACTAATAAACCAGGCAAAGTAAACATAATTACTTGAGAATTTTCTATGGCTTGATTTATGTCTGTTGAACATTCAATGTTGTGAACAAAAGTATTCATATTATTGTAATTAACCATTATTCCATTATTTTTTATAATTGCATCTAACTTATGTTGCTTTTCAGGTAAGTCATAAAGTACTACATTAAATCCTTTTTCCTTTAAATCAGCAGCAGCTGTAATTCCACCATTTCCTGCACCTACTATTGTTATCTTTTTTACTTTTCCTATAAAAATCACCCTTTCTTAAATAAAATCTTATTATATATTATTTTACATTAAAAATTTAATTTGCACAAATTTTCCAAAGTATACATCTAGGTATAAGTTAAAATTTTCTTATAATTATTAATTTTACAGTTTTAAATCATCAATAAAATAAACTTTTGTAAACAATATTCCTTTTACATATGTTATAATTAAGGGTAAGTGATTTTTAAAAATCTTAATTTTAGAACTTATTAATCAAAAAATAAAATGGAGGAATTTAATGGAAAATATTATCGAAATTGATAATTTAATATTTGAGTATTCCAATGATGAATTTAGACATAGAGCCATAGATGATTTAAGCCTAAATGTTAAAAAAGGTGAATTTGTTGCTATAATAGGTCATAATGGTTCTGGTAAATCTACATTGTCAAAGAATTTGAATGCTATTTTATTACCTACATCAGGAGATGTAAAGATAAATGGTATGAATACTAAAAATGAATCTCTCCTTTGGGATATAAGACAGACAGCAGGAATGGTATTTCAAAATCCAGACAATCAGATAGTAGCTACTATTGTAGAAGAAGATGTAGCCTTTGGTTGTGAGAATTTAGGTATAGAGTCATCGCAAATTAGAAAAAGAGTAGATGATGCTCTAAAAAGTGTGGAGATGTATGAACACAAAGACCGTCAGCCACACCTTTTATCTGGAGGTCAAAAACAAAGAGTCGCTATAGCGGGAATAATTGCTATGATGCCTGCCTGCATAATATTTGATGAAGCTACTGCTATGCTTGATCCTTCAGGAAGAAAAGAAGTAATGGATACAATAAAGAAGTTAAACAAAGAATACAACATAACAGTTTTACATATAACACATTTTATGGAAGAGGCTGTGGAGGCAGATAGAGTAATTGTAATGGAAAAAGGTAAAAAGGTGCTAGAGGGAACACCTAGACAAGTATTTTCTCACATAGATCAGCTAAAAGAAATAGGATTAGATGTTCCATACATGACAGAGCTCGCTCAAATGCTAAACTTTTCAGGAATAGAAATAGATAAAAATGTCTTAACTGTTGAAGAAATGGTGGGTGAACTATGTCGATTAAAGTAGAAAATTTAACTCATATATATGATTATGGTATGCCTTTTCAACATGTTGCTCTAGATGATGTTTCATTTGAGATAAAAGATGGTGATTTTGTTGGATTAATAGGTCATACAGGCTCAGGAAAATCAACATTAATTCAACATTTGAATGGAATAATGAAACCCCATTCTGGAAAAATTTTCATAAATGATTTTGATATCACTCAAAAAAACCAAAATCTTACTGAGATAAGAAAAAGAGTAGGTATTGTATTTCAATATGCTGAATATCAATTATTTGAAGAAAGTGTAGCAAAAGATATAGCTTTTGGGCCTATGAACTTAGGGCTTAGTCAAGAAGAAATTGATGTTAGAGTAAAAGAATCAATGAAAGCGGTAGGTCTTGAATATGATACATATGCAGAAAAATCGCCGTTTGATTTGTCTGGCGGTCAAAAAAGAAGAGTTGCTATAGCAGGAGTCATAGCTATGAATCCAGAAGTTCTAATCCTAGATGAGCCAACAGCTGGTTTAGATCCAGGTGGTAGAGATGAAATATTTAATCTTATTAAGGATTTATATAAGAGAAAAAATATGACTATTATTCTGTCCTCCCATAGTATGGATGATATGGCAAAGTTAGTGAATACATTGATGGTTATGAATAAAGGAAAATTAGAAATGATGGGTAGTCCAAGAGAAATATTTAGAGACAATGCATCTAAATTAAAATCTATGGGCTTAGATATTCCACAAGTTTTAGAGCTAGCTATAAGATTAAAAAGCGAACTAGGTTTTAATATTAGGACAGATGTATTGAATTTAGAAGAAGTAAAAAATGAAATTCAAAGATGCATAAAAGAAAAAGATTTTATAGGAGGTATTAAAAATGCTTAAAGATATTACATTAGGCCAATACTATCCAACAAAATCACAAATACACTCTTTAGATGCTAGAACAAAACTTTTGGCAACATTATTAATAATGGTATCTATATTTGTAATAAATCAATTTTGGCCATATGCAATACTGATTTTATTATTGTTGGCAGTGACTATGATTTCAAAGATACCAGTATCTTATGTTATGAAAGGCTTAAAACCCCTTAGGTGGATTATACTATTTACCTTTATAGTAAATTTATTTTTTGTTCAAGGTGATAATATTGTATGGAGCTTTGGAATTTTAAAAATAAGTGATTTAGGACTTAGAACAGCTATATTTATGGCCATTAGACTTACATTATTAGTAGTTGGAACATCTCTTCTTACACTCACTACTTCACCAATAGCATTGACTGATGGTATAGAAAATGCATGTTCACCTTTAAAAAAAATAGGATTCCCTGCGCATGAAATGGCGATGATGATGACTATAGCGCTAAGATTTATACCTACATTACTTGATGAAACAGACAAAATAATGAAGGCACAAATGTCTAGGGGTGCAGATTTTGAGAGTAAAAATATAATGAATAGGGCAAAAAATATGGTTCCGCTATTGATACCTTTATTTGTAAGTGCTTTTAGAAGAGCAGATGAATTGGCTATGGCTATGGAAGCTAGATGCTATAGGGGTGGAGATGGTAGAACAAAGATGAAAGTAAGTAAATTAGGAAGAAATGATTTAATTGCAGATTTCGTAATGATTGCTTATTTATTATTTACTATTGCCAGCAGATTTATTAGATTGATATAATAAACCTAGGCTTGTCGATTATATAAAAATGGTAAGACACAACACTTATTAATATAATTGTAATTTAAAGAGCTCTTATGAGCTCTTTTTTTGAAAAAATTATTAAGCGAGGTAGATTATATGGATTTGAAAATACAGGCAAACAAATTAAGTGGAAAAATTTCCATACCAAAATCTAAGAGTATGGGACATAGAGCAATAATATGTGCCAGTTTGGCAAATGGAATAAGCCATATTAGACATTTAACATATTCAAATGATATTATGGCTACAATAAATGCAATGAAAGCTTTAGGAGTTAAAATAGAATTTTATAATGAAGAATTAGTAGTTCGAGGCATAGGAAATTGTATAGATGTTGAAAAATCTGTTAGTATTATAAAAAATTGTGGAAAAAATAAAGATATAATTAATATAGATGTAAAGGAATCAGGATCTACAATTAGGTTTTTACTTCCATTGTTGAGTTTATTTGATAATGATTTTGTTATTAATAGCCAAGGAAAACTTCTTAAAAGGCCATTGGATCCATACTTTTATATATATGACAAATTGGGGATAATTTATAGAATAGAGAATAATATACTTTTTATAGAGAATAACAAAAAATTTGAAGATAGTATCTATAAATTTGATGGAAATATAAGTTCACAGTTTATTTCAGGTATGATGTTTTTGTTGCCATTACTTAATTTTGATTCTAGGATAATAATTGATGGATATTTGGAATCAAAGGCTTACGTGGATATGACAATTGATAGCTTAAAAACATTTGGGGTAGAGATAGTAAATATTGATTATAAGGAATTTATTATAAGAGGCAATCAAAAATATAAATCACAAGATATAGAAGTAGAGGGAGATTTTTCTCAAGCTGCATTTTTCTTGGTAGCTAATTCTCTCCAAAAAATAAATGCAAATAGCATAACAGATTATATATATGTGCAAGGATTAAAAGAAGATTCCAATCAAGCAGATAAAGATCTAATATATTTATTAAATATATTAGATTATATCAATACTTCAATGACATTTGACAAAAAAAAATTTGATGATGCAATGCTAAAAATATTTAATGAATATATGGTCAAGGTATACAAAGGGAAATCACCTATATATATAAAGGAGAATAGATTGATTATAGACGGTAAAGATATTCCTGATATAATACCAATTTTGTCCCTATACTTGTCTTTAAGTAACTTTAAATCCAAGATAATAAATATTGCTAGGCTTAAAATAAAAGAATCAGATAGACTGCAAGCTATTTATAGTGAATTAAAAAAATTGGGGGTAGAAATAGAATATGGAGAAGATTTTTTAAGCATTAATCCCAGCCAGATATTAGAAGGGAATATAGAAGTAGACTCTTATAAAGATCACAGGATAGCAATGATGTTAGCAATTTCAAGTCTATTTACTAGCAGTCCAATTAAAATAAAAGATGCACAGTGTGTAAATAAATCCTACCCAGATTTTTGGAAGGATTTTGAAAGTTTAGGGGGTGAAATATTTGAGTGCAACATGGGGAAATAAACTTAAAATAACAATATTTGGAGAGTCGCACGGATCTTGTATTGGTGCGACAATAGATGGTATTGAGCCAGGTATTAAAATAGATATGGATTTAATAGAAAAAGAGATGAGTAGAAGAGCTCCAGGTAGAGATAATCTATCAACTCAAAGAAAGGAAGCAGACAAAGCAGAAATTATCAGTGGTTTTTTCAATGGTTATACCACAGGAGCACCGCTTACAGTCTTGATTCATAATACAGACATAAGATCAAAAGATTATTCAGATATAAAATCAATAGCAAGACCAGGTCATGCTGATTATTCAGCAAATAAAAAGTATAATGGATTCAATGATTATAGAGGAAGTGGCCATTTTTCTGGAAGAATTACAGCTCCATTAGTCTTTGCAGGAGCATTAGCAAAACAAATTTTGAAAGAAAAATATATTTATATAGGTTCTCATATAAAATCCATAGGTCACATAGAAGATATGAAATTTAGTGAAAATGATATGAATAGATATACTTTTGCTAGATTAAATGAGCAGAGAATACCATTAATAAATGAATATTTGAGACAAGATATGGAGAGTTTAATCTTGGAAATTAAAGATAATGGTGATTCTCTTGGCGGTGTAGTTGAATGTGCAATTGTAGGTATGGATGCAGGTATTGGTAGTCCGTTTTTTGAGTCTGTAGAATCAGTATTGTCATCAATTATTTTTTCAGTACCCGCAGTAAAGGGTTTAGAGTTTGGAGCTGGTTTCGATATATGTAAAATGAAAGGTAGTCAAGCAAATGATCAATTTTATTATGATGAAGATAGTAACTTAAAAACTAGAACTAATCATAATGGTGGTATAAATGGCGGTATTACAAATTCCATGCCAATAATATTTAGAGTAGCAATAAAACCCACATCATCTATTGCAAAGATGCAGACAAGTATAAATATGTATAAAAAAGAAAATATAGATTTTAAAATAGATGGGAGACATGACCCTATAATTGTACTTAGAGTTTTACCTGTGATAGAAGCGGTAAGTGCTATAGCAGTTTTGGATATGATTTATAGTGAGAATTATTAGTTTAATTAAAATATATAAAAACTGACTATAGTTACTAAATATATAAATATACAAGCATTTATATAAAAAGGGGATATTTATGTTGATAGATTATAGAGAAAAAATTTCAGATATAGACAAAGAAATATGTAACTTACTAGAGAAAAGATTTTATATATGCAAAAAAATTGGAGATTATAAAAAAGAAAATAATATTGATATCTTGGATTCTAAAAGAGAATTAGAAGTAAGGAATAAAATAAGTACTTATATAAAAAATGAAGAGTATGAAGATCTGATTATAGATATTTTTCAAGATATAATGGATAAATCTAAATTATTACAAAAATAAAAAAGTATAAGCATTTTAGATAATATATGTTATAGTTTGAAACTACAGTGTTTAATGATTTTAACAATATTATTTAATAAGGATATAAAATCAGGGTGAGCATATACTCACCCTTTAAAATTTTCTAATATTATTCAACTGTAACTGATTTAGCTAAATTTCTTGGTTTATCTACATCAAGACCTCTTTTTGTAGAGACCATTAATGCTAATAACTGCATTGGAACAACAGCAATTATTGGAGAAAGTAAATCTTCACTATCTGGTATATAGATTACCTTGTTTGATACTTTTTCAACCTCTTTGTTGTGGCTCTGAGATATTGCAACTACATATGCACCTCTAGCACGAACTTCTTCCATATTTGAAACCATCTTGTCAAACATACTCTGCTGTGTAGCGATTGATATTACTGGAGTACCTTCTTCAATAAGAGCAATTGTACCATGCTTTAATTCACCAGCAGCAAATGCTTCAGCATGAATATAAGAGATTTCCTTTAATTTTAATGATCCTTCCATAGCAAGGGAGTAATCAATACCTCTACCTAGGAAAAATGCATGTTCTTTTTTAACTATATCATCTGCAATATGTTCTATTGAATCTTTGTTATTTATTACTTCTTGAATCTTTGCAGGAATTTCCTTCATTTTTTCGATCATATCAAAATAATATTTATCGTCTATATTACCCATTTCAAGTGCACAATTAAGAGCTATCATGTAAAGTGATACTATCTGCGTAGTGTAAGCCTTTGTTGAGGCAACAGCAATTTCAGGACCAGCCCAAGTATAGAATACATCATCAGCTTCTCTTGCTATTGATGAACCAACAACATTAGTTACTGCTAATATTCTAGCTCCTTTTTCCTTAGAATCTCTAAGAACAGCAAGTGTATCAGCTGTTTCTCCAGACTGGCTTACAAGAATTACTAGAGACTTATCATCTACAAAGTTTTCATTGTATCTAAATTCTGAAGCTATATCTACAGTCACTGGTATACCCATCATTCTCTGCATAGCAGTTTTGCCAAGTACACCTGCATTATAAGCTGTACCACAAGCTACTATATATATTTTATTAACTGATTCTAGGTATTCTTTATCTAGGTTTATATCATCTAGAACTATTCTACCTTCTTCATTTAATCTTCTTTCTAAAGTCGATTTTATACCTTCTGGTTGTTCAAAGATTTCTTTTTCCATGAAACAGCTATATCCGCCTTTTTCAGCGGCTTCAACATCCCAATCTACATGGTTGATTTTTTTATCTACAGGATTTCTCTGAGAATCATAAACCTTAAGATTTCCACCCTTTATATGAACTACTTCGTCATTATCTAAATAAATTACATCTCTAGTATACTTTAATAGAGCAGGTATGTCAGAAGCTATAAATGCCTCACCTTCACCTACACCAGCAATTAGTGGACTATCTTTTCTAACAGCTATCAATTCATCATTGTGTTCTGCAGATACTATACCCAAAGCATAGGCACCTTTTAAATCCCCTATAGTCTTATATACAGCATCTAAAAGATTACCTTCGTAATATTTATCTAATAAGTGAGCTACAACTTCTGTATCAGTTTTAGACTTAAATTCTATACCTTCTGATTCTAACTGTTCTCTTAACTCTAAATAGTTTTCAATTATACCATTGTGAACTACAGCAAGAGTCTTATCTTTGTTGAAATGTGGATGTGAGTTTACATCTGATGGTTCACCGTGTGTAGCCCATCTAGTATGTCCGATACCAACATTTCCTATAATATTATTTTTTTCAAGGTCATCAGCCAACACAGCTAATCTCCCTTTAAACTTCCTTATTTCTAATTCAGTGCCTGTATTTACAGCGATTCCTGCAGAGTCATAACCTCTGTATTCCAATTTTGCAAGTCCATCAACTATAATGCCTGCAGCATTTTTACTACCTAAATAACCAACTATACCACACATATTTGTTTCCTCCTAAAAAATCCTAATTTTAAATAGAAAACAAGTCGCTAGTTTTCATTGCCCTTTGTTAAGAGATTACTCCCTATTTTTAGACAAGAATACGATGCTAGCACACCGCGAAGCATCCGCCGAATTTTCGATAACTTCGTCCTCGTTAACTGATGCATAACCAGCCTGGCGCTAAGAAATAAACCATATTAGTTATAAAAAATATATATAAAATAACTAATATTTAGTAAATAACTTTTTTATAATTATTTGACATATGAGACTCAAATTTAGCTAATTAGCTAAATTGACACAATTATGCTAATTAATCTGACCTGTTTTTTAATCAATGTTTTGTGTGTAAAAAACATCGTATGAATATTTTAACACAAAAACTTAAATTTAGCTTATAAAATTTTTGTAGTAAAATATACAATAATATACAAAAATTATATTTATTAGATATATATAGAAATTTTATATGTAAAAAGTAATTCAAAATACTAGACATAGTATTTTATTAATATTATAAAAAAGAAAAATTAAATGATATAATTATTATATAGTTTTTAATAATATAAATACTTTAATGAAATTAGAAAGTTTTAATAAGGAGGCAAACTTATGAGTAAAAATTTGGAAAAAAAGAACATTATCCTTGGATTATTAAGTGTGTCAAAAGAAAATGCTATAAAGGCAGCTGGAGAAAAATTATTAGAAGGTGGCTATATAAAAGGCTCTTATATAGAATCAATGTTGGAAAGAGAAAAAGGAATGTCTACTTATATGGGGATGGGAGTAGCTATACCCCATGGTTTAAGCGAATCGCAAAAAGATATAAAAGAAAGTGGAATAGTAATATTACAATATCCAAATGGAATTAAGTTTAATAATGATATAGCTTATTTAGTGATAGGTTTGGCTGGCAAGGGAAAGGATCATTTGGAAATGTTATCAAATATAGCAATAAACTTAGATGATGAAGTAATAGAAAAACTGAAAATATCTAAAGATAAACAAGATTTTATAGAAGCTTTTGCAGAATAAAAAAGAAGTTAGATAATTTCTTTTAATGAGTATGAATTTAATAGTTTATTGATTGTAGAATCATTTTCAAGTATAATACTGGCAGATTCATTATAGTAGTTATGTCTATGTTCATATAATTCATAGACCTTTTCAGGATTTTCTCTTAGAAGAGGTCTATTAGACATGTCTACGTTTTTTATAATATCAGAGCAATTTCTTTTGATGTAAACTACATTTTTAGAAGCTTTTAGTATTCTTCTATTTGCTGGATTTATTACAATTCCACCACCTGTAGCTATTACAACGTTAGATAATTTAGAGCATTCTAAAAGTGCTATATTTTCTAAGTCTCTAAAATATTTTTCTCCATATTTTTCGAAAATTTGAGGAATATTCATTTGTTCTTTTTCTTCAATATAATCGTCTAAATCTATAAAACTAAGACCTCTTTCCTTAGCTAGTAATTTACCAAAAGTAGTCTTGCCACTACCAGGTAGGCCTATTAAAAAGATTGCTGATAAATTTTCTTTTTTATTATCCTTTTTCATAATATATCTCCTAATTTTCATAATCTATTACTTTTATAACATAAATATATTATAGCAAATTAAAGTATTTCTAGCGATAGGCAAGTTTAGTAGCATATGATAAAATATAATGAGTACATAGATTTAAATAGTTTTTGGAGAATAATATGAGTAAGGAAAATAAAAAAAATAATATAGAAAAAATAAATAGAAGTGAAATTATAGAAAGTATTACAGAAAAAAATGATGCTAAAAAAAATATAATGTTAGTGATTTCATATAATGGTAAGAATTATGCGGGATGGCAAAAACAGAATAATCAAAAGACAATTCAGGGTGAATTGGAGTATGCAATAAATAATATCTTTTCAAAAAATTCTATAGAAAGTATAGATATTATAGGATCTGGTAGAACTGATGCGGGTGTACACGCCTATGGTCAGGTAGCTAATTTTAAAGTTAATACTACGATACCGATTGATAGAATTCCAGAAATCCTAAATTCTAAGCTCCCAAAAGATATAAGTGTAGTAGGGGTAAAAGAAGTATCTGAAGAATTTCATTCAAGATATTCAGCACACAAAAAGACTTATAAGTATTACATATACCCATCAAGAACAAGAAGTCCGTTTTATATGGAGAGATCATACCAAGTTAAATATGAACTTGATTTTGAAAAAATGGAAAAAGAGATTAAATTTTTAGAGGGAGAGCATGATTTTTGTGGATTTATGTCTAGTGGTTCCTCTGTAAAAACTACTGTTAGAACTATTTATAGTGCAGATATTTACAAAGAAGGGGATTTATTTGTTATAGAGGTTGAAGGAAATGGATTCTTATATAATATGATTAGAATAATAGCAGGAACCTTAGTTGATATAGGGAGAGGAAAAATTACTGAGTCGTTGGATAAAATAATAGAATCAAAAGATAGAAATAGAGCTGGACATACAGCACCAGCTCAAGGCTTATTTTTATATAAAGTGGATTATTAAATGTTTTTTAAAAAAATATTAAGATGTATGTAGACCTAGCTTAATTGCTAGGTTCTTTATGTATTGAGTAAATATAATTTTCAGAATATTTTTGTCTTTTAATAAAAAACACTTGACACTCTTAAAGAATGAGTATATTATATTTTATAATTTAAACTCTAGAAAGGAGAAAGAATAAATGACTAAGAAACTATTTATTCCGGGTCCAATAGATGTTAGGACAGATGTATTAGAACAGATGACCAAACCTATGATAGGGCACCGAAGCAAGGACGCTAGTCTCTTACAAGAAAGTATTAGCAAAAAATTACAACAAGTATTTTATACAAAGAGCGAAATACTTCTATCCACATCATCCGGCTCAGGCTTGATGGAAGGTGCAATTAGATCCTGCACTTCCAAGAAAGCAGCTGTGTTCTCCTGTGGTGCATTTGGAGATAGATGGCATAAAATGGCAGTGACAAATAATGTTAAGTCAGATTTATACAAAGTGGAATTGGGAAGAGCAATAGATCCTCAGATGGTCGATAAAGTTCTTTCAACTGGAGATTATGATTTAATAGCTGTACAGCATAATGAAACATCAACAGGAATTACAAATCCAATAGATGAAATTGCTGATATAGTAAAAAAATATAAAGATATAGTGTTCTGTGTAGATGCTGTAAGTTCAGCAGGAGGCTCAAAAATTGAAGTAGATAAATTGGGAATAGATATTTTAATTACTTCATCTCACAAAGCCTTAGGCCTACCACCAGGAATGGCAATATGTACATTCTCACAAAAAGCGATAGACAGAGCAGATCAAGTAGAATTTAGAGGTACATACTTTGATCTACTGGCAATGTACAAATATCTTAAAAAGAAAAATTATCAATATCCCTCAACTCCTTCAATCCCGCTAATGTATGCGATGAATTATCAACTTGACAATATCTTAAAAGAAGGCCTAGACAATAGGTTCAAAAGACACGAGGACATGGCTCAATTAGTTAGAACATGGGCTCATAAACATTTCAAATTATTCACTGACGAAAATCATCTATCAAACACACTAACAGTCATAGAAAACACTCAAAATATAAACATATCACAGCTAAACTCAAAATTAATGGAACAAGGAATGCAAATAGCAAATGGCTATGGCGATTTAAAAGAAAAAACATTTAGAATATCACATATGGGTGACTACCAGATTGAAGATATTCAATATTTATTAAAAACAATAGATCAAATATTAGAATTTTAATATTTAGTTTGTATTTTCCTAGAAATTCTAGATAAAAACTAGTATTTATATGCAAAACTATGAATTTTTACTTTAATTCATATAGAAAATGATATTTGGTGGAGACAATATAGATAATTTAGTGGAGGAATAATAATGATAAAGATATTGGTTACAGATGGCATGGAAAAAAATGCAGTAAATAAGTTGAAGGCACAGGGATTTGAGGTTGAAGAAAAATTTTATGAAAGAGAAGAATTAAAAGAAAAGATACAAGAAATAGATGTTATAGTTGTAAGATCAGCTACAAAAATAGATAAAGATATAATAAACCAAGCACTTAAGACTAATAAATTAAAATTGATTATTAGAGCAGGTGTGGGATTAGATAATATCGATGTCTTATATGCAGAAAAAAATGGAATAAATGTAAGAAACACAGCTGGTGCCAGTACTAATGCAGTAGCAGAATTAGTACTTGGACAAATGTTAGTATTAGCTAGACAAATAAAAATAGCAAATATGACATTGAAAGATGGTATATGGAATAAAAAGAACTTAAAAGGTCTAGAAATACAGGGAAAAACTTTAGGTATCATAGGTTTTGGAAGAATTGCGAGAAATTTGGCCAACAAGGCTCATCTTTTGGGAATGAATATACTATATACCGACCTAATAGCTTGCATAGATGAAAATGATGCCTATACATGTACAGATTTAGATACCATACTAAGGGAAGCTGACTATATAACAATACATACACCGCTTACTGAAGACACAAGAAATTTAATAGATGCTCAGTGTTTTGAAAAAATGAAAGACACAGCATTTTTAATAAATTGTGCAAGAGGAGGAATAGTAGTGGAAGAGGATTTATTAGAAGCCTTGAACAATAATAAAATCGGTGGAGCGGCATTAGATTGTTTTGTAGATGAACCAAATCCTATTAAAGACTTATTACAGCATCCATTAGTAAGCGTAACACCGCATATCGGGGCAGCCACTTATGAAGCACAAGATAGAATAGGTATGGAAATAGTAGATATAGTGAACGATAGGTTTGCAATTATAAAAGATATGGTGATATAAAAAGGAGTAGAATATAAAATGGTAAGGGTAAGACCTTTTAAAGCGATTAGACCAAACAAAGAATATGTAGATAAAGTTGCTGCACTTCCATATGATACAATGGATACAGAAGAAGCTAGAAAAATGGCAAAAAATAATCCATATTCATATTTAAGAATTGATAGGGCTGAAATTGATTTAGATAAAAAAATAGATATACATGATAAAAAAGTATATGAAAAGGCTAGACAAAATTTAAATAAATTTATAGAGGAAAAAATACTTGTAGAAGATGATGAGCCTGCACTATACATTTATAGAGAAATAATGAATGATAGGATTCAAATAGGTATAGTGGGCGCTGTAAGTGTAGATGAATCTATAGATGGGACTATCAAAAAGCACGAACACACCAAGCCAGACAAAGTAGAAGATAGAACAAAGCATATAGAATATTGTCAAGCTCATACAGGTACAATCTTATTAACATATGAAAATGATAAGGATATAGATAATTTCATAGAAGAAAAAATAAAAGTAGAACCAGAATATGATTTTAGCACAGATGATATGATTAGGCATACAGTATGGTTATTAGACAAAGAAGAGAGTAAAGAAGTAGAAAGTCTATTTAAAAATGTAAAAAGTCTTTATATAGCTGATGGACATCATAGGTCAGCCGCAGCAGAAAATTATGCTATGAAAAAAAGAGAAGAAAATCCTAATTACAATCCGGAGGATGAATTTAATTTTTATATAGCTATGATAGCTCCAAAGAAAAATTTATATGTAATGGACTATAATAGACTAGTAAAAGACACAAATAATTATACCAAGGAATATCTTCTTAATAAAATAGAAGAAAACTTTCAAATAAATAGTATGAAAAAGGCTTTTAGACCTTGCAATAAGTACGAATATGCTATGTATTTAGATAAGGAGTGGCATAGGTTAAAATTTATGGGGACAGATAATGGTATTTTGGATTCAGTAAAAAGATTAGATGTGAGCGTTTTGCATGATTATTTAATAGAACCCATATTAGAAATAGATAATCCCCATAAAAATGATAGGATAGATTTTGTTGGTGGAATTAGGGGTTTGGATGAGATAGAAAATAAAATAGATAATGGTAAATTCAAACTAGCATTTATACTACATCCTACAGAATTAGATGAATTGATAGAAGTAGCAGATGAAGGCAAAATAATGCCAGCAAAATCTACTTGGTTTGAGCCAAAAGTAAGATGTGGTTTATTCGTACATAGAGTATAATAAAAATTGTATAAAAAAGGCAGAAATCTAAAAAAATTTCTGCCTTTTTTAATTAATATTTCGTAGATATATTGACAAATGTACTATATGGGAGTAAAATATACAAGAATGCGTTAATAAGTCCACTTTGCCCCGGACTTTACATATATTCAAAGAAAACACAATGTGAAAAGTTAAGGAGGGTCTTTATGAATAGTTTTATATCTAAGCCAGCGGACGTTAAAAGAGACTGGTATATAGTAGACGCTGAAGGAAAAACTTTAGGTCGTATGGCAACTGAAATTGCTACAGTTTTAAGAGGAAAGAATAAACCAACATTTACACCACATGTTGATGGTGGAGATTTTGTAATAGTAATCAATGCGGAAAAAATAGTATTAACAGGAAAGAAACTTACTCAGAAATACTACAGATATCATACAGGTTATGTAGGTGGGTTAAAAGAAATATCTTATAAGGAAATGATGGAAAAGAAGCCAGAAGAAGTAGTGGCTCATGCTGTTAGCGGTATGCTTCCAAAGAACAAACTTAGAGATAGAATGATGACTAGATTAAGAGTATACAGAGGTGCTGAGCACCCACATGCTGCACAAAACCCACAGGAATTAAACTGTAAGTAGGATTTTCGAGAGGAGGAAATAATTAATGGCTAATATACAATATTACGGAACAGGTAGAAGAAAAAGCTCTGTTGCTAGAGTAAGACTAGTAGCTGGAGAAGGAAACGTAAAGGTAAATGGAAGACCTTTAAATGAATATTTTAACTATGAAACATTAATAAGAGACGTAAAACAGCCTCTTGTTTTAACTGGAAATGAAAATAAATATGACGTTATAGTAACAGTAGAAGGTGGAGGATTCACTGGACAAGCTGGTGCTATCAGACATGGTATATCTAGAGCTCTATTAAAGGTTGACGAAGAATTAAGAGGAACTCTTAAGGCTGAAGGATTCTTAACAAGAGACTCAAGAATGAAGGAAAGAAAGAAATACGGACTTAAGGCTGCCAGAAGAGCACCACAGTTCTCTAAGAGATAGTATTTCAATAAAATTACAACAATTATTAAACTCGCTTATATCAATTATAAGCGAGTTTTTTTAATATGTTCAGCAATTTAGATAATTAGTTTAGATTCGTTTAAAATCGTTTAAAATAGAATAGATAATACACACGTAATACACACGTAATATACAAATTTTAAGGATTAAAAAGTGTCTTACGTAAGACATATTATTTTATACTATGACTTTTATTAATTGTCAATCTCATTTCATTAGTTCCTTTTACATTTATTATTCTTGTTCCAGAAGTATCATTAATATATCCATCTTTCAGCCTAATAAAATATCCACTTTCTTTTGAATAAGATGCGTATTCAATCATACCCTGGTATTTTTTTGGTATTTGCCATTTTCTTAAAAGCTCTATATCTACATTGCTATCAGATATATTTATTTGTGAATTACCAGACTGCATATCATTCGATATAAGCATATTTATATATTCATTAATTGATATATTTAAGTTTTTGCACATATTTTTTATTTCACTTTTTTTGCCTTTTGGCAAAACGACCTCTAATCTATCATATTTATTTTTTATATATTCATTTTTATATTTTGTTCTATTCATACTATCACCTATATTAAGTTTATAGCTTCTAACTTAACTTCTAAATCAATTTCAGTATATACCTTTTCAGCAATACCTTTTCCAGTATGTCCTACTATTGACCTTAGCACTCTATCATCAACTTTTTTTGCAGTAAGCTTAGATATTGTAGTATACCTAGTCTCATGTGGGGTATGGTCTAAACCAATATTATTCATAATTTTTTTCCAATATGTATTATAAAAACTATCATATGTAAATTTACGATTATCGGGTCTACATATTAGATAATCACAATTTCTATTTAACCAATATTCAAAAAATGGAACTATTTTTTGAATATTGGAACAACTCTAATTCCTGCTTCTGTTTTTGCATCCGCTACAAAAAACCATCTTTGCTCTAAATGTACATTTTTCTTTTCTAAACTTAGAAGTTCGTTAATTCTGACACCACAATAAAGCATCATTAAAACAACAGTATAATATATATTATCATCTTTAACATCCCAAATCCTATCAACTTCATTATCTTTAAATTTAGTTCTATTTAATGCTTTTGGATTACCTGGCTTGCTTATATCTAGGTATTTAACTTTATCTTTTTTTTCTTTTGATACAATATCTCTTACTATAGCGTAATCATACATTAGGTTAATTAAGTTCTTTAGATTTCTCAAAGTAGGAGTGTTCTTGCCAGAATTATCAACAATATTTTGAAAATGGTTAAGATTAAGTTCTGCAAATTTCATATTATGAATTGGTTCACATATTTTATATGCAGCCTTATATCCTGTAGAATCCTTTATCTTTTCAAAATGTATGTCAGACCACTTATCGTATACCTCAGCAAATGTACTAGCCTTATTACTTAAATCAAATGGGTTTTCATTATAGTTTGCCAATGCTGACAATGCTTCTTTTTGAGATTTATAATATCCTATGTATGCATACTTTTGTGTAACTTTATTCATATTATCGTCAATATCCCAACCTATAGTTGCTCTAGCAACCCAGGGCTTTCTACGGTTTCCTGAAAGCTTATAAACACTTCCATAGCCATTAGGTAGTCTCATTTATTTCACTCCTTTCCATAATGTGTAGATTAGGTAATTTATATAAATCTAATATTTTATTATCTCCTAAGTCTAAATAATGAATTTTATTTCTTTTGCAATATAAATATTCGTATAAAAATTCTTCTGTTATTCCTAAGTAGGATGTTAACTCTTCAACGCTACATGATTGTTTTATATATTTTTTTAGATCATATTCATCTATAATATAATTGGTAGCCCAGAGTATAGCTTTTTTTTCGCTTTTAGAAACTTCTAATTTCTTATAATACAAATCAGTATTAATAAAAGTATCGCCTACGCTCGTTGCATGATGCCCGCATTCTTCTGCTAATATTTCTAGTTGTTCACTGGACAATTTTTTATAGAAGTCAGGTGAAAGAAGAATCAGATCTTTATTATAGATATTGCAATATAATGCAGATTTACCAAAAAAATTTAGTCTGTCACAGTTATCAATATTAATATTATTGTTTTCAATATATGAATTAATTTTTTCTATAGTCAAGTAAAAGCCTTTCCCAAACAAATGTTCGTATTTTAAGATGTAAAAAATGGCAGAATATGGCATATCCTGCCTTAATATTATTTATTTAAATCTTCGATGTCACCATTATTTTTATATATATTATATTTGCTTAGTACCATACCAGATGGAATTTTTTTTGCATCATGCTCTTCATTATCTACATATCCATGATAAGTTACATAATAATGGTCACCCATATCTCTTAAAACAGCAGTTGTTTTATTTGCAAAGTTAATAATGAAATGAACTTCGTTTTTACTGTTAAAGTATTTATTACCATAAGAGATTATAAATTCATTAAAATCAAGCATTTCGGAGAATTTAGATAGTCTATAATTACCAGTAACATCATTTCTCATTGAATTCTTAAAAGAAATATCAAGATCTTTTATATCTTTTTTTGATTGAAGTGTTACTCCTGATCTTTTCTTTTGACTATTTTTTGTTTGAGTATTAACTTCACTTCTATGTTCAACTTTTGTATTATTTATTGATGATAATACACTTTTATTGTCAACTAAATTAATTAACAATCCAATAGAAAAAAATATAATTAATCCAATTAAGCAACCTTTTTTATTTTTCATCTAATCACCTCTAATTTACTTGTATTTGATCTTTAAGTATTCTTTGAAGTTTTCCAATTCTGCTTTAGCTTCCTCAGACATATCTGAATCCGTATGTGCAGCAAATGTATCAACAGTATTTCTTACGTTTGTTCTTCCTAATAAATAATCAGTAGAAACATTAAAGAAGTCTGCAATTTTTATTAATTCATCGTCTCTTACAGCTCTTTCATTAAGTTCTATCCTTGATACAACACTATTATTAATATTTATTTTTTTAGAAAAATCTAGTTGTGAGATGCTAGATTCTTCTCTTAATTTTCTTATTATATCTCCTATTTTCATAGAAACCACCTTTCTATTTATAGAACTATTATAACATTTCTCTAAAATAGGGAAATATATTTTGCTAAAATAGAAAATAAAATCTTGACTTTTCTAAAATAGAGATATAAAATAAAGATATAGATTTTCTAAAATAGAAAAGGAGGTGTTTAAATGAGCAAAATAAATCTTGATTTTATTAAGGAAAAAAGAAAAGAAAAAAATTTAACTTTGCAAATAATGGCTGATAAATTAGGTTATAAAAAGGCTTCAACATATTCCAATTATGAAAATGGAATATATACAATAAAAGCCGATATGTTACCTGTTTTAGCAAATATATTTGGATGTGAAATTCAAGACTTTTTTTCTTAATCTTTGTTTTAGAAAAGTATAACAGTTAAAAATGTTAATTTGAAGTGAAAAAAAATACACTTTTTATATGAGAGGGGGGCATAAAGGTGGAAAATATTTATAAAAAATACAGAAAGGCATCTGGTTTGACACAGGAGGTTGCTTCAGAAAAACTTGGAATATCTGTTGATTCTCTAAAAAGATACGAGATGGGAGAGAGAATCCCTAGCAATGATATAGCTAAGAATATGTGCACAACTTATAAAGATATGAGACTAGCATATGATCATGTATGCAATTCTGAAGTTGGTAAACTATTGTTAGAAAATTTAGTTGGTAAAGATCTATGTTGCTCTGTATTAAATTTTATAAACATATTAAATAACAATGTAGTTATGAAAGACACGATGATTAAAATAGCATCTGATGGGGTTATTGATTGTGACGAGATTGATGAGTGGCAGGAGGCGGAAGCAGCTATAAAGTCATTAATAACTAGTGGCTACGAAATATTATTAAGGAGGGACAAATTTGAACAAAATAAAAATAAAACATGTAGCTCAAATGCTTAATAAATCAGAGCAATGTGTAAGGATAGGATTACAAAGAGATAAGTTTCCTTTTGGAACGGCTTACAAAACACATGACAGTAATACAAAATATACTTATTCGATTTATCCAGGTAAGTTAGAAGAGTATATAGGTAAAGAAAGATTTAATCAAGTTATGAATAGTAATTAGGAGGTAGACATGTTAAATTTTTATGATTTTAAAAAAATGTTGAAAATTAGAGTTGGTAATCTAACTAAAAATAATGAGTCAGTAAAATTGGAGTATGAAGAGTTGAAAAATAAAATACTAATTAAGTTGTATAAAAAGAGTGATGATAGCGAAAAATTCTTTTTCTTGCGAGGACATGCATTAATAATATCTAAAGATGGAAAATGGTTCAAAGCTGGCGAGGAATTTAATTTGATAGAGAATCAAGATATTAAAGCGGAGTTAATTAGTCTTGCATGTGACTATTGTAATATACAAGCAGAGAGGGGTTTAGGAAATGATAGTATTGGAAAGTATAGCAATGCTAATGTTGGCAGTAGCACTTATAATGTATAAAGCTTCAATATATATAACCGTTTTTTTAATAGCTATTTATATTAAAAATTTATTAAAAAATAAAAAGCACCGAGCTGGGAACTCAAGTGCAATTCAAAAAAAATATTATAAAGATTATAACAGAAAATATAGAAAAATACAAGGATAGGTGAAGCATATGGCTGGATGGATTAAAATTTATAGAAAAATTTTAAATAATGAATTCTACCAAGGATTAACGGGTCGCCAAAGAGATGTCATTATGACCATCTTGCTAATGGCTGACCACGAGTCAAGAGAATGGACATACAAAGGCGTTAAGTATAAGACTGAGCCAGGGCAATTATTTACTTCTCTTTCAAAAATAGCAAAAAAATGTGGAAAAGATTGTACACGTGAAACTGTGCGCACAACCATAAACAACGCAATAAATGCACAGTTTTTAACAATAGAAACGCACAAGACGCACACAGTTATAAGCATTGCAAATTGGGAAAGGTATCAAGGCGTAGACACAGTTATAACACAAGATATGCACACAAGCAACGCAAAAGACACCTGTTTGTCAACCACTAACAAGAATATAAGAAATAAAGAAGTTAAATATAAAGTCGATACTCAAGAGTACCGACTTAGCTATTTACTTTTAAGTCTTATAAGAGATCATAATCCTAAATTCAAAGAACCAAATATGGATAACTGGTGTGGACATGTGGATAAAATGATTAGAATTGATAAAAGGTCTGTAGAAGAGATTGAAAAAGTTATAAGGTGGTCGCAAGGTAATGATTTCTGGTATAAAAATATACTGTCAACTGCAAAACTAAGAGAAAAGTTTGATCAGTTATATCTACAAATGCCTAAATCAAGCAAGGTCATACCTTATAAAAATTCTAAAGAAAAGGAAAAATCAGATGGCTGGGGTTATATGTAATACAAATGCAGAGATTGCATTGTTAGGAAGCATAATTCTTGATGAAAAATTAATAATTAAATGTATAGATGAATGTTTGAAGCCTAGTGATTTTACAGTTAGTGGTTTGGATGGAGTTTATCAAGCAATGCTTGGACTTCATAAATCAAAAAAACCAATAGAAATGACTTCGCTCATAGAGGAGTATAAAAATATTGGTGGTACTTTAAATATATCTGATATAACAGCTATGACTAGTAGATCTGTGCCAAGCAATATTGATTATTATATTAGTGAGGTAAGGGAGAAGGCTTATAAGCGAGATATAGCTGACAAACTTAAAGCCTTTACTGATGAAATAGAAAGCATAGATTCAAATTCAATCAAGTCAAATCTTGAGGATATATGCAAATCAATAGATTCTAGTAATTCCGTTGAAAATTTATTTTGCAATGCTGCACAGATAAAAAGAGAGGATCTTAACGCAGGACTAGAAACTGGATTTAGTGATCTAGATTCATTACTTAATGGATTGGTATACGGAAGTTTAACAGTGCTTACAGGTGAGCCTAGTAGTGGTAAATCAACACTGCTTAATCAGGTAATTGCACAAAATATTATGAATGGACATAGGACACTGATTTATTCAGGTGAACTAACAGGATTTAATGTATTACAGTGGTTTATGAGGACAGTGGCAAATCCAAATGATTTAAAAGAATTTAAAAACAAAATAGGAGGATCATATTATGACGTAACAAGCCAAGGAGAAGATTTAATAAGAAAATGGATCCAAAATAAATTATATCTTTTCTCTGAGGATGTAACTCCTAGCATTGATAATTTACTAAACTCTATTGATTATTTGGCGAGAACTCAAAATATAAAATTGGTAGTATTGGATAATATGATGACTATCGATAATGGTAATTTAGAAGAGTATGAAAAACAAAAAGTGTTGGCCAAGAAACTTAAATCAATCGCAAGAAAATACAAGCTGTGCGTGATATTAGTAGCACACCCCAAAAAAAAGCTAGGTAGTGATAGAAAGTACCATATGCATGATGTATCAGGGGCTAGTGAGGTAGTAAATTTAGCAGACTATGAATTGCTATTAACAAGAGAAATTAAACATACAGAAGACTCTCATGAGGATATAACCAAAATAGGCATATTAAAAAATCGTATTACTGGCAGGCAAGGTATAAGCAAAAGATTGAATTTTGATGAAATGAGAAAAAGATTTTGGATTCATAGTGAAGAAAGAAATAAAAACTATAAATATGATGAAATGAATCAAGTTACATTTGTAGAAGTCAAGGAAGTCGAAAGTGAAGATGTTCCATTCTAACAGGAGGTTTTATGGATATAGTAAGTGAATATCTAAAAAATTTAAAAAGGCTTGATGATGGCATTAAATATTTTGAGTCTTTAAGTGATGAGGAATATAAAAACATTGAATCATCTAAAGCTTGGAAAATTTGGCTAGATATTTGGTCAAATTGTGAGAGATTATATCCATTAGCAAAAAAGTTGGGATGTAAAAGAGTATTTTATGAGGTGTAAATATGAGTAAAAAAGAACAGTTAATACAAACAGCACATGTGTGCATCAGATCAAAGAAAAAATTAGGAATTAGAGTTAAAGATTCAACTGATCAAGAGAATATATAATAATCAACTGGAGGCGAAGGCTTCAACAATATTAGATTTTTGGGTTGAAAAAGCTGTATAGGGGGTGTATTATGAGAAAAATAATTAATGGAGTTATATTTGACACAGATAAAATGGAACTTATTATACAGGATAAAAATCGTAGGGGATATATCACATCATTGTATAGAGGTAAAAAAAGATATGCAATTAAAGAACCTGAAGTTTACGGAGGGCATATTTTGAGAGAACTTCAAGAGGATCAATTTAAAAAGATATTAGCAGATTTTAGCATAAATAAGTACTTAGAATTATATCCAGATACTGAGGAGGCATAGATGAAAAATAATACTAAAAAGCAGCAACTATTAGAAGATATTGAATGGTCTATAGATGACAATATAGGTCTTGAAATAACTATGTTAAAGGGAGATAGGCGAGTTATTGTACCTTATTCCGTAAGTAATTTGCAAGTTTATAAGAAATTTATAGAAAGTGACTATGATGATGATTTGAATTATACACATAAAAGTGTTGAGCAGATGAATTGTAGGATAATAGATTGGAAGATATGGGAGGTAGAATAATGAATCAATCACGAATAGAAGAAGCTAAAATGAGTTTTAAAAATCATAAAGCAACTTTAATACAAAATACAGATAGATATACAATAATAGATTGGAAGAATGAAGATGGTAGCAATAATTATTATATCAATTTCATCATTGATAAATTAAGAGGGAACTTCATTATAAGTGGGGATTTAGGCGATTGTATAGCGACATGGTACAACAAATTAAACATTAAAAATCTAAAGGCATACATAAAATCTATTGATTACTTCATTAGTAAGTTTAGGTGTGCTAGTAACTGCTACACATATGACTACGAAACCTTATTGGACGATTTATTAAAACAATATGACATGAATATTGAAGATATTGAAGATATTAAATACTATATGTCTGACTGTTACTTAAACCATAAATCGGGGCTTATCCCTAGCGGGGAAGTTGTAGATATATTGGGAAAATATGATAGTGATTGGTGGGAAACATTTGATTATTTCGGTAGAGATGTAGATTTTAGAATTTTTTTATGGATTGTTGGGTTTAATATGGCTTGCGAACAATTAGGATTATAGAGGAGGAAGAAGATGAGCATTAACAACGTAGTAATTTGTGGAAGATTATGCAAAGACCCAGAATTAAGATATATTCCAGGTTCTGGAACACCAGTAGCTACATTCACACTAGCTATTGATAGAGATTATAAAAATAAAGATGGTAGCACAACAACTGATTTTATACCAGTTGAGATAATGGGTAAGCCAGCTGAATTTTGTGCAAACTATATTACAAAAGGTAGATTAGTAGGTATACAAGGTTCTATAAGAGTAGATAGATATGAGACACCAGAAGGCGAAAAAAGAAATTTCACAAAAGTTGCTGGAAGGATTATAAAAGCATTAGAATATAAAAAGCAGACAGATGAATCAAATAATGGATCACCATCACAGTTTAGTGCTGTAGATGACGACGATGTTCCATTTTAATAGGTGACCATTATGTTTTTTAGAAGTGATAAGCATTGTGATTTTTGTGGCAGCAAGGAAATAATAATTAAAGATTCACATATGGTTATGTACAAGTGTATCAAGTGTGGTACAGTACACGGTATATTACCAATGAACAAACTATACAAGGAGGATAATCCTTGCTATATGTGTCCATATAGAGCTGAAGGATGTCACTCTTATTATTCAGGCTATGGACTTTTAGAACAGAAAAACAAAGAAAAATACAAGTTAAGAGCTAGAAAATTTGAAATAGATACATATGTGAATGATGAAGTAACGAGAATAAATAAAAGGATTAGGAGGTGGTAGCTTATGAGAATTCAAAAGCAGTACTATAAAAAAACTTTAAACTTATTGGAAACATATAATTCAATAAAGAAACATATTGAAAATCTTGAAATAACACAGTTAGAAATAAAAGAATATAAGTCAAGAGATATAAAGTGTATTGCAACGGATGGTGTAAGAGTTGGCCTCGTTGATCCTGACAAAATAGGTAATAATCTTATAAGGGTCGAGGATATGATTTATTTAACCAATAAAGAGTTAGTATCAGAAAAAAACACAATAAAGATGATAGATGATGCTATTGATTTGTTAGAAAGTGATGAGCAGTACATAATAAGAAAATTATTTATAGAAAACAAAACTCCTATCCAAATATCATGTGAAAGCAGATATGATGAACCTAAAATCTATAGATTAAGACGTGCAGCCTTAAATAAAATAGCAATATGTATACATGGATATAAAGCTATGGAATCAAAGAAAGTGTAGTATTTATACACCGATTGCGAAAAAAAGTGTAAAAAAAATGCAAAAAAAATGTAAAAAAAGTGTAAAAAAATACTAGTAAAAATAATTTATAATATAAACTGTAAAGATAATGTACAGGAGCTCTCAGATAAATGCTGAGGGCTTTAGTTATATATAGAATAAAAAAATAATAAAGGTAGGTGTTAGGATATGAATTTTGTTGAGCCAATACGTGACAAGAATAAATTGGAAGATATACTTAACTATCTGGAAAAAGATAGACCTAAGAAGTATTACATACTGTTTGTACTAGGGCTATATAGCGGACTAAGAATATCCGACATACTCCCTTTGCAAGTGAAGCATGTAAAAAGTCGAGACCATATTTCAATTAGAGAAAAGAAAACTGGTAAGGCTAAGAAGGTAACACTTAATAAATTCTTGAAAAAGAAATTAGATAGTTATGTCGAGGACATGGAGGACTGGGAATATTTAATACCTAATTCAAAAGTTGGAAATCATCCTATAAGTAGACAGCAAGCCTATAAGGTGATTAAAGAAACGTGTGAGCGATTTGACGTTGAGCATATAGGAACTCATTCCTTGCGTAAGACATTTGGCTATCACTATTACCAGAAAACAAAAGATGTGGCCATATTACAGAATATATTTAATCACTCTGATCCATCTGTAACTCTTCGCTATATAGGTATTAACCAAGATACAATTTCTGAAGCTTATGCTTCTATGAATTTTTTTAAAGGTTAAAATATTACATAATGAGCCAACGTAATATTTTAATTTGATTTAGTGATTTAAAAAGTATATGAAACTTTTGAGACTACAAATCTTGAGGGTTATAAAAAATAAAGAAATAAAAGTTTACACAATATTAGATATGTCATATTTTGGAGGTGAGTTTAATGAATAAGAAAATACAGGTAAAAGTAGAGCTTACAAAAGAATCAAAAGAGAGTTTGAATAAGTTGTCTGAAATGACAGAGGATACTATTAATAAGATAGAAACTTTGTTGGGTGATTTAGAACTAAGTATTGACAATGTTATTTCTAACATTAAAATTGTAGCAGTAAAGAATTCTCAATTAAATAACAAGGATGATGGTGAAAATAATGAGGCATAAAATTATAATAGAACTTAAAGAAATTGATTTAACAGGAGACTATAACTGTCCAGAAAATATAGTTAATGTATATGTTGATGGACAAAGAATCAATGATGTCCTTGGTGTTGAGGTTAATCCTAGGTTTCCGGAGAAGATAAAGATAATATTAGAGGCAAGTGGCTTTGAAATAAGGACCGTTGGTGAAGGAGAATCCAGTGAAGATTAAAAATAATATTAAATTTGGTCAAATATATACTCACTATAAAACTGGTGACCTATGCTTAGTTTTAACAGTAGCTGAAAATATAAACAATAAGTTAACATATGTTGCTTACCATAATATAAATGAAGATAAAGGATATATACTACCATTAGCTCAGTTCATATCTAAGGTACCATTCAATGTAAAACTTTTCTATAATCAAGAAAATTGTTATGAAAAGACGTTTGAAACAATTGACGAACTTACTGAGGATCTAAAAGTTAAAGGCTTATTAACTGAGGAGATTAAAAAAGAATGGAAGCAATAGTATGTATTGTATTATCTTGTTTCGTTTTATGCCGATACATGCTTCCTTTTTAATAGAGGGGGGAGTAGTGTTATTGATAGGGGGGAGTTGAGATATAGATGTTGACTAAGTTATGTAGGTGTGGGCGTAAGATTAAGGTTGATGATACATGCAGTGTGTGTGGTGATAGGCATAGGCGATATGATAAACAAGCAAGAGATCCCAAGACTGCAGCCTTTTATAAGTCTACGCATTGGACTAAGTTGTCTAAGATAATTAGAGATAGATACTATGGCATAGATGTATATCATCTATTCAAGTATGGAAAGATAATACCATCCGAGATGGTACATCATATCATTCCTATTAAGGATGATTGGGATAGAAGATTAGACCCTGATGTTCTTCTACCAGTAAGCCATGAATCTCACGCAGAAATTGAAAGTATATATAGGGCCAGTGATGAACATAAAAGCATACTTATTTCAGAATTGTTTGGATATATAAAACAATTTAGGGAGGGGGATATAAAAAAAGTTTGAAAAACAAAAATACAGGACCGCGGGGGAGTTTTCTTATAAAAAAATGCCAGAAAGTCAGCAAAAAAGTGAAAAAAATACAGTATAAAATAATAATTATTATTTTATACATTCTGCAGAAAGGGGGGATGTATTTTGACAAGAACTGGTAGACCACCTAAATTATCAGTTGTTTCAACTGGTAAAGTTGGAAAAGAACAGAAGCTTAAAAGAGAAATAGCGGAGTCTAAATTGAAAGTGAAAAGAAGTCTAAAAGCTCCTACTTGGCTAGCAAAAGAAGCAAAAAAAGAATTTAATAGAGTAATAAAAGAGTCAGAACCATTAGAAATTATCGATAATTTAGATCTAAGTATTCTAGCAATCTATTGC
This sequence comes from Peptostreptococcus equinus, assembly GCF_027125355.1. Lineage (NCBI taxonomy): Bacteria > Bacillati > Bacillota > Clostridia > Peptostreptococcales > Peptostreptococcaceae > Peptostreptococcus > Peptostreptococcus equinus. Next base: position 1,841,031 of record NZ_CP114052.1, on the reverse strand, counting down.
AATGCTTATGCGAGCTATGTAGATATAAGCACTCAAATAAATAATATTGGTTTGACGTATAAAGATGAGAAATACGAAAATCAATTATTTGTTAGTAATAGTATGAATAGAATGGTTAGAATGCAAAAAGGATTTATAGAAACAATTATGGCGTGTAGTTCAAAGCTTGGTCTTGCTACATCCGACAGGCTAAGGCTTGTAGTACCCAAAGCGGAAGAGAAAAAAGAAAATCCATTTATTAAATATCTATGATGGATAGAACTACAGAATTTGCTTTATTGGTGACTAATGGTGATGTTTTAAAAGGCGAACTTGAAATATTAGCTTGTAAGAGGCATTTAGATGACTTAGAAAAGTCTAAATTGGCTATGTGGAACTATTATTTTGATGTTGATGAAGCAGAAAAACATATTAATATAGCCAATGAATTAAATATAGCTGAAGGCATAGGTTCTAAAAAGTTTAAGACAAGAGGATTTCAAAACTTTATTATAGGTTCACTACATGGATGGAAAAAAAAGAGCGATGGAAATAATCGTTACAGAGAGGCATATATACAAATTGCAAGACAAAATGGTAAGTCAATATTAGCTGGTTCTGAAGCAAATAGTTGGGCGACATTCTCAGGTTATGAGCTAGGTAGAATTTTCTGTACAGCAACAAAACAAGACCAAGCCAATATAGTTTGGGATGAGATTAAAAAGTTTATAGAGTCTGATAAAGAGCTCTTAGAATTATATAAAATTACAGAATATAACAGAACTATAAAATCACATATAACTGGTACAGTAATTAAAGCAATAGGAAAAGATACAAGCACAATAGATGGGTTTAGAACAACACTATCTATTGTTGATGAATACCACGCACATAAAAATAATCAGATGTATAAACTTGTTCAAGATGGCCAAATAGATGTAGATACTGCTTTAGTTCTAGCGATAACAACAGCAGGCTTTAACATTAATGGTCCTTGTCATAAGCATTATGAATTTTGCTGCGATGTTGTAAAGGGGATTATAACTAAGGATTCACAGTTCGTTTTTATTTGTCAACCAGATAAGGATGATGATATTTGGGACCCTAAGACATGGGCAAAAGCTAATCCATTATTGTTGTGGAATGAAGATAATACATATAATGAAAAAAAAATAGCTGTTATGATGGAAAGTGCCATAACAGCAAGAGAAAAGGGTGGAGAAGAGCTTGTAAATTTCCAAACTAAAGTTTTAAATATGTGGGTTAAAAATGGTGGCTCAAGACTTCTTAATTATGATAAGTTAAAAAAGTGTGCGACGGATAAAACTCTCGAAGATATGAGAGGAAGAGCTGCTTATTTGGGAATAGACTTGTCAAGTGGGGGGGATTTAACATCAATAGTTCTATTATTTCCACAAGATAATGGAAAAGTTTATATCTACCATCATTCATTTATGCCAGAACAAAGGCTACAAGAGCATATAAAAACGGATGATGTTCCATATCAAGTGTGGGTAGATAAAGGATTAATAACCCTTACTACTGGTGGGTCAGGAATTAAAACAGACTATAAATTTATAACCTCACACTTGCAAGAAATTATATCAACTTATGATTTAGAAATTATTGATTGTGGATATGACCCACATAATGCAGGTGCATATATATCTGATCTAGAATTTCTTGGATGTGATTTAACTGAAATAGTACAGTCTGCTAGGTCCTTAAATGATGCAACATTAGATTTTCAGTTATCAGTTGAAGCAGAGGAAATAGAATACGACAAGAATGATGAACTTCTATTATGGTCATTAGTAAATGCTGTTATAACAAAAAATTCATTTGGCGAAATAAAGATTGATAAACAATCTACATATGCAAGAATAGACCCAGCAGACGGTGTTGTGGATGCATGGAAGTTGTTCTTTACTAATAAAGATACACTTAATTATAATGCAAATGACGATTATGACGATTGGGAAATGATGATGGCAGCCTTTAAGAAAGGAAGGTAAGAAATGAAACAAAATAATAATAGTAAAGGGCTTGCAAAGCAATTTCTACAGGACACTGATGTAAATATAATTGATGTAATTGGTAAAGAATTTACTAAAGCTGCAGTTAGGACTGAGAATAAATCAATAATAACAAAATTAAAAGAATTAGAATCCACTACTATAACTGATATTGATGGATTAGTAGATGCACTAAATGTAGGATTAGATCCAGCTATTGCCGAAACAGCTAAGCTTGTTACTAACCAGACTTCTTTTAATTATTTAGATAAGCTGAAAGATAAAGATGGACATAACTTATTACAACCTTGTCTAACAGATTCTACAAAAAAAATGTTTAAAGGCAAAATCATTGAAGTTTTTTCAGATGAAGAATTATCTCCTAAGGTTTCAGGTAATCTTACTTTCTATATAGGAGACCCTGAAGAGTATATAGATTTTTATGAACTTAAGGGAATAGAAATAGCTAAGAGTGATGAAGCAGGTTTCAAAGAATACACAACTTGGTTAAGAGCTGTTGAGAGATATGATGTCCAAATTTCAGATTCTAAAGCTATGAAACTTTGTGAAATGAAGAATCCAGCAACAGTCTTATAAGAGTATTTAAGGAGCGATTTTGATGGATATAGAAACTGTAAAAAATTACTTAAAGATTGACACAGACGATGAAAAAGAAACTGATTTAATACAGAGTTTTATTGATTCATCTAGATCATATCTATCAGGGGCAATAGATAATTTTGATATAAAAATGCAAAATAAAAATTTTGAGAACATGGCCAACTTAGTAATGTTGGCCATGATTTCAGAATGGTATGACAACCGTGTTTATGTCAAAAATGATAGATATGACAAAGTAAGTAATATTGTAAGGTCTATGATTAACCAATTACAGTATGGAACATATGAGGTGGCAATTAGTGAAAATTGATATAGGAAATATGGATACTAAGGTATACATTCATAAAAAGGATGTTGTAGGTGGAAAAGTAGATTTTAATACAGAGTTAAAGTTAAACGAACTTGGAGAAGTAATTCAAACTGATAGTGAATACAAAAGCTTATGGGCGGAAGTAAAAGAAATGCGAGGAGCTGAAAAGCTTGATGCAGGAATAACACAATCAACTAAAGTCATTAAAATTGTTATTAGATATAGAAATGATATCACTGAAAATAATATTATCAAATATAATGACATTGAATATGAGATTGAGTCAATAGTAGAACTTGGACGAAAACAGTACTTGGAAATTATGGCAAGATATACTAAAAATGGTTAGGAGTGTTTCTAATGAGTATAGATATACAAGTTATTGGGGCAAAAGAGTATGAAGAGGCATTAAAGGAATTAGAAGGAGATTTCAAAGAAGAAACAATAAACTTTTTAGATAATAAGGCCACAGAACTTGAGAAATTTATTGCCGAAGATATAGAAAAACAAGGATTAGAAAAATCTGGAAAACTTAAAAAATCATATAAACATAATAAACCATATAGAAAAGGGTCATCTTATGAAGTCAAAATGGATTCTAAGTCTAAGCATTCTCATTTAATTGAAGAGGGACATAGATTAATAAAATATGTTCCTAAGAAAAAAGATGGTGGTAAGGCACATAATTTAGGAAGAGTTAAAGGTTTTTATCCAGTTCAAAATGGTATTGATAGGATGAATGAAACATATAATGATGATATAGAAAAGTGGATGCATAATATGATTAATAAAAAATTGAATACATAGGAGACTATAATGATAACAGTACTAGATATTAAAAAGGCTGTTAATAAAGCCTTGATTGAGAAAACAGGTATTGTAGTGGCAAGTAAGGACGTTGATGAAGATATTAAGCGTCCTATTTTTTTTACAGAATTAATTACAATTGGTTCAAGTGCAGAGAAAAAGTATGTACAGAAAAATAGCATACGAGTTAGGATTCAATATTATCCTAAATTAGAAAATTCAGTTGTAGATATGTATAGAATTGAATCGGAGCTAAAATCGATATTTAGGCTTTCACTTATTGTTGAGAATAGAGTTTTAAATATTGATGAAATTGAATCTGATATTGATGAAGAAAAAGGATTTTTGTATTTTACATTTAAAAGTGTATTTAGAACAAAATATCAGAAAGAAAAGATTGAATTAATGAGTGAAATGAAAATAAATGAAAGTGAGGTATAAATCATGGGACTACAAAGGACACAGATAGATTTTGTTGCAAAAGCAGAAGAAACAGAGCGACTAATTCAAAGGGGAAGCGTTGCAATGCTTTTAAAGGCAGATTCTGATAAAGTATATAGCTTTAAAAGTTATAGTGAAGCGGTTGAAAAAATTAAGGCAGATTCAATATCTTTATCTGATGAAGGAACAAAAGCTCTAGAGCTAGTATTTAGAGGAGCTATTAATAAGCCATATAGGGTGTATATTGCTTTTATAAATGATCCTTCTCTAATAGCTAATGGATTACAGTTATTTGAACGTGTCAAATTTGATTGGTTTTGTGCACCAGAATTTGAGGCAAAAGGTACCGATATTGCAAAATGGATTAATGACTTAAATAATCTTCGTAATATGGAAGTAAAGGCAGTACTATCTAATACTAAGGCAGATTCAGAATACTGTGTTAACTTTACTACTAAAAACATAATTATAGAATCATTAGGAGCAGAAAAAGATGTAGAAGTCACTCCTGCAATATTTACAGCTAGGGTAGCGAGTGCACTTGCAGGTAATACATTAGAGAGAGCAATTACTAATTTACATTTAAGTGATGTGGTTAGCGTAGAAAGATTAACTAATTCTGTATATGATGGCAAAGTCGATGCAGGTGAGCTAGTTTTATATAATGATTGGGATAAGGTACGATTCGGTAGAGGTGTTACATCTCTTACAACATTAGGAGAAAAATCTCAAGAACGTAAAAAAATACTAATTATATGCAAAATGCATATGTGGAAGAGAGAAGTTAAAGAACTTGCAAATGAAAAATTTTTAGGAGCTATGCAAAATGGAATAAACGAGAAAATGCTTCTTGTAACTAGCATTAAGCAATATAATGCAGAGTTAGTTAAAAAGGGTGTTATTTTGGCTTCAGATAATGAAAATGATGTTGATATAGATGTGGAAGCTCAGGAGAAATATCTAAAAGTAGAGAAGAATGTAGACACATCTAATATGACAGAAAAGGAAATAAGAGATGCTAAGACAGACAGTCATGTTTTTATTAAAGCAAGGTTATTATTTACTGATGCTATGGAAGACATTCACATAACAGCAATTTGTTAGAAGGGAGATAAGATATGAAAAATTATGATACAGATCAAACTATGTGTGGAACTCATGGAGAATTGTGGGTTGATGATTTAGAATATGAGGAAGTAACAGCATTTAAAGCTGAACTAGGTCTAGAGTTTGGAGACGTACATAAAGCAAAATCAATGGCAAAACATAAAAAATTAGGGCAAAATATATTAGGTTTGAATGCACCATTGCTTGCTATGGGTGGATTTGCAATAAAAACTGGCATGGCATTTGATAAATCTATGAGCCAAGTTAAAGCAGTTAGTGGATCAACAAGTAAAGAATTCATTTCTTTGCGAAATGAAGCTAGAAGAGTAGGAGCAGAAACTGCAAAATCTGCAACAGATGCTGCGAATGGTATGGTTTTTCTTGGTCAAGCAGGATTCAGGGTTAATGAAGTATTAAAGCTTACTAGACCATTAACAGAATTAGCAATAGCAGGTAATATGGAAATGGCACAAGCTTCGAGTTTATTAGCAGACTCTTTGAACTCTGCAAATATACCAATGAAGGATTCTAAAAAATTTCTAGATCAAATTGCAAAATCATCAGTTATGGCTAATACAGATGTGGCTCAGTTAATGGAAGCTTGGATAGGAGCAGGTGGATCATTGAGAACTGCAAATATTACTATGGCAGAAACGAATGTATTACTTAGTATACTTTCTAATGCTGGTATAAAAAGTGCTGAGGCAGGAACTTCATTATCACGAATTTTTATGAATATAAATGCAACGAGTGGTGATGCTGGTAAAGCAATGAAAACTCTTGGAATTAATATTGCAGATTCATCAGGTAAAATGAGATCTAAAGTGGATGTTTTAAAAGAATTAAAATCTAAAACAGATAAGCTCACCGAGGCTGAACGAAATAACTATATTCAGATGATAGGTGGTAAGCAATATGCTAATGATTTAAAAATTCTGCTTGATGGAATGGGTGGTAGCTTTGATAAAATGACTAAAGAGATTGATAAGTCATCAGGAGCACTTGGTAAACTGGCTAAAACTATGTCAGATAATCTTGCGGGCGACATAGATAATTTATCATCCGCATGGGAAGATGCTGCTATTAATATCTCTGACGCTCTTCAACCAATGGCAAGAGGAAATATAAAAACTCTAACAAAATTAGTAGAAGGACTACAAAAATTACCAGCACCATTAATAAGAGTAGTATCTGCAGTTGTAATATTTAGCACTGCAATTGGATTAACATTAGTTGGACTAGGATTGTTTCAAAAAATGATGGGTAGTTCGATTATTTCTTGTGCTAGACTTATAAGATTTTTTATGGGACTATCATCGACCGTGTGGATAGTTATGGCGGTTATACTGGCTCTAGTTGTAGCTGGAGTATTGCTATACAAAAATTGGGATAAAATTAAAGAAGTTGCAGGAAAGGTTAGAGATAGCTTTTTAAAGTTTGTAGACTCTACTATTGGCATTAAGAATATAAAAAACGCTATAGAAGACTTGAAAAATAAATTTAAGGATTTCGTGAAACAAATTCAACCTATTATACAAGTAATTGGAATTATCCTTAAAGTATTATTTGACACGATTAAGGCTATTTTAATTCCTATAGGAAGTTTTTTAATATCTGTGTTGGGAGGAGCATTTAAATACCTTTTAGCTATCATTGTTCAAAATGTGATGGCTGCAATTAATATAATTACCGGTATAATTCAAATTATAACCGGTGTAGCTCAATTTATTGTAGGAATATTCCAAGGGGATTATAAAAAGGCATTTGACGGACTAAAGAAAATAGTACAAGGAGCAGTAAATATAATTAAAGGTTTGTGGAAATCTCTAAAAGCATTTTTAGCAGCACCAATAAAGCCAGTAATTAAGTTATTATCAGGACCTTTTCATTCAGCTGTCAACCTTGCAAAGAGAGCATGGAGTGCTCTAAAATCATATTTACTTCAAAGGGCTACTGCTAGAATATCAGCAACTGCATCAGCTTTTCATAATGTAATTGAGGGCGTTAAAAAAGCATGGAATAATCTCAAAACTTTTTTAAGAAATCCAATAAAAGGAACTATAAACCTTATCAAACATGGTAGTGTAGATGGTGAGCACAGAACAGGTAGAGGTAAAATACCGTTTGATGGATACAGAGCTTTGCTACATAAAGATGAGATGGTTTTGAATAAACATGATGCAGATGAATATAGAAAAGGAAATATTTCAAGTAATTCAAAAACTACTATAGTTAAAATTGCTAAATTAGCAGATACACTGCTCATAAAAGAAAAAACTGATTCAGAAAAATTAGCTAAAGAACTTGCTAAAGAGATTTTATTATTAGCATAAAGAGGGGGTGGCGAATTGGAAGCATGGCTAAAAACTAGTAATAAATCATTTAGATTTCCTATTGTACCTCAAGAGATAGAAGTAAGTGGTGATTATAAAGTTGATACAGAATATCTGGCCAATGGAGATGAAATAGCGGTTTACTGTGGTCAATCATTAAAAAGAACTTCTCTTAGTTCACACTTTCCATCAGATAAAGATAGATCATATTTAGATTTTTATACATTTCCGAGTCCTTTAGAATGTGTGAAAATAGTTGATGAAATAGCCAGATCTCAAGAAGAAATAAGATATATTGTCACAGAAACGGAAATTAATTGGCCAATTAAAATAACTAATTTTAAAAGAGGACACAAGGATCCTACAGGAGATATAGAATTCTCTTTAGATATATTAGAATATACACCACCTAAAGCTGTTAGCTGGGCACCAGCACCTCAAAAGAATGATAAGCCTACAAGCAGTAATAATAATAGCAATAAAGTTAATCTTATTACTAGACCAACACCACCACCTCAAAAGGTAAGATACCATATAGTCAAAAAAGGTGATTACTTGTGGGATATATCTTTCAAGTATTATAGAAAAGGTTCATTATTCCACAAAATTAAAAACAATTCAGAAAATCAAAAAAGATATCCTAGCTTAAAAAAATCTTCAATGATATATTCTGGATGGAAGTTGGTGATTCCATAATGAATAATATTAAGTTAATTGTACATATAAGGAATGGTCCATTTTGGGATATAACAAGCATGATACCATATGTTAAAATAAGTGGTTCAAAAAGCTCAGTTTCAAGAACATTAGAGACTGAGCTTTATCAAAGTATAAATGACAAACAAATACAACAACTTGGAATTATTGAAGGCTCAAGTGTTTGTTTTTATGTTGATAATGATGAAAAATATAGAGGTAATATTATTGATGTAGGAAAGTCATCTAATTCTATTACAACCAAAATAATATGTAAGGATGTTGGCCATACATTGGCAAAATCTAAGCATAGTAGGAATTTTGTATCAAAGACTGCTGAACAAGTAAGTATTGAATTAATAAAATTATCTAAATTAAATTTAGGTAAGGTTGAAAATACAAATATTAAATTAACTAGATATTTTAGAGACACAAGTATTTATGAAATAATAATGACTATGTACACTCTTGCTAGTAAGACAACTAAAAAACAATATATGATTGATGTTAACCTTGATACAGTGAATATTGTAGAAAGAGGTAAAGCATTGAGTATAGCTTTTGATGAGGATAGTAATATAATATCAGCAGAGCATAATAGGAGTATTGAAGAATTAGTAAATCAAGTAACTGTTGTAGATAAAAATGGAAATAAAATATCTGAACATATCAATAAAGATTTAATTAAAATATGGGGCAGAATGCATAATGCTATACTTGAAGTCGAAAATAAATCACAAGTTAATACAGCTATGATAAATGAACAGTATCATGGTGTAGATTTCACATCAAAGCTTGAAGGTTATGGAAATTACGATTGTAAGAGTGGTATGAAAGTACACATTAGCGATAAGCATACGGGCTTGATAGGTGAATTTTATATTGACTCAGATACACATGAATGGTCTGGGGGAAATTACAAATGTAGTCTAGATTTAAATTTTAACAACATAATGGATACAAAAGAAGCTGGAAGTGATAGGCTGGAGGAAAATTCAAATGCTGGAGAAACAACTACAGTTGGTACTAGTGACTGGGGGCATGACGTAACAGTAGAAATGCTTAATAAAATTCTAAGAGGTAAGTTAGCAGGTAAGGGAGATATATTTTATAAGTATGGAAATATGTATAGGGTAAATCCAATGGTACTAGCATTAATAGCAAGGATAGAATGTGGAGCAAAAATGGATTCTAATCTAGCTATGAATAGTAATAACTTTTTTGGAATAAGAGATCCCAGGTCGAACATAAGGAAAACGAGTAAGGGATTTGGAATATATTCAACTATAGATGAAGGTGTAAGAGCAGGATTTCATTTTATAGGTATTTCTCATGTATATAATAAGAAAAGAAATCTGTCTCAGCTCATAACTGTTTGGGCTCCACCATTTGAAAATAATACTTCAGGATATATAGCAAATGTCAAAAATCTATACAAACAATATACTGGAACTGACTGGTCAGATACTAAAATGGGTACTGGTGTAGCTTCTGATGCAGATGCAGATAAAAATATTAGTTATGTTGCAAGTGATAGTGGTTCAATAGTAGGCAGCAATGGAGTTAAGTATGTTAATCAAAAACAAAAGATAATTGTAGAGGAAGCATTAAAAATGGTTGGTAAAGGACGGTATACATACGGTGGTAGTAGATCCAATATATATGCGACTGATTGCAGTGGATTTATACATATTTTACACAAAAAGGCTGGAATAAGAATTGGGGGCGACACTTCATCACAAAAGAACAATGGTAGAGCAGTAAGCTTATCACAAGCTTTACCAGGTGATTATATAGTTATGGGAAGTAGGTACTCTCCTTCAGGAAGGCATGTTGTTTTATGTGTTGGAAATGGCATGATTGTGCATAATGGCGGGCCTCAAGGTAAGCCTATTACAAAACAAAAGTTATATACATATGGAAGTTACTATGTAAGGAGGTGCTGGGATTAATGAATGGATATGAAGCATTGAAAGGTGTTATAAATGATATAGCGAAGGAGAGAGAATCGAAATTAAAAAATATATATTTTGCTAAAGTCATTTCTATGAGTCCTTTTTTAATTAGTTCAAATTTCTTAGATACAATTGGAGAGTCACAGCTATCAATTCTAAATAGTATTGATAAACATAGTTTTAAAGTTGGAGATGAGTTGTTAGTAGTTTTGTATGAACAAGAGTTAATCCAAAAATTTATAATAATAGACAAGGTGGTGAATATATGAGTGTAAATGAATTTCCATTTGCAGGCATTGAACAAGACTATATAACTAATGTAGATACCACCTTGCCAGTTCCATATGAAATAGGAATTAATTTTGAGGATGGGACTATATTAAAAGACTCAGACGGAAATGTGGTTATTCAACATGGTTTAGAAGCAATTAAAATTTGGTGTTATTTATCAATGATGACCCAACGATTTAAACACCAAATTTTTAGCGAAAATTATGGAAGTGAACATAATGAATTAATTGGTGTCACATACACTAAAGAGCTAACTGAAGCAGAATCTTATAGATATATAAGAGAATGTTGGATGGTAAATCCTTATATACATGATGTTAAAGATAGAGGAGTAGAAAAAGTTGGAGATAAATTACATATTACCGCAGAAATAATTACAGATTACGGAACAGCAACGTTGGAAGGAGTGATTTAATGCAAGTAAGAAATAAAGAAGAAATACTAGAATCAATGATATCAAACTTTGCTTTGGACATTCCTGTTTATGAAGGGACAATAACACATGCAATATTTAGTGCAGTAGCACTAGCAATTGAAAGAGAATATTCAATAAAAGATGAAGAAGAAAAACAAATTTTTTTAGTTGATGGAAGATATGAATTCTTAGATAAAAGAGTTAGTGAATTCGGATACTTAAGAAAAGAAGGTGAACAAGCACATGGAGAAGTAATATTTTCTGGAGAGATAGGATATTTGATTAAAGATGGTCTTGTCATTAGTTGTAATGGATTAGATTTTGTAGTGTCTGAAGGTGGAGTAATTGAAGAAAATGGAGAAGGTAAAGCAATAGTTAAAGCTATAGAGGTAGGTGCTGCAGGTAATATAAAAGCAGGAAGTGACTTTACATGTGAGAGCCATAACTTTGAGAGAATATTCAATGAGAATGATTTCATAAACGGAATTGATATTGAGTCTGATGAAGATTACTATGCAAGATTTTTATTCACTCAACGACATAAAGGTATATCAGGAAATGTAGATCATTATGATGAGTGGGCAAGGTCTGTTGATGGAGTTAAGAACTCTAAAACTACAGACTTGAAATATGGACCAGGCACAGTAGAGGTTATTGTAGCAGGTAAGGATAATGTAGTTAGTGAAGAAACAGTAGGAAGAGTTAAAGAATATATAGAAAGTGTGAGGCCTATTGGTGCAAGTGTAACCGTTAAATCTATGAGTAACTTTGATATAGATATTGTTGCAAGAATTAAATCAAGCACAGATTCTGAAACAATAAAATCAATGTATAGATCTATAGGAGATAATTATCTAATAACGTGCAATAAAAGTATAATATTTAGTAAATTATATTCATTATTAGCAACTATTCCTGAGGTTACAGACGTGATAAGCTTTACTGCAAATGGAGATATTAATAATATTTTAATAACATCAGAGCAAAAACCAAAGATTAGAAATATAAAAATCGAGGTGGTGTAATGTATTCAATAGATAATTTATTAGAGTATTTGCCATATTGTTATAGAAATGAATTAATAGAAGAAATATTAAGATGCAGCCAAATAGAAATAGAAAGATTATTCCAGGATATAATCGAATCAGAAAATGAATATATGGTATCTACTGCAACATACTCTCTTGAATGGTGGGCAAAGTTTGCAGGGATAGATTATGATAGGACAGTAGATATATCTACAACTAGATCTAATATTTTAGCTAGGTTTAAAACAAATGAGACTGTGACGCCTTTATTAATTAAAAGTATAGCTGAAGGATATTCAAATGGTACTTGTGAAGTAATAGAATTATTTTCTGAGTATAGGTTTAAAATTAAATTTATTAGTACAGTTGGAATTCCACTAAGAATAGATGAGATTAAAAAGATAATTAATGACATTAGACCAGCACACTTAGCATTTGATTTTGATTATAGGTTTAGGACGTGGGGAGATATAAAACGTTTGGGACTTACTTGGGGGCAATGGAAAGCTCTTAATAGGACATATAAAGAACTAAAGGAAAGGAGCGATTTACTATAATATGGAAGAATACCCAAAGACACAAAATGGTTTAAATAAAGTTACAAATACAAATATAACAGATATAGATCCACTGGCAGAGAACTTTGAGATAATTGATAATATAATCGGTCCAATATCAGATGTTAATTTAGATGGATATATAGTAGATAAAGATGGACAGAAAAATTTGTCGAATTTAATTAAATATGTTTTCAAGAGTGCTAAGGAAACTACAATTAAGTTATCTAATTGGTCCAATCAATCTCTGAAAGATGTATTAGATTGGCTAAAAGGTAGGGTTACTGATACAGTAAAACCTAATCTAAGTGTGAATACTTCACCTATTTGGTTAGCTTTTCCTATAGATAATCCAACTGGAAAAGAGATATTGCTTGATTTACCTTTTACAATCTATAATGAATGGTTAACCTTGGGTGAAAAGCACACTATCGTATTCGATACAATGTGGAAAGATGTTACTAGATTTGATTTATCTCAAGGATATAACTACTTTTTCTATGGTATTGGTGATAAAACTGGTGCAACAGCTACTATGGCAAACACATTTTATTATGCTAATGGGTTTGACCTAACTAGAAGTACAGGCTCACAATTTAATAATAAACATACTTTTACTGTAACAGAAACAGTTAAAAATAGTAATGCATATATATCCCCGAAAATTTATCTTAAAAACTTCAAATCTGGCACATTGTATGTAAAAAGTTGGAGAGTGGTTAGAGGTGAAGAAATAACTCCTTTTACACAAGCGACTGTTGATTTTGATACAGTAAAGAAAGATTTAGCTACAGCAAAAACCGATATATCAAACTTAAAAATTGCTGATAATGGATTGAGTAACGATATAGCAGGGTTACAAACTAGTAGGTACAACCTAATTAATAACGGAAATGTACCAATTGTTAATTCACAAAATTATCCAGCTGCAATCTACACTTTAGATGATAACACCTTAAAAGACAATGAAAAAATAACTATTTTTATTTATGGTAGTATATTGTCAGACCAACGGTTCTATATGTGCAACACCGTCGGCGATACACTAATAGCAAGTATCCCGTCAGGGGGAACATCTGAAAAGAAATTATATATTGCAAAAAGTACATGGAAAGTTAAAGACACTAACAATAAGTTGCTTGTCTATCCTTATCTAAATAAAACAACAGCAAATAATACAAACATAGATTGGATAGTTCTTGTACGAGGACATATAGATGGATTGACAGAGTGGATTCCGTCAAAGTCTGATGTAATTAATATGCAACTTAACACAGACGTGGCTAACCTTAAATCAGCAGAAATACTTGACAGACAAGATATAGTAAAGCTTAATGAAGCTATAACAGGTGAAGATGCCTTAATTGACGCTAACAATGTTAAGTTTGCTCAACTTCTTGGAGTTGATATATCAACGATTAAAGGGGGTATAGTGTAATGGCGATACGATTTAATCGAAAAGTATATGATAAGATACTTGCTGAACTTGACACTATATCTAAGAGCCTTATTGGTAACCTGCAAAGTGTTGTATCTCCAACATCAGCTATAACTAACTTAAAAACGTTAGCTGATAGGGTGGCACTAGCAGAACACCTAGATATGGTTAAAGCTGATACATATAAACCATTAGTACCTATATCTAACATTAATGAAAATATGTTCATAATTGCTGGGTGCAAAGGAAAAGTATATATTTTATATAACCCATACTCAACATCGGATAATATAACAGAAGTTTTTGTGTACGACCCATATTTGAACATAATTGGAGGATTAAAAGCAAGGTCATTAACTCCTCCATACAGTCAACTCCCAACAATGGGAGCAACAGATAGCTTTGTATTCGATTATGGAGATAATATTTACTACAAGGGTGCCGATTCAACAACATCAACTACTAATATATATAAATTCGATACAGGATATGAAACATCAGAATTATTCACAACTTTAAACATTTCTATATCTAATGTGAGAACATTCAACAATGGCACAGACGTGTATATACACTATTCGCTAGATACAGCAACTAGACGTATATATAAGCTGAATATGACAACTAAAAGCTTTACCCTTGTGAAGGATATAGGCTTAGTTAATGCCTACAATATGACTATAGGACACTACTACAATGGCAATATCTATATGGTAGAAAGCACTACAGATAATAAGTATTATGCATTGCATAAATATAACTTATCTACTAACACATTAACCAAAGAAAAAACCATATTAAAAACTGCTGTGTCAACAACTATGGAAGGTATAGGAGTAGGAAAATACATTTATATATTTAATGAAACCATGGGAAAAATGACAATCTTAAATCTTGACACATTCACTACAGAAGAGCATGGGTTTGAGTATCCTATAGGTGGAAACTTCACTCCTAAGGTGTGTATGACAAGAGATAGAATATATATATATGACAATCCTTGGCTAGGGATTGTATACCCTAAGTTAAAGTAGGAGGTTAATATGAGCAAAATAGAAATATGGGATAAAGAAAGCGAACTTAAAGGACTTTCAAAGGAAATGTGGCTAGAGAACTATCCTGAAACTGAAAGCAAAACATTAGTATTGGTTGATGATTCACTTGTGCTGTGGCTTGAAGATTTAAAGCAAGAGGGTTATACAGGTGTAAATGATAAATCTGTTGTTGAAGCTTATTTAACTAAGCAAGCAGAAATAATTGCTGAATACGAAAAGAAAGAACAAGCTAGAAAACAGTTAGAAAAAGAAGAATTAGAAAAAAAGATAGTAGCACAAGCTACAAGAATTGATACATTATCATCTGCATTGGAAGAGTTAACTATAACAGTAGCAGGTGGCTAAAATGATTAAAATATGTCGCGATATTTTTAATAAATTAAAATTTATATTGAAGGGAGAGAATGAAATGGGAGAATTTTTAGCAGCAAGAATAACAATGGCGTACGTAGATGAAGGAGAAACAGGAGCAAGAGATAAGTATAAATTATATTTTTCAAAAGCTGGGATGCTTAAATGGAAACCAGCAACAGATGATATGATAAAGACAAAATACACTGATGTATTATTCGTAATTCAAGATACAGTAGCATAAGAATACAATTATTGGCCTATAGAATTGATTTCAGTTCTATTAGGTCATTTTTATGTATAAAGAAAGGAAAAATAATCACATGGAAAAACATAATATGATATTTCAATATTTAAGCTTACTTACAGCAAATGAGGAGGATAAGGTACTTTTTGTATTACTTCTTATTGCTATAGCAATGATAGTAGACTTTGTGACAGGTACCATAGCTGCTATCGTAAGGGAGGATAGAGAGTTTAGATCCAAGAAAGGGATTAATGGAATACTTAGGAAAATAGCCAGTATGCTACTACTAATATTTTTCTTACCTTGTTCAATGTTAATACCTGAAGGCATGGGAATAGCTTTAGTTTATACAATGTATATAGGTTATTTGATAATGGAAATAAAGAGTATAGTAGAAAATGTAGGCAAGAATGGAACAGATGTTACTTTATTTCAAGAGTTTATCAAGAGATTAAGTGGGGGTAAATAAATATGACTAATTTTTATTATAAACCAATAACTAACAAAAATAATTTTGGTGGAAGAAGAGATAAATCTAATATAAAGTTTATTGCACTTCATTGGACTTCAAACACCTCTGATACAGCTACAGCAATGAACCATTACAAATATTTTCAAAATAATAATGTAGGAGCGTCAGCACACTATTTCGTTGATGATAACGACATAGTTCAAATAGTTGGAGATTCTACTATAGCTTATGCGGTAGGTGGAAACCAAGGCTATGGAGTAGGTCTTGGAGGGATAACAAATTATAACTCAATCTCAATAGAAATGTGTGTAAATCATGGTTATTCTGATAAGATGTTGTTTAACACAATAGAATTGGTGAAAGAACTTCTAATGCAATATCCTAATGCCAAAGTGGTTAGACATTGGGATGCAACAAGAAAAAATTGCCCACAAGGGTTCACTGGGACTAATAACGGAAGGTGGAACAAGTTTTTATCTGATATAAAACAGCCTAGGCGATTAATATTAGATTTATCTAAAGATAGTGTTGCTGTAGAAGTTAATTCTCAAAAAACATCAGTATCAACTAAAAAAGGATGGGTACAAGAAAATGGTAAGTGGTACTACTACATAGACAATAAAAAGAAGATAGGTTGGTTAAAGTCGGGTAAAGCATGGTTTTATATGCAACCAGGTACTGGAGAAATGAAAACAGGATGGCTAAAATACAACAGCCATTGGTTCTACTTTAACTCTAATGGGTACATGGTTACTGGAGAACAGGAGATTCAAGGGAAAAAATATAAGTTCAATAGCAATGGATATTTATTATAATTAGAAGGGGGTAGCATTTAGCTACCCTTATTTTTTTATGAAAAAAGTACGTAATAGTCTTCACACTATATAAATAGAAGAGAAAAATTTATAATATGGTATTTAAATATTATAATATCAATGTTTTTTAGCTTTTTTAACTAAGCTATTTTTTAGATTTATGATATAATATAATAAAAAGAACATATGTTCTAAGAAGGGGGCTTATAATGGAAAAGATAAAAAGATATGAATTGTTCGAAGGAGATTGCTTAGATTTAATGAATAACATAGATGATAAATCTATAGATCTTATTATATGTGACTTGCCGTACGGAACTACAGCATGTAGATGGGACACTATTATTGATTTAGAGAAGTTGTGGATTCAATATAATAGAATAATAAAGGATAGAGGAATGATAGTATTATTTTCAGCACAACCATTTACAACTAAATTAATAAATTCTAATATTAAAAATTATAAATATTCTTGGTATTGGATAAAAAATAATGTTACAGGTTTTAATTTTGCTAAATATCAGCCTATGAGGAAAGTTGAAGATATAAATATATTTTATAAGAGTAAACCTTTGTACATCCCACAAGGAATCAAGAAAATCGAAAACTCAAGAATCAGGGTTAGAAAGCCTGGAAAAAGAGAATCTATATATGATGAGAAAAATACTCTGTGTAACAAAGAATATATACAGAAGTATACAAACTATCCTAATAATGTATTATATTTCAATAAAGATTCAAAGTGTCAGCATCCAACCCAGAAGCCTGTTGATTTACTAAAGTATTTAATTAATACCTATACTAGAGAAGAAATGATAGTATTAGATAATTGTATGGGAAGTGGATCTACTGGTGTTGCATGTGCAGAATTAAATAGAAGATTTATTGGAATGGAATCGGATAATGAGTATTTTAAAATAGCAAAATTAAATATACAAAAATCTTATAAGGAAAATAGGAATGAATAAGTTAATTTTTTTTAAAATATATAAAATTATATTATTCAAAAAAGTATGTACAAAAATTATAATTTATAATTAAATTGAATTAACGCTAAATTAAAAATCCTCATAAGCATGCATTGATTAGTTAATATAATACTCACATAATACACATTTTAAACTGAATATATTGATATAACTTGTTTTAAAGTTCTCTAAGAGATAGTATTTCAATAAAATTACAACAATTATTAAACTCGCTTATATTAAATATAAGCGAGTTTTTGCAAATAAGAGATTAATAATTAGGGAACATTTTAACAGATAATATAGCGACTGAAATAACTAGTTATTTACATCCAGAGTATACCTATGGTAGCAACGAATTTTACAAGTTTTTGGGAACAAATACATGGGAATTTACTTTAGTTATAATTTCATGGTTATTGATATTATTTTTAATAATGTATATAGTAGGACTTAGATTTTTTGGTTCATACAAAAATACAGATAAAAAGAAGATATTGAGAGCTTTTAGTGAAGAGCTTATTATGAGAGGCGTTGTACAAAGATATATATTTACAAAATATCCTTATGTTGGAATATTTATGTCAGCTTTTCTATTCCAAGGTATGCATTACACCACTAGAGTTTCAGATGCTATGCTATATTTCACTTCAGGACTTGTGAATGCAATTATCTTTTATAAAACTGGACGATTAGAATTAGTGATGATTATACATGCTATCAATAATTTAGTAGCCTTAATTCTTTTGTCAATAACTTTATAATAATGAGGAAAAATTAACTTTAAATATACTTGTATTAGGATAGTTCTCTATATTTCTATTTGAATTATAAGTGAAAAAAATATGAAAAAATATTGATTTATATTAATATTTAAAATATAATAGATAAGAATCAAATTTTAATTCTATAATTAAAGCATATTTAAAGGAGAAAAAATGAAAACAAAAACGAGCGTAATTATGGCAACGATCCTAGCATTTGGTTGTTTGGGAAAGCAAATTGATACAATTTTTGCATCTGATGGGGCAGATCAAAAAAAATAAGTATAGAGAGAATATACGGAAATGATAGATATGAGACTTCAGTGGAAATAAGTAAAAAATCATATTCAAAATCTAATAAAGTAATATTGGTTTCAGGGGAAAAATACCCTGATGCACTAGCAGCTAGCCCTCTTTCAGTAAAATATAGTGCACCACTTATTTTATTGAAAAAAAATGATATTCCATATTCTGTGGCGAATGAATTGAAAAGGCTTGAGGCAAAAGAAGTAATTATTGTTGGTGGTGAAGAAGCAATATCAAATAAAGTAGCAAATAAATTAAAAGAAAATTATGCTGTGGATAGAATAGCTGGCGACAATAAATATGAAACGTCTATACAGGTGTCCAAGAGAGTAAACGAAAATAAAAAATTAAAAGCTATACTAGTCAATGGTAATAAATTTCCTGATGCATTATCTGCTAGTGCATTGGCAGCAAAGATTTCTAATACAATTATTTTAACTAACGGTAAAACTTTACTACCATCTCATCTAGATGTACTTGATACAAAATTAAATAATATAGTAGTAGGTGGGGAATCTGTAATGTCTATAAAGGATTTGAATGCTACACAAATAGGTGGTAAAGATAGATATTCTACATCTATTTCATTAGCTGAAAAATATTTTAAAGACTCTAAGTCTGTTATATTAGCAACAGGTAATGATTATGCTGATGCACTTTCTGCTATATCTTTACAAGAAGAATCACGCATGCCTATACTATTAACAGAGTCTAAATCATTAAATAGTGATGTAGAAAAATATTTAAGAGATACAAATGTGTCAAAAGTGTATGTAGTAGGAGGAGAAAAATCTGTATCTTCTTCTGTAATCAATTCGCTGAAAAATATTTCTATACAAGATGAAAATAAAGACCAAGAAAATACATCTAAAAATATACCAAAAAGTATTACTTTAACTTTTAAGTATGATAATGATACTATAAAAGAAAGTAAAATAGATTATAAAGAAAATAAAAATGTTTATGATATTGATATGACAAAATATACAGATGAAGAAAAAAATAAATTTAAACAAGCTAAATTGGATTCTGTTATTTATGAAACTTATGATGGTTTTAAAGTCGATGTTACTGAACTATTTATCAGAGATGATAGTGACAAAAAAATTCAATACTCAATTAATCATGGAGAGAATGATCAATGGGATATTTCCAACGTATATATAAACTTTAATTTATTTTAGTGAAATATATATTGATGATTAATTAAAAAATTATGCGGCGGAATCCGACACATGTCTTGTGTTGGATCCGCTGTTTTTTTATATGTGTTTCTTAATGAAAGCTTATTCCTCATATTTTTAAAGTTCTTAAATTTAATATGAAAAACTCATAATAGCATTGAGTTTACTACGAATGAGTGTACTATGAATTTAATATGAAAAATATTACTATTTGTTTACAAAACAAAGAAATTATATAATGATATGATATAATATTGAGAAAATTATAAATACAAATAGTTTGTATTTGTAGAGAAATAGTAAAGCAAGATGGTAAAACCTTAAAACAAGATTATAAATATGATAGTCTAGGTCAATTAGAAGTAGCTCAAATAAAAGATGAAAAAGATGTAGAACTTTCAAGTTACCTATATGCATATGATAATGCTGGTAATAAGACATCAATGCTTGAGACTACAAATGGTAAAAAAACAGAAACTACATATACATATAATGATTGTGATAGGTTAATTAGTCAAAAAACTGGAGACAAAGAAATAAAATATACAAAATGAATTATCAGAAATACTAATTCCAACAATGAATGCAGACATAGTTGAAGGTAAAATAATTGACGTTGAAGATTCAGAAAAACCATTTATGAATATAAAGAATTTAGCATCTGAAATATAAGAAAAAATGGTAGATAAATAAAATTTACTATGACAATATTATATTACAAACAGAAAAGAGACTATATCAGCATAGAACAAATGGAAAAAAATTTGAGGATTTGAAACCTGTACATACTGATTTAACAAAAAATCAAGCAAGATCTATAGAGCAATATTATATTGAAAATGGTCCAAATAAACAAAATAAGATTAATAGTATTAGCGTGAAAAATAAAAAATATAATCAATCTCAAGAATGGGCAAGAAAATTTTTAGGCGTAAATTGAGAAAATTATAGAAAATAATATATATACGAGATTATATTTATTTAATATAGGGGGTGAGTAATATGGATTTTAAAAATAGTGTAGCTCAGGCATGGATAGAAAAATACAAATATTTAAATAAAGAAACCATAGATAAATTAGAAAATTTAGATAATCTACCTTATAGGGACTATCAACTTAATGTTATTAAAAAAACAAAAAGGAAACCTAAAGATGGCGATATTTTTTTATTATTTCCAGAAAGAGGAATATATTTTTATGGAAAAGTTTTAAAAGCATATATTCAAACTGGTTCCAAGAATGATTGGATGAATGATAGTATTAATATAAAGAAAAAAAGAAATGCCATAGACTTTATAATGGCTATGGAAAAATCTAAGAGCAAGGAACTTAGAAGTAATAGAGAATCGACTAAAGCTACAAATTTAATAAAATCTTAAGATATAGCAAGTTTTTTTAATAAAAACTTAAGAATTTAAAACAGATTTGTGGGTATACTATTAATAATATAATATTTTGGAGGTGTTTTTAAATGAAAGATACAGGAGTATTTGATAAGGTTAAGGGAAGTGCAAAAAATATTGCTGGAGAAGCTACTGGCGACAATAAGTTAAAAGCTGAAGGTGCTGTAGATAAAGCTACTGGAAAAGCGAAAGAATTGTTAAATGAAGCTGGGAAAAAAGCTGAAGAAGTAGCTGACAATGCTAAGTCAGAAATTAATAAGCATAAGTAAATATGTTAATAAAAAATAGAAGGCTTGGATTACACCAGACCTTCTATTTTTTATAAATAGGATTAAAAAAAGTCGTAATAATGGATAAGCCACTATACCAATATATTAATACTATTACTAGTATATAGTCAATAACAATATTGTTTTGGCGCAATATTGGCGCATTTTTGCATTACCTACGCAAAATTAACTACTTTTTATAATGGAATATTTAAAATAGAATCGAGTAATTGCAACAATTATAAAATTATATTAAATTTAGTTCATAGTACCAGTATAGTAATATTTGAATGTAGTACAAGTAATATTGATATAAAAAATTATGAACCAGATTATAGCAATTTGATGACGAATCCAATATTGCTAACTGATTTGTATTGGAAAAAAGGTTATTTTTATACCATAGCAAACCAAGCATTAACTTATGAAGAAAAGAATTTGGATATAGGATTTTCTTATAGCCGTTTAAAATCAGAAGGTTGGGTTGAATATTTTTGTAAGGAAAATGGTCAGCGTTTGGATCATAAACCAGAAATATTGGGTTTATATGCCATAACTACTGAAATAGGTGTTGCTACTGAGGTTAGGCAAGCTCTGATTATAGAACCCGAACTTTTAAAACTAAAGGATGAGTATATTAATAATAATTATCAAAATATAAATGAAGTGACATATAATGAAAATGATTTAATAAAACTAGATGAAAATGATATTAACAATAACATTGAATTATACTTAAATCTAAAAGCAATGCCTATGGGACGTGAATATTTAGAAGATATTCTAGAAGAAAAGATGGATGAAACAGATTTAGGTTCAATAGATGGTGGAGGAACAGCTATTTCTGAAAATGGCGAGATCGACTACTGTGATATAAGTATAGAAATGAGTGATATGGGTGAAGAGTCTATTAAAAATTTAAAGAAAATACTAGATGGAATTGATTTGCCCAAAGGGTCATTTATATGTGTGCAAGATAGAAAAATACCTTTTGGAAATCTTGAAGGCCTATCTTTGGAAATTGATATAAAATCTATAGATAAAACAATGCACCTTGAAGAAAAGCTCTCAAAGGTTATGAAGAGAAGTGGGAAATTGTATGGTTGCTATCAGACAGAAGATATTATTAGATTTTATTATTATGGTAAGGATTACGATAAAATGTTATCTAAACTAGAAGAAAAATTAGTTGAAATTGGAATAACTAAGAATTATATTATTAAAAAAATTGCATGAATAATTATAAAAAAGAATAATAGTATTAATATTTTTGGCGCTATTTTTACAAATCATATTATTGTAAGAAAGGAATTGATTTATGTATAAAAAAATGGAGTTACTCAATATGAAAAATTTGACCAAAAACCAAGCTATTTGTATAGAACAATTTTTAATAGAAAATTCTATAGATACAAGCAAAAATAAACTAAATCAAGTTGAGTTTAATCATGAATTCTATAAACCAGCGATGGAGTGGGCAGAAGATTATATAGATAAAAATAGTAAATAGAGGAGATAGTTATGGGATTAGGAAGTATTTTTAAAAAGTTAAAAACGGAAAAAACAAACGAAGAATATCCAGCTACTCTACATCTAAATGCTAGGATAATGCCAATGTTTAGGAGTGATTTGGAGGATAGTATAGATAATTTACTTCAAAAAAACAGTCTTGGTTTTGTACTGCCAGGCGGTAGCAAACTTTCTGAGGATGGAGAAATAAATGGATGCGACATTAATTTAATTATTTATTCAATTGATGTTGAAAACATAAAAAATATTATCGACTTGATATATCCTTTTGGAGTGCCAAAGGGATCAAAGTTTTCTGTTGGCGGACAAGATATATCAATAGGGTATTTAGAGGGAATGGCGATTTATATAAATGGAAGCGATTTAAGTGATGAAGTATATAAAAACAATGACATTAATGAAGTGATTGAAAAGTTTAATGCTTTATTAGAAGATAAAGGTGGATTATTCGGTCATCAGAGATTGGAAAAATATACTGGCTTGTATTACTATGGAAACTCATATGAAGAAATGAAAGCTTGTATAGAAAATGTTATAGAAAAATATTCAATCTGTGAGAAATGTAAAATTGAAAGAATATCCTAAAATTACTTTTAATATAAGATATGCATAAAACAATGAAAGTCCCTGATTTATATTTCAGGGACTTTCGAATCTTTTTTGAATAACGTTTATAAAGACTCTCTAAAATTTTTATATAAAAGAGTAAGACATATGGCTTTATCTGGTCCAAATGGAACCTTACATAGCAGGAAATAAGACTTCTATGGTGAAACTGTAAATGGTAAAAAGACAGAGACTACTTTTACTTATGATGACTGTGATAGGTTAATTAGCCAGAAAACTTTAGATAAAGAAACAAAGTATACTTACGATAAAAATGGAAATAGGATATCTAAAGCTGAGGGTGATGAAGTAACTTCATATGTATATGATACAGAAAATAGGCTACTTGCTGTAAAGGATAAAAAGGGACTACTTATGTCTGCCCTATATGATGGAGATGATAATAGGGTATTTACAGCATCTAGGTCAAATAAAAAGACAGCCTATGCTGTATTTAAGGATAAGACAGGAGATAAGGAAAATCCAATAATTGCAACAATAACATCAATTGGAAAAAATATTGGAGGATTTTTCAGCTCTCTTACTGACGGAGTAGATTCTCAGGGACAAGAAGATAAGCCAAAGTCTTTAAAGGATGAAGAATCTAAGGAAGAATCATATAAGGATAAGGCAGCAAAGGTAATAATACCTTATACAAGTAAGGATGATTTAAGCCAAAACTTTATAGCCAGTATCCTAAGAGTTTACAGAGTAATAAAAGTAAAATATATAAATAAAGTAATGAGGAAAATAAAATGAAACGTTTTATCAAGCAACAGAATGATAATCAAAATAAAAAAAACTTCGAATATTGTGGTCATATGTCTATGTTATCCATAATAACAATTTTTTTTAGTAAAATTCATCCGCAATATCAAAATATAACTATGTTTTTATTAGCATTAGTTTCCATATACTTGGTTATCTGTATTAATAAAAGTAAAAATGGATCTAAATTAACTTATTCAATTATTATATTGTTAATGCTTATGTTTGTAATTATAATGAGCAAAAACAATTTCTACATGTTGTTTGAGTATAGGAAAAATATTATATATAAATATAAATTTTTTTAAATTTAGCATGGAGGAATAAAAAATGAAGCACAAATTTAAAAGTGGAGATTTATTTTTTGTATATATGGTTTTAATAATATATATGGCGATTGAAACAGTTAACAAAACTTGGTTTACTTGTGTGGCTATAAGTCCTATAATTTTAATTACTATTGATAGGATACTTTATTACAGAAATACTAAAAAATAACCTTTTTAGCACTTAGAATAGCAGTGCTATTACTTATTACGTCTATAAGTATTTTTAAAATTTGGCTTCTATTTTGTACTATTGAATAGTACGAGTTTACGTAATTGTAGTGAGGATAACAGTCTGTAATATAGGTTAAAGTTGAGTGAATTACTTTATATTCTATATTTTTAATGGTTTTTTATGAAATTACACCAGTTAATTTCAAATTTTTGCCCTTAATTCCTATAGGATAATTTTTGTTATGAAGAAGAAGAAAAATATTGCGGATAAACTTATAAAACTTATGATATGAAATTGATAAAAATATTTAAGAAATACTGAAAATATTTAGTATAGAATACATATAATCATATTGCTTTAATATAGAAAGCATAGATAAAATTCCAACTATCACTTTCATTTTTTTTTGTATATAGGAACTTTTATAGTTGATAGACTAATTAGTTATATTGAAAATAATAAAGAAGTAATAAAAAAATAAGATACATTAGCAGAAAATGAAAAAAATATAAAAATTGAAATATAAAATATAATCATGAAAATTATAGGTAAAGAATATATGTAAAATCACAAAAGTTTATTTGATAAATTATAGGGTATTTACGCACTATAAAAAGGAATAAGGAGTGAGACAGTATGAGAGAGTACAAAAATGTAATTATTGGTTTTGGTAAGGCTGGAAAGACTTTAGCTTCATATTTAAGTAAAAAGGGAGAAAAGACAGCTTTAATAGAAAAAAGTAGCAATATGTATGGAGGTACTTGCATAAATGTGGCATGTATCCCTTCAAAGTATTTGGAATATAATGCACGTTTATCAAACAAAATAGAAGATGATTTTGCTCAAAAGTCTAAAAGATATGAAGAAGTCATAAATAATAAGAATGAATTTATATCTGCTCTTAGAAATAAAAACTACAACAAAGTAAAGGATAGTGGAGTAGATATAATAGATGGAAAAGCTTCATTTAAGGATAAAAATACATTAAGAATAGAGTCTAAGGATGGGAATATTGAAGAAATATTCGCTGAAAGGATATTTATAAATACTGGTGCAAAGACTGTAATTCCAAATATAGAAGGGGTTGGAGAAAATAAATTTGTATACACAAGTGATACAATGATGCAGTTGAAAGAGTTACCAAAAGAATTTGTAATAATTGGTGGTGGATATATTGGACTTGAATTTGCATCATATTATAATAATTTCGGTTCAAATGTAACTGTTATCCAAGTAGAAGATGAATTTATACATAGAGAAGATAGAGAAATAGCTCAATCAGTGGAAGATACTTTCAATGAAAAGGGAATAAGAATTATAAAAAGTGCTAAGACTAAAAGCATTAAAGAAAATGCAAATGATGCTACAATAGTATATGAAGTAGATGGCAAAATTGAAGAAATAAATGCCGATGCAGTATTGTTGGCAACTGGTAGAGTACCGAACATTGATAGCCTAGAAATTGAAAATGCAGGAATTAAAAAAACTGACAGAGGTGGAATACAAGTTGATACTCATCTAAATACCAATATTGATAATATTTGGGCTATGGGTGATGTAAGAGGTGGAATGCAATTTACTTATATATCTTTAGATGATTTTAGAATTATCAAATCTACATTAGAAGGTGGAGATAGGACAAGTGAAAATAGAGGGAATATACCTTATACAGTATTTATAGATCCTCCATTATCAAGAGTAGGAATGAGTGAAGAACAAGCAAAGAGTAAGGGCTATAATATAAAAGTATTCAAATTGAATGCAAAGGAAATACCAAAGGCTCACATTCTTGACCAAGCAATAGGTATGCAAAAGATAATTGTGGACAAAGATACGAATAATATCTTGGGTGCGCATTTATTTAGTACTCAATCTGAAGAGCTTATAAATCTTGTAAAACTAGCTATGGATTTGAAAACTGATTATAGGGTATTAGCTAATTCTATATACACACATCCTACAATGAGTGAATCTTTGAATGATTTGTTAGCAGAATAATAAAAAAATTATAAAAATACTCCTATTTAAATTTAGTTAAGTAGGAGTATTTTTATGAATTAATAGATTACGAAAATTATATAAAAAAAATAAAAAAATATACGTATTTTTTTATTTTCTGGGTATATTATTAAAAATCTGTAATTAATATAAAATGAATTTTAAAGGAGGTTCTTATGCAGTTTGAACATTTAAAGAAAACAGATAGTGAAACTTACAACGCTCTAATGAAAGAGTACGACAGACAGCAAAGAAATATTGAGCTAATTGCTTCAGAAAATATTATTTCTCCTGCAGTTATGGAAACTATGGGCTCATATTTTTCCAATAAATATGCAGAAGGATATCCTGGGCATAGATATTATGGCGGTTGTGTGCATGTGGATGAGATGGAGAATCTTGCAATAGACAGGATAAAGAAGATTTTCGGTGCTGACCACGCAAATGTACAGCCTCATTCAGGTTCACAGGCAAATCAAGCAGTGTACCTAGCTGTATTGAATTATGGGGACAAAGTACTAGGTATGGATTTATCTCAGGGTGGACACTTAACACACGGTTCACCAGTTAATATTTCAGGTATAAATTATAATTTTATATCTTATGGTCTAGATAAAGATACTGAAAGAATTGACTATGATAGACTAAGAGAATTAGCAATTGAGGAAAAGCCAAAGCTAATAGTAGCAGGTGCTAGTGCATATGCTAGAAAAATAGATTTTAAGAGAATTTCTGAAATAGCAAAGGAAGTGGATGCATACTTCATGGTAGATATGGCTCATATAGCAGGTCTAGTGGCAGCTGGTCTACATGAAAATCCAGTACCATATGCAGATTTCGTAACTTCTACTACTCACAAAACACTTAGAGGTCCTAGAGGAGGTTTGATTTTATGTAAGAAAGAGTTTGCCAAGAAAATAGATAAGGCAATATTCCCAGGTTTACAGGGGGGACCTCTTGAACATATTATTGCTGCAAAGGCAGTATGTTTCAAGGAAGCTATGGAACCAGAATTTAAATCATACCAAGAACAAGTAGTAAAAAATGCCAAGATTTTAGCAGAAGAATTAGTAAGTAGAGGCTTTGATTTGGTATCTGGAGGAACAGATAATCACTTAATTCTAGTAAATCTAGTATCTAAAGGAGTAAGCGGTAGAGAAGCAGAAACAATACTAGATGAAGCATATATCACTGTAAACAAAAATTCAATACCATTTGACAAAGCAAGCTTTATAGAAACTAGTGGTATAAGACTAGGAACACCGGCAATCACAACAAGAGGAATGAAAGAAGAAGAAATGAAGAAAATAGCTCAAGCTATAGACCTTGTAATAACACACAAAGAGATAGAAAAAGCCAAAGAAATCATCGTAGAACTAACAGACAAATTCCCGTTAAACTATTAAAAACAAGTTAAAATATAGAATTATAAACAAAATAATAAAATTGAATATAAAAAAATAAAAAAGTAAGTTGAAAAATAGTAACTAATACATTTCAACTTACTTTTTATTTGTAGTAAAAAAGCTATGTCAAAACCAAGAAATTCTTCAAATAAGAGAATTTATATTAAATTAATATTTTTAAAATATAAAATCCGTTGTAAATGCAACCGAAAAATATTATTAGATGAAGTACAATGTATTTACAGGTTAAGTAATTCAAACTACAAATAATATATAGAGTAAATTAGGAGGAAAAATTATGATAACAAAAGATATGATAGTAGGAAATATATTGAAGGAAAATGAAAAGGCTTATGAAATACTAACAGGATTTGGAATGCACTGTTTGGGCTGCCCGTCATCACAAATGGAATCATTGGAAGATGCTTGTATGGTCCATGGTTTAAAAGTAAATGATGTACTAGAAGAATTAAATAAATAATTGATATAGCAGGAGGTAAGTTAAATGAGTTTATTTTTAGGACCAATTCACCATATAATGTTTGGAAAGATTAAATTTCAAGAAGGTCTATGTGATTATATTATAGATGAAGCAAATAAAAAAACGTACAAAGATTTTAAGGCTTTGATAGACGAAAAAGTAGAGAGTTTACCTCAGGGACAGTTAGAAGATATAGTAGATCAGGCAAATATTCATGGGTCACTTCAATCAATGATAGCTATAGTAGAGAAAAGACTAGCTTGTATAGTCGATATTGCAGAAAAAGAAAATATATTTACATTAGAAGAAATAAAGGACTTAGCAAGACAATATGGTAGAAACAATAGTCTCGACAAGGAGATATCATTGGAAGATTCTTATGCAGCCATATTTGGTAAAATGCTCAATGGTATGCCGTGTGACAGGGTTGAGGAAAAATACGAAAATGATGAAAATCATATAAAGTGGAGAGATAGAATAGATATTCACTCTGATTTTTGGAATGCTATGGGCAGAAGTAGTCAAGATTTTTATCAGATTAGATCAGCTGTAATTGAAGGTTTATTTGAGAATACTGGGATTTCATATTCTGTGTATGAAAATAATGAATTTGAATTGAGGAGAAAATAATGTACGGAATAGATATATTAGTAAAAGAGCATGATAATATTCTGAAGTTTATAGACTTATCTAGGAAATCTTGTAGAGAAATACTTGATGGCAAAGAAGTAGATATAGAATTATTTAGAAAGTATATAGATTTTGTAAGAAATTATGGAGATAAACATCATCATGGCAAAGAGGAAGAAATTTTATTTAAATTGATGGTAGATAATCTTTCTCCAGTAGCAGAAAAATTAATCAATCATGGTATGTTAATAGAGCATGATTTGGGTAGATTGTTTATGAAAAACTTAGAGGCTGCACTTGATAGATATGAAGAAAATAAGGACAATGATTGTAAGCTAGATATTATTACAAATATAATAGGCTATGGAGACCTTTTGACTAGACATATTGAAAAAGAGAATAAAGTAGTATATACTTTTGCAGAGAGAGAATTAAGTGATGAACTTAAACAGCAAGTAGATAGATCTACTGAGCAGTTTGAAAAAGATTATATATCTAATAAAAATAGGTATGAAAAGTGGTTAGAAGAGTTAAGTTTGAATTAGAAAGCTAAAAATCTCATTTTGATATGCATGTTATCGAAATGAGATTTTTATTATCATATTGAGAAAAATAACTTTAAAAAATGAAAGAGTTTAGATAAAATAAAAATAAATTAAAATTAATTAAGTCTCTAAAAAAATGATTTTGTATCTTATTATGAAAAAAAGGCGAGAAAATTTAAAATAATAGGAAAACATTATTCTAACTTTAAAAATTGTTTTATATATTAATAATACTTTATTTAATTTTGAACTTGTAAAAAATGAAAAAATAGCTTGAAATTTGGCATATAACTTGCTATTATAATAGTGCATTAATATTGAAGGGGGGATGTGGCCAAATTAGTCTAGGGAGGATTAATTGGTTAAATAACTACTAAAAAACGAGAAAATTCTACTATGATGAGTTTTATTACGTATTTCTCAAAAAAAATAGCAAAAAATTATTTATATTTAAGATGTGATTAAATTAAGATAACGAAATAATAAAATAAACAACAACAAAAAATTATAAAAAATTAGAGGAATAATAGAACAACATGCAAACATCATAATAGAATGGATACGTAATATGTAAAATTGTAAATGAGCGGAAGACAATTTTACAGAGTAATTAATATTTATAAAAACTTTTAATAACGTTTAACATCCACAAACAAAAAAGGACTAGGACCGATACTGGTCCTTTTTTGTTATATTTTTATACTTTTATAAATATTGTTATGTTAAAATATATATTAAAGGAAAACGATTTGTTGGAGGGTGAATATGTCAAAAGTTAAAAATATAAATCAAGCACTTGATTTAATAAAAGATGGAGATACAGTAGCTTTATCAGGTTTTATGCTTGCAACATCTGCTAGGGAGCTGATAGTTGCTTTAGGAAATAGATTTAAAAATGAAGGTAGGCCTAAAAACATTACTCTTTATCAAGGGGCAGGTATAGGTAATAACAATAATCAGGGTGTATGTGAGATGAGTATGCCAGGTCTTATAAAAAGATATGTTACAGCTCATTTTGCTAATAATAGACCTATGATTGAAATGACTTTAAAAAATGAAGTAGAAGCCTATAATTTCCCACAGGGGGTAATTGCACATTTACATAGAAGTGCTGCGGGTGGCAAGAAATTTGAAATTTCTAGAATTGGTTTAAATACGTACTGTGATCCTAGATATAAAGGAGGAAAAGTCAATGCTGCTGCTAAGGAAGACTTGGTGGAGCTGATTCATATTGATGGAAAAGAATATTTAAAATACAAAGTACCGGATTATGATATAGGAATCATTAGGGGGACTAGTTCTGATGAATTTGGTAATATCACCATGGAAGAAGAGTCATCTATTATCGATTCTCTAGATGTAGCTATGGCTGTCAAGGCTAGTGGTGGAAAAGTAATAGTACAGGTTAAGAATATTATTTCATCAAAATCAATAGATAGACAAAATGTGATTATTCCAGGTGTATTTGTGGATGCAGTAGTGGTATCTGAAAATCCTGAGGAATTTCATAGACAGACACCAGGTACATTTTATGATCCTGTAATTTCTGGAAAATACAAATCAGATGCCTATGGATTTCCAAGGTTGGAATTAGATGAGAGAAAAATTATTGCGAGAAGAGCAGCCTTGGAGTTAGTTGATAATTGTGTTGTTAATCTAGGGATTGGTATACCTGAGGGTGTTGCATCAATAGCTGCTGAAGAGGGTTTAGAAAATTTGGTACTGACTGTAGAAAGTGGTCTAATAGGTGGTATTCCATTGGGAAGATCAAACTTTGGGTCTGCTGTGAATGCATGGGCTCAGTTGGCTATGGCTTCACAGTTTGATTTTTACAATAGCGGAGGATTAGACAGAACATTTTTGGGATTTGCGGAGATTGATTCAAAAGGTAATATTAATGTCAGTAGATTTGGAGACAGGATAGGTGGATGTGGTGGTTTTATAGATATTACGCAATCAACAAAGGATATAGTATTCTGCGGAACTATGACAGCTGGAGGACTTAAAACTAAAGTTCAAGATGGTAAATTAGTAATTATAAATGAAGGACAAAAAAAGAAATTCATAAAAATTATTGAGGAAATAACTTTTAGTGCAGAACAGAGTTTTGAGCTTGATCAAAATGTAATATTTGTTACTGAAAGATGCGTGTTTAAGTTGGATAAAGAGGGACTCATATTAACTGAAGTGGCACCTGGTATTGATATACAAAAAGATATATTAGCAAATATGGAATTTATGCCAATTATTTCGGATAATATAAAAGAAATGGATATTAGAATATTTAAAGAAGAAAAAATGGGTCTTTAGAAAATAGTTTTATAATGGAGGTCGTATGGAAAAAATTTGTGATAATATTTATAGTTTTCAAGCAGTGCTGCCTAATAGTCCTTTAAAGTCTATAAACATATATGTGATAAAGGGAAAAGAAAGGTCTTTGGTACTTGATACAGGATTTAACATGCCTGAGACAAAAATAGCTATGTTAAAAGGATTAGAAGAATTAAATATAAAAATAGAAGATACAGATTTATTTGTCACGCATTTACATTCTGACCATAGTGGGCTTGCTTCTATGTTTTATGATGCTGGATCAACTGTATATGCTAGTAGGATTGATGGAAAGCTGATAAATGAAGCTGCAAATGGAAAATATTGGTCAAGAATGGCAGATTGGCTAGCAAAGTATGGTATAAAAAAAGAAGAAGTTAGACTAACAGATAATCCAGGTTATTTATATAGATTAGATCATGAGATAGAGTTTGTATATTTAGAACACGGACAAAGCTTTAAAATAGCAGAATATGATTTTGAAGTGTTGCTTATGCCTGGGCATACACCAGGTCATATTGGATTGTATGAAAAAGAACATAAGATATTATTTTGTGCAGATACAATTCTAGATATTATCACACCAAATATAACTTTTTGGGGATTCGATTTTGGAGATATGTTGGGTGAATATTTCGATACATTAAAGAAATTAAGAGAATTAAAAGTAGATTATTGTTTATCTACTCATAGGCAAAGAGTTCAAAATCATAAAGAGAGAATAGACGAAATATTAGAACATCATCAAGAAAGACTAAGTGAAATTTTGGAATCTCTAGAAAAAAATAGAGAATATACTATTAGAGAAATAGCATCTAAGATTACATGGAGAATTAGAGCAAATTCATGGGAAGAGTTTCCTCCTGCTCAAAAATTTTTCTCATCTGGAGAAACTATGGCTCATGTATTACACTTAGTGGAAAATAATAAACTTATCATGCTTGACAAAGAAAGTACATTATATTTCATAAAAAAATAAATTTACTAAACTTAATTAATATTAATTTAAATTATAAAATTAGACTATATATAAAACCTAAAACTAAAAAATATCTAATAATTTAAAGTAAAAATTTGTGATTTGTAGAATAATAATATTTTACATGTTATAATAAATTTAGGAGAATATATTATTTAGGAGGTAAAAATAATGAGTGCTAAAAAATTATCAAAAGATGCTTATGGTGGCGTACAAGGTAGTGATTACGTGCCATATATCACAGACGATAGTAAAAGAAGAGGCTCAAATACAGCTGTTATGATAATTGGTATTGTATTAGCTATAGTCTTTGCAGCATCTACAGCTTATTCAGGAATGAAGGCTGGTTTAACAGTTGCAGCAGGTATACCAGGATCAATAATTGGTTCTGCTTTCGTAGCTGCATTTGCTAACAAAAAAGGTTTACTTGGAAAGAATTTAGTCCAAGGTATGGCAAGTGGTGGTGAATCAGTAGCCAGTGGTATGATATTCGTTTTACCATCTGTAATTCTGATAGGAAGTAAAATTTCTTTTGTTGAAGGTATTATAATTGGTATAGGAGGAGTCCTATTTGGTATAGGTGTTGCATCATTAGTATTAAACTATCTTATTATTGATGAACATGGTAAGCTTCCTTATCCAGAATCAATGGCGATATCTGAAACTTTGGTTGCTTCAGAAGGAGCTGGTGAATCAGTTAAGTACATGGGAATAGGATTTGGAATAAGTGGTATTATAACAGTTTTAACAGGTTCATTTTTAAATATATGTAATAGTGTGTATAGTTTAATGGGAGAATCTTTTTATAAGTTCAAATTCCAAATAGAAGTGAATCCACTATTATTAGGTATAGGATTTATAGTTGGTCTTGATGTATCACTTGCGATGTTTGCAGGTTCGTTGTTATCTAACTTTGGTATATTACCACTAATTGGGTATTTTGCAGATATGGCTGGTCAAGGACACATGGTATGGAACGATCCATCTATGGCTATTTCTGCTATGGATGCAAATGCAATTTCTGGTGCATATGTTAAGTATATTGGTGCAGGTATGATGCTTTGCGGTGGTATTATAGGAGCCATTAAACTAATTCCAGTAATAATTTCATCAATAAAGCAGACTATGGGAGCTAGAAAATCTGGTGAAAGTCAAGAAGGATCAAAACTTCAGATGATAATATTATTAGGAGGAATAATAATTGGTCTTGTGGGTGCAATTATAGTTTCTGGTAGCGTATTAATGGCTATAGTAGGTATATTGGTAGCATTTATATTATCTGCACTTTTTGTAATAGTTGCAGGTAGATTAACTGGAACAATAGGTACTTCAAATCTTCCAGTTTCAGGTATGACTATAGCATCTTTAGTTATTGCTACAATAATATTCGTGGCTTTAGGATGGACTGATTTAGCAGGGAATAAATCACTATTGATGTTTGCTACATTTATAGTAGTTGCTATAGCTATGGCAGGTGGTTATGCTCAATCACAGAAAGTTACATTTGTGCTTGGTGGAAATAAACCTGAAATGCAAAAACATTTTGCTATAGCTGGTATAATTGGTGTTGTAGTCGTAGTAGGTGTAATGATACTATTAGCTGACCAGTTGGCGATAAAGGGAGCTAATCCTCCATTTGCTTTACCACAGGCAAACTTGATGGCAACTCTTACTTCTGGGATTACATCAGGTGAGTTACCATGGGTAATGATAATAGTAGGTGTTATAATGGCGCTTGTTATGTTCTTCTTAGATTTGCCAATAATGACAGTTGCCATAGGTTTTTATTTGCCAATATCAACAACAACAATTATCTTAATAGGTGCGTTAATCAGCGTATTGG
The DNA here is from genome assembly GCF_027125355.1 of Peptostreptococcus equinus. Taxonomy (NCBI): domain Bacteria; kingdom Bacillati; phylum Bacillota; class Clostridia; order Peptostreptococcales; family Peptostreptococcaceae; genus Peptostreptococcus; species Peptostreptococcus equinus. The sequence continues at coordinate 1,805,585 of NZ_CP114052.1, read as the reverse complement.
TTAAGAAGATGGCTAAGACTGATGAAGAAAGAGATGCTAGAGTATCAAATGGTATTAGTTTATCATCAGGTCTTGTTGCAGGTGGATCAATAATAGGATTGATAGGAATAATCTTACAGGTAACTGGTGTACTTCATGGAGAAGGTCCTAAGGGATTTGCAGCAGGTAATGGTATGGCTATTATACTATTGCTTGTTTTAGTGATCGCGACAATCGCGGCAATTATGGGACCGAAGATAAAGCACGAAAATATATTGAATAAGTAATAAATTTATAGTTTAAAAAGTTATAAATATAATAAATAAAAAAGTATCTCAATTTAATTGAGATACTTTTTTATTAAAATAATTTTAAATCAATAATATATGTACAAAATCATATTTCCGATGATATAATTAGCATATCAAAATATAGGTAGGTGAATATATGCAATTTGTATTATTAAATGGACTTGCAATAATGATTGGTTCAATAATTGGAGTTTTGTTAAAAAAAGGAATACCAGAAGAAATAAATAAAGCACTTATGAAAGCAATGGGTCTAGTCTGTATTTATATAGGCATTGGATTGATGTTGAAAGGTAAAAATTCTATATTGATTATAGTAGCAATAGGTGTTGGAACATTATTAGGCGAAATTTTAAATATAGATGGTAGAATAAATAGATTGGGAGCCAGAATACAGTCACGATTCACAAAAAATAGCAATTCTAAATTAACTGAAGGTTTCGTTACAGCTAGCGTACTTTTTTGTGCAGGAGGAATGGGTGTAGTAGGAGCTTTAAATGTTGGCCTAAGCGGAAATGGAGATATACTTATGGCTAAATCCGTTCTAGATTTCATTGTGAGTATTGTTTTTTCTGCTACTTTGGGAATTGGTGTAGGATTTTCATCTATTACCCTTATTTTATATCAAGGGATATTTGTATTGCTTGCTAGTATATTGAGTCCTTTTATGAAAGAAGCAGCTATCGGTAATATAAGTGGTGTTGGGGGAATTATAATAATAGCAATTGGATTTAATTTAGCTTTGGAAAGTAAAATTAGAGCTACAAATATTGCAATGGCTATCTTTATTCCAATAATATTGGCCTTATTTGGAATAGTTTAAAGGTATATATTTAAGATCGGTTGAATAATAATATAAAAAAATATATTGATATAAAAAAAGCTTCAATAATTGCAATTTATGTATATTGCAGTTATTGAAGCTTTAATTTATAATAGCTATTGAACTTCTTGGCAACTTGCTCCATTGATGCATGGATCAAGTATTATAGATTGACCTTGTACATTATAGTTTTTCGCAACTCTATCAAGAGATTGTCTAACTTTTTCTGCGTTTTTTTCATTTGCAAAAGCTATTACTGTAGACCCTGCTCCACTTAGACAGAATGAAAATGCTCCCGAATCTAAAGCGGCTTTTTTGAAATTATCAAATTCTCTTATTAACTGTTTTCTATAAGGTTCGTGTATTTTATCATCCATTGTTTTTCCTATTAATTCTTCATCACCATACATAAATCCCATTACCATAAGAGCTAGATGTGAAGAATTATGTACGGCATCTGACATGGACATTTCTTTTGGAAGAACTCCTCTAGAATCTGCTGTAGATACTTCATACTCTGGTATAAATAGAACACATTTTAATTTATCAAAAGGTTTTATAAGTTTATAAAAAATTTCTTTATTTTCTTTTTGCATGGATACAGCTAATTGACCAAAAAGAGCAGGAGCTACATTATCTGGATGACCCTCTATTTCTGTTGCCAATTTTAGTATTGCATTTCTATCAAGGGGATTGCCCATTAAGGCATTGGCACATAAGAGTCCTCCAATTATTGCTGCTGCACTAGATCCCATACCCCTTGCAAGAGGTATGTGGTTTATAGTTTTTAGTTTATAACCCTTTGGATATTTTCCTATATAATCAAATAATCTATTCATAGAATTTATTACTAAATTATTTTCTATAGATAATTTTTCGGCTTCTAGGCCTTCTATTAAGATTTCAACTTGGTCGGCTTCCTCAATTTCAAATATTGAATACTGAGATAGTGCCATACCCAAAGAATCAAAGCCAGGTCCGAGATTAGCTGTAGTTGCTGGTACATGAATTCTATACATAAAATTACCTCTACTTTCTTATCAAAGATAATACGCTATTTAAATCTGCAGGTATTGATTGAGGTTTTTGTGCGGATTTTAAACAAGTATCTGGATCTTTAAGACCATTACCAGTTAGTACGCATACAACTCTTGATCTTTTTTCTATTTCCCCATTTTTTACAGATTTAATTATTCCTGCTAATGACGCTGCTGATGCTGGTTCAGCAAATATTCCTTCTTGGCTTGATAATAACTTGTAAGACTGTAATATCTCATCATCGCTTACAGCCTGTATTGATCCGCCTGATTCATCTCTAGCAATTTCTGCTTTTTTCCATGATGCTGGATTACCTATTCTTATTGCTGTAGCAATCGTTTCTGGATTCTCAAAAGGATGACCATTGACTATTGGCGAAGCACCTAGTGCTTGATAGCCTTTCATTTTAGGAAGTTTATATGATATATTATTTTCTTTATATTCTTTGAAACCTTTCCAATAAGCTGTGATATTACCTGCATTTCCAACTGGAATACCCAAGTAATCAGGAGCATCCCCCAAAGCGTCAACTATTTCAAAGGCAGAAGTTTTCTGACCTTCTATCCTAAATGGATTTAATGAATTTACTAGAGTGATTGGATTTTTTTCAGTGATATCTCTTACTAAATTTAAGGCTTTATCAAAATTTCCATTTATTGCGACTACTTTAGCACCATATTGTAGGGCTTGAGCTAGTTTGCCCATTGCAATATATCCATCTGGTATTAAAACTATTGTATCTAATCCAAACCTAGCACCATATGCCGCTGCTGATGCTGATGTATTTCCTGTGCTGGCACACATTATTGTAGAGGACTTATCTTCTAAAGCTTTTGCTACTGCCATAACCATGCCCCTATCTTTGAATGAGCCTGTAGGATTTAGCCCCTCATATTTAAAGTACAGGTCTATTCCTAAATCTTTGCTGAGATTTAGACTTCTTATTAGTGGAGTGTTACCTTCGTATAGTGATACGAATGGAGTGTTTTCATTTATGGGTAAATAATCTTTATATTTATTTATTAATCCTTGCCATGCCATATTATAAATTCCTTTCAATTCTTATTATATTTTCTATTTTTTCTACAAAATTTAATTTTTTTATATCTTTCAATGCTAAATCAAAGTCTTTTTCTTTACATTCTTCTGTTGTTATCACATATTTTTTGATTACTTGTCCATTTTTTTTATTTTCATACTTGTCTATAGAATTTAAAATTATATTATTATTACTTAAAACATCAATGATATGACTTGTGCTGGCCTTTTCATGATTTGCTTGTAGTTTTAAATAATAAGGAAATGATAAATCTTTTATATCCATTACTTTTTTATTTTCACAGATATCGTAGGCATATTCGTATTTACCATTGTTTATTATATTTTTAGCTATTTGTATTATATCGTTTACAACTGCTGATCCTGTAGGCAATGAACCAGCTCCACTTCCATAGAACATTGTAGAACCCAATTTGTCTCCATTCACGTAGACGGCATTATATTCATAGTTCACGTGTGATAGTGGATGTGTGATTGGGAGTAGTGCGGGATGTACTCTTGCAACCACTGAGTCTTTGTTGTTTTCTGCAATAGCTAATAATTTAATTTTATATCCTAATTTTCTTGCATATTCTATGTCTTCTAGTGTGATATTTGAAATTCCTGATGAGTATACTTGATTATAAGTGACAAGATTATGAAAACCGATGCTAGCAAGTATTGCACATTTTCTTGCTGCGTCTAGACCATCTAAGTCTGCACTTGGATCTGATTCAAGATATCCAAGTTTTGTGGCATCTTCTATTATTTGTTCCAGTGATAATTTTTCGACTTCCATTCTAGTGAGAATGTAATTTGTAGAACCATTGACTATACCTCCGATTTTTTTTATATGGTTAGCCATTAGTGAGAATTGTAAAGAATGTAATATAGGTATTGCGCCTGCGACTGCGGCTTCGAATAAGAATTGACAATTATTTTTTTTAGCGAGTTGTGTGAGTTCTTTGCCATAGAGGGCAACGAGATCTTTATTTGCTGTCACTACATGTTTACCTCGTATAAATGCTGATTCTATAATCGATTTGGATATGTCAATACCACCAATTAGTTCTACAATGATGTCTATTTCTGGATCATCAAGTATATCATTTATATTTGAGGTCATTATCGTTGTTCCGGTGTCAATGGATCGGGTTTTTCCGGTATCCTTAACACAAACCTTTTTGATGGTCAACGACTGACCTATTTGCTTTTCAATCAATTTGGTGTTCGTATTTAGAATATCCATGGTTCCTGTACCAACAGTTCCAAGACCAAATATTCCTATTTTTAATGATTTCACTATTTGTTCCTCCTCCTTCTATAGAAGCAGCACTAGGCTCAACTATGTTTAAAAAGTATTTTAACACTATTCTGTATACAATACAAGATATTTTTTATAAAAATTCAATAATTTCAAAAAAATAAGTTTAAATCTGAAAATAAAAAATATATAAAATAATAAATATTGGGCTTTAACACATTTATTTACTTATTATTATTAGAATTGGGTAAAAAACAAAAGAGACTATAATTATAATAAATATAGCGAATAGATATATTCGTTTTTTAATAACAGGAGGTGTTTTATGTTAGGAGTTATCGATTTGATAACTAGTCAATGGGATTTTTTTGCTGGTTTGCTTTTAAACCACTTTAAAATTTCCGCAATATCGGTACTTATGGCATCAATATTGGGTATAGCTATAGGTATCTTGATATCTGAACATGATAGATTTGCAAGTTTTGTATTAGGCATAGTGAATATTGTTTATACTATACCTGCTATCGCATTACTTGGTGTATTGATTTCTTTTACAGGAATAGGTGATACTACAGCTATCATAGCATTGACGGTTTATGGATTATTGCCGATGGTTAGAAATACCTATACCGGAATTAAAAATATCGATCCAGGAATAGTAGAAGCAGCTGAAGCTATGGGAAGTACAAAAAGTCAGATTTTGTACAAAATAAAATTACCTTTGGCTATACCAGTTCTTATGTCAGGACTTAGAAATATGGTTACTATGACAATAGCACTTGCAGGTATAGCTTCATTTGTTGGAGCGGGAGGATTAGGTGTTGCAATATATAGAGGTATATCCACTAATAGTGCAACTATGATTTTAGCAGGGAGTATATTAGTTGCTCTTTTAGCTTTAATATGTGATTTTTTATTAGGCCTAGTAGAGAAATATTTAATAAAGCATAGAAGATTTAGTAAAAGAATAAAGATAGTTTTTGTTTCTATAGTATGTATTTTGTTAGCTGTTTTTGGTATTTTTGCATATGCTAAAAAAACTAATACTGTTCATATAGCATCTAAACCTGTTACAGAAGGTTATATAATGGGTGAAATATTATCATTATTGGTTCAAGAGAACACGGATTTAGATGTTGAGCTTACACAAGGTGTAGGTGGAGGAACTGGAAATATTCATCCAGGTATGGAAAAAGGTGATTTTGATATGTATACAGAATATACTGGAACAGCTTGGCAGATAGTATTGAAAAATGAAAATCCTTATGATGAATCAATGTTCAATAAATTGCAAAGTCAATATAATAAAAAATATGATATGAGTTGGGTAGGAATGTATGGATTTAATAATTCTTATTCCATTGCTATTAGAAAAGATTTGGCTGAAAAATATAAAATAAAAACTTATTCAGATCTTGCAAAACATTCTTCAGAATTTATATTTGGTGCAGAATATGACTTTTTTGAAAGAGAAGATGGATTTAAAGCTATTAGTAAGGCCTATGATTTTAAGTTTAAGTCTGAAAAAGATATGGATAATGGTTTAAAATATGAGGCAATTAAGAAAAAAGAGATAGATGCAATGACTGTATTTACAACTGACGGGCAGCTTACAGATCCTAATATAGTAGTACTAAAAGATGATAAAAAATTCTATCCCTCATATAAAGCAGGAACCCTTATAAGAAATGAAACTTTGAGAAAGCACCCTGAATTAAAGAGAGTGTTGAAAAAGCTGGAAGGAAAAATTTCAGAGGAAAAGATGGCACAAATGAATAATGATGTAGAGACTAATAAGAAAAAACCTCGTGATGTGGCAAGAAAATTCCTAAAAGAAGCCGGTTTATTGGAGGTGAAAAAATAAATGCCAGAAGTGATTAAATATGAAAATGTAAGCAAAATATATAAAGATAAAAAAGCTGTAGATAATATTAACTTATCAATTAGAAAAGGAGAATTCTTGACAATAATTGGTGGTTCAGGTAGTGGAAAAACTACTTTAATGAAAATGATAAATGGGCTAGTAACCCCAGATGAAGGAAGGGTTTTGGTTCATGGACAAGATATTAAAGATACTGATGTCATAGAGCTAAGAAAGAAAATAGGATATGCAATTCAAGGTAATGTATTATTTCCTCATATGACTGTAGAAGAAAATATTTCATATGTTCCAAAACTCCTGAAAATGTCAAAAGAAGAAATTAATGATATTGTCAATAAAAATTTAGAGATGGTAGATTTGCCATTAGATATTAGAAAAAGGTACCCTTCTGAATTATCGGGAGGTCAGGTACAGAGAGTAGGGATAGCTAGATCTTATGCATCTTCACCTGATATATTACTTATGGATGAGCCATTTGGAGCAGTAGATGCAATTACTAGGTACCAGTTACAAAGAGAAATGAAAAAAATACATAAACAAACTGGTATCACCATAGTTTTGATAACTCATGATATTTTGGAAGCCTTAAAACTTGGTACTAAGGTCTTGGTTATGGATAACGGAATAGCTCAACAATTTGGTACTCCAGAAGATATAAAAGAAAGGCCAGCAACACCATTCGTAAAAGACTTGGTAGAGATGGGGCTATTGTAGAAATAAAATTTAAATCACTATTGAAATTAAAATAAAGGATAAGGCGATTGACTTATCTTTTATTTTATAAAATATCTTATAAAATGAAAGTGAGGCTTTTATGAAAAATGATATGATGCCAACAATTTTTTTAGGTCATGGTAGTCCTATGATGGCTTTGGAAGATAGCAATGTAACAAGAAAATTTAAGGAATTAGGTGATAAAATAGTAAGCCAGTTTGGAAAACCAAAGGCAATTATAGCAATATCTGCTCATTGGTTTACAAAGGGTTCATATGTGAATTCTGAAAAAAATCCCAAGCAGATATATGATATGTATGGATTTCCTGATGAATTATATCAAGTTAAATATCCTGTAGAAGGCTTACCTGAATTGGCAAAAAGATTGGCAGATAATGAGAAGTTGAATTTGAATATTAATAATGAGTGGGGTATAGATCATGGAATTTGGACTGTAATGGTTCATATGTTCCCTAAGGCAGATATACCAATCGTGGAATTGAGTGTTGATGATAATATTAGCACAGAGGAAATGTATAAATTTGGCCAAGAAATTAGTAAATTACGTAGAGAAGGTTATCTAATTGTAGGAAGTGGAAATATAGTACATAACCTTAGGCAAGTTCAATGGAATAATGGGAAAGGGACTAAGGAATCAGAGGAATTTGATAAATATATAAAAGATAGTATAATAAATAATAAATATGAGAATGTGATTAATTACAAAGAAAACCCAAGTTCTATGTATGCTGTACCGACACCGGATCACTACTTGCCATTAATATATGTTCTTGGTGCAAGTGTGGGACAGAAACCAAGAGTTTTTAACGAAGAAATTTCACTAGGATCAATATCTATGACTTCATACGCTTTTGGTATAGAGGTATAATATATGATTGCTGTAAAAGAAGAACTTTTTAAATTGCAAGATTTAAGTTATAGGGATTTTGCTGCAAAATTGATTCCGAATATAGATAAGGAAAAAATTATAGGAGTGAGAGTACCTGTACTTAGGAAATTTGCCAATGAATTTATAAAAAGTAGTCAATCAGAAGAATTTATAAATGAATTGCCACACCAATATTTTGAGGAATATTTCTTACATTGCCAGATAGTTGCATCAATTAAAGACTTTGATAAACTAATTATTGAAGTTGAAAAAATATTACCATATATAGATAATTGGTCAACTTGTGACTCATTTTCTCCAAAGCTTTTCAAAAAATATCCTGTTCAAGTATTAGATAAAATAATGGAGTGGATAAAAAGTAATCATCCCTATACTGTCAGATTTGCAATAGTTACTCTTATGAATAATTATCTAGATGATAATTTTAGAGAAGATATGCTGTATGAACTTGCAAAAATAAAGTCAGATCATTATTATATAAATATGGCTATTGCTTGGTATTACAGTTATGCAATTATAAAGCAATATGATATGGCAATTAAGCTAATTGAAGATGGAAAATTAGATAAATTTGTGCATAATAAATCCATTCAAAAAGCCATAGAGAGTAGAAGAGTGCCAGACCATATAAAGAATTATTTGAGAACACTCAGAAAAAAATAGATAGTAAAAGGTCATTGAATAAAGGAGTGGTATTATGAGATGTGCTGTAATAGGAGGATCTTCATTGGGTAATCAGTTCACAGAAGATCAAAGGCAAGATATAGAAAATATAGGGCAGTGGCTTGCAGAAAATAAAATTGAACTTTCAACAGGAGCTTGTGACGGATTTCCATATTTATTAGGAAAAGCATGTGTTGAGAGTGGAGGCAGGGTAATAGGATATTCTCCAGCTGCAAATTATGAAGAGCACACTAATGAATATAAACATCCAATAGATGGATGTAGTAGCTTTATTTATCTAGACAAGAATGACAAATCTCATAATAGTAGATTTTTATTAAGATCGCTACCATTGATTGAGGAAGCAAATATTGTACTCAGTTTGGAAGGTAATTGGGGAACTTTATTTGAATTGGTGACAGCTATAATAACTGGCAAAAAAATAATAATATTAAAGGGTTTTGGTGGGATTAGTGATAATTTTAGACAAATATATGAGTCTTTAAAAGTCCAATCACATTATGACTACAAGGAATCCTTGGTTTTTGTGGATTCTATTGAAGAATTAAAAAATGTGTTATATACCTTAAAATAATTTTTGTGATAATTAATATAAGATTTATATAATAAAAAAGTAAGTTCAGAAAACTTTGTAATGTGTTTTTAGAACTTACTTTTTATTATACAAATTATATATTTTTATGTTATGAGTATATCATCTTATACTTGGTTTTTTATCATATCTTCATAAGATTCCCTTTTAATAGCAACTTTAGACTGACCATCTTTTACGAATATGACTGATGGTTTTGGCATATGGTTGTAATTTGATGCCATAGAGTAGTGATAAGCGCCTGTACAAGACATTGCTAAAATATCACCTACTTCTGCTTTAGGAATCTTTACATCTCTTGCTAAAATGTCACCAGATTCACAACATTTACCTGCAATAGTAACCAATTCAGTAGCCTTGTCATTCATTTTATTAGCTATGGCTACTTCATATTTTGCACCATATAGAGATGTTCTGATATTATCTGTCATTCCTCCATCAACTGATACATATGTTCTTATACCTGGTATTTCTTTTATAGTGCCAATTGTATAAAGTGTAGTACCTGCTTCGCCTACAATTGATCTACCTGGTTCTAACCAAAGCTGTGGCATATCTATGCTATAAAATACTGAAGATTCTTTTAAGTGCAAAATTATATCATTTAGGGCATCCTCTATAGGATAAGAAATGTCTTCGGCAGTATATCTAATACCAAATCCGCCACCAATATTTAGAACTTCAGTTTTAAATGGGTAGTTTGTTTCTATTGAACTCATCCAATCGAATACTTTATTAATAGCAGCTTTTGTGCCATCAGTACCAAAAATTTGTGAACCAATATGAAAATGAAAACCTTTTAAATTAAGATATTCAGATTCTATTAATATTTTAAAAGCCTTTAAAGCTTCTCCATTATCTATATTCATTCCAAATTTTGAATCTTCATTGCCAGTAGTGATGAATTCATGTGTATGTGCTTCTACGCCAGGTGTTAACCTTAAAAGACAATTTACACTTTTCTCAGCACGAGCACATGCTTTTTCCACTTTGTAAATTTCATCGATGCTATCTATTACAAAACAGCCTATATTATTTTTTATTGCATAATCAATTTCGCTTGGAGTTTTATTGTTGCCGTGAAAATGTATTGATTTAGAATCAAATTCTACTGATAGAGCATTAAACATTTCACCTTGGGATACAACATCTAGTCCCATGTTTTCTTCTTGCATAATCCTTACAATTTCTTTGCATAAAAAAGCCTTACTAGCATATGATATATGATAATCCAAACCGGATTCTGACAAGACTTTATGAAATCTTCTACACTGTTGGCGTATTAAATTTTCATCATAAACGAAAATGGGAGTAGAATATACAGTAGTTAAATCTACACAGTCCATTCCACCTATTTCTAAGTGCGAAGATTCGTTTATTATCGAATTTCCATGTAATTTCATTATATTTCCCTTTCCTGAAAAAATTCAGTTTTTCTTTTAATTCATAATTATATTATAGCATATTATGTAAAGCTTAAATAATTTTATATGATTATTGTCATTAATAGTATTTTACTAAAATATATTAATAATTGCAAGGTATATACTTTACATCTAAAGAGTCGTAGTTAAGAGGAGATATTTGTTCAGAATTTGTTCCGACTCCTTTTTGAGTAAATTCATAGACTGGTATAGATTTACTGTAAAAATATACCGTATCTCCTACATTTACTTTATCATCTACTATTGCTACTGTGTGGCTCATCATCATTGAGACTAGAGGATATCTTGTAGAATTTATCTCTACATCAAAACCATTTACTCTTTTTCTAATTAAACCATCACCATATCCTAAATTTATTATGGCTACCTTAGTATCTTCATTTGCTATGAAAGAAGATGAGTAACCGATGGATTCATTTTTTTTCAAGTGATTTATAGCTACAACTTTTGCTGATAAAGTCAATCCATAGTGGTTATTTGATAAATCGCACTTAGAATATGGTGGACAACCATATAGGCTAATTCCAATCCTCACATGTGTATGATTTTTAAATTTAGAATCTCTTGCATATGATGCACTATTTTGAGCGTGTATGTAATTAAATTTATGAATTTTTATGGCTTGTTCAAGTATATCAAACCATAGTTCTTTTTCTTTTTCATATGTATTATTTTGATCAAATTCATCTGCATAAGAAAAATGCATCCAAATCCCATCTAGCTTTATATTATTTTCTTTAGCTAGTTTTATAATTTCTATTAGCTCATTTTGGCTAGTACAACCTGAGCGTCTCATTAAACCTGCCCACTCGAGGTGCCAAGAAATATCTTTCATGTTTTCTAAATTATTTTTCAAAAAACTTAGTGTTGGAAGAACACATGAAATTTTATGTTCTTTGAGAGTCTCAAATTCTATACAAGGGTTTAGGGATAAAATCATGACATCTTTATACAAATTTCTAATAAATATAGCGTCTCTAATGGATGTTGTTGCAAAATTACGTACACCAGCTTTGTAAAATGTTTCAACAGACTCTTTTAAACCAAAATTGTAAGCGTTATTCTTTACAGTAGCTATTAAGCCACCATTGGTATTGTCGTTTATATATTTAGCATTTTTATATAGAGCATTTAAGTCTATTGTGAGATTTGCATTTTCCATATTATCACCTTCAAATTCTATATTTTAGATTAATAAGACACTATAGAAATCTATAGTGTCTTATATGTTTATTGCTTATTGATATTCTGCATTGGCTATATTAACGAAATAATCTACACCGTATGGAAGTACCTCATCTCTCATCATTATTGTAGGAGTATGTAACCCTGAAGTGTATTTTAATTCCTCATTTCTAATGCCTATAAATGAAAAGTTTATAGGAGCTATATCAGAATAAAAAGAGAAATCTTCACCTAGTAGGTAAGGATATTCTTTTAATATAAATTTAGCACCTACGCTCATAGTCGCTTTTTCAGCATATGGTATTAATTTTTGGACATTCATGACAGGTGGATGAGCTGGATTAAAACGAGGCTCAATTCTACATTTTGTAGATTTTTCTATACCATCACAGATTTCTTTAATCCTCTTTTTTATTAACTCTCTATCCTTAATATCGTAAGTTCTAATTGTTCCTTGAATATGTCCAAAAGATGGTACGGCATTCATCACTTCGCCTACGTCCATTTTACCCACGTGTATAATATTTGTATGTTTGCTATCCAAGTAATATGTTGGTATAGTTGATAATTCCTGATAAACCATTACAGCGGCATGTAAAGCATTAATTCCTTTTTCTCTTAGGCCCACATGTGCAGATTTTCCGTGAAAATCAATGTGGTATTCATTACAGCTTGCCATTATTGCACCAGAACGGCTGATAATTGTCCCTTCTTCGTAATCTGGATTTACGTGTAGAGCGAATGCAGCAGTTATATTATATGATCTAAAGTCGAAATTTTTTATCAAATGGTATGCTCCTGAGTTTGCTTCTTCAGAAGGTTGAAATACTATTAGTACATTGTTTGCCAATTCGCCAGATTTATACAATTCGTTTAATTCTTTTGTAGCACCTAGTAGCATAGTAGCATGCGCATCATGTCCACATGCATGCATTACTCCAGGATTTAAAGATTTATATTCTATATTATTTTCTTCCATTATGGGAAGGGCATCTATATCGGCTCTTAGCATTATTGTTTTGTCTGATTTTCCTTCTAAATATACTATAGTAGCTGTTTGCATAGGAGTCATATACTTGATGTCCATCTTTTCCAATTCCGTTCTAATGTACTTAGCCGTTTCAAATTCTTGCATAGAAAGCTCGGGTCTACTGTGTATATGATGCCTCCATCTTTTTATATCATCTAATGTCGTTATATTCATATAATCTTCCTTTCTCTATAAAATATATAAACTAGGTAGACTTGAGCCTATAACTCAATTAATCTAAATTTCTTAACGCATCTATTATGCTTATTTTTTCTCCATTTACATCGCTTGATTTCTTGATTATTTTTGCTGGTACACCTGCGACTACAGCACCTGCTGGAACATCTTCAGTGACTATAGCACCCGCTGCGACTACAGCACCTTTCCCTATATGTACACCTTCTAGTATTACAGCATTTGCACCTATTAGTACATTATCTTCTACTATTACAGGATCAGCATTTGCTGGTTCGATTACACCAGCTAGTACAGCACCTGCTCCAACATGAACATTTTTTCCTGTTGTAGCTCTTCCGCCTAGTACAGCTCCCATATCTATCATAGTTCCTTCTCCAACTACAGCTCCAATATTTATGATTGCTCCCATCATTACTACAGCATTATCTTTTATTATGGCGTGTTCTCTAATAAATGCTCCTGGTTCAATTCTTGCCTTTATGTTTGACATATCTATTAGGGGAATAGCACTATTTTTTCTATCACTTTCCACGATGTAATCTTCAATGGAGTCCTTATTTTCTTCCAGTAGTTTTTCCCAAATATCTTGGTGTGTAAAAAGTACCTTAGAAATATTGCTTCCAAAATTTCTTATATCTGCAAAGTCTATCTGATCCAAATTTCCCTTTATATATACCTTTACAGGACTTTGCTTTTTAGATGTAGCGATATAATTTATTATTTCCTCTGAAGTTAAAAAATTCTTTTCCATTTTTCCTCCTAGTTTATTATATATAGTTATTCCTACCCAAGTATTTGATTTTTATTGAATATACTTGGACAGGATAAGATTATTATATTTATTTTTATATCAGTTTATTATTTACATTGATAAATGTTTTATAGGCATAATTTTAATATAGTCTTGTAATTTACAAAAATTTTATAAATTACTGAATGTATAAAAGCCTGCAGAAAAATCTTTTATTTTTTGAGCAGCTTTTATTGAACCATCTGCGAATATTCGTTTCGATTGAGCTCTATGGGTAATTTCAATTACTTCATCTGTTCCAGCAAATAAGACCTCATGTTCGCCTACTATTGTGCCACCTCTAATGGAACTCATACCAATTTCTTTTTTATCTCTTTTATGTTCAGTTTGACTTCTATCGTAAATAGGTATAAATGAAGAATCTATTTCTTGTATTGCTTCTAATAGTTTTATAGCAGTACCACTTGGGGCATCTATTTTTTTGTTGTGATGCCTTTCTATTATTTCTATATCAAAACTCTCTGATAATAGGGGAGTCAGGTATTTTAATGCCTGAGTAAAAACATGAACACCGTAACTCATATTGGCACTGAAAAATATAGGACAGTATTGTGAAGCTTGATTCATAAGATTCTGCAATTGGTCTCTAGCTCCTGTGGTTGCAACTATAATTGGCAATTTATGTATCTTTGCTCCTTCTAATAATCTTTTTGTGTTGTTTGGATGAGAGAAGTCTATAATTGCATCTGCATTAGCTAAACGTTCAGCATCACTGATTATTTGGTATGGGCAATTTTCTATATTAATAGTAGAAAATACACCTACTATTTGGTGACCTTTTTCTATAGCAAGCTCCTCGACTACTTTTCCCATAGTACCATATCCACTTAAAATTAATTTCATATTATACCTCCAAGTCTAGTACTTTTCTATAATGTTCTAGTACGTTTTTTCTCACTGTGTCATTCGTAGGTATTAAAGGTAATCTAAAAATATCTTTGCAATATCCCATATCATTTAATACAACTTTTACTGGAGTCGGGCTGACATCAGAGAAGAGTGATTTTATATATGGATTTAATCTGTTTTGTATTTTTCTGGCGGATTGAATATCCCCATTTGTAAATGCCTTATATACTCCAATAAATGATTTTGGGGAAGTATTTGATATTACGCTAATTACGCCATCTCCACCATGTACTAAAAAATCAAAGAATGTACCATCATCCCCGCTATATAAAGAAAAGTCTGCATTTTCATCAACTATAGCTTTAATACTTTCTAAGTAATTCATATCTCCAGTTGCATCTTTTAAGGCTATTATATTTTTGTGCTTAGATAGTTCTGCTACTGTTTCAGGGCTAATTGTCATGCCAGTACGTCCAGGTACGTTGTAAAGTATTATCGGTATATTTACAGCATCTGCTATTGCAAAGTAGTGAGCAATCAATCCTTTTTGACTAGTTTTATTGTAATAAGGTGTAACTATTAGGGCAGCATCAGCTCCATTTTCCTTTGCAATTCTAGTATTTATTATAGTTTGTGTTGTATTGTTTGATCCAGTACCTAAAATAACTGGGACATCTAAATTTTTTCTTTCTTCTAAAGCTATTTTTAGTAATTCCAATTTTTCATCCATTGTTAAAGTTGAGCCTTCTCCTGTAGTGCCAGATATGACCAGACCATTTATACCAGAATCCAATTGAAATCTTACAAATCTTCTGTATGAGTCATAGTCTACGGTCATATCTTGGTTCATTGGGGTTACTAGTGCTGTTGTTACTCCTCTAAATAGTGATGTCATTTTTAATACCTCCAGTATTGTATAAATACGAAATTATTTGTTTTTAGATTAGTGTTTCTATTACTTATTTTCTAACATTTCTGCGATTTGTACTGCGTTACTTGCGGCTCCTTTTCTGATATTGTCAGCAACACACCAAATATGAAAACTATTTTCTTGTGATATATCTTTTCTAATTCTTCCAACTAGAACTTTATCTTGACCTGTAGCATTTAATGGCATAGGGTATTGATTATTTTGTGGCTTATCTATTAATACTACACCTGGGGCATTTTCTAGAATTTGTCTGATTCCATCTACACTAGCAGGTTTTTCAAGGCTGATATCTATTTCAACAGAGTGTGAATTAAAAACTGGAACTCGAACACATGTTGCTGTTATTTGTACATTATCATCAAGAGATAAGATTTTCTTTGTTTCGTTTATCATTTTCATTTCTTCTTTTGTGTATCCATTTTCTAAAAAATCGTCTATATGCGGTAAGACGTTATTGTAAATTGGGTGAGGATATTTTTGTGGTTCTATACCTTCTTGTCCATTTTTTAAATCGTTAATTCCTCCGATTCCTGATCCAGATACAGCCTGATAAGTTGTATAGGTAATTCTTTTTAATCCAAAAGTTTCATGTATAGGCTTTAGAGGTACTACGGATTGAATAGTAGAACAGTTGGGATTAGCTATTATCTTTCTATTTAGCATAGGTTTGTTACACTCTGGTACTACTAAATCAATTTGTGGATCCATTCTCCAAGCACTTGAATTGTCTATTACTATTACTCCATGTTTTTCCGCTATAGGTGCAAATTTTTTTGATGTAGAACCACCAGCAGAGAAGAGGGCATAATCTATATCTTTATCAAATGAATGTTCATTTAGCTCTTCAACTATAACTTGCTTACCTCTAAATTTTAAGATTTTACCAGCAGATTTTGATGATGCCATCAAATATATATTATCAACCTGTAGATTTGATTCTTCTAGTCGCTCTATCATTTTTGTTCCGACTACACCTGTAGCTCCAACTATTGCAAAATTTGCCATTCAATTACCTCCAAAATTATAGTTATATATTGAATTCTTCGCATAGAATTCTTACTGCATCCAATGATTTTTGTGCATCTATTGCATATGAGATAGATATTTCTGAAGTTGTTACTTGATAAAAATCTATTCCATTTGAACCTAATATTCTAAAAGCTCTTGCAGCTACACCACTGACATCTCTCATTCCTGAACCTACAATAGATACTTTGGCACAATCTGTTCTAATTGAATGATTTAAGCTTGGATAAGATGTCTTTAGAGTATCTAGTGCATCTTTTAAAAAGTTTTTGTCAGTATTCTTACAAGTGAATGAGATACTGATTTCATCATTTACTAGAATTTGGCTAATCATATCTATATTTATGCTAAGTCTATCCAATTGGTCAAATAAAGCTTGAACAAAATCTGGATTGCATTTTTTACAAGTTAAAGTAACATGTAATATATCTTGATCTAATGCAACTCCTGTTACTACTTTCTTTTCTATCAAATCTGTATTACTCATAATCCAAGTTCCTTTCGTATTAGCTAAAGTTTTTCCTAAATATAGTGGTACATTGTAGTTTTTTGCTATTTCCACACATCTTGTTTCCAATACTCCAGCACCTAAAGCTGAAAGCTCTAACATTTCTTCGTAAGATATTTGTTCTATTGCCTTAGCATCTGGATATATTCTAGGATCAGTCCCATATACAGCATCAACATCTGTATATATTTCACAAGGGCAGGCAATAGAAGCGGCTAGCCCTACCGCACTAGTATCAGATCCCCCTCTTCCTAGAGTAGTGATTTCTAGATTTTCATTGAATCCTTGAAATCCTGCAATAACTAGAATGTCATATTCTTCAAGCTGTTTTAGCAAATAATCTGAATTTATATCTGCAATTTTACTTTTTGTATGCTGTCCAAATGTTTTTATACCTGCTTGAATACCAGTTAGAGATCTAGATTTTACACCTATATCATTTAAGGTGATTGCCATTAAGGAAATTGTATTTTGCTCACCTATGGCAAGTAGAGAATCAAGCTCTCTAACATCTGGATTTTCTGTTATTTCTTCGACTTGTTTTAAAAGGCTATCAGTCGTTTTACCCATCGCTGAGACAACCACTACTAACTTTTCATTATTTTCTATCCTATTTTTTAAGTAAGATGAAATGTTTTTAATTTTTCCAATAGTACTTACGGAACTTCCTCCAAATTTTAAAACTGATATACTTTTCATAATTCCTCCAATTTTAATATTAAACTCAATATAAATTTTTGGTGGATAGATTTGCCTATAAAAAAAGACAAATATAGGAGGCCTACATTTGTCTAAAAGTTTTTGACATTGTGGTTAGCACTCCATTATTTTTTGGTATATGGAGTGTAGCCACGGTTTTATAAATAAAAAAACAAATGTAGAGTATACATTTGTCCCGCAACAATTCAATAGTTTGATTTATACCGGTTAGCACTCCATTATTACCTAAATAATGACAAAACAACAGCTCTTAACCATCATTCCAAAAGTATATGCCAAGCAAAACATATACAATTTCGGCGACGTCCCCTTTCCTTACAAACTGTTTGCCTACATTGTTTGAAAGTACTGATGTCGATCGCACCTCTATCCTTTATTAAGTTGAGATTAATTATATAGCAAAAAAACTATAAAGTAAATACTTATTTGAAAATAAAATAAAAAATATTTTTAAATTTTCGAAAATTATTGAAAAAATAAGTTTTAATCTCTTACATATTTTTTATGTATACATTAAAATATAAGTTATAGTAAGTACAAACGAAAATAATAATAGAAAGTAGGCCCTTATGTTTTTAAAATATTTATTGATTATAGTATTTACAGCAGTTATGATTAGTATTTTTATTATTTTTTATATTAGTCATCAAGTAAGTTATAAATTAAATAATCCGAAGAGACTAGCTCTTATGTCAAACCCTAAGGACATGTTAGGACTAGATTACGAAAATATACAATTTATGTCCCAAGGAAACCAAATATATGGTTGGTATATACCAGCACATAATCCAACATTCACACTAGTTTATTCGCATGGTTACATGGAAAATAGAGAAAGTCCTACTTTTTCAGCATATGATTTTTTTGTTTGGATGAACTCTATAGGGGCTAATATATTGACTTTTGATTATTCTGGTCAAGGCAGATCCCAAGGTGGAAATACGACTAGTGGAAAAAGAGAGAAAGAGGATTTATTGGAGGCTATAGCTTTTGCTAAGAAAAAATCTAACTGTCCTATAATAGTTCATGGTATTTCTATGGGAGCCTCAACTGCAATATTAGCAGCATCAAATAATAAAGATATAATTGGCTTAGTTTGTGATAGCCCATTTTCTAATTTAAAAAATTATTTAGAAAACAATTTAAATGTTTGGACAAAGCTTCCCAAAATACCATTTAATTATCTAGTATTAAAATTTATGGAAAAGAAAAGTAGAATTGATCCTAAAGATATAAGTCCTTTAGATGAAATATGTAAGGTAGTTTGTCCGATTTTGCTTATTCATGGAAAAAGTGATAGGGTGATTCCTTATGGTGAGAGCGTCAAGCTGCGGGACAAAAGCGTAGCAACTACTGAATTAATCATTTTTGATAATAAAGGTCACTGTAAATCTTATAAAAATTTCAAAAAAGAATATATCGTAAAATACAGAGATTTTTTAAGATTGATAGATAAAAATTTAATAAAATAGATAAAAAAGAAAGAAATAAATAAAAGAAAGCGATTTCCATAAAAACTAAACTTATTATAGGAAATTTGTAATTTTCAAATATTTTATAAAGATATATTTAAGTATTTGTATAAATGTACTATAATATATCTTAACTATTAATTTGAGAGGAGTTTATATATGAATATAAATCAAAAAGCAGTAAACGCATTAAGAGTTTTATCAGCTGATCAGGTTCAAAAAGCGAACTCAGGACATCCTGGTTTACCTTTAGGAGCAGCGCCAGCAGCCTATGAATTGTGGGCCAACCATATGAACCACAATCCAAAAAATCCTAACTGGGAAAATAGAGATAGATTTATTTTATCTGCAGGTCATGGCTCAGCTTTAATATATTCTCTACTTCATATGTTTGGATATGAAGGTGTAACTATCGAAGAATTAAAGAAATTTAGACAGTTTGGATCTTTGACTCCAGGGCATCCAGAGTATCGTCACACTAAAGGGATAGAAGCAACTACAGGTCCTCTAGGTGCTGGTGTATCTACAGCAGTTGGTATGGCTATAGCAGAAGCTCACCTTGCAGAAGTATTTAATAAGGAAAACTATCCAGTAGTTGACCATTATACATTTGCAATGACAGGAGATGGTTGCCTGATGGAAGGTGTATCTTATGAAGCATTATCTTTAGCAGGTACTTTAAAGCTAGACAAATTTATAATACTTTATGATTCAAATAATATTACAATAGAAGGAGATACTGATTTTGCATTTACTGAAGATGTAGAAGCAAGATTCAAGGCCTTTGGATATCAGGTAATAGTAGTAAAAGATGGAAATGATTTAGAGGCAATTTCTAAGGCTATTGAAGAAGCTAAGGCCGAAAAAAATAAACCATCTATAATAATAAATAAAACACAAATAGGATTTGGTTGTCCAGCTAAGGTAGGTAAGGCGAGTGCTCATGGTGAACCTCTAGGCGCTGAAAATGTACAAGCTTTTAGAGAATGCTTAGGATGGGAAAGTCAAAATGAATTTGAAATTTCTGATGATATATATAATCACTATAGTGAATTGGCTGAAAATGGCATTCAAAAAGAAAATGAGTGGAATGAAATGTTTGCAGCATATACAAAAGAATATCCTGAAATGAAAAAATTATGGGATGAATATTTTGCTGATGTAGATATGTCTAAAATAATGGATTCTAAAGAATATTGGGAATTTGAAAATAAGTCTATGGCTACAAGAGCGACATCAGGAACGATTATAAATAAATTAAAAGATTTGTATCCAAACTTAGTGGGAGGATCTGCAGACCTTGCACCTTCAAATAAATCAGAAATGAAAGATGCAGGATTCTTCTCTCCACAGAATAGAGGAGGAAGAAACATACACTTCGGAGTAAGAGAAATGGGTATGACAGCAATAACAAGTGGTATATATCTACATGGTGGATTAAAGCCATTCTGTGCTACATTCTTTGTATTCAGTGATTTTATGAAACCGATGATAAGATTAGCTGCATTAATGGGATTACCAGTGACATATGTATTAACTCATGACAGTATAGGTGTAGGCGAAGACGGGCCAACTCATGAACCAGTAGAACAATTAGCTATGTTAAGATCAATACCTAATATAAATGTATTTAGGCCAGCAGATTATACAGAAACTGCTGTAGCTTGGGCTACTGCTATGCAGTCAAAGGATAGACCAACAGCATTAGTACTTACTAGACAAAATTTACCACAGTTAAAGGGATCTTCTCAAGATGCCTTTAAGGGAGCGTACATACTAGAAGAAGCTTCTAATAAAGAAAATATTGATTTAATAATAATGGCTTCTGGATCAGAAGTTGAACTTGCTGTAGGTGCAAAGGAAGAACTAGAAAAAGCCGGTAAATCAGTAAGAGTAGTATCAGTTCCTTGTATAGATTTATTTGAAGATCAGGATTGTGCATACAAAGAAGAAATATTACCATCAAGTGTGAGAACTAGACTGGCAGTTGAAGCTGGGGAACCAATGCCTTGGTATAAGTATGTTGGATTCGAAGGCGATGTAGTAGGAATGACTACATTTGGAGCATCAGCACCTGCTGAAGAACTATTTAAGCACTTTGGATTTACAGTAGAGAACGTAGTTAACAAAGCTAAGGCTTTATTAAAGTAATTACTATTATTTTACAAATAACAAAAAATATATTAAATTATTACGTTATTTTTATAAATAGTGTAATAATGATTAGAGAAAAATAAAAAATATTTTATAAAAAATTATGGGTCATTTATTATTAATTATAAACTTGACCCATTTTTTTGTATTTTTTTTCAATAAGGTTAAAATAAAAAAACCTTAAATTTCAATATATACAAGTGAAGTTGGAAAAATAATGAAAAAAAAATAAAAAAACTTTTCAAAAAGTGTTGACGGCTATATATGATTATGATAATATAATACTTGTCCTTGTGAGGGACGGAAAAATGAAAGAAAATGTGGTTATTATAGCAAAGAGGATACACCTGTTCCCATACCGAACACAGAAGTTAAGCTCTTTAGCGCTGAAGGTACTTGGTGGGAAGCTGCCTGGGAGAATAGGACGTAGCCACGTTATTCCAAGGTAGCTCAATGGTGGAGCAACCGGCTGTTAACCGGTAGGCTGTGGGTTCGAGCCCCACCCTTGGAGCTTTCACACTTGGCTCCTTGGTCAAGCGGTTAAGACACCGCCCTTTCACGGCGGTAACAGGGGTTCGATTCCCCTAGGAGTCATATGGGAGTATAGCTCAGCTGGGAGAGTATCTGCCTTACAAGCAGGGGGTCACAGGTTCGAGCCCTGTTACTCCCACCATATTAAGCTGGTGTGGCTCAACGGTAGAGCAGCTGACTTGTAATCAGCAGGTTGTAGGTTCGATTCCTATCACCAGCTCCACTAAAAGAATATTTTTATCATGGTCTATTAGCTCAGTCGGTAGAGCACTTGACTTTTAATCAAGGTGTCCCGCGTTCGAATCGCGGATAGATCATTTCTACGGAGAGGTGTCCGAGTGGTTTAAGGAGCTGGTCTTGAAAACCAGTGATGTCGTAAGGCACCGTGGGTTCGAATCCCACCCTCTCCGCCATTTTTAATTTTGGAGAAGTACTCAAGAGGCTCAAGAGGATCCCCTGCTAAGGGATTAGGCTGGATTAAACCGGTGCGAGGGTTCGAATCCCTCCTTCTCCGCCATTAGGACGAGGTGTAGCGCAGTTTGGTAGCGCACGTGGTTTGGGACCATGGGGCCGGGGGTTCGAGTCCCTTCACCTCGACCATTTTTTTGCCTAACGAGGACCATTAGCTCAGTTGGTTAGAGCGCCCGGCTCATAACCGGTAGGTCTGGGGTTCGAGTCCCTGATGGTCCACCATTTGAACTTTTAATAAATGGAATGAACTTTGAAAATTGAACAGCAGGTTAATTCAATAAGCTTTAAATAGCAAATTGATTAATCGTTTAAACTTGATAAGACAATAGTTTTTCAAGATTTAAACCACAAACAAACCAAGCCAGATATTTTAGAGATAACAATAGTCTGAGCGCAGAACAAATTTTTTATGAGAGTTTGATCCTGGCTCAGGATGAACGCTGGCGGCGTGCCTAACACATGCAAGTCGAGCGCGACTTATTGATGCTTGCATCTTTAAGTTGAGCGGCGGACGGGTGAGTAACGCGTGGGTAACCTGCCCTATACACATGGATAACATACTGAAAAGTTTACTAATACATGATAATGTACATTTATGGCATCGTAGATGTATCAAAGTGTTAGCGGTATAGGATGGACCCGCGTCTGATTAGCTAGTTGGTGAGATAACAGCCCACCAAGGCAACGATCAGTAGCCGACCTGAGAGGGTGATCGGCCACATTGGAACTGAGACACGGTCCAAACTCCTACGGGAGGCAGCAGTGGGGAATATTGCACAATGGGCGAAAGCCTGATGCAGCAACGCCGCGTGAACGATGAAGGTCTTCGGATCGTAAAGTTCTGTTGCAGGGGAAGATAATGACGGTACCCTGTGAGGAAGCCCCGGCTAACTACGTGCCAGCAGCCGCGGTAATACGTAGGGGGCTAGCGTTATCCGGATTTACTGGGCGTAAAGGGTGCGTAGGTGGTCTTTCAAGTCAGTGGTTAAAGCCTACGGCTCAACCGTAGTCAGCCTCTGAAACTGGAAGACTTGAGTGCAGGAGAGGAAAGTGGAATTCCCAGTGTAGCGGTGAAATGCGTAGATATTGGGAGGAACACCAGTAGCGAAGGCGGCTTTCTGGACTGCAACTGACACTGAGGCACGAAAGCGTGGGTAGCAAACAGGATTAGATACCCTGGTAGTCCACGCCGTAAACGATGAGTACTAGGTGTCGGGGGTTACCCCCCTCGGTGCCGCAGCTAACGCATTAAGTACTCCGCCTGGGGAGTACGCACGCAAGTGTGAAACTCAAAGGAATTGACGGGGACCCGCACAAGTAGCGGAGCATGTGGTTTAATTCGAAGCAACGCGAAGAACCTTACCTAAGCTTGACATCCTTTAGACCGGTGTTTAATCACACCTTCCCTTCGGGGCTAAAGTGACAGGTGGTGCATGGTTGTCGTCAGCTCGTGTCGTGAGATGTTGGGTTAAGTCCCGCAACGAGCGCAACCCTTGTCTTTAGTTGCCAGCATTTAGTTGGGCACTCTAGAGAGACTGCCAGGGATAACCTGGAGGAAGGTGGGGATGACGTCAAATCATCATGCCCCTTATGCTTAGGGCTACACACGTGCTACAATGGGTGGTACAGAGGGTTGCCAAACCGTGAGGTGGAGCTAATCCCTTAAAGCCATTCTCAGTTCGGATTGTAGGCTGAAACTCGCCTACATGAAGCTGGAGTTACTAGTAATCGCAGATCAGAATGCTGCGGTGAATGCGTTCCCGGGTCTTGTACACACCGCCCGTCACACCATGGGAGTCGGAAACACCCGAAGCCGATTATCCAACCGTAAGGAGGAAATCGTCGAAGGTGGAGTCGATAACTGGGGTGAAGTCGTAACAAGGTAGCCGTATCGGAAGGTGCGGCTGGATCACCTCCTTTCTAAGGAGAATTACCTGCTGTTCAATTTTGAAGGTTCATTTAACATGAAAATTTCAAATAAAAATACTTTCAATAAGTATCATAAAGCTCGTGAAATATTTTTGACATAATTTAAGAGACGCACTTAAAAAATAGGATGGAACATACAATTAGTATGTGACTGAGTATTTTATAAGGAGTATCTTAAAGAATACAAAAAGATAAACGAGTATTGTACCTTGAAAACTGAATATATTGTGATATACAATGACATCTAATAAAATGATAGTAATCTATCCAAGAGAAAACTTGTAAAAACACCAATTATTCTTAACAAGACGTAAGTCTTAAATTTAGAAAAATCTCAATAATAACTGGTCAAGTTATTAAGGGTGTAGGGCGGATGCCTTGGCACTAGGAGCCGATGAAAGACGTGATAAGCTGCGATAAGCTTTGGGGAGTGGCACATACACTTTGATCCAAAGATTTCTGAATGAGGAAACTCACTTGAAGTAATGTTCAAGTATCCCTAGATGAATACATAGTCTATGGAGGGGAACTCAGGGAACTGAAACATCTAAGTACCTGAAGGAAGAGAAAGAAATTCGATTCCGTAAGTAGCGGCGAGCGAACGCGGAAGAGCCCAAACCAAGTTAGTTTACTAATTTGGGGTTGCGGACATGTCACAAAGGAGAGGTATTGTGAGTAGAACAGTTCTGGAAAGTTCGACCACAGAGGGTAATAGTCCCGTAAACAAAGCAAGAAGACTCCGACATGATCCAGAGTACCACGAGACACGTGAAACCTTGTGGGAAGCAGGTGGGACCATCCACCAAGGCTAAATACTACCTAGTGACCGATAGTGAATAGTACCGTGAGGGAAAGGTGAAAAGAACCCCGGGAGGGGAGTGAAATAGAACCTGAAACCCTACACTTACAATCTGTGGGAGCGCATTATTCGCGTGACCGCGTACTTTTTGTAGAACGGGCCAACGAGTTACGTTATGTGGCAAGGTTAAGCACTTCAGGTGTGTAGCCGTAGCGAAAGCGAGTCTTAACTGGGCGAATTAGTTACATGACGTAGACCCGAAACCGGGCGACCTACCCATGAGCAGGATGAAACGAAAGTAAAATTTCGCGGAGGTCCGAACCCACGTACGTTGAAAAGTGCGGGGATGACTTGTGGGTAGCGGTGAAATTCCAATCGAGCTCGGAGATAGCTGGTTCTCCTCGAAATAGCTTTAGGGCTAGCCTTGAATGTAGAGATGTGGAGGTAGAGCACTGAATGTCCTAGGGGGTATTGCACTTACCGAAGACTATCAAACTCCGAATGCCATAATCTTTTATTCAGGAGTCAGACTGTGGGTGATAAGGTTCATAGTCGAAAGGGAAAGAGCCCAGACCGTCAGCTAAGGTCCCAAAATGTATGTTAAGTGGTAAAGGATGTGGGATTGCATAGACAACCAGGATGTTGGCTTAGAAGCAGCCATTCATTTAAAGAGTGCGTAATAGCTCACTGGTCGAGTGATCCTGCGCCGAAGATTTCCGGGGCTAAAACATACTACCGAAGCTACGGCATCAAATATGATGGGTAGAGGAGCTTCCCATGCAGGATGAAGCAGTACCGTAAGGAGCTGTGGACAGTATGGGAGAGAGAATGTTGGCATGAGTAGCGAGATGAGGGTGAGAATCCCTCAGGCTGTAAACCCAAGGTTTCCAGGGGAAGGTTCGTCCTCCCTGGGTTAGTCGGGACCTAAGCTCAGGCCGAAAGGCGTAGGCGATGGATAACAGGTTGATATTCCTGTACTACCGATAATCGTTTGAGAGATGGGATGACACAGTAGGATAAGCTGAGCACACTGTTGGTTATGTGTGTCTAAGTATTGAGGCAGATCAAATAGGCAAATCCGTTTGATTAATGCTAGGATACGAATGGGAGCGAAACTAAGTAGCGAAGCAGCTGATTTCACACTGTCGAGAAAAGTCTCTATCGAGATTAAAGGTACCCGTACCGCAAACCGACACAGGTGGGTGAGGAGAGTATCCTAAGGCCAGCGAGAGAACTGTTGTTAAGGAACTCGGCAAAATGACCCCGTAACTTAGGGATAAGGGGTGCCCCAGAAATGGGGCCGCAGAGAATTGGCCCAAGCGACTGTTTACCAAAAACATAGGTTTCTGCTAAGTCGCAAGACGATGTATAGGAGCTGACGCCTGCCCGGTGCTGGAAGGTTAAGGGGATCTGTTAGAGCAATCGAAGCAGTGATCTTAAGCCCCAGTAAACGGCGGCCGTAACTATAACGGTCCTAAGGTAGCGAAATTCCTTGTCGGGTAAGTTCCGACCCGCACGAAAGGCGTAACGATTTGGGCACTGTCTCAACAACAGACTCGGTGAAATTGTAATCCCGGTGAAGATGCCGGGTACCTGCGACAGGACGGAAAGACCCCATGGAGCTTTACTGTAGCTTGACATTGGGTTTCGATACTACATGTACAGGATAGGTGGGAGACTATGAAATCAGGGCGTCAGTTTTGATGGAGTCACCCTTGGGATACCACCCTTGTAGTATTGGGACTCTAACCATAGGCCATGAATCTGGTCTTGGGACACTGTCTGGTGGGCAGTTTGACTGGGGCGGTCGCCTCCCAAAAGGTAACGGAGGCGCTCAAAGGTTCCCTCAGTACGGTCGGAAATCGTACGAAGAGTGTAAAGGCAAAAGGGAGCTTGATTGCAAGACATACAGGTCGAGCAAGGTAGAAATACGGACTTAGTGATCCGGTGGTTCTGAATGGAAGGGCCATCGCTCAACGGATAAAAGCTACCCTGGGGATAACAGGCTTATCTCCCCCAAGAGTCCACATCGACGGGGAGGTTTGGCACCTCGATGTCGGCTCATCACATCCTGGGGCTGTAGTTGGTCCCAAGGGTTGGGCTGTTCGCCCATTAAAGTGGTACGCGAGCTGGGTTCAGAACGTCGTGAGACAGTTCGGTCCCTATCCGTCGCAGGCGTAGGAAATTTGAGAAGATCTGTCCTTAGTACGAGAGGACCGGGATGGACATACCTCTGGTGTACCAGTTGTTCTGCCAAGGGCATAGCTGGGTAGCTATGTATGGAAAGGATAAGCGCTGAAAGCATCTAAGCGCGAAGCCAACTTCAAGATAAGATTTCCCACCGCAAGGTTAAGATCCCAGGAAGACTACCTGGTTGATAGGTCAGAGGTGTAAGTGCAGCAATGTATGTAGCTTACTGATACTAATAGATCGAGGACTTGACCAAAAAAGATGACATAATACATAATATATTCAGTTTTGAAGGTACAAACAATATCGCGGAGTGGAGCAGTTGGCAGCTCGTCGGGCTCATAACCCGAAGGTCGGAGGTTCGAGTCCTTCCTCCGCAACCAGATTTATTCTGGCTCCTTGGTCAAGCGGTTAAGACACCGCCCTTTCACGGCGGTAACAGGGGTTCGATTCCCCTAGGAGTCATTTTTTTTTATATTTTATATGCGGGTGTAGCTCAATGGTAGAGTTCTGGCCTTCCAAGCCAGCTGTGAGGGTTCGATCCCCTTCACCCGCTCCATTTTCTGTATGTGGGAGTATAGCTCAGCTGGGAGAGCATCTGCCTTACAAGCAGGGGGTCACAGGTTCGAGCCCTGTTACTCCCACCATAAGAAAGAAATTAATGCGGCCTGGTAGTTCAGTTGGTTAGAATGCCAGCCTGTCACGCTGGAGGTCGAGGGTTCGAGCCCCTTCCAGGTCGCCATTTTTATATGCGGGAATAGTTCAGTGGTAGAGCGCGACCTTGCCAAGGTCGAAGTCGCGAGTTCGAATCTCGTTTCCCGCTCCAAAATATTTATTATCATGGGTGCATAGCTCAGCTGGATAGAGCAACGCCCTTCTAAGGCGTGTGTCCGGGGTTCGAATCCCTGTGCGCTCATTAAGACTACTTATAAAGGTAGTCTTTTTTTTGTATTTTTCTTTATTAATTTTTTAAAATTTTTTAAGATTTATAAATTGATATAGACTATTACCCATCTCTTATATGTGGTAAAATAAAATGTAGAATTATTTTTTGGGAAATTCATTAATTAAAACGAAAAAATTTTATTTCGAAAAAGTAATCTTAGTAAAATCTAGGAGGTCTTCAATGTTAGCAATTAACTTGATTATAAACAATATAACTCAAATCCTGACAAAAATAAGTATAAATGATGTAGTTGATATATTGATAATATCCTATATTTTTTATCAAATGTTAAAATTTATTAAAGATACAAGAGCAGAACAATTATTAAAAGGTGTAATATTTTTGCTCATAGCTACTCAATTAAGTGGATTGTTTAAATTACATACTTTGTACTGGGTGTTAGTAAAAATACTAGAAGTTGGATTTATATTGCCGTTTATAATATTCCAACCAGAGCTTAGAGCAGGTTTAGAACATATAGGTAGAAATACAAGTATAGTTAGAATTGGCAAAAATTCTGATGTTGAAAATGATAAAATAATAGAAGATTTAGTAGAAGAAATTTTAGAGAGCACTTATGACCTTGCCTCAAAGAAGATAGGAGCTCTACTGGTATTAGAAGGAAAGACAAAGATAAAAGAAATAGTAGAGACTGGTATAAAAATAGATGGTCAAGTAACTAAACAGTTATTAGGAAATATTTTTATTCCTAATACCCCATTACATGATGGAGCTGTAATAATAAGAGATACAAAAATAAAGTCTGCAGCTTGTTTTTTGCCATTGACTCAAAGAAAAGATTTAAGCAGTGAATTGGGAACAAGACATAGGGCAGGAATAGGTATAAGTGAAATATCAGATTGTCTTACATTGATTGTATCTGAGGAAACTGGTGGAGTATCTATAGCTAGATCAGGAAAAATATATAGAGATGTCACAAGAGAAAGACTATACAATATACTTAAAAATTTTTACAAGACAAAATCAGAGAGTAACTGGAAGTTTATTGGAGATAAGATAAAAAAATAATGTAAAAATGTAATAGGTAGAGTAGAGGTGTAATGAATGGAAAAAAAGATTAGAGATAAAGCTAATATAAAATATAAGGTTATTTCTGTTGTTGCTTCTATAGCTCTTTGGCTATATGTAATTGCTGTTGTGGATCCAGATGACAAAAAGGTCATAGAAAATGTTCCAATTACAATTACAAATGTAAGTGAAATAGAAAAAGAAAGATATGTGATTTATCCAAATAAAAATGTGACTACAAATGTCACTGTTTCTGGTAAGTTATCCGAACTGCAGAAATTAAATGCAAATAATGTACGAGTTTATGGAGAAGTGGTAAGACCAGTAGAAGGTAAGAATATTGTAAACTTGACTACCAACATTTCAAACCGGGTTTCTAGGGAATTAAAGGATAATACTTATGTAATAAATCTTGAGAAAAAACTTACAAAGAGAGTTCCAGTTAAGATAAAGCAAAATAGTATGCCTAAAGAGAATATTTATTCTATAGAACAATCATTTGATGAGGTGACAGTTAGTGGACCTAGAAGTCTTATAAATCTCGTTGATTATGTAGGAGGTAGTCTAAAACTAGGGGATAAAACGAATTCGAAAGTCAATCAAAAAGTTAAGCTATTGGCTTTTGATAAAGATGGACATCAGGTAAATGTAGATATATCAGAAAAAGAAGTAGAGGCAGAAGTAACTTTTTACATTGAAAAAAATGTACCTATAAAAATAGATTATGATGGAAGTCAATATGATGCTAAGAATCTTACCATATCACCAAGTGAAGTTACAATTAAGGGAACAAAAGATTCTATAGATCATATAAGTGAAATAAAAACACAAAATATTGATGATAGTAATATTAAGGATTTTATTGGGAAAAAAATAAAATTGCTTATACCTAATTCAATTGAGATAAAGGATTCTATAAGTGAAGTAGATCTTAATAAAAAATAATTTATTAAAAAATATTAAATTTTATAGAATTTTGTATAAAAATAAAACAAATTGAAAATATAATACTTGTTAAAAATCACTTGTGAAAAATAATATATATATAAGTAAAATTAAAATACTATTTGTATATGCTTAAAAAAATAAAATTAAATATAATATAAAATTTGCTTGCATTAAAAAAATAAGGTTATCGGTTTATTGTTAATTTTATATTTTTCTTGCAAGTTTTTTACTTTAGTAATAAAATAGTATATGAAAGAAAGATTTTTATACATTTTGTGTAATATGAAAACGTTACAACAAGAGATAGGATGTATAAATATTTTTTTTGCAAAGATAAAATAAATAATCTATTATCAAATAATAATGGGAAAAATGTTTGGAGGTATAAAATGAAGGAAGTATATAGAATACTAGCTATAAATCCAGGATCAACTTCAACTAAGATAGCTGTATATGACAATGATAAGGAAGTTTTTGAGACTACTTTACGTCATTCATCAGAGGAAATTGCTCAGTTTAAACAAATATCAGATCAATTTAACTTTAGAAAAGAAGTTATAGAAAATGAAATAAAATCTGCCAATATCGAACTATCAAGTTTAGATTGTGTAGTAGGTAGAGGTGGTTTATTGAAGCCTATAAAGGGCGGAACTTATAGTGTAACTGAAAATATGTTAGAAGACTTAAGGGTAGGTGTATCTGGACAGCATGCATCGAATTTAGGCGGTATAATAGCTAACGAATTTTCAAAGGAACTTAATATACCTGCTTATATAGTAGATCCTGTTGTTGTTGATGAAATGGAAGAAATAGCAAGAATATCAGGTATGGCTAATATAGAAAGAAAGAGTATTTTTCATGCACTTAACCAAAAGGCTATAGCAAGAAGATACGCTGAAGAAATTGGTAAAAAATATACTGATCTTAACTTAATAGTTGCACATATGGGTGGAGGAGTTTCTGTAGGAGCTCACAAGGCTGGATGTGTAGTGGATGTAGCTAACGCTCTTGATGGAGAAGGACCATTCTCACCTGAAAGAAGTGGTGGAGTGCCAATAGGTCAGTTGGTAGAAATGTGCTATAGTGGAAAATATACAATTTATGATATTAAGAAGCTTATAACAGGTGCTGGTGGACTTGTATCGTATTTAAATACAAATGATGCTAGAGATGTTGAAGCTATGATAGAAAAAGGAGATAAGAAGGCTGAATTAGTATATTCAGCAATGGCTTATCAAATAGCTAAAGAAATAGGAGCTTGTGCTTCGGTATTATCAGGAAAGGTTGATGCAGTATTATTAACAGGTGGTATAGCTTATTCTAAATCATTTACAAAGATGATAGAAGAAAGAGTATCATTTATAGGAAATGTAAAGGTATATCCTGGTGAAGATGAAATGATAGCGCTTACTCTTGGTGCACTAAGAGTATTAAAGGGAGAAGAAGAAGCTCAAAGTTACGATGCACAGTAATTTAACTAAATTTCTATATGGTATGTGTTTTGCATACCATATAGATTTAAATAGTACTGAGTAACTAGGAATGGAGAAAGAAATGGAAAAGACTAAGAGAATAAGAATAATAACTGGTCACTATGGTAGTGGTAAGAGCGAATTTACTGCGAATTATGCATTAAAGCTTAGAAAAGAAATAGAAGGTAAATTTGCTGTAACTGACCTAGATGTGGTAAACGTTTATTTCAGATCAAGAGGTTTAAAAGATATGTTTGAAGAAAATGGTATACACATGATTTCTAGTTCAGTTGATGCTCCTACACTTGATATTCCAGCATTATCTGCTGAAATTCACACTCCATTACTAAATGATGACTACAACAATATAATAGATTTAGGTGGTGACAAAGTAGGAGCCACAGTTATAGCTCGTTATAGAGATATGATAAAAGATGATGACTACGATATGTTTTTCGTGGTTAATGCAAACAGAGAAAAGACACAGACTGCTGAAGAAGTTATGAAATATATTGACGAAATTGAGGAAGCTTCAAAATTGAAGATAACTGGATTAATCAATAATACTCATATGCTAAAAGCAACAACTATTGAAGACTTAGAAAGAGGCCAAGAAGTATGCCGTCAGGTATCTAAAGAGAGAAATTTGCCTATTAGGTACGTTTCTTGTTTGGAATCTTTAGTTAAGGACATCCCAGCTGATTTTGAAGGTGAAATTATACCTATCAAATTGATGCTAAGAGAAGGATGGATGATGTAGCTGTGTTTTTTATATATTAAACTATTTAGACTAATTTTTATTTTAAGGAGGCAACACAATGGCTAAAGGTAGAGTATCTTTTGATCAAAAGTACTGTAAGGGTTGTGGACTTTGCGTTTCTGTATGTCCAAAAGGAATAATTGAGCTTGACCTATCAAAGGTTAACTCAAAGGGATATAACCCAGCACATGTTGAAAAAATGGAAGAATGTATCGGATGCGCAAGCTGCGCTATGATGTGTCCTGATGCAGTAATTACTGTAGAAAGAGATTAATTTTAG
Source organism: Peptostreptococcus equinus (assembly GCF_027125355.1). NCBI lineage: Bacteria > Bacillati > Bacillota > Clostridia > Peptostreptococcales > Peptostreptococcaceae > Peptostreptococcus > Peptostreptococcus equinus. The sequence goes on along the minus strand of NZ_CP114052.1, from coordinate 1,772,669 downwards.
GGGGGATTATTAATGGCTAAGATACTAATGAAAGGTAACGAAGCATTCGGTAAGGCTGCTATAACAGCAGGATGTAGACATTTCTTCGGTTACCCAATAACTCCACAAAGTGAGTTACCAGAATATTTATCAAGAGAATTACCAGCAATAGGAGGAACTTTTGTTCAGGCTGAATCTGAAGTAGCTGCTATAAACATGGTTTATGGTGCAGGTGGATGTGGTGCTAGAGTACTAACTTCTTCATCTTCTCCAGGACTAGCATTAAAGCAAGAAGGTATAACTTATTGTGCAGGTGCTGAAGTACCATGTGTTATATTAAACGTAGTGAGAGGTGGCCCTGGTCTAGGATCAATACAACCTTCTCAATCTGACTACTTTATGTGTACAAGAGGTGGTGGTGATGGAGACTACAGAACTCCAGTTTACGCTCCATCAAGTGTACAAGAAGCATGTGATATGATTCAGGATGCTTTTGATGTTGCTGAAGTATATAGAACTCCTGTCCTAGTATTACTAGATGGTATGATAGGACAGATGATGGAACCAGTTGATTTTGATAGACCAAGAAAGCAGAGAGAAATTCCTGCTAAGGATTGGGCTACAACTGGAACAAAGGGAGAAAGAAAACCAAACATAATAAACTCTCTATACTTATCTCCTGAAATTCTTGAAGAACATAACTATCATTTAGGTAGAAAATATGATCTTATAGAAAAAGAAGAAGTTCAGGTTGAAATGGATAGAACTGAAGACGCAGAATTAGTATTCGTTGCTTATGGAACAATGGCAAGGGTTGTTAAGAACTGTGTTGAAGATCTACGTGAAGAAGGATACAAGGTTGGTCTAATAAGACCTAAGACTGTATGGCCTTATCCATACCACGCATTTGATGAAATCCCAGCTTGCAAGGATTTATTCGTAATCGAAATGTCAATGGGGCAGATGGTGGAAGATGTTAAGTTAGGCTCAAACGGAAGACATAACGTACACTTCTATGGTAGACCAGGTGGAATGGTTCCAGAACCAAAGGAAATAGTAAGAAGAGCAAAAGAAATTATGGGAGGTGTTAAGTAATGGCTGTAATTTTCGAAAGAACTAAAGGTTTAACTGATGCACAGACACATTACTGTCCAGGATGTACTCATGGTATTATCCATAGACTAGTTGCAGAAGTTTTAGAAGAAATGGATCAGTGCGGAAATGCAGTAGGAGTTGCTCCTGTTGGATGTTCAGTACTTGCATATAATTATTTTAATTGCGACATGCATGAAGCTGCTCATGGTAGAGCACCAGCATGTGCTACAGGTATAAAGAGAGTTTTACCAGATCATACTGTATTTACATATCAGGGAGATGGTGACTTAGCTTCAATTGGTACTGCTGAAATAGTTCATGCAGCTAATAGAGGTGAAAAAATAACAGTTATATTCGTTAACAACACTACTTACGGTATGACAGGTGGACAGATGGCTCCTACTACACTAATAGGTGAAAAAGGAACTACATGTCAGGGTGGTAGAGATCCTGAGCTTCATGGTTACCCAATCAGAATAGCTGAAATGATATCTACTTTAACTGGTGCTGTATATGTAGAAAGAGTAAGAGTAGATACTCCTGCAGAAGTTAGAAAGGCTAAAAAATGTATTAGAAAAGCTTTCGAAGTTCAGAAAGCAGGTCTTGGATTCTCAATGGTAGAAGTGCTTTCTACTTGTCCAACAAACTGGGGTAAAACTGCACCAGACGCTTTACAGTGGTTAAGAGACAATATGGTTCCTTATTTCCCAGTTCAGAATTTTAGAGACGTTGATATTGAAGCTGCTAAGGAGGAAAAATAATAATGAGTACATCTAGAGTTATTTGTGCCGGATTCGGTGGTCAGGGTGTTATGTCTATGGGTCAGTTAATGACTTATGCTGGAATGATTGAAAATAAGGAAGTTTCTTGGTTACCTTCTTATGGTCCAGAAATGCGTGGCGGTACAGCTAACTGTGCTGTTACAATTTCAGACAAGCCAGTAGGTTCTCCAATTATAACTGATGATGCAACAGCTGCTATCATCATGAACTCTCCATCTTTAACTAAGTTTGAAGGAGACGTTATACCAGGAGGAAACTTATTAATAAACAGTTCTCTAGTTCACGAAAAGAGTGAAAGAGATGATATATCAGTATACTATGTAGATGCCAATGATCTATCTAACGAATTAGGTGGGCCTAAATTTGCGAATATGGTAATGCTTGGAGCTTTCTTAGCTGTTGATAACAGTGTTGATATAGACTCTGTTCTTGAAGCATTCAAGAAAGTTTTCGGAAAGAGAAAAGAAAAATTCATACCTGTAAATAGACAAGCTTTAGAAGCTGGATATAATGCAGTTATGGCTCAGAAGAAAAATTAATATTATAAAATATGACTGTCACATTTTGTGGCAGTCTTTTTTTATAATAAGTAACAAAAATGGACTTTTTTATGGTAAAATAAAATACATAGTGGGTTTTTGTGTAAAAATCTATTATGTATTTTATTTTATAAATGTAAATAAATTATTAAGTAAATTAAGAGGTGTATATAGATGAGAAAATATTTTGGAACTGATGGTGTAAGAGGAATTGCCAATACAGAATTGAATTGCGAACTTGCTTACAAATTAGGACGTGCTGGAGGCTATGTATTAGCTGATGGTAAAGAAAAAGTAAAAGTGGTCGTTGGAAGAGACACTAGAATATCAGGAGATATGCTGGAATCTGCTCTTATAGCAGGTTTGATGTCAGTTGGTTGTGATGTTATAACAGTTGGTATAATACCTACTCCTGCAGTAGCTTATTTGACTAGATATTATAAAGCCGATTGTGGGGTGGTAATATCTGCATCACATAATCCTGTGGAATATAACGGTATAAAATTCTTTAACAGCAAAGGTTTTAAATTAGATGATTCAGTAGAATTAGAAATTGAAAAATATATAGATAATCCTGAAAAAATACTAAAAACTCCAGTAGCATTAGATTTAGGAAAAAAAGTATTTGATCATGAAGCAAGTAGAATATATGTTGATTATTTAAAATCTAAAATAAATGAAGATTTTACAGGAATGAAGGTGGTTTTAGATTGTGCAAATGGTGCAGCATATAAGGTGGCACCGATGGCATTTAAAGAGTTAGGTGCACAAGTAATTGAAATAAACGCAAATCCTGATGGAAGCAATATAAATAATAATTGTGGATCTACACATCCAGAAATGTTGCAGAAAAAGGTAGTGGAAGAAAAAGCCCAGATGGGACTTGCCTATGATGGTGATGCAGATAGACTAATAGCAGTGGATGAAAAAGGGCAAATAGTTGATGGCGATAAGATAATGATTCTTAGCGCTATACATATGAAAAATAATAATGAATTAAAAAATAATACATTGGTCGTAACAGTAATGTCTAATCTAGGTCTGATTGTTGCCGCTAAAGAAAATGATATTAATATTGCTACAACTGGTGTAGGAGATAGATATGTGTTAGAAGAGATGTTGAAGAATGGATATTGTTTAGGCGGAGAGCAATCTGGCCACCTAGTATTTTTGGATTATAATACTACAGGTGATGGGACAATGTCATCATTAGTTTTAGCTTCTATTGTCAAAGAGAATGATAAGTCTTTATCTGAAATATCCTCTGTAATGGATCAGTATCCACAGGTATTAGTCAATGTTAAAGTTAAAAACGAGTATAAAAGTAAGTATATGGAAATTGACGATATAGCACAGGAAATAGAAAGAATAGAAAAACTGATGGATGGTCATGGAAGAGTCTTAATTAGACCATCAGGTACAGAACCTCTTGTTAGAGTTATGCTTGAAGGTAAAGACATAAATCAAATAGGTGACCTTGCTAATGGACTTGCTAAAATAATAGAAGAAAAAATTGGATTATAGTGATTAATAAGTATAAATAATAGAATAATGTCAGTAAAAATATGATAATTTGTTGATTTATAGACTGTTTGTTTGATATAATATAGATGTATTTTGTTTAGATTGAAGGAGATACCTATTATCTCCTTTTTTATCTACAAATAATTATATCTAAAATAGAAACGCTTGAAATTATGCTTTGTATTTATATGAAAATAGTTGACATATTTAATAAAAAATTTATATACTATTAATATATGTTTATTATCATTTATAAGATTTGGAAAGTTGATTTTTAAGTTTTATAAATGCAGATAAATATACAGTTTTAGAAATTAGGGAGAAAAATATGCCAAGAATTAGAGTTAGAAAGAGTGCACCGTTAAATGGTACGGTGAAGATAGATGGAGCAAAAAATGCAGTATTACCAATAATAGCTGCGACTTTATTAGTTGATGGGAAATGTGTTTTAAATAGTGTACCAAATCTAAGAGATGTACACGTAATAAGTGATTTAATTAGACACTTAGGTGCAGAAGTAGAATATAAAGATGGTACATTAATAGTTGACTCATCAAATATTAAGACTTGTGAAGCTCCATATGAATTAGTTAAGAAAATGAGAGCATCCTTTCTAGTAATGGGACCATTGCTAGCGAGATTTAACCACACTAAAATTTCCATGCCAGGTGGATGTGCTATAGGAACTAGACCTATAGACCTACATTTAAAAGGTTTTAAGGCTCTTGGAGCAGAAATTAATATGGATCATGGTTTTGTAGAAGCAAAGGCAGAGAATTTAATAGGTAATAAATTATACTTAGATTTTCCTTCTGTAGGTGCAACTCAAAATATTATGATGACAGCTGTACTAGCTGATGGAATAACTATAATTGAAAATGCAGCCGAAGAACCAGAGATTGTTGATTTAGCTAATTTTCTAAATGAAATGGGAGCATCAATTAGAGGTGCTGGAACTAATACTATAAAAATAAAGGGCGTAAAAAAGCTGCATGGTGCTGAACATACAATAATACCAGATAGAATAGAAGCAGCTACATATATGGTAGCAGCTGCTATGACTAAGGGAGATATTACTTTAGAAAATGTAATATTAGATCACTTAAAACCAGTAATAGCAAAGCTTAGAGAAGCTGGTGCAAAAGTAGAAGAAGATGAAAATTCAGTAAGAGTTGTAGGTCCAGAAATAATAAAGCCAATAGATGTAAAGACTTTACCACACCCAGGCTTTCCAACAGATGTACAGGCACAATTTATGGCTATGTTAACGGTAGCTGAAGGTACTGGTGTTGTTATAGAAACAGTATTTGAAAATAGATTTATGCATGTAACTGAATTTAATCGTATGGGTGCAAATATCAAAATAGATGGAAGAAGCGCTGTAGTAAACGGTGTGGATCAACTTGTAGGTGCAGATGTAAGAGCAACTGACCTAAGAGCAGGTGCAGCCTTAATTCTCTGTGGTTTGATTGCAGAGGGTGTAACTAATATCGGAGAAATATATCATATTCAAAGAGGATATGTTGATATTGATAAGAAATTTAGATCGCTTGGTGGCGATGTAGAAATAGTTGAAGACTAATATATAATTTCGGAGGTTTTTATGGCTGGTATAGATATAGGGATCGATTTAGGTACTGCAAATGTACAAATGGTTGTAGATGATAAAGGTATAGTGTTAAATGAACCTTCAGTTGTTGCAGTAGACAATAGAATAGATGAAGTAATTGCAGTTGGAAATGATGCATATAGAATGATAGGTAGAACACCAAAGGAAATTGAGGCTATAAGACCTATGATGAATGGTGTAATATCTGATTATGATAATGCAGAAAAAATGCTAAGAGGCTTTATCTCAATAATTGGAGAAAAGAAGGGTATGGGAAAAATAGTTATGCCTAGAATAATGGTATCTGTACCTTCTAAAATTAACGATATTGAAAAGAAAGCTGTAGAAGATGCTACTAGACAGGCTGGAGCAAGAGAAGTTCTTTTAATAGAAGAACCTATAGCCGCAGCCATAGGAGCAGGAATAGATATTACAAAGCCAGGTGGACACTTAGTAGTAGATATAGGTGGAGGAACCACTGATGTTGCTGTTATTTCTCTTGGTGGAACAGTACTTAGTAAGTCAATAAAAATAGCTGGTAACAAATTTGATGAAGATATCAGAAGATATATAAAAAGAAATTATAATGTAATGATCGGTGAGAGAACAGCTGAAAGAATTAAAAAAGATATAGGTTGTGCTTATAGTAGACAAGAAGAAAGATTTGTAAAGATAACTGGTAGAGATTTAGCTAGCGGTTTACCAAAAGCTATTACAGTAAGTTCTATAGAAATAATGGATGCAATGTCTATAAGTGTAGGTCAAATATGTAATCTAGTAATAAGCGCCCTACAAGATACACCACCAGAACTAGCATCTGACATAGCAGATACAGGAATAGTTCTTACAGGTGGGGGTGCCCTATTATATGGAATGGATAAAAAAATATCTGAAATAACTGGTTTAGTTGTTAGATTAGCGGATGATCCAATATCATGTGTTGTCAGAGGAACAGCTATAGCCTTGTCATCGGTTGAAATATTAGAAATGGCAGGAACTGTATAATAATTAATATGTGCTTCTTATAGTATATTCTATGAGAAGCATATTTATTATTTGAATATAAAGGAGGTATCTCTTGAAAAAAATATGTTACTTAGGAGATGCAAATAACTCACATGTTATTAAGTGGTGCAACTTCTTCAAAAATAAGGATTACGAGATTCATGTTATTTCATTAAATGGTGGAGATATTGATGGTGTAAATGTTCATAATTTCCAAACTAATGTAAATGAAGTTAAAAATGAAAAAATATATAAAAAATTATCATATTTAGGTCATATTAAAAATATTAGATCTCTAGTAAAGAAAATTAATCCAGATATACTGCATGCCCACTATGCTAGTAGCTATGGTTTTATAGGTACGCTTTTGGGGCATAGACCTTATATTATATCTGTCTGGGGGACAGATATATATGACTTTCCAAGAAACGGATTTATACAAAAGAATATAATAAAACATAATTTCAAATATGCAGATTATATTTTTACAAATAGTATTGATATGGCTAGAGAAGTAAATCTATATACAAAAAAAGAAGCGAAAATAACTTATTTTGGGGTGGATGTAGATAAATTTAGACCACTAAATGGTTATAGAGATGAAAAATATTTTACCTTTGGTATAGTAAAAAGTCTAGAAAAGAAATATGGTATTAAATATTTAATTGATGCTTTTGAAATGCTTTATAATAGGTATTCAGGAGAATTGTTCGGGAAAAAATTGAGACTTAAAATAGGCGGCGAAGGTAATGAAAAAGAAAATTTAATCCAACAGATTTCAACACTTAATTCTAGGGATAACATAAGTTTATTGGGTAGAGTTCCAAGTCATGAACTTGAATATGTATATAATTCTTGTGATGTATGTGTATTTCCATCACTTAGCGAAGGTTTTGGAGTATCTGTAATAGAAGCAGAGGCATGCGCTATACCAGTAATTATTACTAGGGTTGGAGGACATCCAGAAACAGTAATAGAAAATGAGACTGGTCTAATTGTAGAATCAAATTCAGCACAAGAACTACTAAATGCTATGAATCGCTTACTAAGGGATGAGTCATTAAGAAATAAACTTGCTAATAATGCAAGAGAGTTTGTAGTGGAAAATTATTCTTTTGAAAAGAACTTTGAAGATATAGGCTCTATATATGATGAAATATTAAGTATAAAATAAAACAGAAAATGTGGTATTGACAAAATTATCTATGGATGATAAAATAATCCAGTACAATTAAAAAAATCTTGATTTACCTTATCAAGAGTGGCAGAGGGACAGGCCCTATGAAGCCCGGCAACCGAAGTTTTACGGTGCTAAATCCTACAAGAATATTTTCTTGAAAGATGAGGTTAGCTAATAAAGTAATTTATTGCCTCTTCTTTTTGTGAAGAGGTTTTTTTATTAGAAAATATGGGGTAAATTAGATAAAATTTATTTTATTAAATGGAGGAAAAAATAATGGCAAGACATTTATTTACATCAGAATCTGTTACTGAAGGACATCCTGATAAACTTTGTGACCAAGTATCTGACGCTATACTTGATGCACTAATTGAAAAAGACCCATATTCAAGAGTTGCTTGTGAAACAACAGCTACAACGGGACTAATATTAGTTGCAGGTGAAATAACTACCAATGCTTACGTAGACATTCCAAAACTTGTAAGAGATACAGTAGAAGAAATAGGATATGTAAGAGGGAAATTTGGATTTGATGCAGAAAACTGTGCTGTAATAACAGCCATTGATGAACAGTCAAATGATATAGCAATGGGAGTTAATGAAGGTCTAGAGTCTAAGACTGAAGAAAAAGTTGAAGATGATTTAGAAAAAGTAGGAGCAGGAGACCAGGGGATTATGTTTGGGTTTGCTTGTAATGAAACTCCAGAGTTAATGCCACTTCCAATTTCTTTGGCTCATAAGCTATCAAGAAAGCTTACAGAAATTAGAAAGTCTGGTGAATTATCATATCTTAGACCTGATGGAAAAACTCAGGTAACAGTTGAATATGAAGATGAAAAACCTGTTAGAGTACATACAGTTCTGATTTCTTCGCAGCATGATCCACATGTTGAAAATGATCAAATTAGAAATGATATTATAGAAAAGGTAATAAAAGCTACAATTCCAGCAGAATTATTGGATGATGAAACTTTATATTATGTAAATCCTACAGGAAGATTTGTTGTCGGAGGACCACATGGAGATACTGGACTGACTGGAAGAAAAATAATTATAGACACTTACGGTGGATATTCAAGACATGGCGGTGGAGCTTTTTCAGGAAAGGATCCTACAAAAGTAGATAGATCAGCTTGTTATGCAGCTAGATATGTTGCAAAAAATATCGTAGCAGCAGGATTAGCCGACAAATGTGAGATAGAAGTTGCCTATGCAATAGGTGTGGCAAAACCTCTTTCTATATTTGTAGATACTTTTGGTACTGGAAAACTTTCAAATGAAAGATTGGTTGAAATTGTAAGAGAAAACTTTGATTTAAGACCAGGTGCAATAATTAAAAATTTGGATCTTCTAAGACCTATATACAAGCAAACTGCAGCTTATGGTCATTTTGGAAGAACTGATGTAGATCTTCCATGGGAAAGATTAGATAAGGTAGATGATTTAAAAAAATACCTTTCAGAAAAATAATTTAATTAAGTATATAAATCATAAAAAAATGATTCTAGCAAAAAAACAACCTCTAATTTTAGAGGTTGTTTTTATATATATAATATTTTAAGAAAGTCAACTTATTTAACTTCTAATCTTTCTCTATCTCTTCTTTTTATATTTTTAAATCCGAAGAACCATAAAGGTAATATCATGAAAATCCAATTATATATACCTAAATATCTGTAAGCGTTTTGTACTATCCACATTAAACCTAATTTAGATACTGCATAACATATTGCTAAGCTAAGTATGCATATAATAGCTTTTTTTAGAGTTTGATTTTCCATGTTCTTAAATGCATAAGGTTCAATTCTTGATACCATACCGAATATAAATCCTACTGCAGTAGTTATTAGAGCAAGGAACAATAATATTGGATATAATACTGATAATGCAGGGACATTCAATTGTTTTACAACAAATATAGTAGGTAACTGTCTTGCAGCCTCATTAGTATAGATGTTAGGCATTTGAGAGAAAATTAATAAACAAATTCCAACAAGCATCAATATATTTATAAATGCTCCTATAATCATAGCACCCTTAGCTTCTTCTCTAAACTGTCCACCCTTGAACGAAGAAGTGATACCACCAATTGCACTTATTTGGAAACCAGTATAAGTCAATGCCCAAAGTAGAGCATTTCCGATATTACCTGGTACCTGTCCACCTTTACCAGTTATTGACCATTGAGCTGAATGAGGATTTACATAACCCTCGGCAAACAATCTTTGAATATCTGGAGCAAATTTCATTAAACCTGCAACTATTACTATTGTAACTATAATAAGTATACCTGCAGTCATGAACATAGCATTTTTTCTAACTAGACTTTCACCAAATATACATAATAAAGTTACTATTACAACCATTGCTATGGAACCAAGTGCAACTGGAAGTCCTAGGTACTGTTGACCAAGTAAGCCACCAGTAGCTATCGTAGCTGCAGAAGCTGCTATAGTAGTTATCACGATACTTATATCCATTAGAATTGCTAGAACTTTTGCAAGAGTTCCGCCGCCAAAAGCCTCTTTTGACCAAGCATCATAAGACCATTTATCTGTCTGTCTAGCTGTTTCTAGACCTACGTAATATGTGATACCAATTAAAATAAATGTAATTATTGGCATCAACACTCCAAACCATCCATGATTAGCAAAATACTGAAGCTCTTGTGTACCAGATGCAAAACCGGCGCCACAGTGTGTAGAAAACCATACAGTAGCAACACCGATACTAATAGAAGTTAAAAATTTACTTTTTTTCTCCATTATAATACCTCCTAAATAATAGTAAAAATATAATTTCTGATGTATATAAAGATATAACTTAATATACAAGTTAATTATAACATAGAATTATTTTTTTGATATAGTTTTAACGAAAGTTCGTTTTTTATTTATTGTAATTTTAAAAATATTATATTTAATTAATCTAAAATACATATGAACTATAATTTTTTTAATATAATAAAGATTTATTAATTATTTTCTTTCGCACATATAGATGAATTGGACAAGTTTATTTTTATAATATATAATTTATTAATGGGTATATTTTAGGTTTAATAATAATATAAAATGGCTATAAGTGATAGGAGGCAATAAATGACTAAATTTGAAGGCACGATAAGTGACATTGTGTATGCAAATGAAAAAAATGGCTATACAATAGCTAGAATAAAAACTGAAGATTTTATTGAAACTATCACAGGGTATATGCCTGGAATTAGCGTTGGCGAGAATATAGAAGTAAATGGTGAATGGACTATTCGCGAATCATATGGTAGACAATTAAAAGTTGATTCCTATTCCATAGTTATTCCATCTACAGCAGGAGGTATTTTAGCTTTTTTATCTTCTGGTGTAATCAGAGGTGTTGGAGAAAAAACAGCGAAGAGAATAGTAGACAAGTTTGGTATTAGGTCTCTAGAAATAATACAAAATAGTCCGGAAGAGTTACTATCAATAGAAGGTATTGGAAAGAAGAAACTTCAACCAATAATCGACAGCTTTAATGAAAATATGGGAGTAAAAAATGTAATAATAGCACTTTCACCCTATGGAATCAGTCCAAAAATGAGTATGAAAATATTTAGAAAGTATGGAGAATCTTCTTTAGATGTAGTAAGTAAGAATCCATACAAATTGATAGATGATGTAGTAGGTGTCGGTTTTAAAGTTGCAGATGAAATAGCGAAAAAATCTGGAATGGGCAATGACTCTGAATATAGAATAGAGCATGGTATACTCCATATATTGAAAAATTCTATAAATTCGGGACATACTTTTTTACCTGAGTATATTGTAAAAGCTGAGTCATATAATCTTTTAATGGTAGAAATGGAAAAAATAGAATCTAGTCTATTTGAACTTTGCTTAGATAGAAAAATAATTATTGAAAAGATGGGTGAAATAAATATTATATATTTAAGTCAGTATTATAAAGCTGAAGTAGATGTTTGTAGTAGACTTTTAAATTTACATGGCTCTGAACACAGGGATGTTTTAATAGATATAGATCAAGAAATTGAAGATTTTCAAGAAAATAATGATATTTTTTTAGCCATTGCTCAAAAGCAAGCAGTAAGAGCAGCATTCGAAAATGGAGTTATGGTGTTGACAGGTGGGCCAGGTACAGGTAAAACTACGACTATAAATTCTATAATAAATCTATTTAGAATTAACAATAAAAAAGTGGTATTGGCGGCACCAACAGGTAGAGCGGCCAAAAGAATGACTGAAACTACTGGTTATGAAGCAAAAACTATACATAGATTGTTGGAGATGGCTTTTGATACAGATGATAGGCTTATTTTTTCTAAAAATGAAGACGAACCAGTTGAAGCAGATGTAATAATAGTGGATGAAGCTTCAATGATGGATATATTTCTAATGGATAGTCTTTTGAAGGCTATGAGTACAAAGACAAGACTTATTTTAGTGGGAGATGTAGATCAATTACCATCTGTAGGCGCAGGCAATGTATTAATGGATATTATCAATTCTGGCATAGTAACTACTATAAAGCTTACAGAAATATTTAGGCAGGCTCAAGAAAGTGATATTATTGTAAATGCTCATAGGATTAATGAAGGTAGAGATATAGTATCAAATAGAAAAAATGGTGATTTTTATTTTATAAATAGGGAAAATGATAAGGAAATTATAGAAGAAATAAAATCATTGGTTAGTGGTAGATTGGCAAAATTTTATAATGTAGATTCAAAAAAAGATATACAAATCCTTTCTCCTATGAGAAAAGGAGAAGCAGGAGTAAACAGCATAAATCAAGAAGTTCAAAATATATTGAATCCATCTAGAGGTGATAGAACGGAATTAGTACTTCAAAAAAGGATATTCAGAGTTGGAGACAAAGTTATGCAGATTAAAAATAACTATTCAAAACCTTGGGAAGATGAAAAAAGTACAGATTCTGGAGAAGGTATTTACAATGGAGATATAGGATATATTTTTCATATAGATAAAGAAAATAAGAATTTGTATATTCAATTTGACGAATATAAAATTTTCAAATACAAGTATGACGAACTAGATGAAATAGAGCACTGTTTTTGTACTACAGTCCATAAGAGCCAGGGAAGTGAATTTCCAGTGGTTATTTTACCTATGACATGGGGACCGCCTATGTTGTTATCCAGAAACTTGTTGTATACAGCTGTTACAAGAGCAAAGAAATTAGTTGTAATAGTAGGTATGAAAAAATACTTAAATCATATGATAGAAAATAATAAAAATAGCGAAAGATTTTCTAATTTATCATATAGGTTAAGCAACTCAAAATTAACTGATTTATATGAAGACTAAGCCTCCAGAATAGGGGGCTTTTATGCTTTTTGATATAAAGTATACACTGATAAAAATTTATAATCTAACAATAGAGATACTATTTCCTGAAAATCTAAATTGTATATATTGCAAAATGCCAATTCATAAAAATAATAAATATTCTATGTGTTTTAAATGCTATAATGAAATGATTATTTTAAATGATGTATGTCCAAAATGTGGCAAGCCATTTATAAACTTGAATTTGGATAAAGAAGTATTAATAGAAAACTGTGATTTTTGCAAGCATAAAAATTTTTTATTTGACAGGAACATATCTATAGTAGAGTATAATGAAATGTCGAAAAAGATGATATTTGGATTGAAATATAGCAAAAAAACATTTTATGCAAAGTTGATATCTCAGATTATTATAGACAAAATAAATAGCTACTATAGTAATATAATCAAAGAATTCGATTATATTAGCTTTGTTCCTCTTAGTAAAAAAAGAGAAAAAGAAAGAGGATTCAATCAAGCTAAATTAATAACTTCCTATATTAGTCAATATTTTGATATTACTATAGTAGATTGCGTAGAAAGAAATAAAAATACTAAAAAACTCCATAAACTATCAGAAAAAGATAGAAGTAGAGAGTTAAAAAATGCTTTTAAAATATGCGAAGGAAAAAAAGAATTAATATATAATAAAAATTTAATAATAGTAGATGATGTGTTTACCACGGGCTCTACTATGAATGAAATAGCAAAGGTTTTAAAATTATCTGGAGTAGGAAAAATATTATCATTAAGTTTTGCTACAGGAAAGTATTTAAAAGATGTGACGGATGAGTAAAACGACATAATTACTTATGTAAAAAACAAAATAAATATAAAATAGTTGACTTTTGTCCGACAAAATTATAAAATAATTAGGTATATAGGTCTGTGGTTGTAAGTCCAAGCCAGTCGCGGGCAAAAGGATCCACGTAAGCTACTTTAAAAATAGAAGAGTGAGCATGGCGCGGCTTAGAAGTAAGTCCTGCCGAGAAAATCGAGAGGATTAGTAGTGAGGCAACCCCGTAGCGAAAGTTCCAGCAGGCGAGTGTGGGGTCAAAGACCAGGTCAGCTATTTACTTAAAAGTTTCCGTTATAGTAGGAAGCTTTTTTTATTTTAAAAATCTATAGAAGTGAAAAAAACAATCATTTATAATGTAATATTTTAGTAAAAATCGACTATAAGTATTGAATTTATGATAAAATATTATACATGTATAATTTTGTGAAAAATTATGTTTTTACATATTTCATATATATTGAGTTTAAAAATAGACTAAGGAGAGGTGCTAATGAGTTTTTTAGACGGAGTATTTAATAGAGCCGATAAAAAAGATTTGAAAAAATTTAATAAAATTGTAGATCAAATCGAAAAAGTAGGATCTAAATATTTAGAAATGACTGACGAGGAGTTACAAGCGATGACTCCTGAATTTAAAGAGAGACTAAGAAATGGTGAAACACTTGATGATATATTAGTGGATGCTTTTGCAGTTGTAAGAGAAGCTTCTACTAGAATATTAGGAATGAGACATTATAGAGTGCAGCTAATAGGTGGTATGGTCTTACATCAAGGTCGTATAGCTGAAATGAAAACTGGTGAAGGTAAGACATTAGTTGCTACTTGTCCAGTGTATTTGAATGCGCTTGAGGGTAAAGGAGCACATGTTGTAACAGTAAATGATTACTTGGCAAAGCGTGACCGTGATCAGATGGCTAAGGTTTATGAATTCTTAGGAATGAGCGTAGGTGTTATTGTGCACGGTCAGAATCCTAAGGAAAGAAAAGCCCAGTATGATTGCGATATCACATATGGTACAAATAACGAATATGGTTTTGACTACCTAAAAGATAATATGGTAATTCATGAAGAGCAGATGGTTCAAAGAGGTCTTAACTATGCCATAGTCGATGAGGTAGATTCAATACTTGTTGATGAAGCAAGAACCCCACTTATCATATCAGGACCTGGAGATAAGTCAACTCACCTATATTCTGATGCAAATGTGTTTGTTACAACATTAGATGAAAATGACTATGAAAAAGAAGAAAAAGACAAGGCTGTTGCACTTACAGAAACTGGTATTCAAAAAGCAGAAGTATACTTCAATGTAGATAATATTACTACAATTGAGCATACAGAGCTTTATCACCATATAAACCAAGCTTTAAAGGCTCATACAATAATGAAAAAAGATGTCGATTATGTAGTTAAAAATGATGAAATTATAATAGTTGATGAATTTACAGGTAGACTTATGTTTGGTAGAAGATATTCTGATGGACTTCATCAAGCAATTGAAGCTAAGGAAGAAATAACTATACAAAGAGAATCAAAGACAATGGCAACTGTTACATTCCAGAATTACTTTAGAATGTACAATAAGCTTTCTGGTATGACGGGTACAGCAAAGACAGAAGAAGAGGAATTTAAGTCAATCTATAAAATGGATGTATTCCAAGTGCCTACCAACAAGCCAACAATAAGAGAAGATTTATCCGATTCAGTATATGCAAACCAATTAGCAAAGTTTAAGGCTGTTGCAAAAGAAATAGAACAAAGGCATGCGAAAAATCAGCCAGTACTTGTAGGTACTGTATCAATAGAAAAATCAGAATTACTTTCTGAAATTCTTACAGAAGTTGGAATAACGCACGAAGTACTGAATGCAAAATTCCATGAAAAGGAAGCTGAAATTATTGCGCAGGCTGGTAGATTGGGCGCTGTAACTATAGCTACTAATATGGCAGGTAGAGGAACAGATATACTTTTAGGCGGTAGCCCTTCTTTTATGGCTCTTAGAGAGATGAAAAGACTAAACTTCACTGATGAAATGATAAATAGAGTAAATTCTGCAAATGAAATAGCAGGTGTAGAAGATAGAGAAGAATATGATGCAGCTAGATCTACATACAAGAAACTATATGAAGAATTCAAGCAAATTACAGATAAAGAACAGATAGCTGTTAGAGAAGCAGGTGGGCTTTGTATATTAGGTACAGAGAGACATGAATCTCGTAGAATAGACAACCAGTTAAGAGGTCGTGCTGGTAGACAGGGTGACCCTGGTACATCTAAATTTTATTTAGCATTAGATGATGATTTAATGAGATTATTTGGTAGCGAAAGAGTACAGGGAATACTAGGTAAGTTGGGACTAGATGATGAACCAATAGAACATAGAATATTGACTAAGTCTATAGAAAATGCACAGAAGAAGGTTGAAGGAAAGAATTTTGGAATAAGAAAGCATGTCTTAGAATACGACGATGTAATGAATAAGCAAAGAGAGATTATTTATGCTGAGAGAAGAAGAGTTCTGTCTGGAGAAAATTTACAAGATCAGATTCTAATTATGATAAGAGATGTAATAGTTGATGGTGTAGAATTAAACACAAACGAAAAGAATATATTAGATGTAGCTGAATTCAAAGCATATCTATATCATAAATTTGTACCAGGTGGGCTAATAGATAATGTAGAATACAATCAAAATGATCCAGCTGGAGCAATAGAGCTTACATATGAAAAGCTACTTGATGCATATGCAGAAAGAGAAGAGTTTATTGGTTCTGAAAGAATGAGAGAGGTTGAGAGAATCGTATTACTTCAATCTGTAGATAATCATTGGATAGATCATATAGATGCTATGGATCAGTTAAGACAAGGTATTGGTCTAAGGGCTATTGGCCAAATTGATCCAGTAATAGCTTACAAGATGGAAGGATTTGAAATGTTTGACGATATGAATAAGCTTATTAGAGAAGACACTGTGTCTTATCTATACAATTTACAGGTAGAAGTACCAGTAGAAAGAACAGCTGTAGTTGATGTTGAAAATCTTGAATCACCAGAAGTAGAAGAAAGCAGACCTATAATTGCCGAGGCAAATACAACCCCTAAAGTTGGAAGAAACGAACCTTGTCCATGTGGAAGTGGAAAGAAATATAAAAACTGTTGCGGCAGAAATTAATAAATATATAAATATAGCATAGCTTAGTATAGCGAACTTCAAAAGTTAGAATTAAAAATCTAACAATTAGAGGTAGGTACATAGCTATGCTATTTTTTTATATAAATTTATGTTATACTAGGAATAGGTTATCTTGATAAATTTTGAACGTACTTGAATAAAATTTAATATTTAGTAAAAAAATACCTAAAGTATATCTGAAAAATTACAATAAATATTATTTCGCTTCAATATGTTAAATAATTATTAATCAGAATAAATGGAGGAAGATATGAATTATTTCTTATTAACTAGCATTGTTATGAATATAAATACTCCGTGCTTTTTAAGGAAAAAAAGGGCGTCAATAGTATGTAGAAATTATCATATGTCTTTTATAGATAAATTCTTAGAAAATCATGAACTTCCAAAATTAGAAGATATCGATTTTAAGAGAGTATCTACAGAATATGAAAATATTATGTACTTTCAAATTGAAAAAACTTCTTTAAAAGGCATGATGTATGCAGTAAATATTGAAGAGCAAGATTATGAATTGTATATATTTGAGAAAAATTTTGCATCTGACAGACTAATTACAAATGTAATAGAGCATATTGACGAAATCGTGGTAATATTTGATGAAAAGGGAGTACTTCAGAGAATGAATAGTATATGTGATCAAATATTACCATTCAAAAGAAGTGAGGTTCTAGGAAAAAACATTAGACAATTGGTTAGTGATAAAAAAGTAGAAAATCCTATAATATCACAAATGATAGAAACTAAAAAAAATGTTTATAAGGAAATAACTTATCCAAATGGTAAGGTCATATCATATACTGCTATACCAATTTTTGGTTCCTCAGGAAGATTAAAGGGTGGAGTTTTGACTGGAAGAGATGTATCTAGAATAATTAATTTAGCTAAGACAAGCAGTTTGCTGAATGATGATAGAGTAGAGTATATATCAAATAGCAAAGAGATTGATAAAGTAAAAGGTATAATCGAGAGAGTTGCACCTTCAGATGCGCCTATATTTATAGTTGGTGAATCTGGTGTAGGTAAGGAAATAATAGCAAGAACTGTACTTAATCAAAGTCTTAGAAGGGATAAAGCATTTGTTGCTATAAATTGTGCAAGTATACCTGCTGAACTTATAGAGTCTGAATTATTTGGTTATGAAAAAGGAGCTTTTACAGGGGCTAGTAAAGAGGGAAAGGTAGGTTTAATAGAAGCTGCAAATGGTGGAACATTATTTTTGGATGAAATAGGTGAACTACCATTACAAATGCAGAAAAAGTTTTTAAGAGTTATTCAAGAGTCATCCTTAACCAGAATAGGAGGTATTAAACCTAGAAAGATAGATGTAAGATATATATGTGCTACCAATAAAACTGGAGAGGAGTTAAAAAATCCAAAAATATTCAGACAAGATTTATACTATAGATTAAATGTAATACCTTTGATAATACCGCCTCTTAGAGAGAGAAGGGAAGATATACTTCCAATAGCCAATTATTATATTGAGTATTTTAACAATAGATATAATAGAAAAATAAAATTATCAGCTGAAGCAGAGGATATTTTATGGAACAATGATTGGAAGGGCAATATAAGAGAACTAAGAAATGTAATGGAAAGATTAGTGATACTATCTGCCCAGGAAAATATTTATTCCGATCAAATTCAGAGAGTTTTAGCTTTGGGTCAAGTGAATAATATTCCAGCAGAAAGTGATTCACTTAAAGAAAAGAGGATGTGCCATACTTGTGAGTTTATGAATCCTAGTGAAGAAGTTGATATTGACAATAAAATCATCATAGACAATATTATGAATATAGATGAAGCTCATAGAATAGTAGAGCAGGAAATCCTTAAAAGGGCAGTGGCGAAATATGGAAATATTACAAAAGCAGCAGAAGCTGTTGGCATAAACCCATCAACAGTCTATAGAAAAATAAAAAGTGGATATATAGAAATATAAAATGTTGTATAAAAAATGAAAAATTCGAATAAATAAAAATAACTCTGTAGTAAGTGAGAACTGCAGGGTTATTTTTATTTATATAATTATTAAAAAAACATTTTTATAGATAAAAGGTAAATTTTAAAAAATTAACATATGGCATGAAAATTGCTTGATAATATATTGACATAATTATTTTTAGTGTCTATTTATCAATTATTTATTTTATTATAATTATTGGGAGGTAAAGTGTTATGAAAAAAGCAAAAAGAGTCGGATCACTTGGTGCAATATTTGGTGTTGCATCAGTTTTATTTGGTTCACATGCTGGTGGAGGGTTTGCAACGGGAAATCAAGAAACACAATTTTACGTTCAGTACGGTTGGACAGCACCTCTAACAGCAATTTTGGCTATGCTCTTATTGACTTTTACAATGAGAGAGATGATAGTTTTTTACAACAACAATGACTGTAAAAACTATAAGGAATTATTTACTAAATTATGGGATCCATATCCAAAATTAGAAATATTATGGGAGATATATTATTATTTAATGGTTATAATTGCAGTAAGTGCAGTAATTGCAGGAGCGGCTGCAGTATTTAAGACTATGGGTGTACCTTATCTTGTAGCTGTTTTATTAGTAGGTTTTGTACTGTTAATACTTACAATTTATGGAGCATTAGTTGTTTCAAGTGCAGCTGGGATTATGTCGATAATTATATTGGTATGTTGTTTACTTATTTTCTTAACTGGTATAAATCTTAGATCTCCTGAAATTTCTAAAATACTTACAAATAGAGAGTTTTGGGGTGCAAATAAGCTTACTCCATTTATACTAGTGTTTACTTATGCAGGTTTCCAATCAGTAGTAATACCTTCACTTGCTGCAGCTTCAAGAGAGCTAATATGCAATGAAAAAGAAGCTACTTGGTCTATGGTTTTATCATTTATAATGAATGCAATAGCACTGGGATTAGCAGTAACTATGTTGCTTGGGTGGTTTAGTGAATTTAAGGCTGCAGGACAGATGACATTACCTACTTTATTTGTAGCTAAGCATACGGGTAGTACAGCTATTGCAGTTGCTTATCAAGTTTCTTTACTACTATGTCTAATATCTACAGGTGTTACTTGCATATATGGACTAGTAAATAGATTTGAAGATTACAAAAAATTAATGTGGTTAAAAACAAGACAAAAAAGAAGAATATTCACAGCTTGTGCAATCATGATAGTAGCAATATTGTTATCTTTAACTGGATTAAGTAATATTGTAAAATATGGATATGGGTATTGTGGTTATTTAGGTATTTTCGCTATAATTGTTCCATTCTTAACAATAGGTATATATAAAAACAGGAAATTTAAAAAAGAAAATCCAGATTACAAGTGGCATGCACAAAGAGTTAGAGATGGAGAAGATCAAGCTGGTGAGTAAATTTAAACAAAATAAATGTTTAAAAGCTAAATAAATGTAAATATATTTAATATAAAGTTTATATTTAAACAAAAAATAATTCGCATAATGCAAAAATTTGCAGATTGCAAAAACTAATTATATTAAGTTCTAAAGTTTAAAATTAAACAAAGTTCTTTTATATTATTAGTTTTTGTGCTTAAAATACATTAATATTTTTTAAAAAAGATGAGTTTGCCTAATTTTTAACTCATCTTTTTTAGTGTTAAAAATTTGTATTTTGCAAAAAAATAATAAAGATAAACTAAAATAATGATCTATATTTATAATTTTATAAAATATTATTTATAAAAAATTATAGCTAAAACATAGTTAAATTAAAGATATAAATAAAAATATAACAAAAAATATATAAATTTAAAAGTTGGCATATTAGTTGCTATTATAAATAACAAATAAAGAAGTTATGAACTTCTATGTTTACTATTATGTTTATTTAATTATAGGAGGTAGAGAAATGTCAAAAGGTTTACCATTAGAAGGTGTAAGAGTTATCGAGTATGCAAATTTCGTTGCTGCTCCGGTATGCGGTAGATTACTAGCTGATTGGGGGGCTGAAGTAATCAAGATTGAACCAACATTCGGAGATTCAATGAGATTTGTTGGAATTCAGTGGTGTTTTCCAGCAACAGATGAAGAAAACCCAATGTTTGAAAATGAGAACTCTGGAAAGAAAGATATAGTTATAGACACTCAATCAAAAGAAGGTGTTGAAATTATATATAAATTATTGGATAAAGCTGACATATTCCTAACAAATACTAGACAAAAAGCACTTGATAGAAGTGGATTAAACTATGAATCGATAAAAGAAAGAGCTCCACATATTATATTTGCTCATTTACTTGGATATGGAGAAAATGGACCAGCAAAAGATAATCCAGCATTTGACTATACAGCATATTTTGCAAGAGGTGGTGTAGCAATGTCTCTTATGGAAAAGGGAACATCTCCATGTAACCCTGTAGCAGGGCTTGGTGATCACTATGCAGGTATGAGTTTAGCAGCTGGTATATTAGCAGCTCTAAGAAAGAAAGAACAGACAGGCAAGGGTGAGAGAGTTACAGTTTCACTATTCCATACAGCAGTATTTGGAATGGGTATAATGGTATCAGCAGCTGATTATGGTTATGAAATGCCAATAACTCGTCGTCAACCACCTAACCCATTAAATACTACTTTCAAGTGTGCAGATGATAAGTGGATACAGATAGCATTCTTCCAGTATGACAAGTGGTTCCCAGGTTTCTGTGAAAAAGTTATAGAAAGACCTGACTTAATAGGAAGTAAGTACAGCACATTAAAGAGCGCTGTAAACTATGTGGAAGAATTTGTTGATATGATGGAGAAAGAATTTATAAAGAGACCATGTGATGAATGGTGTGAGAGATTGCAAGAAGCTGGAATACCTTACGAAAAACTAGCTACTCCAGTAGATGTATTGCATGATGAACAATGTTGGGCAAATGATTACTTGATTAGACATACATATGAAAACGGACATGAGGGTGTAATATATAATACTCCAGTAATGTTTACTGAAAACAAGAGAGGAGAATATGTTAGAGCTCCTAAATTTGGTGAACATTCAAGAGAAATACTTAGTGAAATAGGTATAGATCAGTCAGAATTTGATAAATTAATGGAAAATGGTATAGTAAAAGACTGCCAAAAGATAAATAAATAATATAGAAGTTTCAACATAAATTTCAAGACGGGGGTGTATGAAATGGAACAAAAGAAAGACGCAAAAACTGCCATAGCTGATTTGTTACAAGCACAATATGACAACGCATTTAAAGATAAAGAAGCAGGTAAACCAATAGGTTGGGCTACTTCTGTTTTTCCACAGGAATTAGCAGAGATATTTGATCTTCAGTTGCTTTATCCAGAAAATCATGCAGCAGGTGTTGCAGCTAAGAAAGAGTCATTAGAGCTTTGCGAATTATCTGAGGGAATAGGATATTCTAATGACCTTTGTGCATATGCTAGAACAAACTTTGGTGTTCTATTAAAGGGACATTCAGATGCTCTTCCAATGCCAGAACCAGATTTTTTATGTTGTTGTAACAATATCTGTAATGAAGTTATAAAATGGTATGAAAATATATCAAGAGAATTGGATATACCATTAATTATGATAGATACTCCTTACAATTTCGAATATGAAATATCTGACAAGAGAGTTAAATACATGAGAGGTCAGTTTGAAGAAGCTATAAAGCAATTTGAAAAGATTTCTGGAAAGAAATTTGATCCAAAGAGATTAGAAGAAGTAATGAAAATTTCTTCAGAAAACGGTAAGTTATGGAAGTATTCAATGAGCCTTCCAGAAGGAAACTTCCCGTCTCCAATGAATGGTTTTGATTTATTCAATTATATGGCGGCAATAGTTGCGGCTAGAGGTAAGAAAGAAACAACAGAAGCATTTAAGTTATTAATAGAAGAATTAGAACAGAATGCTAAAGAAGGTAAATCTTCATTTAGAGGTAAAGAAAAGTATAGAATAATGATGGAAGGTATACCTTGCTGGCCATCAATAGGATTTAAAATGAAAACTCTTGCTAAGAAGGGTGTAAATATGACTGGATCTGTTTATCCTCATGCTTGGGCTTTAGTATATGAAGCAAATGACCTAGATGGAATGGCAAGAGCATACAGTTCAATGTTCAACAATGTAAATATAGAAAAAATGGTTGAATACAGAGTAAATGCACTAAAAGATGGTAACTGTGATGGTGCCTTCTACCATATGAATAGATCTTGCAAATTGATGAGTTTTGTCCAATACGAAATGCAAAGAAGAGTATTTGAAGAAACAGGTCTTCCTTATGCAGGATTTGACGGAGATCAAGCTGACCCAAGAAACTTTGCACAGGCACAGTTTGAAACTAGAGCAGATGGTCTAGTAGAAGTTATGGAAGAAAGAAAAAATAAAGGAGGCGCTCAATAATGACTTTAAATGATATAATTTCAAAATTAGAACATGTATCAAATAATCCAAAAGAAATGATGAAGGATTATCTAAATGCAGGAGAAAAAGTTGTAGGCTGCCTACCTGTGTATACTCCAGAAGAAATAATTCATGCAGCTGGAATGGTACCAATGGCAATTTGGGGTGGAAATACTGAAATCGAAAAAGCAAAACAATACTTTCCAGCTTTTGCATGTTCAATTATGCAATCAACTTTAGAATTCGGGCTAAAGGGAAGCTATGATGGATTATCAGCTGTAATAATACCAGGTATGTGTGATACTTTAATCACTATGTCACAGATATGGAAATCTGGAGTTAAAATACCTATGATTGGATTAACATATCCTCAAAGTAGAAAAATTCAAGCGGGTGTTGATTTTCTAGCAGATGAATATACAGATATAAAGAAAAAAATGGAAGATATTTGTGGTCATGAAATTACTGAAGAATCACTATTAAATAGTATAGATATATACAATGAACATAGAAAAGTTATGCAAGAATTTGTTGAGATAGTTCCAAATTATCTAAACACATTTACTCCTTACTATAGAAATGTAGTAATAAAGAGTGGACACTTTATGAAGAAAGAAGAACATACAAAATTAGTTAAAGAACTAATAGAAGCACTTAAAGAAATGCCAAAAGAAGATTTCAAGGGAAAGAAAGTGGTTACTTCTGGAATAATACTTGATGACAAAGAAGTATTAAAAGCTCTAGAAGAAAACAACATAGCTATAGTTTACGATAATATCGCCCAAGAAACTAGACAGTTTAGAACACTAGTACCAGAAGGATCTAATGCTATTGAAAGACTTGCTAAGCAGTGGTCTGAAATTGAAGGATGTTCACTAGCTTATGATCCTAAGAAATTAAGAGGAAAAATGGTACTAGAAGATGCGAAGAAACATGGTGCTGAGGGGGTAATTTACGCACTTATGAAATTCTGTGATCCAGAAGAATATGATTATCCTCTATTCAAGAAAGATATGGAAGATGCAGGTATGCCTCATCTGTATATAGAAATAGAACAAGGAACGACTAGTATAGAACAAATAAGAACAAGAATTCAAACATTCGCTGAAATCTTAGCGTAAAATCAATTTTGGAGGTTAAAAATGATACTAAATAAAGAGCATGAATTAGTAAAAAAATCAATTAGTGATTTTTGCCAGCGTGAATTATATGATACTGATTTAGCTGAAAAAATGGACAGAGAAGGCGTTGAAATGCCTAAGGAATTTGTAGATAAACTAGCTAAATATAAGTTCTCTTGCCCAATAGTTCCAAAAGAATATGGTGGAGCTGGTGCAGATTATGTATCATATGCTCTAATAATGGAAGAATTATCAAGAGCAGATGCATCTTGTGGTACTTACGTAACAGCAGGTGCTTCATTAGTTGCATTACCACTTATAAACTTTGGTACAGAAGAACAAAAAGAAAAGTATTTAAAACCTTTAGCTGAAGGTACAATGGTAGGTGCTTTTGGTCTTACTGAACCAGGTGCAGGATCAGATGCTGGTGCAACACAGACTACTGCAGAATTAGATGGAGATTATTATATCTTGAATGGTAGAAAGTGTTGGATAACAAATGCTCCATTCTGTGACTTTGCTATAGTTTCAGCGGTAACAGAAAAAGGCAAAGGTACAAAAGGTATCTCTACTTTCATAGTAGAAGCAAAATGGGAAGGATTCTCTCATGGAGCTCATGAAGATAAAATGGGTATCAGAGGTACAAGAACATCTGACCTTATATTTGAAAACGTCAAGGTTCCAAAGGAAAACTTACTTGGTAAGTTAGGCAAAGGATTTGGAGTAATGATGAATACATTAGAAGCAGGTAGAATAGGTGTTGCAGCTCAAGCTGTTGGTGTTGCACAATCAGCTTTAGATGAAGCTATAAAATACACTAAGGAAAGAGTTCAATTTGGTAGAACACTTTCAGCTTTCCAGAATACTCAGTTTACAATAGCTGATATGGCTACAAAAGTAGAAGCAGCTAGATTATTAGTATATCAGGGAGCACAGATGAAGGATGCAGGACAGAGTCCAGCTATAATGTCTTCAATGGCTAAATACTACGCAGCAGAAATAGCAAATGAAGTAGCATATAAGGCACTACAGTTACATGGTGGTTACGGATTTGTTAAGGACTACAGAATAGAAAGAATATATAGAGATGCTAGAATACTTTCAATATATGAAGGTACATCTCAGGTTCAGCAGATAGTAATAGCAGGAAAATTATTAAAGTAGAGGACGGTGTGAAATTTGAAGGTCATAGTATGCGCTAAACAAGTACCAGATACAACTGAAGTAAAAATAGACAAGAAGACGAATACACTAATTAGAGAAGGAGTTCCAAGTATATTAAATCCAGATGATGCTAATGCGCTAGAAGCAGCTTTAGCCTTAAAGGATAAAAATGAAGATGTTCATGTAACTGTAATATCAATGGGGCCTCCTCAAGCGGATGTAATGTTAAGAGAATGCCTAGCTATGGGTGCAGATGAAGCTATATTATTAAGTGATAGAGCTTTTGGTGGATCAGATACATGGGCAACTTCAAATGCAATTGCAGCTGGAATAAGGGCAATAGGAGATTATGACATAATATTTGCAGGTAGACAGGCTATAGATGGAGATACAGCTCAGGTTGGACCTCAGATATCTGAAAAACTTGATATACCTCAAGTGACTTATGTTGAAGACATAAAGGTTGATGGAAATAAACTTACTGTAAAAAGACAGTTAGAAGATGGATATGAAATGATAGAATTACAGATGCCAGCTCTTCTAACAGCGGTTAAGGAACTTAACGAACCAAGACATATGTACATAGATAAAATATTTGATGCCTATAAAAAAGATATAAAAGTACTTTCAATCAATGATGTGGATATTGAACCTACTCAGGTTGGATTAAAAGCATCACCTACAAGGGTGTTTAAATCATTTACGCCAGAAGTAAAGGGACAGGGAGTAATCTTAGAAGGAACTGAAAAAGAAGTAGCAGCTAGTATAGTAAAAGAACTAAAGGCTGTACATATTATTTAGTGGATTATAGGAGAGAGAATATTATGGAGAGAAATGAACTAAATCAGTACAAGAACATCTGGGTCTATGCTGAACAGAGACAAGGAAAACTTACTCCAGTAGTAATCGAACTGCTAGGAGAAGCAAGAAAATTAGCTCAAGTTAAGGGTATAAAGGTAAATGCAATCTTACTTGGACACAATGTAGATCATTTAGCTAAAGAACTTATAAGCTACGGAGCAGAAACAGTATATCAAGCTGATAATGAATTATTA
Source organism: Peptostreptococcus equinus (assembly GCF_027125355.1). NCBI lineage: Bacteria > Bacillati > Bacillota > Clostridia > Peptostreptococcales > Peptostreptococcaceae > Peptostreptococcus > Peptostreptococcus equinus. The sequence goes on along the minus strand of NZ_CP114052.1, from coordinate 1,745,921 downwards.
AAAAATTATACAACTGATGGTTATGCAAATGTAATAGTTGATGCTATAAAGGAATTAAAGCCTGAAATAGTATTGGTTGGTGCTACTCATATAGGTAGAGATTTAGCTCCAAGAATAGCTTCTAGATTAAATACAGGACTTACAGCTGACTGTACTAAGTTAGAAATTGATCCAGAAGATGGAAAAATCATGCAGACTAGACCGGCATTTGGCGGTAATATCATGGCTACTATTATATGTCCTGATAATAGACCTCAGATGTCTACAGTTAGACCAGGAGTTATGGATAAGGCTGATAAGGACGAAAGTAGAACAGGTGAAATTGTAAAAATTGATGTTAAATTACAAGAATCTGATATAAGAACTAAGGTAATAGAAATAGTAAAATCTGCGAATGAAAAAGTTTCTCTAACAGATGCAAATATAATAGTATCTGGAGGTAAGGGACTAGGAACACCAGATGGATTTGAATTAATCAAGCAATTAGCTGATGCATTGGGTGGTGTAGTTGGTTCATCAAGAGCAGCTGTTGATGCTGGATGGATTGAAAGAGCGCATCAGGTAGGTCAGACAGGTGTTACTGTAAAACCTAATGTATATATAGCTTGTGGTATATCAGGAGCAATACAGCATCTAGCAGGTATGAAAGACTCAGATATGATAATAGCTATAAATAAAAATGCTGACGCACCTATATTTAATGTAGCTGACTTTGGTTTAGTAGGAGATTTGTATAAAATTATCCCAGAAATGATCAGTGAAATAGAAGCTATGAGAAAATAATCTTAGAAATAAGTATAATAGTAAAAATATATAATAATAAATATGGTGATGATAGCCCTATATAGGGCTATCCATTGCTATATTTATTAAAAATTACTATGTTAAAAAAATATTTATTTAAATAAAATTAAGATAAAAATTTTATTTTATTTAGTATGATAGTTTATTATGATTTATGTATAAATAGGAGGAAGTTATGAGAATATTAGCTTATCATGTACAGCCATATGAAGTACCAGCTTTTGAAAAATGGTCTAAGGAAAATAATATTGAAGTTGTAATGGATAAGGGTTTAATTACAGCTGAGTCAATAGAAAAAGCTAAGGGATTCGATGGTATTACAACTCAACAAGTAATACCTGTAAAGGATGAAGAAATATTCAAGAAGATGCAAGAATATGGAATTAAACAAATTTCATCTAGAACAGCAGGTGTTGATATGTTCGATGGTAAACTTGCTGCAAGTTACAATGTTGCAATCACAAATGTTCCAAGATACTCCCCAAATGCAATAGCAGAAATGGCAGTAACACAAGCGATGTCTTTGCTTAGAAATATGAACCATATAAAAACAGCTATGGACAGCGGAGATTGCTCTTGGGACAAAAGACATATAGCAAGAGAAGTCAGATCATGTACAGTTGGTATTATAGGTACAGGTAAGATAGGTTTAACAGCAGGAAAATTATTTAAAGGGTTAGGAGCAAAAATCATAGGTTATGATAAGTTCAAAAATCCAGAGGCAGAAGATGTATTAGAATATAGAGAAAATCTAGAGGATTTATTAAAAGAAGCTGATATTATATCACTTCATCTTCCTTTATTTGATGATACTTACCATCTAATTAACAAAGAAAACTTAAAATTAATGAAAGATGGATCTATACTAATAAATACAGGTAGAGGTGCTCTTATAAACATTGATGATGTTATAGAAGCACTAGAAAGTGGAAAGCTTGCAGGTGCAGGATTAGATGTATTAGAATGTGAAACAGTATATGTAAATCAAAAGGTTGCACCAGAAGATGTATATTGTAAGTGTGTAGTGGAAAAATTGAGATCTATGGATAATGTAATACATACAGGTCACTTTGCTTTCTTTACTGAAACAGCTGTTGACAATATAGTTAATACAGCTCTAGATAACATAAAGAAAACAGAAGAAACAGGAAAACTTCAAAATGGAACAAATATGTAATATAAATATTACATTTATAACAATGTCGAAAATCTAGTTTGACATATTGGGGGTCATACTAGAAAATTATAGGTTGCTTTTTACTTAATGCCGATGGTTCTTGCCATCGGCATTGTTTTGTCATATTGTTTATCAAGGCAAAGAAATAAATTTTTATATGTGGTATAATAGTTGAATAAAAAAGTTGATAGGGGTGAATTTGATGATAAATATTCAGGAATATAAAGCTGAATACGAAATTATCCAAATCAAAGTAGAGAAGCTAGGTGTTTCTCTTTGACTTGGATAGTCTAAAAATAAGAAAAAAAGAGATAGAAAAACAGCTAGAAGAACAAGATTTTTGGAACGATAGCGAAAAAGCAAATTCTATTTTGCAAGAAAATAAAAATATAAATAATAAAATTGAAGAGTTTGATATGATACAAACTATGGTATCTGATATGGAAATATTGATAGAAATGTCTGAAGAAGTAGAGGATACAGAAGAAGAATGTATGATAGAAGATCAATTAAAAGATACAATAGTAAAAACAAAGGAACAAATAGAAGAGATAACAATAAACATGCTATTTTCTGGACAATATGATTCTAATAATGCCATCGTATCTATAAATTCTGGAACTGGTGGATTAGATGCTCAAGACTGGGCTCAAATGCTTCTTAGAATGTATATTAGATGGTCAGAGGCTAGAGGATTGACAGTAAAACTCCTTGATTTAATATCAGATCCAGCTGCGGGTATAAAAACTGCTACTTTACTAATAAAAGGTGAAAATGCCTATGGATATTTAAAGTCTGAAAAAGGTGTTCATAGATTGGTGAGGATGTCTCCATTCGACTCTTCTGGAAAAAGGCATACATCTTTTGCGTCAATTGACGTAGTACCGGAATTGGATGATGATACAGAGATAGAAATAAATCAAAGCGATATAAAGATTGATACTTATAGAGCATCAGGAGCAGGTGGACAACATGTAAATACAACTGATTCAGCAGTTAGAATTACACATATACCAACTGGTGTAGTAGTTCAATGCCAAAATGAAAGAAGTCAGAGAATGAATAGAGAAGTTGCTATGAAAATGCTGATGGCAAAATTAGTTCACATTAAAGAAGAAGAAAATAAAGAAAAAATAGAAGATATTCAGGGAAAATACACACAAATTACTTGGGGTAGCCAGATAAGATCTTATGTCTTCCAACCATACAAACTGGTAAAAGATCATAGGACAAATGCTGAAAATACTAATTTAGATGCTGTCATGGATGGGAAATTAGATAATTTCATGTATGAATATTTGAAACAAAATATAAATAAAGAAAATGAAAATAATAAAAAATGATTTATAGTTAGGGGAAAGTATGGATATAAAGGGAATTTTGATAAAAGAAATGTCATTGAGACCAAAGCAGGTTGAAAATGCAATAAATCTAATAGATGAAGGCAATACTATACCATTTATTGCTAGATATAGAAAAGAGCTTACCGGTGAAATGACAGATGTTCAACTAAGAGAATTTAACGAAAGACTTATATATCTTAGGAATATGGAAGCTAGAAAAGAAGATGTTATTAGATTGATAGCTGAACAAGAGAAGCTTAGTGATGAAATTGAAAAAGCTGTTGAAAAGGCAATGACTTTGCAAGAAGTGGAAGATATTTATGCTCCTTTTAAGCAAAAAAAGAGAACTAGAGCTACAATAGCCAAAGAAAGAGGTTTAGAACCTTTGGCAAATATGATATTACTTAGTAAGAATTTAAATATAGAGAAAGAAGCTAAGCCATTTATAGATCCAGAAAAAAATATAGATAATGCTCAAATAGCAATAGCAGGAGCCAAAGATATACTGGCTGAAATAATGAGTGATGATGCTGATATACGTAAGATAATCAGAGAAGAAGCATTAAAAAGAGGGATAGTGGAGTCTAATGCAAAGACTGAAGAGGACTCAGTATATAAAATGTACTATGAGTTTTCAGAGAGAGTAAGAGAAATATTGCCTCATAGGGTATTAGCTATAAATAGAGGGGAAAAAGAAGATATACTTTCTGTAAAAATCAAAATTGATGATAGTGATATGATAGAAAAAATTTCTAAAAAATATATGAATCAACAAAATGTAGGCAACGAAGATATAATTAAAGAAATAGCTATGGATGCCTATAAGAGATTGATTTTTCCATCAATAGAAAGAGAAATCAGAAATCATCTTAGTGAAATAGCACAAGAAAGGGCAATAAAAGTATTTGGTCAAAATTTAAATGGTTTATTACTGCAGGCCCCTATAAAAGATGTCGTAGTGATGGGGTTTGATCCAGCGTATAGGACAGGGTGTAAAATTGCAGTAGTTGATAAAAATGGTAAGCTTTTAGATTTTACGACAGTATATCCAACCAAGCCACAAAAAAAAGTAAAGGAAGCAAAAGAAGAATTAAAAAAACTAATAGAAAAATATAAAGTAGATATAATTTCTATAGGTAATGGTACGGCTTCAAGAGAATCAGAACAATTTGTAGCTCAAATGATTTCAGAAATTGATAGAGAAATAAACTATGTAATAGTAAATGAAGCAGGTGCGTCAGTATATTCAGCCTCAAAGCTTGCAAATGAAGAACATCCAGATATAAACGTATCTATTAGGGGTGCGATTTCAATAGCTAGAAGATTGCAGGATCCTCTTGCAGAATTAGTAAAGATTGATCCTAAAAGCATTGGTGTGGGTCAATATCAACATGATGTAAATGAAAAAAGACTTACTGAAGTATTAGATGGTGTAGTAGAAGGAACTGTAAATAGTATAGGTGTAGATGTAAATACGGCGTCATATTCTCTATTGGAGCATGTAGCAGGTATTTCAAATAGTGTAGCTAAAAATATTGTGTTATACAGGGATGAAAATGGAGAATTTGAAAATATTAATCAGCTAAAAAAAGTAAAAAGACTTGGGCCTGCTGCATTTAAACAAGCTGCTGGTTTTATAAGAATAACAAATGCATCAAATCCTCTTGACAATACAGGAGTTCATCCAGAAAGCTATGAAGTCTGTGATAAATTGCTTAAAAAATTAGATTATACTTATGACGATTTGTATTTAGGAAAACTAACTGATATCGATAGAAGGGTTAAGTTAATTGGATTTGATAAATTGGCTGATGAATTGGAAGTTGGTATTGCAACTCTTAGAGACATAATTGATGAAATAAAAAAACCAGGAAGAGATATAAGAGATGGTGGTATAAAGCCAATTCTTAGAAAAGATGTAATGTCTATTGAAGACTTAGAGGAAGGTATGGAACTGTCTGGAACAGTAAGAAATGTAGTTGATTTTGGTGCATTTATAGACATAGGTATAAAGAATGATGGTCTAGTTCATATTTCCAAAATATCAAATAAAAGAGTGAAAAATCCATCAGATTTATTAACTGTAGGAGATATTGTAAAAGTCAAAGTTATAGGTATAGACCTCAATAAAGGTAAGGTTTCACTATCTATGAAAGATGTTAAAAATATTTAATATTTCAAAATTACTCAAATAGATTAGTTAGACTAAAAGTATAAAAAGTGCTAAGAATATTCACTAAATTTAAACGGTAAATATTTGACAAATCCATAAAAATTTAATATAATTAAATTACAAATTAAAATTAATCTTCGGGGGTGGGTGAAAGTCCCTACCGGCGGTAATAGCCCGCGAGCGTAAGCTGATTTGGTGAAATTCCAAAGCCGACAGTAAAGTCTGGATGTGAGAAGAATTATTTAGAATTAATAATTGTTACTACTGTCCTGAAGTCTTTAGCTTCAGGACTTTTTTCCCTCGAAAAAAAAGGAGACAATTATGGAAAATATTAGTGAAAAAAATGGAAGACAAACTTTTGTCGCAGGAAACCAAAAAAGAAATCTCAGTACTAATGTATTGGTAAAAGTAGCTTTATTATCAGCTATATCATTCGTATTAATGTTTATAGAAATGCCAATACCTATATTTCCAAGCTTTTTAAAGATAGATATATCAGATATACCTGCTTTAGTAGCTGGACTTGCCTTAGGACCTATAGCAGGTTTTATGGTAGAATTTATAAAAAACTTACTGCATTTGATTACATCTACACAAACTGGTGGTGTAGGAGAGCTTGCCAATGTAATAGTAGGAGGTTCATTTGTAGTTACTAGCTCTATGATTTATAGAAAAAACAGAGATGCTAAATCGTACATTAAAGCATTTTTAGCAGCAACAATAGTGATGACTTTGGTAGGATCAATAGTAAATTACTTCTTCTTGCTACCATTTTACGGTCAACTTATGGGTATGGATGCAATAATTGGTATGGGTAAGGCAGTAAATCCAAAAGTAAATGATTTGTTATCATTTGTACTTTGGTTTATAGCACCTTTTAATTTATTAAAAGGATTGATATTGTCGATATTATCAGTTCCGTTTTTTAAAAAATTGGATAATATATTGAAATCAAAATAAAAAATAAGTAAGAAAAAATTTTTATAAAATAAATAAAAAAGAAAAATAATTTTTAAATGATAAGTTAGGCATAGTATATTGCCTAACTTATTTTTTTATTATGCAAATAATTAAAATATTAATTAATAGGGAAAATGTTTTTTAATTCAAAAAAGTGTGTTAATATATTATATAGAGTTATGTAAATAAAAAATAAAACATATATTTTCTAAGGAGTGTAAAAGATGATCAATAAGGAATATTTTATTAATCTAGCAAAAGAAAAATCAGGAGATAAGTTACAGACAGTTGCAGTTGCAGCTCCACATGACGACTCTACTCTACAAGCATTGAGAAATGCAATCGATATGGGATTCGCTAAAGCTATATTAGTTGGTGATGAAAATCTTATAAAGAAAGCAGCTAAAGAAGGTAATGTGAACATAGACGATATGGAAATCGTACATGCCGAAGATCTTCCAGATGCAGCACAAAAGGCAGTAGAACAGGTTAATTCTGGTAAAGCAAGCTTAGTAATGAAGGGATTATTAGATACTTCAATAATATTAAAGGCTGTTGTAAAGAAAGAAAACAATCTTAGAACAGGTAAGACTCTAAGTTATGTTGGTATATTATTCAAAGAAGGATTTGATAAATACTTCTTAACTTCTGATGGAGCTATGCTTATAGCACCTACTGTGGAACAGAAGAAGGGTATAATAGAAAATGCAGTGGAAGTAGCACATGCTCTTGGGAATAAAGAACCAAAAGTAGCAATGATTTGTGCTAAAGAAAAATATTATGATAAAATGCCTGCTACAGTAGATGCTACTGAACTTCAGAAAATGAACCAGTCAGGAGAAATAAAAGGATGTATAGTAAGTGGACCACTTCAGATGGACAATGCTGTAGATGCACATGCAGTGGAAGTAAAAGGAATAGATGATCCAGTAGCAGGAAAAGCTGATATACTTATAGTACCAGCTATAGAAGCAGGTAATGTATTACTTAAAACAGCTAAGTACTTAGGTGGATGGACTTTCGGTGGAGTAATAGTTGGAGCCAAAGTCCCTGTAGTTGTTTGCTCAAGATCTGATGGTGAAGATGCTAAATTAGTTTCTATAGCAACAGCTTGTATGATGGCAGCTGAAGCAGAAAATAAATAATAAAAAATTGATACTTTTATAAACAAACCGCGCTTAAAATTAAGGGCGGTTTGTTGTAGTAGTAAATATTTATAATGGCTATCGATATCAATAAGATAAATTTAATTTGGGGGAAATTATGAATAAAAAGAAAATATTAGTACTACTAATAGCTTTTACAATGTCGTTTACACCTATAGTTCCAACTTATACATATATAAATGAACCTGCACTAGCCGAAAATTCAGAAGAAGATTTTGTATTTGATTCAAATACTGGTGCTATTATTGCTTACAAAGGAAAAGAAACAAATGTAATTATACCAGAAACAATAGGAGGGCATGCAGTAAAAAGAATTGGATCAAAGGCATTTTATACTACAGCCACTAATGGTGTAACAAAAATATCGTCACTACAACTAAATGAAGGACTAGAAGTAATTGAAAAACAAGCTTTTGGAATGCAGAACTCTTTAATTGATGTTAAATTTCCATCTACATTAAAAGAAATTCAAGAGGGTGCTTTTATTAAAACAGGTATCAAAGCTTTAAATTTAAATGAAGGTTTAGAAAAAATTTCAACCTTATCTTTTAGTAATTGTGCCAACCTAGAAAGTGTAAAAATGGCCAGTAGCATCAAAGAAATAGGAGGAAAAGCATTTTTAAACTGTCCTTTGTTAAATAGTCAAATAGATTTTGGGCAAAATTTTGGTGTCTTATCAGCTAATGTATTCGATAAAACGCAAGTAAGCAACTTTGCTATATCAAATCAAGGAGTTCCAATAAAATTTATTGAAAAATCAATACCTACGACATTAAATGAAATAAATATACCTTATGAACGTGAAACAAAAATGTATTTACTTGCTCCAGTTTCAAATGCTTTAAATATAAATTTAGGAGAAATAAATGTTCCTGCTTCTACTAGCAAACAAGAGCTTATAAAAATATTGAACAAAAAAGTTATGTTAAAGGGTGTATATAATGAACATGAGACAGGAATTACATGGAATGTAGATAATTTTAATGGTAAAACAGTAGAAATTTCAGGTAAATTTTCAGAATATAAAGATAATGTTTTAAGTGATCAAGATGCGGCTAATGGATTTATATCTAATTTAAATATAAAAATTAAGGCTGTAGTTGATGAAAAATCTGTTTCATGGAATCAAGATGATTTTACATATTCAACTTTACAGGAAAAGATGATTAAAGGGATGACATATTATGCGGTTACAGGATTTTCTCCTCAAGGATTAAGTAAATTTGAAAACTATAAGGATGTTGTGATACCAGATTTTAATGAAGTTGAAGAAAATGGAGTGAAAATAAAGAAGCCTATAACAGGAATAGGACCCAGTGCTTTTAGTGATAAGGGGATAAATTCGATAAAATTGCCAAGTATGAAAGAGGATTTTAAGGATTTTTATATAGGTGTTGCAGCATTTAAAAACAATAATATCAGTGAATTAAACATAAATAAAGGTGTAAAAATAATCGACTCGTATGCTTTTCAAAATAATAAAATAAGTAAGATTAATTTACCTTCTACAATTGTCAAAGTTGGAAATAGAGCATTTTCCAAAAACAGTATAGACGAATTAATGATTTCTGATGATGTGGTGCAACTACAGTTGGATAATTATAGTTTTGAAGACAATCATATCAAGAGCGTGAATATACCTTATAACATATTTAAAATTCAAGGCTATGTATTCGCACGTAATACAGGTATGGAAAAAATACCAGCAGGTCAGCTTCAGCCTGGAGATGAAAATAGCGGAACTGTATTTATGTATACTAGAAATCCTAATCATATAGAGTCTAGTGTATACACAGCCGAGAGTAAATATCAAAAATTTATTTTACCAACAAACATAGTAGATAGAAGCAAACTTTTTCAAACTATTAATACAGCAAATACTAAAATCGCTAGCAACTATGAAAAAAATTCTTTTGATGAATTTAATTCTAATTTAAGTAAGGCGAAAGCTGTATTCTCTAATTTTGATGCAAATCAAAATCAAATAGATGAGGCAGATAACATGCTAAGTGAATCGATGAAAAAACTTGTAAGTATAGGTGCTGATAAAAACGAGTTAAAAGAATTGTACAATAAAATATCATCAATAAACCCAAGTTTATTAAATGAGGATTCAACTAGTAAAATCAAAGCTGAAATTATTAGTACTCAATCAATTATAAACAATGATAAAGTAAGTCAAACAGAAGTAGATAATAAAGTGGCACAATTAAAAGATTTACTTTCTAATCTGGAGTATAGTGAATTAGCTAAATGGAACCCAAGTGATTTTGTATATGATGGAAATAAAATATTGGGATATTCAAACACAGGTAGGGAAAAATATTTAGTAAATAAAAATTTAGTTATTCCAGAAAAAACAGACAAAGGACAAATAATAGAGGAGATAGGAGAGAGTGCTTTTCAAACTGCAGAGGGAATTAAATATCCTTTAGACAATATAATTTCACCAAATGGATTAAAAAGCATAGCGATGCATAAGTCTATAAAAATAATAGGCGAAAATGCCTTTAAGGATAATTCTATAGAAAATATTGACCTCCATGAAGGCATTGAGGAAATAGGTAGCGGGGCTTTTCATGGTAATAAATTAAAAGAAGTTATATTGCCCGAAAGTATCAATAAACTAGGTATTGCTGTATTCGCACTTAATACAGAAAATATAAAAATAAAACTACCAAATAGATTAAAAGAAGTTCCAGACGGGTTATTTTCAATGAATACTAATGACTCGTTCAATAAAATAGAGTTGCCAAAAGGTTTAGAGAAGATAGGAAAATCTGCATTCTTAGGTATAAGAATTAATACTTTAGAGATACCTTCAACAATAAAAGAGATAGGACCAAGAGCTTTTCAGGCTAATAGATTAGAAAGTCTAGAAATACCAGCGAATATAAAAGTTATTTCTGAAAATACATTTGAGCAAAATCCAAAATGGAAGAGATTAAAGGAATTGAAGTTAAATGAAGGCGTTGAAGAAATAAGAGCCAATGCATTTTCAAATTCTCTTTTAAAAGAAACAAAAATACCACTATCATTGAAAAAATTAGATACGGATTCTTTTTATAAAAAGCAAGATGGAAAAACAGTAGGTGATGATCAACCTGTAAAATTAATAACTAATAATCCTAAGCATAAAGAATTATTTTCTAATAGTAAGTATCATTTTATAGAATTGCAAATGTTAGATGTATACATAGGTGGTACCATAGAAAAACCAGATGATTATGTGAGTGTAAACTTCAAAGTTCCCGAAAATGCAAGTACAAATGATCCTACTACATATTATGTAAAAAAAGGTACTCCAGTGAAATTAGAAATCCCACAGTTAAAGCTTGCAAAGGGATATAAGTTTGATAAGTGGTCAATAGATACTACTACCATTAGACAATATGATGAAGATACTGATATAAATGCCAATATAATAAAAAATAATGGTAAAAAAATAAAAAGAATTTCTGGAGATAATAGATATCTTACATCTATAGAAGTAAGTAAATATAATTATCCTAATGGAAGCAAAAAAGTTGTAATAGCTAGTGGGAAAACAGAAGTAGATGCTTTAGTTGCTAGCACATTAGCAAGTTATTTAGATGCACCAATTTTATTAGCTGATTCCAATATAAATAAGGATTTGTTAAATGAAATAAAAAGATTAAAGGCAGAAGATGTATACATTTGTGGTGGTTATAATGTGCTTAATGCTGGAATAGAAAACAAACTGAAGAAAGAATCTTACAAAGTAAATAGATTAGCAGGATCAGATAGGTATACAACAGCAGAAAAAATATATGAAAAATTAATAGAATTAGGACTAAAGTCTGATGAAATAATTTTGACAAGTGGAGAAGCATATGCGGATGCATTAGCGGCGGGAACTTTGTCAGCTAAGAATAAGACTCCAATACTTTTAGCAAAGAAGAATTATGTTACAGATAAAACTGAAAAAATAATCAATTCTAAAAAAGAGCTTACTATAATTGGTGGGTATAAAAGGATATCAAATGAATTCAAATTCAAAGTTAAAACTAATAGAATTGCTGGAAGTAATAGGTTTGAAACAGCGAAACTAGTAGGAGACAAAGCTTATCCTCAAAGTGATAGTATTGTGTTAGTATCTGGAAAAGAAGCATATTTTGTGGATGCACTTGTTGCTTCAGGTTTATCTTTAAAATTAAAAGGGCCTATTATTTTAACAGAAAAAGAGACTATACCTAAAGTAATAGAAGAAAAAATTAATAATATAGAAAAAGTTTTTATAGTAGGGGGAGAAAGTGCAATATCAAAAGATTTAATTAAATAAATATAAAATAAAAAACATCTAAATACTTAGATGTTTTTTATTTTTGGATTTTAAAAGCTAGGAATATTGAAAAATCAATGATATAATATATACTAGTGAATTAGGTCATTTTACATTAATTTGTAATTGATATAAATAATATAAGTATAAAATATAAATATAGTGGGTTAATTATAGTACTTATATTATAGATAAATAGAATCGGGAGGTAATATGAAAAAAATATTTCTGAAAAATGAAGATTCTACTATAAAACTCGGACAAAAAATAGCTAAGCTTTTATTTGAAGGTGCTATTTTATGCTTAAATGGTGACTTAGGTGCCGGAAAAACTTGCATGACAAGAAGTATTGCTCATAGTTTAGGTATAGAAGAGGACATCACAAGTCCAACTTTTACAATAATAAATGAATATGAAGAAGGAAGATTAAAGCTTTATCACTTTGATGTATATAGAATAGGTGAAAGTGTAGAAATGTATGATATAGGCTTTGAAGATTATATAAACTCTAATGGCGTATGTATAATCGAATGGTCAAATATTATAGAAGATATATTGCCAAAAGAGAGGTTAGAACTTTATATTTCTTATTGTGAAGAGGGAAGAGAAGTAGAGTTTAAGGCATATGGATTAAAATATGAAAAACTTGTAGAGGAGTTGTTAAAAAATGAAAATATTGAGCTTCGATAGTTCTACAAAAGCAGCTAGTATAGCTCTTCAGATTGATGATGTTCTAGTTGGTGAGATAATAATAAACGATAAAAGAACACATTCACAAAAATTAATGCCAATGTTAGATAGTTTGCTGGATTTGGCTGATACAAAAATAGATGAAATTGATTTAATTGGTGTATGTATAGGACCAGGATCATTTACAGGTATTAGAATTGCCCTTGCTACAGTAAAGGCTATAAGCCATGTAAAGGATATTCCTATCATTGCTGTTAATTCCTTAGAAACACTTGCACAGAATGTTGTAAATACAGATAAGATAATAGTTCCTATATTAGATGCACAGGCCGATAATGTGTATGCAGCTATCTACAAGGCTGAAAAAAATGAACTAGAGAAAGTAGTTGATATCGATGTGATATCAATAGATGATTTATTGGACTCTATAAGGCAAAATGATAGTAATTTTATTTTATTAGGAGAGGGCACAATAAAGCATAAAGAAAAATTAAAAACAGACAATATAGAAATTGTGGATACTGATAAAAATATTTCAAAGGCATCTAGTATATGTGTATTGGCAAAGAAAAAATATGAAAAAAATATAGATATAAAAAATGCTTATGATTTAGAAGCTTTATATATTAGAAAATCACAGGCAGAAATACAATATGAGGAAAAAATAAAAAGAAATGAAGTATAGAAATATGAAATCAGATGATATAAATGGAGTACATGAAGTTGAAGTATCTTGCTTTTCTGATCCATGGTCCTTATCTGCATTTAAAGATGAGTTGAAAAATAAATTGGCTAGATATATTGTAGCTGAAAATGAGGATGGTAAAATAGTAGCCTATATAGGAGCTTGGTATATTTTGGATGAAGCTCACATAACTAATGTAGCTGTTCATAAAGATTTTAGAGGTCAGAAAATAGGTGATGAAATGATGTGTAAGTTTATAGAAAAGTGCGAAAGAGATAGGCTTGCATCAATAACATTAGAGGTGAGAAAATCAAATATTGTTGCACAAAACTTATATAAAAAGTATGGTTTTTTAAATGGTGGCTTAAGGAAAGAGTATTATGGTGACAATAAAGAAGATGCCCTAATAATGTGGAAACAACTTAGAGAGGTGTTTTAATTGAATAATATAGATAATATTACTGAAGTCTTTAATAATAAAGACTTAGAAAAAATTGAAAAAAAATCTAATGATGAAAAAATCAAAATTAATGAAGATGACATTATTACTTTGGCAATAGAAAGTAGTTGTGATGAAACAGCTTGCGCTATTTTAAAAAATGGAAGAGAGGTTCTTTCTAATGTGATTTCTACTCAAATAGAAACACATAAAAAATTTGGTGGTGTGGTTCCTGAAGTAGCATCAAGAAAACATGTAGAAAATATTGATATAGTAGTGCAAGAAGCTTTAGATAGAGCAGGTATAGGATTTGAAGATATTAGTCACATAGCAGTTACATATGGACCAGGTTTGGTAGGAGCATTGCTAGTAGGCTTATCATATGCAAAAGCTCTTGCCTTTACCTTAAAGATACCTCTTGTTGGTGTAAATCACATAGAAGGTCATTTATCAGCAAATTATATTGAACATAAAAGTTTAAAGCCACCATTCATTACTTTAATAGTATCTGGTGGTCATACGCACTTAGTTGAAGTAAAGGACTATGGAGATTATGAGATAATAGGAAAGACCAAGGATGATGCATCAGGTGAAGCTTTTGACAAAATAGCAAGAGCCATGAATCTTGGCTATCCAGGTGGGCCTATTGTAGATAGAATGGCGAAAAATGGAAATCCTAATGCAATAGATTTTCCAAGAGCATGCTTAAATGATCCTGGCTATGATTTTTCATTTAGCGGGTTAAAATCTTCAGTATTGAATTACTTAAACTCAATGAAAATGAAAAATTTAGATATAGTAGAAGAGGATGTATGTGCATCTTTCCAAAATGCTGTAGTGGATGTCCTTAGTCAAAAAACTATAAGGGCAGCTCTTGATAAGAAATATAGCACTGTGGCTTTATCTGGTGGAGTAGCAGCAAATTCAGCTCTTAGATATAAGTTCGAACAAATATGTAAGGATAACAATTTGGAGCTTAGATATCCACCTTTAGTTTTATGTACAGATAATGCAGCTATGATAGGCTGTGCTGGTTATTATAGGTATATAAATGGAAGAAGAGATGGTATGGAATTAAATGCAATACCTAATTTAAAGATAAACCAATATTAGATATATATAAACAGAGAAAAATAAAGATAATTGATAGGAGGACAACTTATGATAATGTTATCATGTAACAAGCTCACAAAAAGCTTTGGAGTTGAAACCATACTTGAAGATATATCTTTTTCAATAAGAGAGTCGGATAAGGTCGGTATTGTCGGTATTAATGGTACTGGAAAAACGACCTTATTTAAAATTATAACAGGAATATACGGGTATGATAAGGGAGATATTTTTACTTCAAAGGACTGTAAAATAGGTTATTTGGAGCAAAATACTAACTTTGTATCTGATAAAACTGTTTATGAAGAAATATTATCGGTTTTTTCAGATTTAATTAGTGCCGAGGAAGAACTTAGAAATATTGAAAAAGAAATTGCAGATAAATCGTCTGATTCTAGTGTATCATCAAGTGATCTGGAAAAATTGATGGATTTGTATGGTAAAAAATATGAAGATTTTGAAGAAAATAACGGATATGGATATAAAAGTGAAGTAGTAGGTACTTTAAGAGGGCTAGGATTCTCAGATGAAGATTTTGAAAAGCAAATAAATGTCTTATCTGGGGGAGAGAAAACTAGGGTTTTGTTAGGAAAGTTGCTTCTTAGTAAGCCATCTTTATTAATGCTAGATGAACCGACTAACCATTTAGATGCAGATGCTGTAGAATGGCTAGAGGGATTTTTAAGAGCATATAATGGAACTATAATGATTATTTCACATGATAGATATTTTTTAGATCAATCTGTTAATAGAATATTTGAAATATCTAATAAAAGGCTAAAAGCATATGATGGGAATTATAGTGATTACCAAAGAAAAGCAAAAATAGAAAAAGAAATCGCTATGAAAAATTTTGAAAATCAACAAAGAGAAATTAAAAAGCAAGAAGAATCTATTGAAAGATTAAAATCATATGGCAGAGAAAAACATGTAAAAAGAGCAAGAAGTAAAGAAAAAATGCTGAATAAGGTTGAAAGACTTGAAAAGCCCGTTGAAATAAAATCTAAGGCAAAATTTTCTTTTAAATCAGTATCTCAAAGTGGTAAAGATGTACTACAAGTAGAAGATGTGAGCAAAGAAATAGAAGATAGAACCTTATTTAAAGGTGTTAATTTTAATATTTATAGGGGAGAAAAAGTAGCACTAATAGGTCCTAATGGCATAGGAAAGTCAACTCTATTTAAGATAATAATGGGAGAAAATAAGAAATCTTCAGGAGATGTAAAACTGGGAGCCAATGTAGAGATTGCGTATTTTCATCAGGAACAAACTAGTTTAAATTTAAATAATACTATTATAGATGAAATATGGAATGACCATACTACTATGACACAAACAGAAGTAAGAAACCTATTAGGAGCATTTTTGTTCCAAGATGAAGATGTATTTAAGGAGATAAAATCGCTAAGTGGTGGCGAAAGAGCTAGAATAGCTATCTTAAAATTAATCTTATCAGATTCAAATTTTCTACTTTTGGATGAGCCTACTAACCACTTGGATATAGACTCAAAAGAAGTTCTAGAAGAGGCTCTATTAGAGTATGATGGAACAATTTTTACCATATCTCATGATAGATATTTTCTTAACACAGTTGTCGATAAAATCTTATTGCTGACAAAGGATGGAATAATAGAATATTTAGGAAATTATGATTACTATCAAAGTAAGAAATTGCAAGCTTTTGAGATGGATCAGATGGCTACAGAACAAGGGCAAGAAGCAAAGACTAAAACTCAGATAAAAGAAGAAAAAAAACGTGAAAAAGAGTTGAAATTGCAACAAAATAAAGAGAAAAAGAAGATTAAAGACTTAGAAAATGACATTTCGCTTGTGGAAAAACAGATAAATGGACTTGAAATTATGCTTTGTCAAGAAGAGATATATAATGACTTAAATAAGCTAAAAGAGGTCAATCTAGAGAAATCTGACCTCGAAAAAAAACTAGAAAAACTTTACGAAAAATGGGAAAAAATAGCTGAATAAAAAAATGTTTTAAATTTATCGAAAATGAGGTATAATGAAATAAGTAACATAGTTTTTAATATTAATTATACTGAAATTTATTTTTATATAATGCAACTTTTGATAAGTATATATTTTTTACTATGTAATAAAATATACATGGAGGGATTCTAATGGGAAATAAGAATATTTCGATGGCTGTAATCAGAAGATTACCAAAATATTATAGATACTTAGCAGACTTGCTTGCAAAAGACATACAGAGAATTTCATCAAAAGAACTAAGTGAAATAATAGGATTCACAGCTTCACAAATTAGACAGGATTTGAATAACTTCGGTGGTTTTGGCCAACAAGGATATGGATACAATGTTGAAGCTCTACATAGAGAAATAGCTAAGATATTAGGACTTGATAAAAAATACAAAGCAATTTTAGTAGGCTCAGGTAATTTGGGTCAAGCACTTACTAATTACTCTGGTTTTAAAAATGCTGGTTTTGATATAATGGCAGTTTTTGATGCAAATCCAAGGATGATAGGTTTAAAGATTAGAGATTATGAAATAATGGATTCTGATTTAATTGAATCGTTTGTAAGCGAAAATAATGTAGAAATTGCTATACTTTGTATACCGAAAGAAGGAGCTCAACAGGTAGCAGATAGACTAGTTAAGAGCGGTATAAAAGGTATATGGAATTTTGCTCCAGTTGATTTAGATGTGCCATCAAGTGTAATCGTTGAGAGTGTAAATTTAACTGAAAGTTTATTTACCCTTTCATATCTAATGAAAGACGGAGAAGAGGCATAATAAATACATATATTGTATGTGAAAAGTATTATCAATTATGATTGGAGTTATCTTATATTTGTTTTACTGTAAAAATAAAAGATTGATAGTATTAAAGCTTTGAAAAACAAAGAAAAAAATATGCTTTTTTTTCTTAAAATCAATTGCAAAAGAATAGGTCATCTGTTATAATGAATTTGATGATAAATATATTTAAATTTGGAGGTAATAACAATGGCTTATGTAATTAAAGATTCTTGTATTAGTTGTGGCGCTTGTGCTGCTGAATGTCCAGTATCATGTATATCTGAAGGTGACGGAATCTACGTTATCGATGGATCTGCTTGTATAGACTGTGGATCATGTGCAGGTGTTTGTCCAGTGGATGCACCTCAGCCAGAATAATAATAAGATAATATTCGAGAATTTTACCCTATACATTAAATGTATAGGGTTTTTTCTTATGTAGTTTACAGATAGAGTATAGTGAAAATATTTGATTTTTATATATGGATTTATAGACTTAAAAATATTCTGAAAAATTAGATTATTCGAACTTTCGATAGTGAATTAAAAAGAAAATAAAAAAAAGTCATAAAATATTAAAATTTTATACACTATTTTATTTATATGTGTTATAATCACATTAGAGTTAGGAAAATGTTCTCCGAACTAGAATTGTTGTTGAAAAAGGGGAAAATTTCCTACAAAAATATAAATAGAGTATCTTAATTTAAGGAGGCTTACAAATGGCAAATGTATTTGAAATGGCACAGGCTCAAGTAAAGAACGCTTGTGATAAATTAGGAATGGAACCACAGGTTTATGAACTACTTAAAGAACCAAGAAGAGTTATCGAAGTTAACATCCCAGTTAAAATGGATGACGGTTCTATAAAGGTTTTTAAGGGATACAGATCTCAGCATAATGACGCTGTAGGACCAACTAAAGGTGGTATTAGATTCCATCCAAACGTTTCTCTTGAAGAAGTAAAGGCACTTTCTATATGGATGACTTTCAAGTGCTCAACAACTGGTATACCTTACGGTGGTGGTAAGGGTGGAATCATAGTTGATCCATCTGAATTATCTGAAGGTGAATTAGAAAGATTATCTAGAGGATACATAGATGGTATCTACAAGTTAATCGGAGAAAAAGTTGACGTTCCTGCTCCAGACGTAAATACAAATGGTAAAATAATGTCTTGGATGGTTGATGAATACAATAAACTTGTTGGTGTTTCTTCAATCGGTGTATTAACTGGAAAGCCAGTTGAATTCGGTGGATCATTAGGAAGAAATGAAGCTACTGGTTATGGTGTTGCTGTTACAGTTAGAGAATCTGCTAAGAAATTAGGAATAGACATGAAGAGAGCAACTGTTGCTGTACAGGGATTTGGTAATGTTGGTGCTTACACAGTTAAAAATATCCAGAAATTAGGCGGAAAAGTTGTTGCACTTGCAGAATGGGATAAGGAAGTTGGACCGTATGCTTTATACAAAGAAGATGGTTTAGATTTCCAGGCAATGATGGACTACAGAGCTGAAAAGGGTAACTTAGTTGACTTCCCAGGTGCTAAAATGATAAACATGGATGAATTCTGGTCTGCAGATGTTGATGTTGTTGTTCCTGCTGCTCTTGAAAATTCAATTGATGCTAAGGTTGCTGAAATGATTAAAGCTAAGCTAGTTTGTGAAGCTGCTAATGGACCTACAACTCCAGAAGGTGACGAAGTTCTTAATAGAAAGGGAATAGTTCTTACTCCAGATATATTAACTAATGCTGGTGGTGTTACTGTTTCTTACTTCGAATGGGTACAGAACTTATATGGATACTATTGGTCTGAAGCTGAAGTTGAACAAAAAGAAGATGAAGCTATGGTTAAAGCATTTGAAGCTCTTTGGGCAATCAAAGAAGAATATGGTGTAACTATGAGAGAATCTGCTTACATGCATTCAGTTAAGAGAGTTGCTACTGCAATGAAACTTAGAGGATGGTACTAAAATATAAATAAATCAAAAGACTGCTTTTAGCAGTCTTTTTTTTGCAAAGAAATGAAAAATAATACAAACGATTATTATCAGAAATGAAAAATGTTTTTAATTAAATCTTAACAACTTATTGACAATTAATATTGATTGAACTATACTATTTATATCAAATTAGTTTAATTATTAAAATTTATGCAATAGATGATAATGAGTTTCTATTATATTTAAGGAGGGGTTTATATGAACCTATCAATTGCACCTATAGGAGTAGCTATGCAGATAGTGAAAATAAGAATAAAAGATGACCAGAAAAAACAATTAGCAAATATGGGTTTTGTAGATGGTACTCCAGTAACAGTAATATCAGAAAATATGGGGAATATAATTGTTAATGTGAGAGACAGTAGAGTTGGTATAGGAAAAGATTTAGCGAAAAAGATTAACGTGTCTCCACTGAATTAAAGTTAATTATATAATATATAATTGATAAAATATAATATTTAATCAAAAATAATAGTTTAGTTAGCAATAATTTATATTTTAATAAATATTTAATATCATAATGAAGTCTATTTTTAAAATTATAATGAGAATAGATTTCAATATCAATACGAAAAGAGGAATTATTATGAAAACATTAAAAGATGCCGAAGTGGGTAATTATTATTCGGTAAAAAAAATCCATGGTAGTGGCCCGTTAAAAAGAAGAATTATGGATATGGGTATAACGAAAAATGCCGAATTGTATGTTAGAAAGGTGGCTCCTTTGGGCGATCCAGTACAGATATCACTAAGAGGTTATGAACTTTCGCTAAGAAAAGACGATTCATCTTGTGTTGAAATTGAATTAATAGAGAGGGGATAAAAGATGAGTATTACAATTGCACTAGCAGGTAATCCTAACTGTGGAAAATCAACGCTTTTCAATGCTCTAACAGGATCTAACCAATATGTTGGTAACTGGCCTGGAGTAACAGTTGAGAAAAAAATAGGGTCTTACAAAAAAGATAAAGAGGTAAAAATAACAGACTTACCAGGTATTTATTCATTATCACCATATACTCTGGAAGAGGTAGTAAGTAGAGAATACTTAATTAATGAAAAACCAGATGTGATAGTGGATGTTGTAGATGCATCTAATATAGAAAGAAATTTATATCTATCTACTCAGCTATCAGAATTAGGTATACCTATGATAATAGCTTTAAATATGATGGATATAGTAGAAAAAAATGGCGATAAGATTAATGTCAGACAACTAAGCGCTGATTTGGGATGTCCTGTAATTGAAATATCAGCACTTAGAAATAAAAATATAGATAAAGTAATAGAAGAAGCTAGAAAAGCAGTAGGCAGAAATTATCAACCAATAGATGTTTTTGATGAGCAGGTTGAAGAATATTTAAATGAAATAGAAAAATCTGTAGGAAAAATACAATTTTCAAATCACAGTAGATGGTATGCAATTAAACTATTTGAAAATGACGAAAAAGCAACAGAAAGCTTAAATTTGAGTGCAAACGAAAAGACAGATGTAGAATCAGTGATTGCTAAGGCTGAAGCCGAACTTGACGATGATGGCGAAGGAATTATAACAGATGCAAGATATACATATATATCATCGATAGTAGCAAATACAGTAAAAAAGGGAAGGACAGGGCTTACAGCGAGTGATAAGGCCGATAGAATTCTTACAAATAGATTTTTAGCTATACCAATATTTGTGGCTATTATGTTCTTTGTTTACTATATTGCTGTTACAATAGTCGGAGGTCCAGTAACTGACTGGGTCAACGATGTATTTTTTGGAGAGATAATAGGTGGTGGTGTAGGTTCATTGCTTGAATCTGCAAAGGTTGCACCATGGGTAAATAGCTTAGTGGTAGATGGAATAATTGGTGGTGTAGGTGGTGTACTTGGATTCCTACCAATAATTGCAACTCTTTATTTACTAATGGCTATATTAGAAGATATTGGTTACATGTCTAGAATAGCTTTTATACTGGATAGAATATTTCGTAGATTTGGTTTATCTGGAAAGTCATTTATACCTATTTTAATAGGTACAGGTTGTTCAGTACCAGGTGTTATGGCTACAAGAACAATAGAAAATGAAAATGATAGAAGAATGACTATAATGGTAGCCTCATTTATGCCTTGTGGCGCTAAGACTGAAATAATAGCGTTATTTGCAGCATCAGTGTTTGCAGGCAGAAAAGGTTGGTGGTTTGCACCTCTATGCTACTTTATAGGTATTATTGCTGTTGTAATTTCAGGAGTGATTCTAAAGAAGACTAGAAAATTTGCAGGGGATCCAGCTCCATTTGTTATGGAACTTCCAGAATACCATATACCAACAGTAACAAATGTACTGAGAACTACTTGGGATAGAATTAAAGCATTTATAATAAAGGCAGGTACAGTAATTTTACTTGCTACAATAATAATTTGGTTCTTACAGAATGTATCTACAAGCTTTGAATTTGTCGAATTTAGTAATGAAAGTCATTCATTATTAGAAGCTATGGGTAGAGCAATTGCTCCAATATTCTCACCAATAGGATTTGGTGATTGGACATCTACAGTGGCTACAATAGGTGGATTGGCTGCCAAAGAGGTAGTAGTTTCTACATTTGGTGTTGTAGCAGGTTTGGGTGGAGATGTTGGTGCAGATACTCCATCGATGATTGAATATACTACAGCAGCATTTACTACGGTATCTGCATTAAGTTTTATGGTATTCAATCAGCTATGCGTACCTTGTTTTGCCGCAGTAGGTGCTATTAGAGAAGAAATGAATGATGCTAGATGGACTTGGTTCACAGTAATTTATCAGTGCTTATTTGCATATGGTATGGCTTTAATGGTATTCCAGTTCGGTAGTGTATTAGTATTAGGAAAGTCTCCAAATATTTGGACTGCTGTAGCAGGATTAGTATTGATAATATTTATTTATCTACTAGTTAGAAAACCAAAAAATTTATCTGATGTAGAAGTTAAAAGAGCTGTATCAGAAAATTAATTATAGTTTATATATATTTTATTGTTAATATGTGGAAAAATGAAAATAAGATTGTAAAGTAAGTGAAATAAAATTACCCATAAATGATATTTAATATCATTTATGGGTAATTTAACTAATGTAAATAAGAGAAAGGGGAAAAAATTATGAATACATCGATGATTTCAACAGTTGTAGTAGTGGCTATAATAGCTGTGGCAGTATTTGTAGCATTTAAATATGTAAGAAAAAATGGGGCTTGCAGTGGTTGCTCACACTCAGGTGGTTGTACGGGTTGCCCTTCAAAAATGCATCAGAAATAAGAGATGCAGCTTATAATATATTAGTTTGTAGACTAGCCTAAATGGCTAGTCTATTGTTATTTGAAAGTAGTTTATATTAAATGTAAAGTATAATATTGAATATAGACTTACTTTATTTTTCTTGACATTAGCTAGCAAAGATGTTAATCTTTAAGGTAGAAAATTTTTATGCTTTAATTGGGTCCTGTGAGGCCGAAAAGGAGGAAAATATAATGACATTAGTAGGTAGACACCTTGTCCAACCAGCAGATTTCTCAGTAGAAGAAATCGAATCAGTACTAGATTTGGGTTTAAGAATCAAAGAAGACCCATCAAAATATATAAGAGTAGCTGAAGGCAAACTATTAGCTACATTATTCTATGAACCATCAACTCGAACTAGACTTAGTTTTGAAGCAGCGATGAATAGATTGGGAGGAAGAATAATAGGTTTTTCTGATCCAGGAGCTTCATCTGTATCAAAGGGAGAGAGTCTAGAAGATACGATCACAACAGTTTCTAATTATGTGGATGTAATAGCTATGAGACATCCAATATCAGGAGCAGCAATTCAAGCATCAAAAGCATGCAAAATTCCTTTTATAAATGCAGGAGACGGAAAAAATCAACATCCAACTCAGACACTTACAGACCTACTTACAATAAAAGCATGTAGGGGACAATTAAATAATTTAACTATAGCAATGTGTGGGGATTTAAAGTATGGTAGAACTGTGCATTCACTTGCAAAAGCTATGTCAAGATATACCGACACAAAGTTTATTTTTATAGCTCCAGATGAATTAAAAATGCCAGAAGAAGTTTTAAATGATATAGAAGGAATTAATTATGAGCAGACAGCATCTTTAGAAGAAGCAATAGGAAAATGCGATATATTATACATGACTAGAGTTCAAAGAGAAAGATTTGAAGATAAGGCTCAATATGAGAGATTAAAGGATACATACATATTAGATGTTGAAAAAATGTCTAAAGCAAAAGAAAATATGTTGGTTTTACATCCACTTCCAAGAGTAAATGAAATTGCAGTAGAAGTAGATCAAGATCCAAGGGCAAAATATTTTGAACAAGCTCAATATGGTATGTATGTTAGGATGGCATTAATAATGAAATTGTTGGGGATTGGGGAGTAGAAAAATGGATTACAAGGTAGTAGAAAATTATTATGTGGGCGACAATATATACTACATAAAAATAGAAGGAAAATTTAATGCTAAAATGGGACAATTTTATATGCTAAGAGCATGGGATAATTTTCCATTATTGTCTAGACCAATCAGCATTTTTGAAGTAGAAGAAAATTATATAAGTTTCTTGTACAAGGTAGTAGGCAAGGGAACTGAAATAATATCAAAATTAAGAGAATATGATTATATAAAATTAGAAGGACCTTATGGAAATGGTTTTGAAAAGGTTAAGGGTAAAATTGCTCTAGTAGGTGGTGGAGTTGGAATAGCTCCTTTATATATGGTCGCAAAAGAACTGGAAAATTGTGATGCATATTTAGGTTTTAATGAAGAAGAAATAATGTTGGATATATTTTCAAAAGAATGTGAGAATGTTTTTACGACAAAAGGATCAACATTTATTACAGATATATTAGATGTAGAAAAATATGATTACATTATGGTATGTGGACCTACACCTATGATGAAAAAAATATTAGATATGGCTAATGAAACACGTACTAGAGTTCAGGTTTCCCTAGAAAATCATATGGCTTGTGGAGTGGGAGCATGTTTAGTATGCACTTGTAAAACACATTCAGGTAATAAAAAAACGTGCAAAGACGGACCAGTATTCTGGGGAGAGGATGTGATTTTATAATGGCAGATTTAAAAGTGAATTTGTGTGGCTTTGATTTAAAAAATCCAATAATAATGGCATCAGGAACATTTGGATTCGGAAAAGAATATGGAGAAATTTATGATGTATCACTCTTAGGTGGAATTAGTTCAAAAGGCCTTACTTTTGATAAAAGACAGGGAAATGATGGACTTAGAGTATATGAGACACCATCAGGAATGATGAATAGTGTGGGACTTGAAAATCCAGGAGTAAAAGGATTTATTGAAAATGAATTAAAAGACTTTTCCAAGATAGATACTTGTAGGATAGTAAATTTGGGTGGTAATTGTGAAGATGATTATATAGAAGGCGCAAAATTACTAAGCGATGAAGATTTTGATATAATTGAGCTTAATATTTCATGCCCTAATGTAAAGTACGGAGGTATGGCTTTTGGAATCAAATCAGAAGTAGCAAGAGATATAGTGAGGTCAGTAAGGGAAGTTTGCAAAAAAACTTTAATAGTAAAACTTTCACCAAACGCAGAGGATATAGTAGAGATGGCAAAGGTATGTGAAGAAGAAGGTGCTGATGGAGTCTCACTGGTAAATACATTTAAAGCAATGGCCATAGACATAAAAAATAAAAAGCCGGTATTTGATAATATTACAGCGGGTCTATCAGGTCCAGCTATCAAACCTATAGCTCTTAGAATGGTATATGAAGTATCTAAGTCTGTTAATATTCCAGTCGTAGGAATGGGTGGTATTATGTGTGCTGAAGATGTTATAGAATTTATTATGGCAGGAGCAACTTGTGTACAAATAGGAACTGCGAACTTTGTAGACCCAAAAATAGGTGAAAAGATAATAGAGGATTTAAAATACTATATGAATCAAAATGGTATTAATAGTCTAGATGAAATCAGAGGGATAATATAGGAATGTATAAGTTTATATTTAATAAAGTATAAAAAATATATTCATTAAAAATAAATTTATTAATAAAGATAAAAAGTATAATATGATTTTGTGGAGGTATAATATGACTAATGTTGATGTAATAAATATTTTAAGAGATTGTGATGCACTTTTAGAGGGACATTTTTTATTGTCTTCAGGAAAGCATTCAAATAGATATGTACAGTGTGCAAAAGTGCTTAGATATCCTGACAAAGCAGCACAAGTACTGAGTATAGTAGTAGAAAAAATAAAAGATTTAGATATAGATTTAGTAGTGGGACCTGCTATGGGCGGAGTGGTAGTATCTTATGAGTTGGGTAGACAACTTGGCAAAGAAGCTATTTTCACAGAAAGAAAAAATAATGTAATGGAGCTTAGAAGAGGATTTGAAATAAAACCAGGTTCTAAAATAATAATAGCAGAAGACGTGGTAACTACAGGCAAATCAACGAAAGAAACAAAAAAAGTTTTAGAAAAATTGGGAGGAGAAGTAATAGGAGTAGCTTGTATAGCTAATAGGACATCAGAAGATATAGGAATGCCAATATACAGTGCAATAGACATAGATATAAAAGTATATGATGCAGAAAATTGTCCACTGTGTAAAGAAGGAAAAATAGAACTTGTAAAGCCTGGCAGTAGAGAGTTTAAGTAATTTAATTTTTCGTATATGAAAAGCCTAAAGAATATGCATATGCAAAGTTCAATGGGCTTTTTTTATATCAATAAATAAATTAATATTACCTATAAACATTATTTCACAGAAATTTCAAAAATTTTAATATGTAATCACTTATAGTATTATGTTATACTATAAGTGATGATACAAACTTATAAATGAAAATGGAGGCTGAATAGTCTATGAAGAAATTATTGAATTTTATTTACTATTTGCTGGCGATTTTGCTTGCTATATCTTTATTAATATTTTTCTATAACAAGAGTTATTTGGAACCTATTTTGTCATATATGAATGAGAACATATTTGTATATTCTATGATGATTATTTTAGGAATTTTTATATTATCATCTCTTGCAAAAATATTATTTACTTTGGGAAAAAAATCTCCTGACTCTTATTTGATTTTGGCTGATGATAAGGGGCAAATATCTATTTCTGATTCTTCAATAGCACAGACTTGTGAAAAGGTATTAGCAACATATCCAGAAGTTGTGGAACAAAAGATAAAGACTAGTATAAAAAATAATAAAAATTCTCAGGCAGATGTCATCGTAAATATAAAATGTGGTCTTGATGAATATCTATGTGGGAATAAAGATGGAGAAAATCAAGTAGCTGTAGATAGCTTATGTTTAGATATACAAGATAAAATTTATAAGGCTTTAGAAGCTTTTCTAGGCAGAAAAGTTAATCAAGTGAATATAAAATATCACAATGTAAAGTATAAGGAAATAAATCATAAAGATAAAAGAATAAGAGATGAAAGAGATATTAAGTCTAATCAATCTGGAGCAAGCTCTAGAAAAAAAGGCAGTAGAGTAAGGTAGGGGGACAATAAATTGTTGGATGAAAATTACCATATAGTAGACATAGATGAATACAATGGCGATTTTGATAATAATGTAAAAACTCAAATAATATATGAATCAAGCGACAATATGGATGATAATATGAGCAGTAATAAATATGCTAGAAATAATATTAATCTTGATAGTAGCGATGATATAAGCGATTCGTATAGGGGATATGATAATAATAAATCTAAATATAAGATAGATGTATCTAATGAACTCACAAGATATTATCATAAGAAACCAAATACTTTTATTGGAACTCTAGTAGGACTAATATTTGCGATTTGTACATTATTAATTGGATTTTGGAAGACATTATTTTTATTTATTATAATATTAATCGCCAATATAATAGGACAGTTGTTGGATAAAAATTCTAGGATAATAATGTTTTTTGATTGGCTTATAAGAAAATTTAAAAGAAATAGATTTAGTAATTGGAGGTAGATGGTATGAACAACAATGATATGACTGTAAGAGACTACGAAAACAATAGCACTTTGGTATTTGATGAACAAGTTATAGTAAAAATTGTATCTATGGCACTAAGAGATATTGAGGGTGCAGCAATTGCTAGAGGAAATTCAAATGCTTTTTCAGGTATTGTAGGAAGAGGTTCTTCTGAGGGAATCAATGTAGAAGTTGGCACTAGCGAAGTAGCCGTAGATCTAAGATTAATTATTGAATATGGAAAAAATGCTAGGGCTGTATATGAACAAATAAAAGCTAAGATAGAAAATGAAGTAATGAGTATGACTGGCCTAAGGGTAGTAGAAGTCAATGCTAGGATTGAAGATGTTTTTGAGAAAGAAGAATTTCAAGCAAGAACACAGCTTTAAATAAAGAGAAATTAGGCAGCTGTACAAAGTGTATAGCTGCCTTTAATAAATGCCACTAATTTCATATAAAAATGAGTAATATTGATAAAATCGTGAATATAAGTTGTACTAACACTTTCAAGAAACATACTCTTTGTAAGTGTGTTGAAAAGTGTGTTAAAGTATTTCTAGATTAGAAAATAGTTCTATATCATTTTCTTTCATTTTTCTAGTAACTTGTATGTATATTCTTTCAGTTATTTTGGAATCTTTATGCCCTAGTCGTCTAGTTATGACTTGTAAGGGGACACCTGCCTCAGCTAACAAGCTTGCGTGTGTTTTTCTGAATTTATGAGTTTTTTGATTAGCTCCAATTGACTTTAAACATTGCCTTATTGAAGTTATATCTAAGTATAAACCTTTTCTACTGCAAAATACTATGTCGCTTCTAATACCGTTTTCAAACTTCAATTTTTTAGCTTCTAATATTATTTCTTTGCAACGTTTATTTAAACCAAGTATTCTATTTGATGTAGCTGTTTTTGTTGCATTAACTAAAAAGCCATTTGAATAAGTAGCGTTAATATTAATAGTATTATTTTTCACTTCTGAATCCTTTAGAGCTAATATCTCCCCAATCCTATTACCAGTAAGTGTTTGAAATTCTAGAATATAAGATGTCATTACACTTGTATAAGTGTCTTTTTCTTTCAAATTTTTAAAAATAACTTTTAGTTCTTCTTTTTCATAGTATTCTTTTTCAACAACATTATCATGTACAGCACTATTTTTAATATTTTTAAAATTATTTAATTCATAGTTGGTTAAGATTCCTTCACTAAAACCAAAATTAAGTAACATTTTAATGAATTTCCTATTACTTTTAGTGGCATTTAAAAAAAGCAGATTCATTTGTTTTAAACTTAAAGTATCTATTATCAAATTTTCTCCAAGTAGATTTTTAAGCGAATTAAATTGAGAATTAACTGTTTTGTAAGTTGTTTGCCTAGTATATTGCTTAGTTTTGAACCACATATCTATTAATTTCCCAAGTGTGATACAATCATCTAACTTAGCCTGCTCAAATTCTTCATCTATAGCTTGCATAATGTCCTTTTTAGCTTGATTTCTGTTCTTAGCAGTGTCTTTAGCGTACTTCCTTGTCTTTCGTCTTTTTTTTCCGTTTGGAGCGGTATACTGTAACTCATACTTAACTGATCC
This sequence comes from Peptostreptococcus equinus, assembly GCF_027125355.1. Lineage (NCBI taxonomy): Bacteria > Bacillati > Bacillota > Clostridia > Peptostreptococcales > Peptostreptococcaceae > Peptostreptococcus > Peptostreptococcus equinus. The sequence continues at coordinate 1,716,681 of NZ_CP114052.1, read as the reverse complement.
ATCTTTTTGAATATGCGTCCAAATTTCTTGTTCGTGGTAGTCTTTATTCATTGATTTTATCCCCTTTCTCTGATATAATTGTATTACAAAAGGACGTACTAATACTGTACGTGTCTAGCCAAGAAGTAGTTCGGTCGCCAAACTTGATACTACTTCTTTTTTTATTTCAACTTATGGGAAATTCCCAATAGTTCTATTGACCAGCAACAAGCATATTATATATTATTTTAATATTTTTAGCTTTGCTGTTTTCTACTTGCATAAATCTTATCTGTTCAGGGATACTTTCATCAATACCTGCCTCTTTTGAAACAAAATCTATTGCAACATTTATATTTTTAACTTTATATTTGTAAGTATCGAGATTCAATATAGACAACTGATTTTTTGTTCCAAATTCAATGCCATTTTCGTTGTCAATATTAATTCTTACTAATTTATCTTTATAAAACCAATATTCATAGTCAATGTTATCTTTTTTATAAGATAAAGTTGATATATTATATTTATCACCACTTCCTTGTGAATCCCAATCGAATTTATCAGTGCTTTGCGGCTGACCTAATTCATTGATAATATCATCTTTAGTTTTATTTATGTATTTTTTTGTATCAAATACAACTGGTAAATCATTAGTTGTATTATCAGTTAATTGTTTTTCTTCGACTTTTGTTTTATTAGTGGCTGTCTTTTCTTTATCCGACAATAAAGAACCTATAATAGTGCCTACAACAAAAATTATTATTACAATTAAACAACCTACTTTAAAGCAACCGCCTTTTTTCTTTTTTTCTACATCGTTCATTATAAACCCCCTAAAAAATATAATTTATTTAATTTTATAATAACATCACAGGAAAACAGTTGCAATAATAGTTACATTATCGTAACTATTATTAATCAACATCAACTATATATTTTACAACTTTTCCTATAAGTTTTAAATCTTCGCTATCATCATAATTTACAATAATATCTGTATAAGTATCATCATAGCTTTCAGGCTTAAATATAAATCTCCTATTAGATTCATCATTTATAAATCTTTTAACACTATATTCGCCATTTTGAGAAAACACTACTATATCTTTGCTCTTTATATCAGATACTCTTTTCTTAGAGGTATCTACCACAATATAAGACTTATTAGGGATATACTTGTTCATTGATTCCCCACTTACTTTTAATAGTATAATAGATTTACTGCCTGCATATTTACCAAGTATCTTATCACTTAACGGAACTTCTTCATAATCGCTTATGCCTTCTATATTTTCTAATGAACCAGCTGATATAGAAACTGGAAAATATTTGTATAACGAATTAGATAAGTTATTTCTTATAATTTTATTTCCAGCTACATCAACGTCTGCCCCCATTAACCAAGTTACATCTACATTTAAAGCTTTACTTATTCTATAAATATTATTTTGTTTAGGTTTAAATCTGCCTGTCACATAATGACTAATAGAAGCTTTATTTATACCTGTTAGTTCAACTAAATCCGCCTGGCTAATATTATTCATATCCATTGCTTTTTGTATTCTTTTATATATTTCTTCCATTTTTTACCATCCTTCCTACATTTTTATTATACATTATAAGTTAAATAAATTCAACAAAATTTACAATATATTATAAAAAAAGTTAAACAAGTTTAAAAAAACTATTGACAGTGAAAAAAAATTGATATATACTAAAAACAAGTTAAACAAGTTTAACAAAAAACAAAAAAGAAAAGAGGTGTTAAAAATGGCTTGGGATTATTCAAAACTATTAGGTAAGATAAAAGAAAAATATGGAACGCAAGATAAGTTTGCTAAAGAGTTAGGCATGAGTGCCACTACATTAAATTTAAAGCTAAATAATAAATTAGAGTTTACTCAAAAACAAATGTTTTTAGCCTGTGATTTGCTAAACATTGATAGAAGTAAAACTAACGATTATTTTTTTGAACAATTAGTTAAACAAGTTTAACTAATACTAACAACAAAATTCGGAGGCAACAATATGCAAAAGACAAAACTAAGCGTTACAGAGGTAGCAGAAGAATATGGATGGAAGTCGCCAACAACAGCTATCAAATACGTAAAAGAATTTGAGCAGGCAGTAGATGATGGGTTGATTAATAGGAAGTATTTTTTACACCCTAATAGAAAAATCAAAAAGGTTAATAAGTACGCGTTTGAATACTATATGACAAATCGTACTAACTTCCAAGACCCATTTCAATGTAAAAAACTTACAGAATACAAATTCTAGGAGGTGTAAATGGTAGATTTAACAGAATACGCAAAAGAAAATAAACAACTAGAAGATAAGCACAACGATTTATTAATTAAATCTAGTGTCTTCTTTGCAATAGCATTCATATTCGAAGTGCTATTGATATTAGTAATAGTAGGAGTGATTTAAATGGAAAAAATAGAAGAAGAACAGATAAAAAAAATAACAGATGCATTGTATGGATTAGACTACGACCAATGGAGTTTAATTAGTAATTCGGTAGATATGTATTTCAATAAAAAAATCACCAAGCTGGAACTTGATGACAAAAAAGTTTTATATGCTTTTTTAAATAGGGACCCTAGAGACCCTGGCACTATAAATATACCTAAAGAATATTAAGCCGAAACTAAAGGAGGTTTCAATGAAAAAACTACAAATAATAAAAAATGAAGTAAAAGGTAAGAAATTCAATGAAATGATAAGAGTTAGCACAGATGTTAAAAATGCAATAGATGAATTATCAGCTAGTACAGGCAAAACAAGAGTAGTAATAGCAGATAAATTACTTAGATTTGCAATGGATAACTGTGTAATTGTTGATGAAGAAGATTTAACAGACTTAGTTATAGAGGAGTAATTATGCTAGAGGAATTAATAGAAGAAATGAAAAATAAGGAGGATTCAACATATGAGAGATACAAACGTCACAAAGCAATTTCTAAAGGAGAATGAGATAGATATAGTAGGTGCAGTATTTTACGCAGTACTAATTGTACTAGAAACTATCAGGCATAAGTTAGCAGAAAATGCATGGAGTTAGAAAAGAGGCGATAAATTGAATGATTTGCAACAAGTAACGCAATTAGAAGTAGAGATTAACTACTATAAAAATCAAACAGTACAAAACTTCTTAGAAATAGGTAAAAGGTTGGTTAAGTCTAAAGAAGTTATTCCTAATGGAGAATGGAAATATTGGCTTAAAGAAAAGGTAGACTTCACAGAAAGAACAGCTTATAGGCTTATAGATTGTTACAACAGATTTGGAGAACTGTCGACGTCGACAGTCATAAGTTCATCAAAAATGATTGAATTGCTATCATTACCCGAAGAAAAAACGCAAGATTTCATTGAAAATAATGATGTTCAGGATATGACAGTAAAACAACTAAGAGAAGCTGTTAAGAGAGAAAAAGAAGCAATCAAACGTGAAGAACAAGCGAAAAATGAAATAGCTAAGCTTAAATCCGAGTTAGAAAAACAACCTAGAGAAGTTATAAAAGAGATTGTAAGAACTGAAAAGGTCGAAGTAACACCTATTGACTATGAGCCAATTAAAAGGGACTTAGCCAGCAAAGACGAAGCTTTAAAAAAAGCAAGTTACAGACAAGAACAAGAAGTAAAAGCAAGAAAGCAAATTGAAGCAGAATTAAAAGCTACTAAAGAAGAAATGCAAAAACTTAAAAATGAGTACACATCAGAAGAAGCAAAGAATAGATTTTCTAAGAATTTATCTGAAAATACAATAGTATTTTTATCAGAAATGAATAACTTTTTAAGTCGTATAGGTGGCTTAGCTTGGGTTACAGATTATATAGAAGATTTAGAAGATGTAGAAGTTAGAAATATTCACAAAGGATTAGATAGCATTGAAGCTTGGACAGTAGCAGTAAGAAATAATTTAATTGAGAAAGGAAAATAAAAATGGCAAATGAAATACAAGCAATAGAAAAAATGATTAGGCAACAAACAGAACAACAACAATTATTCATTAATTCAGTAAGTCAAATGATGACAAATAATAACAGTAAATTTCAAATTGTAGAAAATAACTTGTCAGAAGTGCAAAAAGACATCAAAGATATAAAAGAAAACGAAGAATTAGAAAATGATAAGTATAACAGATTAAATAAATTAAAAGCTTCAAAAGTTGAGGAAACTGTAGCTAATACTAACGAAGTGATTAAACAAGAGTTATACAGACAGATAACTAGAGCTATAAAAGAAAAATTCAATTTATCAAGCTTACCAAAAATAAAGAAAAAAGATGAACAAGAGTGCGAATCATTCATAGAAAATTTCAAGTTCAACATTAATAACGCTTCTATATCAGCTTGTAGAAAATTTATAAAAGAGTTTGACAAGATAATAGGAACTGATAGCGTTCAACGTGCTAAATATATTATTTACGACTATGAAAAGTGTCTTAATATGATGGATAAGTCTTACAAAGAAGAATTTGAAAATCATTATAAATACACAGAATTAAAAGCTTTTTTAAATAATTAAGGAGGTATTTATGGCAAAAATGAGAATTAGCTATTTGAATAGCGAAAAGAAAGAATTAGTAAATGTAGATCATTTGAGGGCGATAAGAGTTGATACATTTATGTTTATATACGACAAAGAGATTAATACCTGTTCAGTGTATACAGAAAATGACGATTTAAAATCTGTTGGTGAATTTGATACAGATGTGTTTGATTCATCAGTATGTAGAGAGTGGATAAAGAACCATATAGGAGAACCAAGAACATTATCATATGAAGAATCATTAAAAATAGCGGAGGAAAACTAATGAAAATTAATTTAAGAAAAACAGAAAACATAGAAATAGGTGATGTAGTTACAGACGGAGACAATATGTACATTATATGTGTTAGCAATTTTGATGAACAAGTATGCTTACTTGACTTGAAAAATTCATATTTCATTGAAACTTCTTTAGAACCTTGTGAGCTTTCAGATTGTATAAAAGAATTTAATTTGAAATTAGTCACTAAAAATAAAGATGTATTAATAACAGAAAGCAGGTAATTATGAAGCACAAACTAACAGTAACTGAACACATTAGAAAAACACACGAGATTGAAGTAAAAGGAGACTATACAGCAGATGAATTAGATGTGGCGCTAGATTACGCACAAGATACAGCAGATGATATGGACGAATACAAGCAGATGTTAAGCGAGAATGGAATTAATACGGTAAATCACAGGGAAATAATAGATTGTCATAGCATAGAATGTGACTATGCAGATGAAATATAGGAGGTGGCTATGAATAAAGAAATAACACTAGAAGATATAGAACAAAAATGCAAAGAATTAGCAACTATATGCAATTGGTTTCTTTATAAAGCAGGAGCTTATTCTATAAATGTTGATAGATTTATACACAGAAGCCCACGATTACATTTTGGGCAAAACTATAAATTTATTGGCTTGAATGGAACTGAAAGAGTGCGAGAAGGTGGCCTGACAGTAGAGGTATCAAAGGTTATAAATGAATGTGAGTTGTTTTATTCAAGAGATTCAACTTTAGAGGATATCGAAAAAATTTTAAAAGAAAAAGCCGTTGCGACAACAACGACTAGTCAACAAAATGTTGAATAAAAAACTATATGTACATTATAACACATTTTTAGGAGGTTGAAAATGGCGAATAGTGATTTAAGAGAAGAAATAACTAGGCTAAATGAAATAATAAAAGATAAAAATAAGATTATAGAGTTGCAAGACAAACATAATCATAATTTAGAAAATAAAGTAATTGACTTAGAAAATCAATTAGAAGAAATAGCAAGTGACACATTAAGTCCATTTTAGGAGGTAAACATGAGTTTATACAATTTAGAAAAAGAATATGCATTATTAGAATCTGAATTAGACGAATTAATGCAATCAGATGATGAAGAGACACAAAAATTAGCAAATGCAAAACTTCAAGAGGTAATAAATAAATCTCTTGAAATAGAAAATAAAAATGTAAACATATTTAAATATAGATTTTATTTATTAGGCAAAGAAGAGCAAATAAGAGCATTGTCAGAAATGCATAAAAAAGAGGCAAAAAGATTAGATGACTATGCAGACACATTCGCGAATAAGATAAAGCAATTAGATAGAAGCACTATCAATGCTTTAGAAATAAATGGTAAAAAGTCAATTGAGACTGAATTAGGTAAAATGACTATACGTAAATCAAAAGGAAGAATAGATATTTTAGATAAAAAACTTATCCCAGATTCATATAAAAAAGAGCGTGTATCTACTACACTTGTTGAAAATAAAACAGCTATAAGAGAAGCTATTGAAAGTGGCAAAAATGTGCCAGGAGCTAAGTTGGTATTTGAAGATACATTGATAGTTAAGTAGGTGGTTATATGAATATATATGAGAAGTTACAAAAGATACAGAACGAATTGAAAGTACCTAAGGAAAGAGATGTAAAAGGCAGGTATAAGTATAGGTCAGCTGATGACATATATAAGCACTTAAAACCACTTGCTGATAAGTATAATGTATCAGTTTTTGTAAGTGACGAAATCTTTATGGCAAATGAAGAAATATATATAAAAGCCATTTGTACTATAACAGATGGAGAAGGAACTATTACAGCTAATGCTTATGCTAGAGAACCTAAAATTAGTAAAACAGGGCAATCTGAACAACAGATAACAGGAGCTACATCATCATATGCAAGAAAATATGCAATGGGAGGAATGTTTTTAATAGATAATGATTCAATTGACGCAGACGAAGAAGAGTATCAAAAAGAATTTAATTCTAATTATAAAGAAAATAAAAATTCAACAAATAGTCAACCTAAACAAGATGAAAAAATGGCAACTAAAGAGAATATAGATAAATTAAAAAAATTGTTAGATTCACGAGGATTTACAGAGGCAGATGTTCAAGGAATATTGAAAAATCATTACAAAGCAAAAACCCTTGAACAACTTACAGCTAAAGAGTGTAAGTCATTCTATGATAGAGCTAAATAGAAAAAATAAAAAAGAAATAGTTAAAAATGGAGGACAATTAATGAATGAGCATTGATAATGGCTGGATAAAACTGCATAGGAAATTGCTTGAAAATGCTTTATGGCAAGATTGTACCTCCGAACAAAAAGTAATAATGATAACCCTACTTTTAATGGCTAACCATAAAGAAAAAAAATGGATATTCGGAGGTGAAGAATACACTTGCAAACCTGGTCAATTTGTTACGAGTTTAAAGTCGATCAAAAAAAATGTAGGGGAAGATATATCGACCATGCAAATTCGAAGGTGTTTGGAGAAATTCGAAAAGTACGGATTTTTAACAAGCAAACCGACAAACAAAAATAGACTTATAACCATTGCAAATTGGGAAACATATCAATCTAAAGATGATAAACCGACAAGCAAACCGACAAGCAACCGACAAGCAACCGACAAGCAACCGACAACTAACAAGAATGTAAGAAAGAAAGAATGTAAGAATATATATACGAATCAAACTAAATTTCATAATTTCAAACCTTCACTTACAGGAAAATATAGTAGTGAAGAATTGAATCAGAAAATAAAAGAACTAAATAAGTAGGAGGACAATATGAAAGGATATAAAGTTTTTAACCCAGATTGGAAGTGTAGAGATTTTCAATACTCAGTAGGAGAAGAATATGCAATAGATGAAGAACCGATTATATGTAAGAGAGGGTTTCATTTTTGTAAAGAATTAAACGACTGTTTTAATTACTATAACTTTGATGGCGATAATAAAGTAGCAGAAATAGAAGCTTTAGGAAGCATAGATGAAAAAGGGGACGACACTAAATGCTGTACTAATAAAATTAAAATAGTTAGAGCGTTGACATAGATATGGGGGAGTAAATGGCTAAAAAAAGCAAATACAACAATATTAAAGTCGAATATAAGGGGATAGAGTTTGACTCTAAAAAAGAAAGAGATAGATATATAGAATTAGACCTCTTGGAAAGAGCAAAAGAAATTAAAAACCTTGAAAGACAGAAAAAGTTTAACTTGCTAGAAGGGTTTACAGATAATCAAGGGAAAAAAGAAAGAAGCATAAGTTATATTGCAGACTTTGCATATATAGATAATAGAACTGGTGAATATATAGTCGAAGATGTAAAGAGCGATTTTACTAGAAAAAAGGCTGAATATATCATAAAAAGGAAAATGTTCAAAAAGAAGTATCCAGATTATGTTTTTTTTGAAAATGTAAGGAGGTAGTATGAGTTTTAATAGCTATCATAATAGCAGACTTACTAAACTTAATCCTTGCTATACATGTGAGAGACGTTTTATGGGGTGTCACAGCGACTGTAAAGAATATTTAGTATATAAGTCTAAGTTAGACAATATAAACGCTAAAAAAGGCGAATACGCAGACGTAAACGCATATATAAAAAGTAATGCTAAAAAGAGAGTTCATTCAGAAGGATTATTTAAAAAGCAAAGAGCAGAGAGGTAGGTATATGGTTAATAATTTTGAAAAAAGTAAATGGTATGAAGTTGTAAAATGGGATAATGAAAGGGAATGGAATCTTAGAGGTTATAAATTTCAGTCGTTAGATGATGGGAACTACACTTATATTAGTGATATATGTATATTTGCTTGTGATTGTGATGAAATAGAAGATCCGTTTTCAACAAATTGTAAACTAAACCAAGATAACGTAATTCTTAAAACAGTGATAAAAGATGAAATCCACGACAATGTGAATAGTCCGAATCATTATAAGCTAGACGGCTTAGATATAGAGTCTAAAGACGTAATAAGAGCCTTGTTAGGTAATGAAATGTATCTTGGTTGGTTGTGGGGCAATATGTTGAAATATTCCTTTAGATGGAACAAGAAAAATGGGATAGAGGATTTAAGAAAAGCTAGAAAATTCAATGAGTGGATAGAAGAGTTAGAAAGTGAAGGTAAATAGATGTTAGCAATTTCAATAACGCTAATAATTATAGTATTATGCTTGATAATTATAGATTAAGGAGAATAAAAATGACTAAAAAAGAAAAATTATTAGAGGATATAGAGTGGTCTATTGATGACAATATAGGCTTAGATATAACAATAGAAACAAATGGTAGGAAAGCTATAGTACCTTATTCGGTAAGCCAGTTAGACGCTTATAAAAAGGTGATAGAGCGTGATTTTGATGATGAGTTGAATTATACGCACAAGAGCGTTGAACAGATGAATTGTAGGATAATAGATTGGAAAATATGGGAGGTAGAATAATGGATAAGTGTGCTGTGTGCGGTAGTAATCACAATTTACATTTTGAATATGAAGGTGACTATTATTGCAGGAACAATAGATGCTTAAACAGGCTATTTTGCATTCTAGTAGGTGATGAGTGTATAAGAGTAGATGACGATAACAAAGCTAGTACATATGATGAATATTATAATTCAGAAGGTAAATTTATAGGTGATGATACTTGTACTAATATAAGCATTATAAGACAAGTTACAGAAGTTAATAAATATAAAGGAGATAAATAGCAATGGAATTACCTTATGGGCTACAGGTTATAGCTGTTAAATATGCGATAGAGTACATAGAGAGTGAAATATATACAATAAATAGATATGAATTTGCAACTGCTAATTCTAGTGAGGATTATAAAAAAGCATTACAAGGTAGATTAAATAGTTTAAGGCAGGAACACAAGCAACTTAAAGAGTGGATTAAAAGGGAGGTAGAATAGTGAGTTCAGACTTCAAAATTAATAATAATGAAAAATTTAATAATGGTATTTTCTTTAGATGGCAAGTAGTATCACTTTCTAACAAAATTCATGAAAGAGATAAGCTCAATCATGAAATTAAAAAGGATATGCGAATGTTATTAAGTGAGAAAACTTTAAATAATAGAGATAGGCATATAATTCAAAGCACAATTGAAACATCTAAAAGTGATGTAATTAAGGAAATTGAAAAGGCATATAAAAGAGATTGCAATAGAAAATTACCAGAAATATTAAGGGAGGATAATAATGAATAATACAGTATTGGTTGGAAGGTTATGCAAAGACCCTGAATTAAGATATATTCCAGGTTCTGGCACGCCAGTGGCTACATTTACACTAGCTATTGATAGAGATTATAAAAATAAAGATGGAAGCACAACAACTGATTTTATACCAGTTGAGGTAATGGGTAAGCCAGCGGAATTTTGTGCAAACTATATTACAAAAGGAAGGTTAGTAGGCATACAAGGTTCTATCAGAGTAGATAGATACGAAACACCTAATGGAGAGAAAAGAAACTTCACTAAGGTAGCAGGTCGTAATATACAGGCTCTTGATTATGCTAATGATGATAAGGGAGGCAATCCTAAGTTTGAGCCAAGTGGTTCAGTTGGTTCATCAGAATTTAATAGCATTGATGATGATGACGTGCCATTTTAGGAGGTAATTATGAGTAAAATAACAGGAACATTAGAAAAAGTAGAGCTTGTATTAATGTTTGCATTATGGTCATTTAGCGAGGTTTCTATAGAGGTTTCACATTTTACAGGATATAATGCAGATATAAACATTATTATAACAACTATGATTTTTGTAACATACATATCAACAACAAGGAGGAAATAAAAACATGGAAAATAAAGAAATAATAGATGTATTAGAAAAGTTATGTAGTGAGAATGGCAAAGAACAGTTGATAGAAGCTGTTGAAGAATGGAAAAAGAAGGAAGAAAATAAGTCATGGATGCCGAATAATGGAGAAAACTATTATTTTATAGATTCCGAAGGTGTTGTATTGAAACATACATGGAAACAGTTGGAAGAGCGACATGATTACTTTGATGGTAGTAGGCTGGCAATAGGTAACGTATTTAAAACAGAAGAAGAAGCAGAATTTGAAGTTGAACGCTTGAAGATATTAAAAATTATGAAGGATTATTCAAGACCTTTTGAATTTGAAGAAAAAAACTGGCAGATTGTATATGGATATGATAGCGGAGAAATTGAAACCGTGTATGAGCGTATAAATGAGTACGGAGGCTATCATTTCGATTCAGAAGAAACCGCACAAAAGGTTATTGATGAAATAGGCGAAGATAGGCTGAAAAAATATTACTTTAGGTGTGTCAACTAAAAACTATAATTCAGAAAGAGAGGTATAGTATGAAAATAGCAGGATTGTTATATTTAATAAATGTGTTAAGTGGGTTTAGAGTTTTATGTAGAATACTGGTATTCATGATTTGTGTAGTTATAGTTGGAGACATTATATGGTATGCAGTAAATTCAGGCACATATTTGGAAGAAGAAAGAGATAGAATAAGAGAAATTCATATAAAATATAAAAAAGAAATAAAAAAAATATTAGCAGTATTTGTTGTTTCTATTCTAGGATTAGTGTTTATACCAAGTAAAAATGATATGTATTTGTTAGTAGCAAGCACACAAATAAGTACAAAAAACTATAACTGGACTAAAAATGAAGTTAAAGAAATTATAGATTATTCGGTTAAATCGTTTAAACAAATTAAAGAAGATGGGTAAGCTTGGCGAGATAGGTATTAAGATTCTTGGGAAAGCTCCTGCACTTGCTGTTATAGCAGGCATTGGTTTTGGTTTAAGCAAGCTGGTGAAATCAGCATATAACGGTGTAAAAGTGTGGATAAATGACGCTACCCAATGGACGTTACAAAAGATTCAAAATGGCTTAGCTATGCTTAAAGATAAGGTAATAAAAGTTACTATAGAAGGCTACAACGAGTATTCAGACTACAAGTCTAGAGCAAAAAGCATAAAAAAAGGCATGAGCTACAAAGAATACGATAATCTTATGCAATCAACAGCAAGCGACACAAGAGGTAGCTTGAAGGATACTAGAGCAGGAGTAACTAAGCTAATGCAAATGGCTCCTGACACTTTTGGTGGTGACGCTAAGAGTGCCGCAAAGTTCTACAAAACAGCTATGCAATCATTCAGAATAGGTGGAACAAGTTCAGAAGAAGCAAGTTCAGCAATGTATCAGATGAATCAAGGTTTAGCGTCTGGGGCATTACAGGGTGATGAATTGCGTTCAGTTCGTGAGAATGCACCACTTATGGCTAAAATGATAGAAAAAGAACTCGGCATGGGCATTAAAAAAGCTGGTGAACAAGGCTTGGTTACAGCAGAAGTTGTTAAAAGAGCATTAGAAAATAATGCTAAAGAAATAAACGAGCAATATAAAAATATTCCATTGAATTTCAAAGATATGTGGGTTATGGCAGGTTCATTTATGGAAGCTAACGTATTCACACCATTATACGAAAGAATGCAAGGGGTGTTTGAAAACCCTGCACTACAGAACTTCTTTAAAAATCTTTATTCTGACGCAGAAAGTTTTATGAAGAGTTTTTGGGAGTTGATGGATCAAACTAATTTTGGTGGTATTGATTTTAGTATACTTTGGGATTCACTAGGACCTATAAGAGATTTATTTAATGATATATTCGACTCAATTACTAATAAATCACCTGGTGCTGTAAGTTCGATAAATGACTTTGGAGCGTTTGTTAATAGAACATTTGAAGGCATGAAGCCAGTTATAAAGCTGTTTGTAGATGTTATTAAAGATGTGTTTAACTATTTGACAGAACATCCAGAGGTTATAAAGAACGTCTTAACAATGTTAGCAACTGTATGGGGCATGGAATGGGAATGGATGAAAATTAAGCTAAAGATAGCTACTGATATTATCATTCCAATAATTGAAGCTATATCAGGAGCTTTAAAAACAGTAGGTGAATGGATAAACAACATTAAGAAGGCTTGGGGTGATTTTTGCAAATTTCTTAGTGACCACAAACCACCAGCGATTGATATAGGCATGGATATAGGCGCTGATATCATGGGAATTAGTAGAAGTGGAAATAGTGGATATGTAAGACCACCTGATGGGAAAGGTGTTAATAGAGCAATGGGTCAAGCTAGAGTCCCATACGACAACTTCCCAGCGAACTTACATCAAGGTGAAAGAGTACTTAGTAAGCGTGAAGCTAATGAGTATGATAAAAAATCAAGCAATAATGCAGGAGTAGTGTTTAATATATTCGGACTAACTGTAAGAGAACAAGCAGATATTGACTTGATAGCAGATAGATTCGTCAAGAAAATGAATCTATCACTAGAAGGAGGTGTCTAAATGGGACTTATAGTTAATCCTACTGATATAGAAGTCTATTTAGTGCATAAGCATAATAGACTGAATATGATACGTTTTCCTGTTCTTCCATCAGAATTCGGTTTGAATGTGAATGCAGATATATCTTCTGAAAAAATAGTAAAAAAAGGCAAAGTAACATTTTATAACGGGAAAGAGCCTAGAAGTACAACTATAACAGGCTTTTTCCCAAGTGCTGACGCAACGAACGAATATATCAAGGTGAAAGGCAAAGACCCTTACGACTATATAAGGATGATTGAAGAGTGGGCTTTAGGTGGCTATAGCTTGAGATATATAGTTACTACTACACCAATTAATGTTCCAGTTGTTATATCACACTTTGAATATAAGGAAAATGACGGAAGCGGAGACGTATACTTTTTAATAGAGTTGAAAGAACATGAACCTTTACTAATTCCTACTTGGCAACCACCTGCACCAGCTGTAGTGAATAAACCTACAACTCCACCAAATAAGCCTAGACCAGCACCTGCACCAGCTAAAAAACAAAGAATACATACTGTTAAGAGAGGTGAGTATTTATATTTGCTCGGTCAAAAATATTATGGAAATGGGAAACTTTATAAAAGAATCAAAAATGACCCAACGAATTTAAAAAATTATCCTAAATTAAAATATAGCAATGTTATTTATGTGAATTGGAAGTTGGTGATACCTTAATGAAAGAACCTATTAATCTAGTGAATCCTGATATGTATCATTCAGGAGATATAGAAATAATAGCACATATACGTGGGAAAAATGAATTTTATAAGTTATCACCTGCATTATCTCACATAACTTGGAGTGGGGATATTAAGTCCCCTTCAAGAACTCTTGAGTTTGAATTCCTAAAAGGTGTTGCAGATGAAAGAGTAAGAGAAATAGGGTTAGTTGTTGGCTCAACTGTTTGTATGTATGAGGATGACAAAGAGTTGTTCAGAGGTACAGTAACTGATATATCAAGAGATACGAATAACAATGAATTGAAAGTTACAGCACACGATATAGGTTATATACTTGGTAAAGATGATGTTAGCTTCAACTTTGTGAATACTACAGCTTGTGATATAGCAAAAGCCGTGCTAAAAGGCTCGAAAGGTCAAATGCAACTTACATATGGAAAGCTTGCAGTAGCTGGCACTAAAATCACTAAGATGTTTGTAGGTGTGTCAAGGTATGACGCTATTATGAGTGCTTATACAGCACATTCTAAAGCGGATAAATCACACAAAAAATACATGATAGAAGTCGATTTAGATAAAATCAATGTGATTGAAAAAGGTATCGTAAAGCTTAAAATAATGTTCGAAGAAATGGTTAACATTGAAAGTGCGAACTATAAAGAATCTATAGAAAATATGGTTAATAGCGTATTGGTTGTAGACGAAAAAGGCAATATTATTAAGCAGAAAACATCTAAAGACTTTGGGAAAGTATTTAAGACTGTAACTAAAGTTATAGAGCAAAGAAAAGATAAAACTGTTACAGATGATGAGATAAACAAAGAGTTTAAAAGCGTCGAAAGAACCTGCAACTTGTCTGGCTATGGTAATACTAGCTGTAAGGCTGGCTATAAAGTTCAAGTCAAAGATAATCACACAGGGTTAGTAGGAGAGTTCTATATTGACAAAGATAAGCATACTTGGAGTGGTGGTGTCTATAATATAGACTTAGACTTGAATTTTGATAATATCATGGACGAAAAAGACGCAGGAAAAGACGAACAAAAAGAAACTTCAACATCTAATTCAGTATCAACAATGGGTACTGATTGGGGGCATGGTGTTACAGCTGATATGATAAACAAAGTGTTGAAGGGTAAGCTTGCAGGAAGAGGGGCAGAATATATAAAGTGGGGTAACGCTTATAAAGTAAACCCACTTCTAATAGCTCTAATACAGAGAAAAGAAACAGGTACAAACTTCAATTCAAGATTAGCTAGAGAATGCAACAACTTTGGTGGAATAACAGCAGACCCATTATACAAGAAGAAAAGCGGTAGATTTGTTATTTATCCAAGTATTGAAGTTGGGGTAGAAAGACACTTTAGGCTTGTATCAGTTAAGTATCTTCATGACTGGGGGAAAAGGTCAATTGACGCAATAATGGCTGTCTATGCTCCAGTTAGTGATGGGAATAATACTAGTGGTTATATAGCAGAAATGAAATCATGGTATCAGCAGTTTTCAGGCAGAGTATGGAACAACTCACTACTTGGCACAGGGGTAGCTAATGAACAAGAGGCACACAACAACATCACTGTATATAGTTCAACAAATAGTGGAAATGGTAGCTTGAGTTGGAATGGAATACAATTTGAAAATCCTAGACAGATGAGAATAGTTCAATTCGCCTATTCCATGATAGGAAAAGGTCGCTATACATGGGGAGGGCACGGCTCACCTTATAGGTCAGACTGTTCAGGGTTTGTACATTTTTGCTATGCAAGTGCAGGTATTAATATCGGCTGGACTACAGCAGACCAAAGGTATAATGGTCGTCAAATCCCACTTAACCAAATAAAACCAGGTGATTTTGTGGTAATGAGCAGTGCGGCGTCTGGAAGTGGTAGACACGTTGTATTGTATGTTGGTAATGGACAAATAATACACAATGGTGGACCGAGTGGTGCTCCGATTACAAAACGAAGCTTATATACAACAGGTTGGTACACAGTTAGGAGGTGTTGGTAATAATTGAGCAGTATAAATGATTTAATTAGGTTAATAAGAAGAATTTCAAAAGAAGAATTTAGACCTTCTTTTTTTTATGCAGAGATTACAAATATTTCACCTCTTAGATTAGCTTTTAACGGCTTAGAGTTAATATCAGAACAGATTATGTTGACTAATACAGCAAAAACGCTTATAACGTCAAATAACATGCTTAAAGGTGATACAGTATTAATTAAGGCAAATTATGAAGATGATAATAGTATATATAGCGTTTTATTAGTAGATAAGGTGGTGAAGTAATGGAAGAAGAACAATTTTTCCCGTTTATTGGGGTTGAAGATGATTATATTTATCAATCTAATAAGGATTTACCACTATTTGAAGAGTTTGCTTATGATTTTGAAATAAATGATTTTATATTTGATGAAAAAGGCGAGATAAAAATTCTACAAGGTGTTGAAGCTTTAAAAATATGGATTAAAAAAGCACTACTAACAGATAGATTTGTTCATGAAATATATTCATGGGATTATGGGACTGAATTAATAACCTTAGTTGGGCAAAAATTTAGCCAAGGGCTTACTGAATCAGAAGCTTTTAGATACATAACAGAAGCATTATTAATCAATCCATATATTGAAAATGTAACAAACAACGGTGTAAAGTTTGATGGTGATAATCTCACAATTAATATAATTGTTGAAACCATATATGGGGAGGTGAATATAAGTGTATGAAGATAAAACATTAGAAAGTTTAAAACAAGAAATATTGAATAAAATAGACCTCCCTCTTGCTAAGAATGAAGGGAGTTTTTTAAACGAATTAGCTAGTGGATTTGCTCTTGGTAACGCAAATATATATGTAGTCTTAGACGAGATATACAACAGAGCTTTTCTACAAAATGCTTATGATGATATATTAGACGCTAGGCTTCAAGAATTTGGATACAAAAGAAAAGCTGGAACTAAAACAGTAGCATATATAACTGTATATGGTATAGAAGGAACTACAGTTCCTCATGAAACAGTTTTTTCATACCAAGATAAAAATTATGTAATTCTTGAATCGGCAGAACCTTATGTAATTACAAGTGGTGCTGTGAATATACTTGTAATGGCTGAAAAAGAAGGAAAAGACTACAATTTAACAAGTAGCATAGAGCTTAGTTGTGACTTGAACAATGTTGATAAAGTAACAAACATGGTTATAAAGACCATTGGTACAGACCCCGAAACTGATGATGAATTTAGGGATAGATTCTACTTCATGCAAGCTCATAAAGGTACATCAGGTAATATAGATGACTATGTTAACTGGGCATTAGAAGTGCAAGGAGTTAAGACAGCAAAATGTATTCCACTTTGGAATGGCAATGGAACTGTGAAAGTTGTTGTTATGGGGGAAAATGGAAGGAATGTATCAGAAGATATAGTGACAGCTGTTAAAGAGCATATAGAAATGCTTAGACCAATAGGGGCAAGCGTAACAGTTGCAACACCAAGCGTTCTATCAATTAATGTAAGTGCTACTGTAGAAGTTCAAACAGGATTTACAATTGATGGAATAAAAGAAGCTTTTAAGATTGTTTTAGGCGATTATCTGAATAGTGATGTTAAAGAAATTACTTACACTAAAGTAGGTGCGATATTATCAAGTATAGAGGGAGTAGTAGACTATAGCAATCTACTAGTCAACACAACAAATAAAAATGTAAAAATTGCAGACGACCAAATAGGAGCTGTAGGAACAGTACTTTTTAATGTAGGGGTGATTGAATGATAGATTTAATAGAGCTTTACCCTGAACACCTAAAAAATCCTACAATAATTGAAATACTAAGGGTTTTAAACGTTCAGTTAGCAGAAGAGGAAGAAGGCATAGAAAACTTAATAAAAGAGTTTAATATATCTACAGCAACAAATTCACTCCCACTATGGGCAAAGTTTGTTGGAATTGAATATAATGATGAAATAGACATAGAGATAATGCGTTCTAACATCTTAGCAGGGTTAATGAGTAACCAAGTTACAACAGTAAAGGTTATTAAAGAAATAGCTGAAAAGTACTCAAATGGTACTTGTGAGGTTATAGAAAACTATGCGGATTACTCATTTATCGTAAGGTTTACATCAACTGTTGGCATACCACTCAAGCTTGATGAAATTAAAAAATCAATTGATAGAGTAAAGCCTGCACATCTTAACTATAAATTTGAGTTCATTTATAGAACATGGGGAGATATTAAGAAGTTAGGACTTACTTGGGGGCAATGGTTTGCTCTTAATAGAACATTTAAAGAATTAAGAGAAAGGAGTGATTTATTATAGACGGTTTCGAAAAAACAACTAACAATGGCTTTAATAAAGTAACAGATAATAACTTAGTTGATATTAGACCAATAGCTGAAAACTTTGAGATAATAGATACAAAGCTTGGAAATGTTAGTACGACTAACTTAGAAGGTTATTCAGAAAGTACAGACGGAGAAATCAATATATCTAATTTAATTAAATATGTTTTTAAGAGTGCTAAGGAAACTACAATCAAACTATCTAATTGGAGCAATCAATCTCTGAAAGATGTATTGGATTGGCTAAAAGGTAGGGTTACTGACACAGTAAAACCTAATTTAGCAAGTAATTCCTTATATGATTGGTTATGGTTTAATATTGTTAAATCAACTTCTACACCTTATTCTCTTAATACAACGATAAATATGGAAGGTCTTACAACTAATGATTACTTAAATATTTCTTATGAATTCAAAAGTTCTGGACTTGTACAAGATAGTGCTGTTACTCCTTATGCTAGTATAATTGGGTTAAATCCAACTGGAAATAAAGTCATGGCATTAAATACACAATCACAAATGTTTGTAAATAACAGCGGTGTTGTTAGTATTAGTATTAAAGTAACACAAGATATGATAAATGCAGGAACTATCAAACTTGTAGCGTATTATTTAGGGTATAGTACAGGTAATATTTACTATAGAAGAGTTAAAGTGGAGAAAGGACAAATTCTAACTCCATATATTCAGTCATCTAATGATATAGAATCATTAAGGAAAGATATAGCAACAAGTAAAGCAGATATAGATGGAATGAAATTAATTGATACTGGATTAAGAAATGACATTAGCGGGTTACAAGCTAGTAGATATAATCTTATTAATGATGGTAATATACCAGTAGTTAATTCACAAAATTATCCAGCTGTAATCTACACTTTAGATGATAACACCTTAAAAGACAATGAAAAAATAACTGTTTTTATTTATGGCAGCATATTGGCAGACCAACGGTTCTATATGTGCAACACCGTCGGAGATACACTAGTAGCAAGTATTCCGTCAGGGGGAATATCTGAAAAAAAATTATATATTGCAAAAAGTACATGGAAAGTTAAAGACACTAACAATAAGTTGCTTGTCTATCCTTATCTAAATAAAACAACAGCAAATAATACAAATATAGATTGGATAGTTCTTGTACGAGGGCATGTTGATGGTATAAGCGAGTGGATTCCGTCAAAGTCTGATGTTATCAATATGCAACTTAACACAGACGTTAAGAACTTAAAAGAGGCAGAAATATTAGATAGACAAGATATAGTAAAGCTTAATCAAGAAATTACAGGTGAAGATGCCTTGATTGACGCTAACAATATCAAGTTTGCACAGCTTTTAGGTGTTGATATTGCAACAATCAAAGGGGGTATAGTGTAATGGCGATACGATTTAATCGAAAAGTATATGATAAGATACTTGCTGAATTTGAACCGATTTCTAAGAGCTTGATTAGTAATCTACAAAGTGTAGTATCTCCAACGTCGGCTATAACCAATTTAAAGACCTTAGCCGATAGGGTGGCACTAGCAGAACACTTAGACATGGTGAAAGCTGATACATACAAGCCTTTATTTCCAATAAATGGAATTACTGAAAATATGTTTATAGTATCTGCATGTAGAGGTAAGGTGTATATATTCTATAATCCAACATCAACATCAGACAATGTTACAGAAGTATTTATATACGACCCATTTACTAATACTGTAGGTGGGTTAAAAAATAAAAATATATCTCCACCTTATAGTAGGCTTCCAACTATGGGTGCAATAGATGATTTTGTGTTCACATATGAAGAGAATATCTACTATAAAGGTGCAGATTCAACAACTGGAAATACTGTAATATACAAGTTTGATACTGGATATGAAACATCAGAAGTTTTTACAACTTTAAATGTTTCCATAAAAAATACTAGAGTTTTCAATAATGGTTCAGATGCATATATATGTTATACACCAGGACCAGGTATAAGACGTATGTATAAGCTAAATATGGTGACTAAGACATTAACTTTAATAAAAGATTTTGGATTTACTAATACCTCTAACGTGACAATAGGTCACTTCTATAATGGAAATATATACTTACTAGAAAGTTCAGTAGACCAGTCAAACTATGTACTTTATAAGTATAATCCAGTCACAGGAACTTCTACAAATGCAAAGACTATACCAAAAGCGACTTCATCTTCAACTATGGAAGGTATTGGAGTTGGAAAATATATTTATATATTTAGTCATATAATGGGTACAATGACCATCCTTAATCTTGATACATATACTATAGAAGAACAAGGTATAGACTATAACTTAGGCGGTGGACTTACTCCAAAAGTATGTATGAACAGAAATAGAATATATGTGTATGATAATCCTTGGCTAGGCATTGTTTATCCAAGATTGAAGTAGGGGGTTGAATATGAATAAGATTGAAATATGGGATAAAGAAAGAGATTTAAAAGAAATCTCAAAAGAAATATGGCTTGAAAATTATCCTGAAGCTAAAGAAAAAACACTAGTTTTAATTAATGATTCTTTAATTGTTTGGCTTGAAGATTTAAAAGCTGATGGTTTTTCAGGAGAAACAGATACAGCTGTTGTTGAAACTTACCTAAAAAAACAAGCAGAAATAATTGCTGAATACGAAAAGAAAGAACAAGCTAGAAAACAATTAGAAAAAGAAGAGTTAGAAAAAAAGATAGTAGCACAAGCTACAAGAATTGATACATTATCATCTGCATTGGAAGAATTAACTATAACAGTAGCAGGTGGCTAAAATGATTAAAATATGTCGCGATATTTTTAATAAAATTAAATTTATATTGAAGGGAGAAAATGAAATGGGAGAATTTTTAGCAGCAAGAATTACAATGGCATTTGTAGATGAAGGAGAAACAGGAGCAAGAGAAAAGTATAAAATGTATTTTTCAAAGGCTGGTATGCTTAGATGGAAGCCAGCTACTGATGAATCCATAAGAACTAAATATACAGATGTACTATTTGTAATTCAAGATAAAGTAGAATAGTGAAGTTTAAAGTCTCATAGTTAAAGCTATGTAATATGAGTAATTTAGTAAAAATTAATAATCAAGAAATAACATTAAAAGAGTGGAAAGGTCAAAGAGTAGTTACATTTGCAGATATTGACTATGTACACGGGAGCCAAAAGGGACAGCTAAAAGAAATTTTAGCGAAAATAAGAAACATTTTATCGAAGGTGAAGATTATATACTTGCAACAGTTGAAAATACTAAAAAGTACGGAATTCGTTCCTTTAAAATTCCACCAAGAGGATTAATTTTATTGACAGAAACAGGATATTTAATGTTGGTAAAATCATTTACTGATGATTTAGCTTGGACAGTACAAAGAGCATTGGTTAATAATTACTTTAAATCTGAAAAACAGATAGTACCAACTAGTAAATCAACAGAATATAAACCTACTGTAAAAAGATATGGTGCTGATTTAGTGTTGGTTACTAAAGACTTAGCAGAAATGTTAGAAACATCTGTGGAAAATATATGTAGTATAGTAAAGAAAAATGATATTTGGTGTTACAGGTTAGAAAATGATTCATTAAAGAAGTTTAAGAGGGATAACTCAAGTGTACTTGGTACAATAAATTATATGTTTGCATTCAACAAAGAGATGACAATAGGGTTATTGAAACATATTAGACACTCTAAAGAATCATTAGAGAAGATAGAGACATATTTTAATGTAACTGGTCTTAGTGACTACGATAAGTTAAAGTTAATAGAATTAGCTAAGGATATACAGAATGTATCAAATAATAGGGGATATAATACACCTTATGCCAACATGCTTAACATAGTAGCAAGTAAAATATATGTCGACTGTGGTTTCTTAAATGATGTTACGGATGATATAAGTATAAATACATCAGTAGGTACTTGCACGTATCAAAAGTTAATTAATTTCAGAGGTAATTTAAAAAGAAAACTCATTTAAATATTGATAAACGTTTTTTATTTATATATTGATCGTACATATACACTCCATAGAATAATATTACCCAAAAAAATAGAATGTCTAGTAATTCGGACATTCTATTTTTTTGGGTAATATGAAAAATTCAATAGGTAAAACTATTACATCTTTATTTAATATCACTTTAAAAAAATAGTCAAGGTTTATTTGTTAATTTACCTCAAAAAAGTGTGTGAAAAAGTGTGTTCGAGTGTGTCAAAATCTGTTATTATTTAAATATATAAATTTCATATTAAGACTTAAAAAACATTAATATATCACAATTTTATAGTTATGTGTATACATTTGTAGCTATTTGAATATATTGCTCATATAAAAATGAGAATAGTGGGTAATAAAAGATTGTAAAAAGAAAATGAATTAAGGGGTTTATTATGAGAGAATATAATTTTGAAATTGAAGAAATTGAAAATGGACTCAGGTTAAAGAATCTAAAGGATTTTCAACCTAGCCATATATTTGATTGTGGTCAGTGTTTTAGATGGATAAAAGATGGAGATGAGTCTTACACTGGTGTTGCAATGGGAAAAATATTAAATGTCAGAAGAGATGGCGAGGATATAATATTTGATAATACTAATATGTATGACTTTGAAAATATTTGGTACGACTATTTTGATTTAGGAAGAGACTATAGCTCAATCAAAAATCAGTTGGCACTTCATGATGAAAATTTAGCTAAGGCAGTTGAATTTGGTTGGGGTATTAGAATACTTCAGCAAGATGGTTGGGAAATGTTAATATCATTTATAATATCATCAAATAATAGGATACCTATGATTCAAAGAGCTATCAATAATATATCTGAGAGATATGGTAAGGATTTGGGTGAATATAATGGCAATCATTATTTTTCATTTCCTACGCCACAAGAACTATCTGAGGCTAGTATAGAAGATTTGAGAGACTGTAAGACAGGATTTAGAGATAAATATATATACTATACTACAAAGGCTGTAATAGAAGATGAAATAGATCTAGCCAGCTTTGTAGCTATGGAAGCGGATATATGCCACAAAGAATTATTAAAATTCAAGGGTGTTGGTGCAAAGGTTGCTGATTGTATAGGTCTATTTGGTATGAGAAAGTATGGTTCTTTTCCAGTTGATGTATGGGTAAAAAGAGTCCTACAAGAATTTTATCAGGCTGAGGACATGTCCTTACCAAAGATGAGAAAATATGGTATGGATTTATTTGGAAAAGATGCAGGATTTGCCCAGCAATATTTATTTTATTATGTAAGAGAGTTGGAGATTGGGAAATAGGGTGATTTGATTGGTTTTGCAAATAATTGTATTTATAACTGCTTTATCCTATTTTATTGGAGCGATAATATCATTAAATATATTATTGGAAAATAGGGATCCATCCAAGACCTTGCTATGGGTTATGATGTTTTTCTTGTTACCTGGTTTAGGTATATTTTTATACCTATTATCTGGCAGGAATATTAGAAAGCATAAACTATTCAAGGCTTCTAGAAAGAATAAAAAATTAAATGATAGACATCTATTCCTAAACTTGGAAGTTTCAAAGAATATAGTTATGAGACAAAGAGCTAGGCTTATAGATGGAAAACTCTTAGGAGATAGATTTACACCAGAAAGACAAAGGGTAATAAAACTATTGTTAAATATGGGTAAGTTTCCTTATACTACTAATAATAGTGTACAAATGTATAAAAACGGAAGGGAAAAATTCTACTATTTACTAAGAGATATGGAAAAAGCTAGAGAGCATATACATCTTGAATATTTTATAATCAAGGATTCTAATATAGGTCAAAAGATTAAAAATATGCTAATCAAAAAAGCAAAAGAAGGTGTAGAAGTAAGAGTATTATACGATGATTTTGCTTGTTGGAGATTTAAAATTTATAGAAAATACCTAAGTGAATTAAAAGAAGCTGGTGTTCATGTAGCTGCCTTTTTACCAACCAAGCTTCCAACTTTAGGTGGACAGATGAATTATAGAAATCATAGAAAAATTGTGGTAATCGATGGCGTAGTGGGTTATACAGGTGGAATAAATATAGGTGATGAATATCTAGGAGAAAATAAAAAGTTTGGATACTGGCGAGATACACATATGAGAATTGAAGGTGTAGCAACACATATGCTACAGATGATATTTTTAATAGACTGGTATTTGACAACTGGTGAGATAAAATCAGATATGAAATATACACCTAGAATTTCTGAAACCAAGGGAAATGTTGCTCTGCAAGTGGTGGGTTCAGGACCAGATAGCAAGTGGGAAGAAATACACTATGCATTTTTTTCAGCTATTTCAATGGCAAAGAAGAGAGTTTATATACAGACTCCGTATTTTATACCAGATGAAAGTCTTTTAAAGGCAATTGAGACAGCCTCGTTAAGTGGTGTCGATGTAAGAATAATTTTTCCAAAAGTCATAGACCACTATATAGTAAATATAGCTTCTTATTCATACTTTGAAGATATATTGAGAGCAGGTGGTAGAGTATACCTTTATAAAAAAGGATTCATACATTCAAAGGTTGTTATAGTAGATGATGAACTGGCATCTGTAGGCTCGTCAAATATGGATCTTAGAAGTTTTATGCTTAATTTCGAGGTAAATACATTTATATTTGACAAAGAAGTAATTGATGATTTGACTGATCAATTCTATGAGGACCAAGATGATTCAGAAGAGTTGATTATGGAAAATTTTAGAACTAGGCATGTATTAGTTCGTTTAACAGAATCTATTTCAAGGCTTTTTTCACCGCTTTTATAAAATATAAAGAAAAGGTATAATTGTGTGAAGATGTGAGAAATTATAAAGTAAGTAGTGAAAAAATTTAAAATGTAGTTAAGCTTTTGTTAAGCTAATAATAATATACTGTTAGCAAACAATAAGCTAGAGTGCTAATTAGAAAATGAACAGATATAAAGGAGGAATTAAAATGAAAATAAAGCCATTAGGTGATAGAATTGTATTGAAAAAAGTTGAAGCAGAGGAAAAAACTTCAAGTGGAATAATATTAACAGGTGCAGCAAAAGAAGTTCCTCAGTTTGCTGAAGTAGTAGCAGTTGGTTCAGGTATAGTAAACGGCAATACTATAGATATGGAAGTTGAGATAGGTGATAAGGTAATATACAATAAATATGCAGGCACAGATGTAAAGATAGAAAACGAAGAATATATAGTAATCAAACAAGAAGACATTGTAGGTGTATTAGTATAAGGAGGTAAAACAAATGGCAAAAGAAATTAAATTTTCAAAAGATGCGAGAAGTGCTTTAGAAAATGGAGTAAATAAACTTGCAGATACAGTAAAGGTTACATTAGGACCAAAGGGAAGAAATGTAATTTTAGATAAAAAATTTGGAGCACCACTTATTACAAATGATGGTGTAACAATAGCAAAAGAAATAGAATTAGAGGACAAGTATGAAAACATGGGAGCTCAGCTAGTAAAAGAAGTTGCTACAAAGACTAATGATGTAGCAGGTGACGGTACTACTACAGCTACAGTACTTGCACAGGCAATAATTAGAGAAGGTCTAAAAAACGTAACAGCAGGAGCAAATCCAATAATACTTAGAAGGGGTATACAAAAAGCTGTAGATATTACAATAGAAGAAATAAAGAAAAACTCAAAGGAAATAAATACTGAAGAAAAAATAGCTCAGGTTGGTGCAATATCAGCAGGTGATGAAGAAGTAGGTAGATTAATAGCAGAAGCTATGAATATAGTAGGTAAAGATGGAGTAATCACTATAGAAGAGTCAAAATCAATGGCCACAGAATTAGATGCTGTAGAAGGTATGCAGTTTGATAGAGGATTTGTATCAGCTTATATGGTAAGTGATGTTGAAAAAATGGAAGCTGTATTAGAGAATCCATATATATTAATTACAGACAAGAAAATAAGCAATATACAAGACATATTACCATTATTAGAAGAACTAGTAAAGACAGGTGGAAAACTACTTATAATATCTGAAGATTTAGAAGGTGAAGCCCTATCGACTCTAGTAGTAAATAAATTGAGAGGAACATTTGATGTAGTAGCTGTAAAGGCACCAGCTTTTGGAGACAGAAGAAAAGAAATGTTACAGGACTTGGCATTCTTAACTGGTGGTAGATTTGTATCTACTGAATTAGGTTTTGAATTAAAAGAAGTAGAATTATCTATGTTGGGTAGAGCACAGACTGTAAAAATCAATAAAGAATCTACTACAATTATAGGTGGAGCAGGTAATAAAGCAGATATAGAAGGAAGAGTAAACCAAATCAAGCGTCAAATAATGGAAACAACTTCAGAATTTGACAAAGAGAAACTATCAGAAAGACTGGCTAAACTATCAGGTGGAGTAGCAGTAGTAAAGGTAGGAGCTGCTACAGAAGTTGAAATGAAAGAAAGAAAACTTAGAATAGAAGATGCGCTAAATGCTACAAAGGCAGCCGTACAAGAAGGTATAGTAGCAGGTGGTGGTACAGCATTTGTAAGTGCAATACCAGCAGTAGATGCCTTGGTAGATACTTTAGATGGTGAAGAGAAATTAGGAGCACAGATAATAAGAAGAGCTCTTGAAGAACCACTAAGACAAATAGCTCATAACGCCGGATTAGAAGGATCTGTAATAATTCAAAATGTAATAAGTTCAGATTTTCAAACAGGATTCGATGCACTAAATGAAAAATATGTAGATATGATAGATGCAGGTATAGTAGATCCTACAAAAGTAAGTAGAACAGCGCTACAAAATGCAGCATCAATAGCAGGAGTATTTTTAACAACAGAGGCTGCAATAGCAGATATGGATACTACAGAGTTGCCGGGAATGGGTGGCGGAATGCCTCCAATGATGTAATATCATAATATATTGCGAATAAATAAACTTAGTTAAACAAAGTATAGACTAGTTAAGGTTAATGATTGCCTTGACTAGTCTTATTTTTGCTAATAATTAATTAAAAATAAAATTTGTTAGAAATATTATAATTTGTGGTATTAATAAAATATGAGAATTTATATTGATAAAGGAGAACGGCGATGAAAAATTTGTTTAATTTAGAGGGGAAGATAGCAGTAATAGCAGGAGCATCAAGTGGCTTGGGTGCAGATGCAGCGAGAGCATTTGCAGAAAATGGAGCGGATTTAGCTCTACTTGCTAGAAGAGAGGAAAAACTAGCTGATGTAGCAACGGAAATAGAAGAAAAATATGGAAGAAAAGTAATCACAATTAGATGTGATGTAAGTGTAGAAGAAGATGTGAAAAGTGCTTTTGAAGAAATTATAAAAGAGTTTGATAGAGTGGACATATTATTTAATAATGCAGGTATTGCCCTTAGAGGTGGAGTCGATGATATGTCAGAAAGTGACTGGGAAAAGATGATGGCCACTAATGTAAAAGGAATCTATCTTGCTTGTAAATATGCACTACCAATAATGAAAGAACAAAATTATGGCAAAATAATAAATACGGCATCAGTAAATGCAAAAATAGCAGACAAGAGTTCTATATTTATAAGACATGCATATAATGCTTCAAAATCAGCTGTTGTAGGTCTTACAAAGGGAATAGCAGCCAGCCACAGCCAGTATGGAATTACTTGTAATGCAGTAGGGCCAGGATTATTTGAATCAGAAATGACTTCTGGAACTTTATTCAAGTCAGAAGAATTTTTAAATCACTATAATGCAATTAATCCAGCAGGTAGACCAGGTAAAAAAGGTGAATTAAATGGACCTTTATTATTCTTGGCATCAGACGCATCAAGCTATGTAACTGGACAGATAATATACGTAGATGGTGGTATAACAATAATATAATAAAAAGTTTAAAAATTTACTTTTACTTGTTTAAAAAAGGTATTTGGGGAAATAATAATAGTAGCCAAATTAAATTAAATTAGTTAAAAATAAAATAGTAAATGTAAAAGACCACTTAATTATGAGAGAAGACATAAATTAAGCGGTCTTTTACATTTTGTGTAGATAATTGCAAAGAAAATATGATATAATAATTCGTATGTATAAAGTAGAAATTTTAAATATGTGAAGGGAGAATAATATGAAGCATGAGATAGTTCTTGTAATAGATTTTGGCGGTCAGTATAACCAGCTAATAGCTAGAAGAGTCAGAGAAAATAATGTATATTGTGAAATATTACCATATACTACACCAATAGAAAAGATAAAGGAAAAAAATCCTAAGGGAATAATATTTACTGGAGGACCAAACAGCGCCTATTTAGAGGACTCTCCAAAGATATCTAAGGAAATATTCGAAATGAGAGTACCTATTCTTGGAATTTGCTATGGAGACCAGTTGATGGCTCACCTACTTGGAGCAACAGTTCAAAAGGGTGATAATATGACAAGAGAATACGGAAAAACAAAGATAGAATATGGAAATTCTCCAATATTTGAAGGCCTAAGCACAAATCAAGTATGGATGAGCCATACAGATTATATATCTAAGGCACCAGATGGATTTGAAGTAACTGCAACAACAGGAAACTGTCCAGTAGCAGCAATGCACAATGTAGAAAAGAAATTATACGGAGTTCAGTTCCACCCAGAAGTAGAACATTCACTAGAAGGGGACAAAATACTTACAAACTTCTTGTACAAGATTTGTCAGGTAAGTGGAGATTGGACAACTAGTTCATTTATAGAAGACAAGGTAGCAGAAATAAAGGCAAAGGTTGGAGACAAGAAAGCCCTATGTGCCCTAAGTGGTGGAGTAGATTCTTCAGTTGCAGCAGCCCTAATGCACAGAGCAATAGGTGACAACCTTACTTGCGTATTCGTGGACCATGGTCTACTTAGAAAGAACGAAGGGGACGACGTAGAAAGAATATTCAGAGGAAAATTCGGCATGAACCTAATTAGAGTCAATGCAGAAGACAGATTCCTAGGAAAATTAAAGGGAGTTACAGAACCAGAAGCTAAGAGAAAAATAATCGGTGAAGAATTCATCAGGGTGTTTGAAGCTGAATCTCAGAAGCTTGGTAAGATGGAATTCTTGGTACAGGGAACAATTTACCCAGATGTAGTTGAAAGTGGTAACGGAGACTCTGCAACAATCAAATCTCATCACAATGTTGGTGGATTACCTGAAGATGTAGATTTCCAGGAAATAATAGAACCATTAAGAGAATTATTCAAGGACGAAGTTAGAAAAATAGGTCTTGAATTAGGAATAGAAGAAAACTTGATCTTTAGACATCCATTCCCAGGCCCAGGTCTTGGAATCAGAGTAATAGGTGAAGTAACAAAGGAAAAATGCGACATCCTAAGAGAAGCTGATGCTGTATACATGGACGAACTTAGAAAAGCTGGCCTATACAAAGAAATTTGGCAGGCATTTGCAACACTTCCAGATGTAATGACAGTTGGAGTAATGGGTGACGAAAGAACTTATGCCCACCTAGTAGGACTAAGAGCAGTAGCATCAAGTGATGGAATGACTTCAGACTGGTACAAGATACCTTATGAAGTATTGGAAAGAATAAGTAATAGAATAATCAATGAGTGTCAGGGAGTTAATAGAGTTGTGTATGACATAACAAGTAAGCCTCCTGGAACTATCGAATGGGAGTAAGATATAAGTAATTTTAGCGATTTTCGCACTGTTCAAAAAGCCTTAGCTGTTAACACAGCTAGGGCTTTTTTCAATGTACTCAATCATCTAAAAGTACTTATTGAGGAAGAGGGTGAATACATGTTAATACAAAATGTTAATAAATTTATGATGCTAATAGCATCTGTTTTTTTCTCTAAAATATATAAAAATAAGGAATTATATGCTATAATGTCTACTAAATAGATTAAAATGTGGCAAGGAGGAATAAAGATGGCAAGTATTAATGTTGCTGATATAATAAAAGAATTAGACATTTCTAAGTCATATTTATATAAATTAATAGATAAAGAAAATATTTTAATTCCGAGAAGTGATACAGGAAGATACTTTTGGGATGAAAATACAGTTGAAGCTATAAAGAAAATTTTGTATACAGATTCTTTAGAAGATAAGAATGATATAGATTCTTTAATATATAAATTAGGATTAAAGCAGTCATTTATAAATAATAGACGATATTTAGGAAACAAATATTCTCTTTCCGATTTTATAAGAAAGACTGTTGATGAAAATTGCAAAGGTGTAAATATTGTTATTGATATATTTAGTGGAACCGGTGCAGTTGCGAATACTTTTAAGGATAAAATGCTTATCACAAATGATTTACTGTATAGTAATTATATTTCCAATTATGCATGGTTTGGATATAAAAAATATTCAAGCAAAAAGATAATTGAGCTTATATACGACTATAATCAAATTAAAACAAAAGAAAATAATTATATGCGAGAAAATTTTGCAAATACATTCTTTTCTGCTGATGATTGTAGCAAGATAGGATATATAAGAGAAGATATAGAAGCAAAGTATAAAAACAAAGAAATAAATTTTAAGGAATATGCGATTTTAATTACATCACTTCTATATGCAATGGATAAGATTGCAAATACGGTTGGACATTACGATGCATATAGAAAAAATGTTGATTTTGAGAAAAAATTAGTATTGAATGTTTTGTTACCTGAAAAAAATATAAATTCTAATAATATTTGTTATAACATAGATGCAAATAAACTTATTAAAAGTATTAAGGGGGATTTGTTGTACTTAGATCCTCCATATAACTCAAGGCAGTATTGCGATGCATATCATTTACTTGAAAATGTGGCAAGATGGGAAAAACCTGAAGTTTACGGGGTTGCAAGAAAGATGGATAGGACTTCACTTAAAAGTGATTACTGCATGATTACGGCTACAAAAGCATTCGAGGAACTTATTGAAAGGGCTGATACAAAGTATATCTTACTCTCATATAACAATATGTCCGACAACAAAAACTTTGATAAGGAATACTTTTATTAGCCATTTACTTATTCCTCCAATCAACCGGATAATTAGTAATTAAAACTTCTTCAGATATACTATTCTTATTTTTTCTGTGATAATTGCTATTTGAATAACTTTTATTCAGATGATTGCAGTAATACCCCTTACTTTCAATCCAATTATATAAAATATCATTTCTTTTATTTTTACTTTCCAAAACATTGGACAAAGCAAAGCTAAAACCTCTTTCATTAGATTCATCCAAAAATTCAAGTAGAGCTTTTTCTTCTATTTCATTCCACATTCCATTTTCATTATATGTTGCATTTGTAATTAAATACGGCGGATCACAATAAATAAAAGTTTCTTTAGGAAGATCATCTAACACAATATTCCTAAAATCTTTTTTCATAAACTGAACATCTTTATTTTTCAGCTCTTCTGAAAATAACACAAGTTTACTTCTCATTTTAGAATTAAAATCCCTCTTCCCTACAGGAAGATTAAACAACCCTTTTCGATTAAAACGGATTTGATTATTGAAAGAATAAACCATAAGTACATACAACATTGAATAATTTATTTCTCCTGCCATAGTTTTAGAATTAAAATCTTCTCTTAAATTCAAAAATCTTTCTTTATTATATTTAGCTAATCCCATACTACTATCACAATCATAGTAAGAATATCCATATAACGACGTCTTGGATAAACCATATTTGTCAATAATATTATCTATCTGCTCTAACAATATCTTAGTGTTGGTATCTTTAATATACCTAATTAAATCTATCAGTTTTTCATTCAAATCATTAAAAATAACTTTTGAAGAAGTTGAGTTTATTCCAACATTACATCCTCCTGAAAATAAATCTAAAAATACTTTCTTTTCATCAAATAAAGGTTGTAACTGCTCCAACAGCTTAAATTTTCCACCTGTATAATTAAACGGACAAGGTATATTAATTTTCTTCTTATCTTCACTAAATACTTCACATAAAAATAGCCTTTCTTTATTATCTTTTATATCTGATTTCCCAGTTGAAAAACTCTTGTAGTCCGATTCGAATATCATAACTTTCCCCTTCTTACTAAGAATTCTCATAATATCTTCATCTGATATTTTCGCATTCGACCTATCATTTCCCTTGGGTTATAGGAACTACAAGTTTTAGAACTGCAAAATTAAATTTAAAAATCGAGGCACAATTATTGCTTCTTGATGAGTTTTATAATGAAGTCATAAAGAAATCTAAATGGAACTGGAATAATGAATTACAAGAAAAATATTATGATTTCATGAAAAACAAAGCCTTCTTAACAGGGAATGCGAAAAGGAAGGATAAAGATGCCAGAGAAAAAACATCAGGGTTGGTTGATATTGGTTTAATTACAGAAGATAGACTGATTACGGATGCAGGAAGAGAACTCCTTAAAATAACAAGTAGTGGGGATTTTGAAACCAATAATGTGTTTAATATTAATAGAGACAGCTTTATCTATCTAAAACAGCTTCTTAAAACAAGTATAGATGTAAGTGGTAGTATTGTTAGACCGTTTATTGCGGTTGTAAAGTGCCTGACGGAACTTGAGTTTTTAAGTTATGATGAGTTTACTTATTTCGTTCCGTTAATTAGAGATGATGAAACTGCAAAGCAAATCATATCGGATATCAAGTTATATAGAGAAGGCAAAATTTTGCCGGAAGAAATAATTTATAAGAGGCTTATGCAAATGGATAACTACAAACTTGCTAGGGAAGAATTTATAGCCTCTGATGTTGATGAAAATCTAATATGTTTAGTTGGAATGAATCGTAAAAGCAGAAGCTATGACAAGCCTTACTATAAATTATATGAGAATTTAAAGAAGGTATTTCTTGATGGGAAAAGCGATTATGAATCACTATTAAATTCCGCAAAGAATATAAATCAAAAACCTGGAACGTTGTGGAGAAGTTTACTATTTAAAACAACCAATATTGGTGTTGTAAGAAAAAATGGGAAGTCTTCAATTCACAAACAATGCCCATTTATAAACTGTAAAAATGAGATGGAACTAAAAGAAGTATTTTTCAGATATTTACATGTTTTTAAAGCAATGGCGACTTTATCTGATTATTTTGATTTAAATAGAAGATATTTTAATATTACAGATACTCTAATTTTTGAAGATCGTATGATTAAGTTGGATACAATTCCAAAATATTATTTTAAAGAAATCATTGATGTTCTGTATACAGAAACTTTTAGTAGAGATAATAATCTCAGAGCTGATGCCTCACTTGAAACTATATCAGAAGCATTCAAGTTAGATATTAGCAAAGTATATGTAGCTTTAAGTAAAGATTTAGGCATTA
This sequence comes from Peptostreptococcus equinus, assembly GCF_027125355.1. Taxonomy (NCBI): domain Bacteria; kingdom Bacillati; phylum Bacillota; class Clostridia; order Peptostreptococcales; family Peptostreptococcaceae; genus Peptostreptococcus; species Peptostreptococcus equinus. The sequence goes on along the minus strand of NZ_CP114052.1, from coordinate 1,683,188 downwards.
CAATTAAGAGTCCGGAACAAGCTGCAACTTATGTAAATGATGAACGATACAGAAGATTTAACACTTTGATTGATAAGAAATTTAACGATTCTGTGCTTATAGAGTTACTAAATTGTTTTGAGAAACGTGATGATAAAAGGATTGAAGAACTTGTTACAGATGAGGCTGCAGTACCAACTATCTTTGAATATATTTTGGGAATTATATGGTATAAAGTAAGTGAAAGACAAGGGAATATTTTGGACTTCATGAAGTTATCATTAGAAGCTAATTTATTGCCTAAGACACATGCAGCAGGAGGTTATGCAGACATTATATATGAATATGAAGCATGCACTTCTTATCCTAAACATTCGCTATTACTTGAAGCAACTCTTGCAGACGGAAACAATCAAAGAAGAATGGAAATGGAGCCTGTTTCAAGACATTTAGGAGATTATAGGATTAGATTTAATAATCCATTTGATTATAGCTTGTTTGTTAGCACTTATTTGGATAAAAATGTAATATCAGATTTTAGATATAGAAAGATAATTCCATATACCAGAGATGAAGAAACCATTACAGGCATGTAAAAGATTGGGGAAAATATTCGGAAGAAGCAAAAAGATTACCAGAAATGAAATTTGCAATTGATAGTTTCGGTAAATTTTATGAGTTAGCAACATCATCTAATGTGTTTATAAAATCCGTATTGAATCATTGCGAAAAAATGGAAATAGATTTGGATTATAACAACAAGTTGGATATATATCAGGATATTAATGTGATTTTTGGTGGCAAGGGTTCAGGAAAGACTGTGTTAATGAAGAATCATATTTTTCCTAAATTAAGTGAAAATGGGAAAAAGATTTTTATTCACGAAGGAAAAGATTATCAAAAAGTCTATGATGAAATATTGAAAAATAATGAGGATGAAGTTGAAATAGATAGCGTTTTAAAAGATTATATAATTAATGATTTAGACTCTGTATTAAATTATAAAGAGAGTACTTACACTAATTTTATTGGTAAATATTTGAAGTACTATGAAAATCAAAATGTATCAAAAAATGCAAAGAAAATAAGAAAAACAGAATGTTTGTATAATAAAAATATATCTCAAACTATCCAAGATGTTTCTATAAAATATAGGGAAAATATTAATTATATCAATAAAGTTAATAATATAAATACAGAGTATAGAAATGATGAAAACGAGCATAAAGAAAATTTATCTGATGAATTATATAAGCTTAAACAAGAAATTTATGAAGATACAATAGAGAAAGCTAAAGAAATATTTTCTGTTTCTAAAACAGGTATAATTATTGAAAATATTAAAGAAATAATAGATAAAAAAACAGGAAAAAAATCTAAACCAAATAATATTGGATTTTCAAAAATGGTTTCCGAGAGACGAGCTATTTTTGAAAAAATCAAAAATATTAATAATAGTTTAGAGAATGTTAAATCATCTAAAAAAATTAAAATTGGAGAATTACCAGATAAGGGGCAGATTTATTCCAAAGTGGAAGTGAAAGTAATGGATAAAAATGAAAAATATGTTAAAGGTTCTCCATTTGACAGAAATAAGATTTCTGTTAATCGAGGTGTAATAGAAAAAATAGCAAATTTTTCTGTTAAAGATTTGTTGGGAATGAATAAATTGTTTTCGATTGATGAGTTACAAAAGTGCGGTGCAGAATATTTTAGTGATTGTGTAAAGAAGTCTTGCATGGTTATTAGAGAAGACGATACTATATATGAACCTTCGGAAGGTGAAAAATCAATTCTATCAATTAGTGGATTGATTGAAAATCTGGCTTTTGATTGTTACTTGTTTGATGAAATAGAACGAGGACTTGGAAATAAATATATATCAGAATATATAATTCCTAAATTAAAGTATTTAAGAGATATAGGGAAAACGGTGGTTTTATCTACACATAATGCCAATATTGCAATTAATACATTGCCAACCCAAACAATATATTGCAACTATGTAGGAGATTCAGAAGCGGAAATATATTTTGCTGGCAATATGTATGCAAATGAACTGGTATCAATTAAAAATACTAACGATATAATATCGTGGGAAGATGAAGCTATTAAACATTTAGAAGGAAGTGAATACATGTTCAATATAAGGAGAAACATATGGAATCAATAAGAATGAAATTCAAAGTAGATAGAAGTGAAAATAATGAAACCGTTAAATTTTTAATACCAGATTTAGAAAATGGTTCAGTTAATATAACTGACAGCAATACGCAAGATATTGAAAATTTATTTAATTTAATCTTTCAGGAAGTAATTAAGAGAAAAAAACTTATAGAATTTGAGTTGGATGATTCAAACAACGATTTATTTAATGAAGTGGCAAATGATATAGTGATACAAATAAATAGTGAAATCAAAAATGCAGAATCTGATTTTAAAAAAATAATAGAATTAGATAATGCTTAGAAAAGTTTTATGCTTGCAAAAAATCAGATAAACAGAAATGAAATGGATAATAGGGCTAAAACAGATAAGAATAACCTTGATTTTATGCTATTTATACAAAATGATATCGATGGACATATCGAGTGGGAATAGTATATAAAAACGGTGCAACCTTTGTATTTCAAAGGTTGCACCGTTTTTTTAACTGTTATTGGCGTAAAAATGGCGTTATTTATTCTATTTACAACTTTACTATGTTTATTTGGAAATAAATGTCAGTATATTTCATCATTTTCCACACATAAATCTCTAACTAATATTTCAATGTCTCTCACTAACGTTGGTTTGAATGTCGGTTTGAATAAGACCGAAAAGGCAAATATGTGCAGCGTTGTACGATAAAATATTAGATTAGAAATATGGAGAATAAATCACTTTAAGGCAATGTGTTCAAGAGGTATTTTTATCCTATAAAAAGAATATCTTGATAAATAAACTTGTTTAAATAGCATCATATTTATACTAAAATATTTTTAAAGTCTATGAATCTTTTACAGTAAAAGGTATAATGGTGACAAGGAATGATAAATAATAAAGCTACTTATAAAATGTTAATTAATTGAACCTGTACATAAATAATTTTATTGCGGGTGCGTTTGTCGAGCTTAGTATTAAAAAATTTAATGAGGTGTATTTATGAGCAAGAAAATAAGGGAAGAGATAAAGAAACTTCAGTCGATAAAAGCAGGAGTCGAAGCAGAAATTGAAACATTGCAATTAACTGAAAAAAATATAAAACGGGAAATCTCAACGAAGAACATGAATTTAAATAATTTGAACCAGAAAATTGAAAATCTTTCAAAGAATAATGAAGGTCTAACCGTTTCAGAGCATGCTATTATTAGATATACACTATAAATAATACATGGAGGTGGTAGTGATGCCATTTAAAATTATCAGGAGCGACATTACAAAAATAAGTGCAGATGCCATTGTAAATACAGCAAATCAATTTGTAGAGATAGGTGATGGTGTAGAATCTGCAAAATATATTATTCAAGCTAGTAGTCCATGCTGGCAAGGTGGTAAAAATAATGAAGACGCCTTGCTTAGACAGTACTATGATGAATCTTTGAGTCTGGCTGTAAGAAAGGGTTGTAAGTCTATAGTTTTTCCTCTATTGGCAACGGGAACGTATGCCTTTCCTAAGGAATTAGCCATTCAAATTGCCATCGATGCTTTTACAGAGTTTTTAAGAAATCATGATATGGAGATTATTTTAGTAGTATCTATAAGTGATACAGTTAAAATTTCTGGAAAACTCGTCGATGAGGTGTCTCAATTTATAGATGATGCCTATGTAGGAAAAGCATTAGAAGTAGAGTATGAAAATGAAGGTTTTGAAGAACTGGAACTTGAAAGTTTAGAATTTAGTCAAGAAGTTGGAAGCTTTGGTGCGCTTCCTTCAGAAGATGATTTAGATTTTGATTGTACAATTAACCAAGCATCTATAGAAAAAGATAATTTGGATGATATTTTAATGGGTATTTACAAGGAATCTTTTGATAAGTACTTACGGAGATTGATTAATAGAAAAGGGCTTAAAAATTCGGAGGTTTACGCTGCGGCCAATATTTCCAAGCAGTATTTTTCTAAGCTCTTAAAGGGTAAAATTAAACCTTCAAAAGAGAAAATGCTTGCCTTGGCCGTTGGTTTAAAGCTTAACCTTGACGAAACTGTAGATTTTTTGAATCTAGCTGGTTATTCCCTATCTCCAATTTCTCAGACTGATGCTATAGTTGAATATTTTATCGAACATAGAGATTACAATGTTTTAAAAATCGATATTGTCTTGTTTGATTATGGACTTGATCCACTCTCAAATTAATTATTTAGAGGTCGCCCTAGGGTTGACCTTTTTTGTGTGCCAAGAATGTATTATTAATTTACAGAAATAAAAAGCCATACTGCAGAAAGGCAATTAATTAAATTGGAGGACAAGATGGGTAAAGGATTGACTGAAATAGTATATATTTTGGATAGAAGTGGATCAATGAAAGGACTTGAACAAGACACAATAGGTGGTTTTAATTCAATGATAAAAAAGCAGAAAAAAATTGGGGAGAAGGCCTATGTATCAACCGTATTATTTGATGATGAATGCGAGGTTTTACATGATAGAGTAGCAATTGATAAGATTAAAAAAATGACACATAAACAATATTATGTTAGAGGTTGTACGGCTTTATTGGATGCTGTAGGTGGAGCAATTCACAACATTGCTAGTGTCCATAAGTATGCTAGAGATGATGATAGACCAAACAAGACTATTTTTATTATTACAACTGATGGTATGGAGAATGCAAGTACAAATTATTCTTATAAAAAAGTTCAAAGAATGATTAAACATCAACAAAAAAAGTTTGGATGGGAATTTATTTTTGTAGGGGCTAATATAGATGCATATGATGAAGCTAGGAGATTCGGCATTAAGAAAGAAAGAGCTATAAATTATGTCCACGATGAACTGGGTACGGCAAATGTATACGATGGAATATATAAGGCAGTGAGTTCTGTCATGACTGCGAATTCCTTAGATGACGTGGATAAATGCCTAACAGATAGCTGTTGGAGTGAGGAGATAAAAGAAGATTTTAATAAACGTGGAAAAATAAAAAATAAATATACAAAATAAAAGAATTCAAGCAATTAGTGAATTGAGAATTTTGAACTAAAGATTTTATGTTAGAATATTTACAATATTTTTCACGCGTGATATAATGAAAAAGGGTTAGATATTTAAAAAACGAACGCTATTGTATTTGTTTAAGGAATGATTTATGAAAAAAACAGGAGCAGTGATCGTTGCAGCTGGTTTATCTTCTAGAATGAAGGCATTTAAACCTTCCTTGCCTTTTGGAGATTCTACTGTAGCCAATCACACAATAACGAAATTGAAAAAATTGAATATTGATCCCATAACAGTTGTTGTCGGCCACAAATCTGAGGAATTGAAGAATAGTATTTTCTTTGATGATATCAGATATGTAAAAAATGAAAACTACTCTGAAACTCAAATGTTTGATTCTGTAGTATTAGGTGTTAATGATATTATGAATTTGTGCGATAGAATCATGATAATGCCAATGGACCTGCCAGCCATTTTAGAAGAAACATTGATAAAGGTTTTGAGTATTGATTCAAAATTGGTTAGAACAACATATAAGGGCCAGCCTGGTCATCCTATCATTGTGACTAATGACTTTGCCAAATCACTAGTGGATTATAATGGTGTGGATGGCCTGAGGGGAGCCATGGAGGCGTATGAATCTCCTATTACAAATGTTGAAGTAGAGGATGCAGCTGTCTTTTTAGACATAGATACGCCAGAAGAATACCATGAACTGATTGAATGGAATTACCAGAGGGGAAAGGGTTATCCTGTAGGTCCTCAGGTTGAAGTAAAACTTAGGGCGCGGGAAGTTTTTTTTGATGAAACTGCCTATAACCTTTTGATAAATATTGACTCTCAAAAGTCTATTCAACAGGCGTGCTCCAGTGTTGGAATTTCATATTCAAAGGGAAGTAAGATTATTAAAGAAATAGAGAGAGAACTAGGTTTTCCAGTTGTTGAAAAGAGGACTGGAGGAGCTGGTGGAGGCGGATCTTTACTCACAAAAGAAGGAATCAGGTTAGTAGATAATTATTCCAAGTTAGTTGAAGAAATGCGCCAAGAAATGGAAAAAAAGTATAAGAAATATTTTGCCATGGGGCTGAGAGTGTAATAGCTTATGAGAAAATTATATCTTATTAGACATGCTAGGCCAGATTTTGTGGATGGTATCAAGCTTTGTATTGGTAGGACAGACATAGATATAGGTGAGCATGGAATAGATGAAAGTGAAAAATTGAAGGAATTTTTTTCTGAAAAAGACATATCTTGCATATATTCTAGTCCTTTGACTAGGTGTATAAGCACTTCAGAAATTATTTCAGATGGAAAAATAGAGATAAAGATAGAGCCAGGTCTCATAGAAATAGACATGGGAGAATGGGAAGGACTTCCTCTAAAGGATATATTCAAGGAATTAGGTGACGAACCTAAAGAGGGCGAAAGGCGTATGGACGCTTTAAAAAGAATGGAAGAGACCCTTTTATATATCATGGATAAGTCGGTTGGGGATGTTATTTGCTTAGCTCATGCTGGGATTAATTGCGCATTTATAGCAAAGGTTACGGGTTCTGATATTAGGACTTCGAGAGCGATTAAGCAACCCTATGCATCCTACAATTGCTTTGAATTTGATGAAGATAAAAGGGAATTTAAGTGTTTAGAAATCGGGGTTGTTCCCCAGGGGAGTTTGTGATAAATAAATGAAAACGTTTTTTAAAATATTGAACGATGAATTGTTGGCTGGTAGAGATATTACCATGGTCAGCGTAACGTCTAGTTCTGGTTCAACACCTAGGGGAGCTGGCGCTAGAATGATTGTTGGAGAAAAAGGTAGACTTTATGGAACTATAGGTGGCGGTGCTGTAGAGTTTTTATGCCAAAATAAGGGGCAGGAAGTCCTTAAAACAAAAAAATCATTCAACGAAGTCTACATGCTTAGACAAAATGAAGTCCAGGATTTGGGCATGATTTGTGGTGGCGATGTAGCTTGTTTTTTCCAGTATATATCTAGTGAAGACGAGAATATAAAGGAAATAGTGAAAGCTGTTGTAGAAGGATTTGAAAAAGATGAAGATATTTGGTTGGTAAATGATATTACTGAGGATGCGAGATTTTCTATGGGCGTTATCTATGGTAATGGAACAGTAGTAGGAATGGATTGCCCAGACCAGATTATTAATAATTTAGATGCAGGCACTAGAAAGTGCAAGATTGAGGAGAGAACATATTTTGTTGAGAAAATTAACCACAATTCAAAGGTATATGTATTTGGTGGTGGTCATGTTGCTCAGCAGCTAGTACCTACTCTTAGTAGGATTGGATTTAATTGTATAGTACTTGAAGATAGGGAAGAATTCGCAAAGGCTGAGTTGTTCTCTGGTGTTGTTTCCACAAAAATCGTAGATATGGAAAACCTGTACGAATTTTGCAAAGAAGTAACAAAGAACGATTATATTTGCATTATGACAAGAGGACACAAGGACGACTATATAATTCAGCGTCAAGTATTGAAAACACCGGCAAGATACATTGGAGTAATAGGCTCTAGAAGAAAAACTGCGGGTGTAATGAAAAAGCTTAGAAATGACGGATATAAGGATGAAGATTTAGCGAGAATAACGGCTCCAATAGGTATACCATTGGATGCGGAAACTCCTGCAGAGATTGCTATCAGCATTGCAGGTCAATTAATAAACGAAAGGGCTAAAGATAGATATGAAAATAATTAAAACAGTTGATGCAGAGGGCGCAGTTCTTTGCCATGATATAACACAGATAATAAAGGGAGTAACAAAAGATGTCGTTTTTAAAAAGGGACATGTAGTAAGAAAAGAAGATATACCAGTATTATTGAGCGTGGGAAAAGACAACCTATATATTTGGGAAAATGATGACAACATGCTTCATGAAAATGACGCAGCGGAAATCCTATGTTCTATGTGTCTAGGAGAAAACATGCAACGTACTCAGCCAAAGGAAGGTAAAATAAGCCTGATAGCTGATTGTCACGGTTTACTAAAGATAAATAGACAGGCTTTAAAGACTGTTAATGGTTTTGGACAGATGATGATCGCAAGTATACACGGTGATTTCGCCGTTCAAAAGGGCGAAAAAATAGCAGGTACGAGAATTATTCCTTTGGTAATAGAAAAAGAAAAAATGGATAGGGTTAAGGGCCAGGTAGACGCTATAACTTCCGGACAGCCTATATTTGAAATAAAAGAATTCAAGGGCAAAAAAGTCGGTGTAGTAACTACAGGTAATGAAGTTTTCTACGGAAGAATTAAGGATACTTTCACTCCTGTATTAATCGATAAAATAGCTGAATTCGGTGGAGAATTATTTGAGCATATTATCTTAGAAGATGATGATAAGAAAGTTACTAAGGCCATTGTAGAATTAATAGAAAAGGGAGCGGACATGGTCCTTTGCACAGGTGGTATGAGTGTAGACCCTGATGACAAGACTCCTTTGGCTATCAGAAATACAGGAGCAAATATAATTTCATACGGAGCGCCAGTTCTTCCAGGGGCTATGTTCCTATTGGCTTATTACGATGATAAGGGTCAAAGAACAGTACCAATCCTCGGTCTACCAGGATGTGTAATGTATGCTAAGAGAACAATATTTGACCTAATTCTACCTAGAGTTATGGCAGATGACGAAGTTACAGCAGATGATATAGCAGAACTTGGTGAAGGTGGCCTATGTCTTGAATGTGACGTATGTACTTTCCCTAAGTGTACTTTTGGTAGATAGGTTTTATAGGGGAGAATATATGAGTAATTTTACACATTTTGATAAAAATGGCAATGCCATTATGGTCGATGTAAGCGAAAAAAACGAAACAGTTAGGGAAGCTATTGCAATAGGTAGCATTAAAATGTCAAAAGAATGCTTTTTAAAAGTTAAAGAAGGTGGCATGAAAAAGGGTGATGTTCTGGGGGTTGCAAGAGTTGCAGGTATTATGGGAGCCAAGAAAACATCAGAACTAATACCACTATGTCACATATTGAACTTGAGCAAGGTGGAGATTGATTTTTCACTTGATGAAGTTGAGTGCAAGATTGAAGCTGCCTGTACAGTGAAAACTGTTGGAAAAACAGGTGTAGAAATGGAAGCGCTGACAGGAGTCAACATTTGCCTTTTGACAATCTATGATATGTGCAAGGCTATAGATAAAGGTATGGAAATATTGGAAGTAAAACTCATGAAAAAAACTGGTGGTAAAAGTGGAGTTTGGGAAAGGTAGAGATTATCTTGATAGATTCATTTAATAGAAATATAGATTATATGAGAATTTCTGTTACTGATAGGTGCAATTTGCGTTGTAGGTATTGTATGCCTGATGGTATTGAATTATGCTCTCATGATTATATTTTATCTTTTGACGAAATATTAATGGTGTGCAAGGAAGCTATCGGATTGGGTATTGTAAATTTTAAAATCACTGGTGGCGAGCCTCTTGTTAGGAAAGACTGCCATAAATTGATTAAAAAAATATACGAATTAGGCGGAGTTAATGAGGTTACAATTACTACAAATGGAATCCTGCTTGTAGACCAATTGGACGATATAATTGATGCAGGCGTGAAATCCATAAACATCAGTCTAGATACCCTGGACAGAGAAAAATACGAGCAGATTACAGGATTTGATCAAATTGACAAGGTTTTGGAAGCTATAGAAAAATCTGTTGAAAAGGGAATAAGAGTGAAGATAAATTCTGTATTACACGATAAAGACTACAAAGAAGATTTCTTGAATCTAATAAAATTGGCTCAAAAATATCCGATAGATGTTAGATTTATTGAAATGATGCCTATAGGACTTGGAGCCAATTCAATGCTAGTCTCAAATGAAGACCTAAAAAAAATATTGGAGACTTCATTTGAAAATGTGAGTTCAGATAAGACAAAGCATGGTAACGGACCGGCTGAGTATTGTAGAATAGATGGTTTCTTGGGAGCTATTGGTTTTATCAGCGCCATGCATGGAAAATTCTGTGATTCATGCAATAGGATAAGGATGACATCGACAGGAGAAATAAAATCTTGCCTATGTTTTGATAAACAGATAAGCTTGAAAGACGCATTAAAGGCAAGGGATTCAAAGGCTATATCTGAAATCCTAAAAAATAGCATATTGGAAAAACCTGAAATGCACTGCTTTGAAGATAAAAAACGTATTACAGAATTAAAGAGAATGACGCAGATTGGTGGCTAGAGGTCAACAAATCTCATTAAAAAAGTACTATAGAATTCGAAATTTAAGCGGGGAAGGAATAGCGAAATGGCTGAAATTATAGGAATATGTACTAGTGAAAGAAAAGGAACTCAAAAGAGCGAAGTTTCAAGTGCCAGATTGATAGAAAATCACGGTATTGAAAATGATGCACATGCTGGAAAATGGCATAGACAGGTGAGCCTTCTTTCATATGAAAAGATAAAAGACTTTAGGGCAAAAGGAGCAGATGTTGCTCTTGGAGCTTTTGGCGAAAATATTATAATAGACGAATACGATTTTAGGTCTATGCCCATTGGTACAAGATTTAAAATAGGCGATGTGATTTTGGAATTGAGCCAGATAGGTAAGGAATGCCATTCACATTGTGCAATATTCCATGCGGTTGGAGATTGTATAATGCCTAGAGAGGGTGTTTTTACAGAAGTAATAGTAGGCGGAGAAATAAAAGTTGGAGATGAAGTTGAAGTGATTGAAGCAGATCCAAACAGACCGCTTACAGCAGCGGTAATAACAGTTAGCGACAAGGGGTCAGTTGGATTGAGAAAAGACGAAAGTGGACCTATTATCACTAAGGGTCTTGAAGAACAGGGTTTCCTTGTAAAAGAGGAAATTATTGTTCCAGACGAACAAAATAAGATTGAACAGCAGTTGATTAGACTAGCAGACCAGAGGCAGATAAATCTGATTATAACGACTGGTGGAACAGGTTTTGCTTTTAGAGATGTGACTCCTGAGGCTACAAATGCTGTATGTAATAAGATGGCAAACGGAATAGCGGAGGCTATTAGAGCCTACTCAATGCAGTATACAAAAAGAGCCATGTTTTCTAGGGCTGTTAGCGGCATAAGAAATTCTACTCTAATAATAAATCTGCCAGGTAGCCCAAAGGCTGTTAGTGAAGCGTTAGAATTTCTTTTGCCAAATCTGAACCACGGTTTAGAGATTTTAAAGGGAACGGCTAGAGAATGTGCTAGAAAGTAAAAAATAGTGAAAAAGAGATATTAATTTTATAATACAAAACGAAAAGTATAAGTATTTAATTAAATTGGTGAAATAAATAAAAAATACTTTGTATAATAGGGGAGGTAAAAATGAGAGAAAATTCAATAAAAAGGTTGTCAGTAATTTGCTTATTATTATCAGTATGTATGTTTGTTGCTACAGCAATGACAGCATGCTCAAAAAAAGAGGCTAAAGAAGAAAATTCTGTTAAAAAATCGGAAAAACAAGAAATTAATTTATTTATTGCAGCTAGTTTAACAGATTCAGTAGGTGAAATAGTTAAGGATTTTGAAGCGAAAAATCCAAATGTAAAAGTAGTCATAAATGCTGATTCTTCTGGAAAGCTAAAGAGTCAGATATTAGAAGGTTTTGACTGTGATATATTTTTAAGTGCTTCACCTAAGGAAGTTGATGAATTGAAAGGTAAAGGCTTAATAATAGATAATTCAACTAAAGATCTTTTGGAAAATCAATTAGCAGTTATTGCAGCCAAGGATTATTCTGGCCCAGTAAAAGGATTAGAAAATATTAAAGAGGCCAAGTCTATAGCACTTCCATATGCGAGTGTTCCAGCTGGATTTTATGCTAGAAAAGCTTTGATACACGATAAACTTATTAATGTACAAATGAAGGAAAATGCTACAAAAGATGAAGAAAAGGCAATTATAAAAGCAATTGAAGGAAAGACTATTTCAAATGATTTAGGTGGTGTGGTAATAAGTGAAAAGGATAATGTAAGTTCAGCTTTAAGTGCAGTAGCCGAAAAATCAACAGAAGTAGGATTTACATATGTAAGTGATGCCAAGAGAAATGATGGTGTAAAGATTATATCTGAAATCGGAATAGATAAAACAGGAAAAATAAAATATCCAATAGCAAAAATTAAGTCTAAAAAGTCTAACAAGGATAAGGAAGAAATAATAGAAAAATTATATAAAGCATTGATAAGTGATAATGCTAAGAAAGTATATGCAAAATATGGATTCAAGACTAATTAATTGAGGAGCGGTTTAACATTGGAGAAATTATTTGAAATATTTACAAACTTAGATTGGAGTCCATTAATAATATCTATAAAGACAGCAATCGTTGCGACAATAATTTCTTTCTTCATTGGAGTGCATCTCGCTAAGAAAGCCATGTCTTTTAGTAAAAAAAGAAAGGCTTTTTTAGATGGGATAATGTCTTTACCTATAGTATTGCCACCAACTGTAGCAGGTTTTATATTGCTGATTATATTTAGTAAAAGAAGATTTTTGGGAAGTTTTTTGTTGGAAAACTTTGATATAAGTGTATTGCAAACATGGTTAGGTTGTATACTGGCTGCTACAGTAATAGCATTACCTTTAATGTACCAAAATGCAAGGGCTGCTTTTGAACAGGTAGATCAAAACTTAATTTATGCAGCTAGGACACTAGGGATAAGCGAGAAAAAAATTTTTTATAAAGTTTTACTTCCAGTAGCAGGTCCTGGATTAATAGCAGGTTCTATCTTATGTTTTGCGAGAGCTATGGGAGAATATGGTGCAACTTCAATGGTTGCAGGTAATATACAAGGAAAGACAGGAACTGTATCTCAAACAATAGCTATGGTAATAAATGATGGAGATTATTTAAAAGCAGGAGCATGGGTAATAATTGTGTTGATTATATCCTTTGTAATAATTTATATGACAAATATTGTATTAAATAAAAAATAATATGGGTGGAAAGAAAAATGATGGACTTATCAATTGATATAAAATCAAAATTACATAGTTACAATATGGATATTTCATTAAAAACAAGTGCAAAAAGAGTTGGTATTCTCGGAGAATCTGGTGCGGGAAAGAGCATGTTACTTAAGTATATATCAGGTATAATAAGTCCAGATGTTGGTATTATCAAGATTAATGACATAATTGCTTTTGATTCAACTAAAAAAAATAATATAAAACCACAAAAAAGAGATGTAGCTTATATGTTTCAAAATTACGCTCTTTTTCCAAATATGAATGTGAGAGAAAATATTGAGATAGTCTTGAAGGGAAATAAGGAATTTAAAAAAAATAAGGCTTTTGAATATATGAAAAAGTTTCATATAAGTGACTTGGCTGATAAAATGCCAAAAGATTTATCTGGAGGGCAGCAACAGAGAGTAGCGTTGGCAAGAATTATGGCATATGAACCCCAAATTATTCTATTGGATGAACCATTTTCAGCCTTGGACAATGACCTAAAAGATAAGTTACAAATTGAACTCGAAGAGATGCTTTCTGATTTTGATGGTATGGTCATAATGGTATCGCATAGCAGGGAGGAGATTTATAGATTTAGTGATGAACTTGTCATAATTGAAAATGGAAAAGTAGTAGAACAAGGTCCTACAAAAAAAGTATTTAATAAACCAAAAACTTTAGCCGGAGCTAAAATGGTTGGAGTAAATAATATTATCTCAGCATATGTAGATGATGATTGCGACATTACTATTCCTGATTTTGATATAAAAATTGAGCGTGAAAATATTAGCAATGATATTAAATATATAGGAATAAGAGATACAGATTTCAAATTATTATCAAAAGATAAAATTGATAATAATACTATAGATGGAAAAGTTGAAAAAATTTATAGAGGCTTAGAAAGCACGATGATATATTTTTCTGTGATAAGAAAATCTAAAAATTATGAAGAAACTAAAATTTCAGAAAAAAATTATTGTATAAAATTAAACAATTTAGAAGCGGAAAAATACCTAGAGAATAATTCGGATTTGAAAATTTCAATGGATAGAGAAAAAATAGTTTATATCGAAAGTTGAAAATAAAACTATTTAATTTTAAAATTAAACAATTATCATGATACAGAAAATTACTTTTTTAAAGAATGTAATTGTAATATTCACACAATTATTATATAATTAAAGTGAAATCTATGCACAAATTCATTTTTATGAAATAGTATTTCGTTCAGAATGCGAAAGCGTAAATTAAAAGGGAGGCTTAAAGAATGAATATTTTAAGTAATTTTCAGTATCATGCACCTAAAACTAAGGCAGAAGTTTTAGACTTGCTGGCAGATATTGGCGACAAATCAAAGATGCTTGCTGGGGGCACTGATTTAGTTATTATGCTAAAGGAGAAAATGATTCAGACGGAAAACGTTATCAACATCGCGGACGTTAAGGAATTATCAGGCATTAAATTTACTGATAATGGGGTAGAAATCGGAGCATGTACAACTATCTCTGAAATCGAAAACTCTAAAGAACTTGTTGAAAAGTATGGTGCATTAGTTTATGCAGCTAGTCAGTTAGGTTCTTATCAGGTAAGAACAATGGCAACTATAGGTGGAAATATTTCTCACTCATCACCATGTGGAGAAACACCAGCACCTTTATCAGCTTTGAATGCTACAGTTGTGATTGAAAGCAAGAGAGGGGAAAGAACTGTAAAGCCTGAAGATTTTATACTTGGTAATCGTCAAAATATATTAGAAAAAGATGAGATGGTAACAAAATTTATAATACCAGAACCTGTAGCTCATTCAGCTGCTACTTATGGTAATATAGGTTTAAGAAACGCTATGGAAATAGATGCCGTAAATATGGCTGTAAATATAGAATTAGAAGATGATAAGAAGACTATTAAAAGTGCAAAACTTATAATGGGATCAGTAGCACCAAAGCCTATTGTTTCTGAAGGAGTTCCATCATTACTTGTTGGAAAAGAATTAAACGATGAGTTGATTGAAAAAGTTGGAGAAGCAGCTATGAGCGAAGCTACACCAATTTCTGATGTTAGAGCATCTGCTGAATACAGAAAAGATGTTGTAGGAGCTTTAGCTAGAAGATTGACTAAAGAAGCATATAATAAGGCAATGGAGGCGTAGAAATGAAACAATTAATCACTTTGAATATTAATAATCAGAACTATGATGTAATAGTTACTCCAATGGATCTTTTGGTTGATGTAATCAGGAAAGCGATTGGTTTAACTGGTACAAAGAAAGGTTGTGGTCAGGGAGACTGTGGAGCATGTACAGTCTTGATAGATGGACAGCCTAAACTATCTTGTTTAACACTAGCTATTACATGTGCAGATAAGAAAATAATAACAATTGAAGGAATTGCTAATGAAGATGGAACTTTACATCCAATTCAGGATGCTTTCCTTGATCATGGTGCAGTACAGTGCGGTTTTTGTACACCAGGCATGATATTATCAGCTAAAGCATTAATAGATAGAAATCCAAATCCTTCTCAGAAGGAGATTAAGACAGCTATTTCAGGAAATACTTGTAGATGTACTGGATATATTAATATCGTTTCCGCTATAGAGTCTTATGCAAATTTAGTTGCAGAAAAGGGGGCTAAATAAGATGGGAAAGATGTATGAAGTATCAAATAGATATAATAATTATAGAGACTATACAAAAGAATTTACTGAAGTAGGAAGAAGTATACGTAGACCAGATGGTGCAGATAAAGTAAAGGGAAAAGTTCAGTATACTGATGATTTGACTTTACCAAGAATGGTATATGGTAAGCTACTTAGAAGTAAGCATGCACATGCTAATATAGTAAAAATTGACTATAGCAAGGCTATGGAATTAGAAGGTGTACTTGGTGTTATCACTGGAGAAGACTGTCCAATACCTTATGGTATAGTACCTCACAATGCCAATGAACATGCACTAGCTGTAGGAAAAGTAAGAAACTGGGGAGAACCAGTAGCAGCAGTAGCAGCAGTAACTGAAGAAATTGCTGAAAAAGCCCTAGAATTAATAGAAGTTGAATATGATGTTCTAGAAGCTATTGTTGACCCAAGAGAAGCAGTAAAGAGAGATGATCTAAGAATACATGAAGATGCTCCAAACAATATCTCTTATGAAGGAATCCAGGTTTATGGAGATCCAGACAAAGCATTAGCAGAATCTGACTATGTATTAGAACAAGATTACTATTCTTCATATGTAAATCATGGATTTATAGAGCCACAGTCTGCACTTGCAGATTTTGATGTTGCAACAGGAAAGCTACATCTTTATGCAACTTGTCAGGTTCCTCACTATACTCATCAGCAGTTAGCTAAGGTTCTTGAAATGCCTTTAAGCAAAATAAGAATAACAGTTCCACTAATAGGTGGTGGATTTGGTGGTAAGGGTGTTGCTTCTCAAGCAGATTTCTGTTCAGCACTTTTATCTAGAAAAGTTGGTAGACCAGTAAAGATAACTTACGAAAGAAGTGACGTATTCGCTACTAACAATGGTAGACATCCTTGCTATATGAAGATGAAGCTTGGTTTTGACAAAACTGGTAAAATAACAGCCTGTGATTTCACAAACTTAATGGATGGTGGAGCATATGCTGGTTGGGGTATTGTTGTTTTATTCTATACAGCATCAATGGTACATATACCATACATGATACCAAATGTAAGATTTGACGGTAAGAGAGTATATACTAACAAACCTACATGTGGAGCATTTAGAGGTCTAGGTGGAGTACAGCCAAGATTCGCTATGGAACAGATGTTAGATCAAGCTGCAGCACACTTCGGTATGGATCCATATGAAATAAGAATGTTAAATGCTGCTGAATCAGGATATACTGCAATGAGTAAAATGTATGTACCTCATACAGAATACAAAAAATGTTTAACAGAATGTGTTGAAAAATCAGGATATAAAGAAAAACATGGAAAATTACCATTTGGTAAAGGTATTGGTCTTTCTGGTGGATACTATATTTCAGGAACATCTTATACATTATACTTATCATACAAGCCACATACAGTAGCAACTATAAAAGTTGATGAAGAAAATGATGTAACTGTATACTGTGGAGCTACTGATATAGGTCAGGGTGTAGATATGGTAATGGCTCAGATGGCTGCTGAAACTCTAGGTGTACATACAGAAGATGTTACAGTAATACCAAGAGATACAAAAATATCAACATTTGACTTGGGAACATTTGCCAGCCGTCTAACATTTGCTACAGGTTGGGCAATTAGACAGGCAGCGGAAAAAATAAATGCTGAACTTAAGCCAGTAGCTGCTGGAATGCTAGGAATACGTGGTGACGAAGTAGAAGTTCAAGGTGGAGAATTCTATAATATCTACAAACCAAATAAGAGAGTACCTTGGAGAGATGTAGTATCTTCTTACATACAGACAAATGGACCTCTTACTAAGACAGGACAGTTCACGCCTCCAAGAAGAAAGGGTATCCAGCAAGGTGGTAACATCGGACACTCTCCATCATTTGGATTTAGTGCACAGATAGCAGAGGTAGATATAGATCTTGAAACAGGTAAGGTAAATGTAGTAAAGATTACTGAAGCAGGAGACTGTGGTGTAGCTATCAACCCACAAAGTGTAGAAGGTCAGGTACATGGATCTATAGGAATGGGTCTAGGACAGGCTCTATATGAAGAAATGAAGATTGCTCCAGATGGAACTTTCTGTAATCCTTCATTCCATGACTACAAGGTACCAACAGCTCTAGATATGCCAGAAATAGATGCAAATATAGTAGATGCTTATGACCCATCAGCTCCATACGGTGCTAAAGAATCAGGTGAAGGTCCAATTCAGCCAACAATACCTGCTATATTCAATGCTGTATATGATGCTATCGGTGTTAGATTTACTGAAATGCCTTTAACTCCTGAAAAGGTATTAAATGCTATTAAGGAACAAAAAGCTAAAGGTGTATTTTAAGTAATATAAGAAAAATATATAGAAAATATAAAATAATTAATCTGTATCGGTGTCGCTATATTGGTGGCACCGGTATATATTAAGTGGGGGGAAATAAATGCGTGAAATAAAATTTAGAGCATGGGATGATGAAAATAAAATAATGTATTCTCCAGAAGAATTAGAACAAGAGGGTGCATCAGAATTAGAAAAAACAATATATGGATACCTTTCATTTGGTGCTGTATTGATTTATGATTTTAAGAATCCTGAAGAACCAATAGAATTACTTCCACTTCAGAGTACA
Organism: Peptostreptococcus equinus; assembly: GCF_027125355.1. Classification (NCBI taxonomy): domain Bacteria; kingdom Bacillati; phylum Bacillota; class Clostridia; order Peptostreptococcales; family Peptostreptococcaceae; genus Peptostreptococcus; species Peptostreptococcus equinus. The sequence continues at coordinate 1,664,847 of NZ_CP114052.1, read as the reverse complement.
GGTTGGTATGACAATGAACAAAGAGAAATTTACGAAGGTGATGTTGTAGTAAATGACACTGGAGTTTATCAGATTATGTGGAGTGAAGAAGTAGCAGGATTTATATTAATAGGCAATGATGGATCAATGTCAATGGGAGGTCCATATATGTCAGATACATTTAAATTAAAAGGAAATATCTATCAGAATCCAGAATTGTTGGATTTTGACGTAAGATAAAGAGAAGTTATGATGTTAGATTTAAAAGATAATGAATTTTTTATAAAAGCAGATACTATGTCTGTGGATTTCTATCTTGAAGATGATATGTTTGAGATAGAAGGTAAATTTTCGGTAGAAGGTGATGATGCATATATTATAGTAATAGATGCAGTAAGTCATATGTTAAAAATTGCTGGAAATAAATTAAAAATTGGAAAGAAATACGGAAGGTTTACAGCTTCTAGAGTAGAAGATGGTAAAACTTTCGATTTAGAGATAAATAGAGTTTTTATACCATTAGAAAATCCGAGTGTGGAAGATTTTCAAAAAGAATTTGATAAAGGTACAAAACAATTTTTTAATAAGATGGATGACACACTTATTTGGTATGACATTGAAACAGAAAAATGGAATATTGAAGTCAATAAGATAAATATGTTCTGCAGTGGAGATAGATATCAATATGATACCATAGGTCAGATGTTTGAAGATAAAAAAGATTATTTGGCTGGTAAATGGCAGTGCATATATTTTAGTGCCGAAGTTGAAGAAGATGAAGAGGAGTTTTAACATGGGTAAGCATATTATAGAAAAAGACTACCATCGTTTGGATCCAGTGGGTCAAAGTGATATGTGTGCAGATTGTTCAGCAGGGTGTAAAATTAGCTGTAGTAGAAAAATGGCACATAATATGGGTAATGATGTTTCTTATATTATAGACGATTCTGTTGAAAAAGAAGTAAAAATAGACAGACTTTATGATGTAATAGTAAAGGATGTAGATAGTATACCTTGCGACTTGAAAACTCAAAAGCTAGTTTATGATGTAAATGGAAAGTTAATTGAAGGTGAGTTGAAGACTCCTTGGCCGATGAATTGGATATATGAAGTTGTATCTAACTTTTTAGCAGAAGATGATCATTTATCAGGAACTAAAAGTGTTAGGTTTGTAAATCCAGAAGAAAAAGATCAACTATTAATCTGTGATGTAGTAAGTTATGTCCAAAGACGCTAAAATAGAAAAGGTAATGAATAATGAAAAAAGAGATTTCTTTTTCTAAAGAATACTGTCCATCAAAGAGCGAATGTCTAGATATATTAGAGAAATATGGCACACCAAAGCACGTACAAGAACACTGTATTGCAGTTAGCGAAGTTTCTAGTACTATTGCTAATGAGCTAAAAGAAAAAGGTTTAGATATAAATGTAGAACTAGTAAAATCAGCAGGATATCTACACGATATTGCTAGAGTACATAAGATTCACGAAAAAGTGGGATCGGAATATTTAAAATCAATAGGCCTAGAAGACGTGGCAGAAGTGATAAAAGACCACACAAAACACAAAATAAATTCAGATATTAGAATGCTGGATGAAGAAGATATTTTGTGTATAGGAGATAGGTTGGTAATTGAAAATAAATATGTCGGATCTGAGAAAAGAATGGAATATATTATGTCCAAGGCTATATTGAAATATGGTGAGGACAGCAAAGATAGACTCGATAAGATTAAAGATAATTTTGTGGGATTTGTAAGAGGATTGGAAGATTTTATTGGGGAAGATATTGGGGATATAGTTCCGGATGAAATTAGATAAGTTAATGTAGCGATTTTTTTCATATACCGTGATATAGTCCATTATAATATAAATAATTTATTGTAATGGGCTTTTATATAAATTCTTAAACTATTCTAAATATTATGTCCAATATATTGAAATCAATCAAAATCAGGTATACACTTAAAATTGTAAAGTATGTAATGATTTGCATATAGGGGGATTTATTATGAATGAAAGTAAGAGCAATTTATTAAAGTTTTTTCTTGTAGCTTATGGATTACCAATTTTGTTGACACCTTTTTTGTATATTGCGAATAAAAAAGGTGTGAGCACAGAAACATTTCCACTTGCTTGGATGTTTTTTCCAGCCTGTGGTGTTGTAATTGGTAAATTGAGTTATAAGTCAGTAGAATTAAAAAAATGGACTAAAATTTTCTTTATCTGTTTTGTAGTTACCACATTTTTAATGGCTTTATTTGCGATTTTAAGTGCTTTTTTGAATGCTAAGTTTTTTATTTATGGACAAAATATTTTATTAATTTCTATGAGTTTACTTGCTTTTGCTTTTATTTTATATATGAATGTAGAAGAAAGAGAAAGTAATGGTTTAGGATTTAATATAAATTTTAAAATAGCCATAAAATTTATATTAATATATATTATAATGTATATTTTTACTATAATAGTTTCATCTAAAATAACAGGAGATAATTTGCCAAAAATTCAAAATATTAATTTCTTGTTAATAATATACTTGCCAATTCAATTTATTTTGACATCGATGTTATTTTTTGGAGAAGAATATGGTTGGAGGTATTATCTACAGCCTATTATGCAGAAAAAATTCGGTTTGAGATTAGGAGTAATTTTTTTTGGGATAATATGGGGTCTATGGCATGCACCTTTAGATTTTTTCTTCTACAGTTCAAGTACAGGTATCCAAACCTTGGTCAATCAAATAATTTTATGTATTGCTTTAGGTATATTTTTTGCATGGGCTTATATGAAAACAAAAAATATTTGGTTAGTAGCATTCATGCATTGTTTACACAATAATATGTATGGTTTATTTACTAATGGAGAGTTAGAAGGTATACAAAATTTGACTTGGAAAGATGTATTAATAAGCGCTTTAATTATGTCTGTAATATATTTACCAATATTACTTACTAAAGAATTTAGAAAAAGTAATAGCAAAGTTGTATAATAAATCAATATTACATATTTGGAAGATGAATTTGTTAATCTTAGAATGAAGTTAGAATTAAAGAAATGATATTAATTTTATTGGGTATTTATTTTCTATAAGTAGAAAAGAGGTATGCTATGAATTATTTGTTTTTAATTATAGGTTTTGTATTATTAATAGCAATAATATTTGATGTAATTTGGACAACTCTCTGGGTTGATGGAGGTGGAGGACCACTAAGCAACTTGGTTGCCGATTTTATATGGTATATTTTTGGAAAATTAGACAAAAAGGGAACTGGTTTTAAAAAGTTTGTAGGACCTGTTGTCCTTATGCTTGTTTTGGTATTTTGGATAAGTGTATTATGGATAGCCTGGACATTAATTTTTGCTTCTTTTAAAGGAGGCGTAGAAAATACAGCTAGAAATGACGCAATTACAATGGTAGATTATTTATATTATGCAGGCTATGTCTTATTTACTCTAGGAAATGGAGAAATAACACCTACCAACGGTACAGTTCAATTACTTACATCTTTGGCATCGGCTTCTGGGATGCTCAATTTATCCTTGGCAGTTTCCTACATACTTTCTATGATTAGCGGAGTAATAAAAAGGAGATCTTTTGCTACTACTATTTCAGGAATGGCAAAATCACCTGAAGAATTAGTATTAAATATGTGGGATGGAGAAAAGTTCTATAATTGTGATATGATTTTTCATACACTAGCAGACCAACTTAGTGAGATATCTTTTGAGCAAAGAGCTTTTCCATTGCTTAATTATTACCATTCATCAGACAAATATAAGTCTATAGCATATACAATGCCGATTTTATACGATTCACTCAATATACTTGAGTATGGAGTAAAATCAAAGGAAGTAATCAATCCACTAATACTTAAAAATATTAGATCTACTATAATAGATTTTCTAGAATCATTTGTAAAATTTACTGAAAAAGAAGATAAGGACTCTGTATTTATAACATTTCCAAAGCTCAATTTATTAAAAGAAGCTGGTATTGAAGTAGTTAGTGAACAAGAATTTGAAATGAAGCTAAAGGAATTAAAAAGATGCAGAAAGCAAATATCACATATTTATTGGGATAATTGGTCAGGATTAAAACCTTATGAGAGTGATCATACTACAGAAACTATTTAGGGCTCTTTGTCAAATAACGTTGATGAAGAATCACTAAAAAAATTATGCGGCGGAATCCGACACATTTGATGTGTTGATTCCGCTGTTTTTAGCTATTTTATATATATTTCTTAATAATAGTCTATTTCTCATGTTTTTGAAGCTCTTGAATCCGTAGGATACTCTTTTAAAGGATTTAATTAAATTGTTTTCTCCTGTCGGAGACAATATCATATATTTTATCAGTGTCTATATCAGTTAAATTAACACTTATAGAAGCATCCACCCTTACTGTAGATTTGAACTTTTATGAATACCTATTGTGGGTATGTCTATAGCAAGTTTTTCAGGTAGATAAAATTTATTTATTTTGATTTTTGCTGAACTTAGTATTTTTATCACTGTTTTCAGTAAGTTCAGACTTAGCTATGAAGGTTTTATTACAGTGTTTACAATAAAATATTTGATTTTTAATACTTAGAAAAGCAGGACTATTACTTATTCTGTTTATAAGTATTTTTACAATTTGGCTTCCATTTTTACTATTGAATAGTCTTCGTTTACGCAACCACAATGAGGACAGCAGTCTGGAATATAGGTTAAAATTGCGTGAATCACTTTATATTATATATTTTTTATTACCTTAGAAGAAATTTTTCCAGTTAATTTAGTTTTTGTCCCTAATTACTAAAAGATTTGTTATACTATTACTTAAAAAATGTTCATTCCTCCTTTAAATATTGTTTTGTGGTGATTCAATTTTACAACGGGTTTGACATGTTTTTAATTATTTTACAAAAAATAATAACGCTGACAGTAATATTTCAATTTTCGTCTAACGACGATTATGGATTTTTTATTACCATCAACGTTATAAATTATATAGCCTTCATTTATCTTATCTTTTAATGGCAGTTGCATCTTGAAGTTTAAAATATTGACCGTCTTTTATAGTTGCCATTCGATTATCTGTAAAGCAATCATTATTAACAATTGTATTATTATCGCTAGGTGAGGTACTTACCTCAAAATATGCATTTTCATTGTTAGCAGTAATATTATACTCTCCCGCAGGTATATCAAATCCTACTTTATATTGGCCATCTTTATATTCCTTGCCATCAAATTTTTTAGCTTTTGATGCTGGAACAGCATAACAATTATCTAATTTAACATATTGACCATCTTTTGCAAATATATATGAAAAAGTTTTTGGGAGATAATTATATATAATGCTGTCAGATTTTCCTTTAATATCTTTGGTTATTTCCATATAAGCGTTTTCATTTTCAGCGAAAATTTTGTATTCCCCAGCTTTCATATCTTTTCCGACTTGATAATGACCAGACATTATTGTACCATCAATTACTTTTTTGAAATCTTCAGGAATTGAATTTTTATCATCATTATTGGAATGAATATTACTATCTGTAACAGTAGTGACACTAGTAGTTTGATTATATGGTTTTAAAGTATTAACCAAAATTAATACAATAACTATTGCTATAAATCCTAAGCAACCAATCTTTATTATACCAAAATTATTAGGTATTTTTTTCTTAGCTGAATCACTAGAAAAAGAAATTGGTTTATAATTTATACTATATATTGATGATGTACTTGAATTTTCTCTTAATAAATCCTCTTTTTTTCTATTGAATTCTTCTTGTGTTATTATACCATCATCTAATAAACCTTTTAATTTTCTTAATTCATTTTCATTGAGTTTACTCATAAAAATACTCCTATTATTTAGTTTTTAGCTCTTCTGTATCCTGCATTTATTGCATCTTGTTCACTATCAAAGTAAACAACATTGTTTTCACTAATCTTATTCTAAGATCTTCCACCCGGTACATGATAAATCATAGAGCTTGAATTGCCTTTGATTTTACCTTGTGTAGTATCCGCAGTATACTGGTGTCCAAAAGCTTCTTCTGTTGCTGTACTTTGTGAAGTTGCATTTTGGTTTGAAGAATCAACATTATTTATTTCTTGGTAAGTTGTTTTTGAATTGAATTCTGTTTCAGCTGTTTGATTCCATAAACCTAATGATTTGCTTTGGGCTTCATTTTGCAGACTAGCAAAAATAGAGCTGTATTTACTATCTGGTTGATAAGTTGATGCATGTGCATATCCTTCTTTTACAAGTTTTGCATTATACATACTTGTTATGATTTCCTCTTGGCTTGGTTCATTACTTGATGGTCTAGCTATCCATACATATCTTAATAATCTCCCATATTTATCCGTATCTGATACATCTTTTTGTAAATATACTGTTTTGTCTGAAAGATTATTTTTTGTAAAGTCGCTTGCTTCTTTTCCATAGAATTGAACTGATTTGCTTGGATGAAATGTTTCTGGTGTATCAATACCTATCATTCTTAGCTTATAAGTTTGATTATTAACTAAAACTTCAATGGTATCTCCGTCCACAACTTTAGACACTTTCGCTTCAACAAAAGTGTTGTTTTCTTTTTTTTCTACTTTCTTTTCTTCTACTTTTGTCGTTTGATTTTCAACTTTGCTAATCTCTTTTTGAGATGTAACTGGTTTGGCGGTTGCTCCAGCCCCAATAAAGGATACTAAAAAGACAACAGTAGTTGTAATAAATACTTTCTTTGCTTTTCCTTCTTGTAGAGGATTTTTTCGAGATTTTATAAGTTTAAACCCCGAGACAAAAAAATAAAGTAATGATAAAAACATAATAAGATTAAATATAACTGACATTTTATAACCCCCTTGTATATAATTAATTCAAGAATACCATCATGGGAAATTGTTTTCAAGAATTTATATAAATTTGTATATTATTTGTAATTTTTTGACTATAGTATTTATTAGAGTTTTTCAATTAAATCATTTATCAATGCTTTATATTCTTTAATAAATGATATTTAATAGCTATATTTTATAAAATTTCATATAAAAAATATTATAGGGTATTAATACAATTAAGTAATTTACAACTTTTTAATTTTTAAATTACACAATTGTATTAGTAAAGGAGATTATCATGAAAAAGAAAAGCTCAAGTATATCAATTATTTTGTTTATACTGACGATTTTAGCAAATTATGTTAGTGCGAAAGGTTTAATCCCAAATTCCTTGTCTCAGCAAGTTGTATCTGGTAAATATCCAACTCCAATTACACCAGCTGGATTTACATTTTCCATATGGGGAGTGATTTACTTATTTTTATTTGTTTCTCTAATATATTTTTTATTAAAATCTAGAAATAGTATTGACTATTATGATAGTGTAGAAAAGGCGAGTCCATTATTATGGATTGCACTTATTTCAAATATAATTTGGAATTTTGTCTTTGGTATGCAATACATTATTCTGTCTGTTGTCGTAATTTTTGTATATACTATATCTTTGATATTGTTCACAAGAAATATTTCAAAAATAGAGAATAAAATAAATGAATTTGTAAAATTAGCTTTTGGTATACACTGTGGGTGGATGATAGTAGCTTCTTTGGTAAATATATATGCTTGTTTTTATAGCTTGGATAAAAATATATTTTCAAATCCTATTATATTTGTGATAGTAGCATTGGCTTTGGTTTTCTTTATGACTATATTAGTTATGAAATTTACAAATAACGAATACATACCTCTAGCTGTAATTTGGGCTTTTTGGGGAATAAAAAATAATGCTTATTTAAGTTCTAGTAATTATAGTTTAATAAATATATTATTATTGCTTATATCTATTTTATTAGCTATATATATGATAAAAGTATTATTAGATTACAAAAAATCAAGAAAAAATTAATAGTAAGTGGAAAAAGTTTAATAATAAATTATAATATGGAAAAACGACCTCCAATGGTTAGATTTTTAGATCTAGCTTTTGGGGGTCGATAAATTTTAAAAGATTTTTATATTTGTAAATTTTATGTTTTATATAAACTTAAATAATATTTAAATAATAATTAGAATAATTATAGTTTTAGAATTAACTTTTTTATATCATATATATAGAAATAATAAAATAAAAAACAAAAACAGTATTGATAATCATAATCAAATAGTGTATAATAAATTTTGTGTTTGAGAACACAAATCAATTAAAATTATTTCAACAGAATTAATTCTAATGATTCATATTTGATGAAAGGAGAAGTTTTATGGTATTAATTATCGGCATGATATTTACGCTAGCACTTATTTGGTTTAGTAAAGACTTAATTAAGAAATATCCAAAGACATCATATCTTATTTCATTTATAGTAGCTTTAGCAGTTGTTTATATATACTATACTGGTATGAATAAAACCTTGCCAAAGGAATTTGTTAAGTATTTTTTAAATATATTTAAGCGTGGAATATTTGCTACCACTATATTCATTGTTGTCATGTACTTGGGCTGCTTTACTAAGCATAATTACGTAAGCAAGAAACTCATGGTAATTAGAGGTGAGATATCTATAATAGCTTGTATATTTGCTCTTACTCACAATATAATTTATGGTAAGAAGTATTTCGTATGGTTATTGTTTGATAGATCAAAGCTAAATACAAATCAGTTTATAGCTGTAATAATCTCATTAATTATGATTGCATTGATGATTATATTGATGGTTACATCTTTTAAGTGTGTTAGAAAGAAAATGTCAGGACTTACATGGAAAAGAGTTCAAAGGTTGGCATATCCTTTTTTCCTATTAATATATGTACATGTAATGGCCTTATATGTGGCTAAATACAACAAAAAAGTACTAGATATGATAATATATACGCTAATTTTTGGATTATATGTATTCTTTAGACTAAGAAAGCAGAGTTTAAAGAAAAGACAAAGATTGGCTATAAATAAATAGTAAAAAATAAAATTATAAATTTGAAAGTTATTATAATAAAATTTCAAATTTATAATATTTGCAGACTCTAATTCACTTTGGTGTATTAGAGTCTTTTTTTAAAAAAATTTAATTTTTTTATGCAGGCTAAAAGTGTTGAAAAATAAGCGATTTTTATCAATTGATTATTGACATATATCCATATTCTAATTGTAAATTTTCTAATTATTGTGATTTTTATTAATTAGTGGGCATAATATATGTATAAGTATTATAAATTTATAAGTTTTTTTTGAATGATATCATTTTAATTCTATATAAGTATAAGAATTAGTATATAGTAAATATGAAAATAAGATGAATTAATATAATAATTAATAGTTGAATTGCAGGAGGCATATTATGGAAGTTGTAAAGAAGAAATTTGAAGAGTTGAGTTCAGAAGAGTTGTTCGATATATTTAAATTACGTGAGTCGGTTTTTGTAGTAGAGCAGGAATGTCCTTATCCTGAGATTGACGATTTGGATAAGATAGCTATGCATGTATATTTAAAAGAAAATGATGAAATATTAGCTTATATAAGAGTTTTACCTCAGAATACTTCCTTTGAAGAAGCTGGATTAGGTAGAGTCATTGCAGCTAAGCGTAAGCATGGTTATGGAGCACAGATAGTGAAGATTGGAATAGATGTAGCCAAGGAATATTTTGGTGCTGATGCAATAGTATTAGATGCAGAAGAGTATGCAAAAGGATTTTATGAAAAGGAAGGTTTTGTGCCAATTTCTGAAAGATTTATAGATTATGGTATACCTCATGTTAGAATGAGACTTAATTAAATATAGTTCATAAAGTAATAGTCCACAATATGTGGACTATTACTTTTTATATAGATTAGTTTATAGCACTAAAAGATTATATTTCTTTATATTAACATTTTTAATAATTAAAGATTTATATATATTTTCCTTCTAATACATCATATAGACCATTACTAGTAATTCTGATTTCTGGAATTACGGGAAGAGCTAGAAAAGATAGTGTAATAAAGGGTTCTATGCCTTTATTTACACCCATTTGATAGGATTTTTTTATCATGTTATGTAATTTTTGATTCATATCTTTGCTGTTTAAAGTCGAGATTAATCCCATTACAGGAAGGGGTAGATAATCAAATATTTTTCCATTATTAACTAAGACATATCCACCTTTAATATCTTTTATTTTTTCTATGGCAAGCATTATATCTTCGTCATTATCGCCTACTACGATTATATTATGGGAATCGTGAGCAACACTAGAAGCTATTGCTCCATTTTTTATACCATAATTTAATACATTAGCTAAACCATACTTACCGGTATTGTGATGTCTCTCAATTGATACTACTTTATTTATATTTTCAGTAGAAGTATTTTTTTCTTTAAGTTTGATTTTTTTAGTAAGAAGCTGTCCAGGAGTTAGGGCTATTGCATAATCACTCATCTTACCTTTTAACATATCTTTAGTAAACCAATCAATATTAACAGTATTTAATAAATCTTGATACTCACTATCTAAAATTTCATGATTTTTATTATAGGATTGATGAATCTTCTTTCCCATATAATATACTGAATCTATTTCTACATTTTCCATATCATTTAGTATTACTAGATTTGCTTTTTTGCCAGGGGCTATGTAGCCAATATCTCTTAAAGAATAACAGGTAGCTGGGTTAAAAGTAGCCATTTTGTATGCTTTTATTGGTTCTAATCCTAGTTTAATTGCTTTTCTGATATTATAGCTTATATGACCATCATTTATTATATCTTCTATATGTTTATCATCAGTACAAAAAGTGAACATTGATATATCTGAATCATTTTTTACTATTTCTGTAACTATTGCTTCGAGATTTTTTGCAGCGGATCCTTCTCTGATATGGACATATATGCCATTTCTTATTTTTTGCATAGCATAATAATAAGAAGTGCTTTCGTGATCCGTATTTATATTTGCCATAGCATATGCTGATAGATCTTTGTCCTCTATAGATATTATATGACCATCTTTTATCTTATTTTCATACATAGATAATTTGTCCATCATAGATGGTTTTCTGTTTAGAACAGCGTCAGTATCCATGACTTCTCCTAAACCTAATATTCTATTTTCATTAAATAGCTTTTCCATTTCTTTTGCTTCAAGTATATAGCCTGAATCTTCATAATCCATACAAGGAACACATGAAGGCATCATGAGATATACATCAGCAAAAGATGAAGAAGTCTCATTTAATATATATTTTATTCCCTTTAAACCAGATACATTTGCGGTTTCATGTGGGTCAGCTATAAATGTAGTTGTACCGCTTAATGAAGCATAGTGTACTAGCTCATGAGGATTTGCCATTGTAGATTCAAAATGTAGGTGTGAGTCTATAAAGCCTGGTGATATATATTTATTTTTACAATCTAATTCTTTTTTTCCATTATATTCGCCTATACCTATTATGTATCCGTCTTGTACGGCTATATCTGTCTTAATAATTTCTCCAGATTGAACAAAAATTACATTGGCATTCTTGAATACCAAGTCTGGTATTTTTTTTCCTAATGTATAATCTACTAGTTTCTGATAATTATATGTATCCAAGTTGCACCCCGTTTCTATAAAAGTATATTGTTGCTATTATATATTTTAATAATTTAATTTGCAATAGTATAATTAATAAAAGTTATCAAAAAAACTAAAAATATTTTTTAACAATATTGAAAAAAATTTATCAAATACGCTAAAAGCGTGACCAAATCGATAGACAGTTTTATTATATGGTGCTAATATATAAAAATATTTAGTATACACTAAGTATTTTAAGCAAATAATAGAAAAAATAGTGAGGTATTATATTATGTTTAAGGAAAAATTAAATACATTGGATATAGTGCATTGTAGTCTATTTACAGCACTGATAGCAATAGGAGCTTTTATAAAAATAATGATTCCCTTGGGGGTTTTTGAAGTTACTTTTTCGCTTCAACTACTATTTTCCTTGTTAGCAGGAATTGTACTAGGATCTAAAAAGGGATTTATTAGTGTATTAATCTATTTAACTATTGGTTTAATAGGTATACCAATATTTGCTCATGGAGGAGGATTAGCTTATATATTAAGACCAACATTTGGATTTTTAATTGGTTTTGCTTTTTCTGCATTATTGGCAGGTAGATTTAGAGAAAAATTTGGAAAGGCCACTTTCACAAAGCTACTCTTTGCTTGTTTTATAGGTGAAATGGCTTATTATCTATGTGGTCTAGTTTATTATTTTGTAAGTTTTAATTACATACTATCAAATGGAATGAGTATAGGATTAGTAGAACTAATCAGCGTGTGGTTTTTATCAACTGTTGGTCCAGACTTTATTTTATGTATAATAGCTGCTAATATAGGAAATAGATTATTACCTATATTAAATAAAATTAAATGTAACAAGGGTGAATAAAAATTTTATAGTAATTTTTGTATTTGTTGCCAATAATGTTATAATATAATATATAAATTATAAAATTGGTGAGGAGTTACTATGAACGATAAAAAAGAAGAATTATATTCAAAATATGAAGTCGGGGGACCATTTTTAATACATTTATTATTCGAAGAAGAATGTGCAATGCCTAATCCTGAACTGATTGAAGAAACTATGAATCAGCATTTAGGACAGATTGCATTTTTCCATCATGATAAAGATATGGCACACTTTGAAGCTAATGAATATGTTGCATATTATGAAAATGAAAATGGACCACACGAATTTGCATCACAGCTAATGATTAATGGGGTTGTACCTGTTGACAGCGATATGAAAAGAAGATTAGAAAAAACATACATGTGGAATTGCTCTGGTATTAATGATGTTACTGAAGTAGCTAAGTATCAAGTAATAGCAAATGACTTTTTAGCAGGAGAGTTAGATCCAATGACAAGAGCAAACTTGGATATGGATTTTGTAGAAGCATTGGTGGATTTATATCCTACTTGCATTGGTGTATGGTTTGCTAGTTGTGGTAAATTATTCTCAAGAAAACAGATTGCAGAACATAAATTATCTCAAAGAGATAGATTTATATACTTTGCTGTAAATGTTAGATTATTTAATTTAAAGGATAGTTCAGATGTACTGATTGATACAGTGGGGATGAGCACTCTAAAGTTGCCAGATTTACAATACTATTTTAAGAAGATGGATCCAAATTGGGTTTCAAATCATGCGCATAATATATTGTTAGAGATGCTTGAAAATAACTCTGCTTGTGATAATAATCACGAATTTGGTGGTATGGTCAATGGAAAGATGAATGACAACTTTAAATGGACTTCAGAATATGCAGAAGCTCTAGCAAAGCCAGATAGAGTAGTGATTAATATAAATATGGGAGAATACTCAGCTAAAAAATAATATTAAAAAAATAAGATAATATTAAAAATTAACTTAAAAATTTTAAAGTATGTAAAATTAATATTTAAAAAAATAAATATTTACCTTTACAAATTTAAAAAAATATTATATAATATAAATTGTAGTAAATATTTATTAAAAGAATTAGAATTTTATTGTGACATTTAAAACTTAACTCTCTTTTTAAAACATTGCGACACAAAATAATGGCCGATATGGCTTAGGTAGTTTCTTAAATGAAACAGAAGGAGATTTAACATGAATAATGGAACAGTAAAATGGTTTAACGACACTAAGGGATTTGGATTTATTACAGGAGAAGACGGAAAAGATTTATTCGTACATCAAACTGCTATCCAGGGATCAGGATTTAGAAGCTTAGAAGAAGGACAGAAAGTATCTTATGATATAGAATCTGACCAAAGAGGAAGCAAGGCAGTAAACGTAATAAAGTTATAGTACAAAATTGCTTATACAGACCTAGTCTTAATTGACTGGGTCTTTTTTATATATGAAAGCTACTATTTAAGGAGATATACTTTTTGAAAAATCTTATTTTTATGTGTTAAATTCTAATCTTGTCCTAGCACCTATAATAGTATTTTCGTTATATATATTTTCAAGAATTAATTTTCCATTATATTTTTTTGCTATTTGGTCAACTATATGTAGTCCTAAGCCATGTGTTTGCCCAACATATTTTTTAGAAGTATAGTACTTAGATTTTGCATTTTTTAAATCCACTTGACTAAATCCAGGCCCTCGATCTTCAATATAAATTGAATAAGTATTTTTTTTATTTTCAAAAGATAAATAAATATCTTTATTATTTGATGAATTCTCTATACTATTAATTAGTAAATTTTCTAAAGTTCTGTATAAATCTTCTTTTAATATTAGTAGCTGTGAGTTATCTTTTTTTAATACTATTAAATTATAGTTGTTAAATTTAGCTGTAGAATTAAGGCTACTTATCAAGTTTTCAATAACATTTTTATCACTAAGTGTCATTTTTTCGTTTGAATCGTGTACATCATCTTCTTCACTATGCAAGTTAAAATTAATTGACTTTAGTTTTTCTATATATTTTTCCAATCTTTGAATGCCAATCTGTATATTGGTAATTTTTTCATTTATAGTATTAGAATTAAATTGCATTGAATCTTCTTCAAGTAATTCTAGATTACCCTTTATTAGTGTTATAGGCGTCCTTATATCATGACTAAGAGATTCTATCATACTTTTTTCTTTTTCTTGTCTAGTCCAGAGTTCATTTAGCGTCTTTTTTAGCTCTAAACTCATTGAATTCAAAGAACTTAATATATAATCAGTTTCTTTATAATCACTATTTAAAACAGGATAATCTAAATCTAAATTTCTTATGTATAGATTGGTTTGGTTAATTTTATTTAGTTCCTTGCGTATAATAGAGATTGATCTATATATTAATAGAGAAAAACCTAGTACCCAAAGAATAAAGAAAGTTCCCATATATATTAGTTCAAAATTTGGAAAAATACTATATAGTTCCTTGGAGTTTGGAATAGCAGCTACTTTATAGGAAACAACCATATCTATGTTATTGTTTTTTATATGCACAAAAACTCTAGGATATATAAGTGTATCAGTTTTAGATTTACCATTATTGATGGCTTTTGAAATTAGCTCCTTGTATTTTTCATCAATATTTTGTGTTTTATGTATGTTTTCTTCTTTGCTTGATATTACTTTATACTGATAGTAGAAAGGTAAATCGCTAATTTTCCAATCAGATTTTTTAGTTTTTTCTACAATTTTAGGTAGTTGATTTTCTGCATAGTTTGCAGGATAGATATTTCCATTTATCATTAATAATCTAAGTATGAAAAATGATACGAGAATAATTATAAAACTATAAAATAATTCAAGCAATGAATACTTTACTAATGTTTTTGCTAAAGATTTTCTATTTCCCATTTATAACCTATCCCCCAAACTGTTTTAATAGGATTAACTCCATATTTTTCAAATTTTGATCTAATATTTTTTACTCTTTCAGTAATACTAGATTTACTATCTCCTATAGCATCATATCCATATACAGATGTGTAAATATTTTCCTTTGAAAATGTATTAGATTTATGCTTTAATAATAACTTACATATTTCATATTCAGAAGATGTCAGAGGAACATTATTATTTCCTACATAAAATGACATTTCGATAAGATCACAATAAATATTTTTGTCAGATAAACGATTTGTCTTTTTCCTGTGTTCTCTTCTAATATGTGCATCAACTCTAGCACGAAGTTCTTTTATTGAAAATGGCTTTGTAATATAGTCATCTCCTCCTGAAGCAAATCCCTCTAATCTATCATCCTCAAAATCTTTAGCGGTTAAAAATATTACAGGTGAATCTATTTGAAATCTATGTTTTCTTAAAAAATCAAATCCACTCATATTTGGCATCATAACGTCCAGTATTATTAAATCATATCGATTTAGCTTTTCGATATTAATACTGTTAATGTCGTTTTCTATATCTACTTGGTATGATTTAATTAGAGTATTTTTAATTAAATTTAATAAGTCTTGATCATCATCTATTGCCAATATTTTCATTTTATTCCTCCAAGCTTGAAGATCCTTCCCATTTTTCAAACCAAATACTTTGAATTGTTAACAAGAAAATACTAAATAAAAAGGACTTTATTAATATGTATGTTATTTCATTTATTTGATTATATTCTAGCATAAAAGAACTGTCTCTTAAAGGAGAAGTAAATTCAAAAAATAATCTTACAGGCCAAATCCAAGGAAGTATTTTCCATAAGTTTCCACCTAGCCCTGTAGTTCCCATTAATATTGCAGATAGCACGAAAACAACAGCAAGTAACAAAGTTCCAGTATAATTATACTTTATAGCTGTAAACTGATAAAATACAATAATTGGGCTAGCTGATATTATAAGAATGAAAATATATTTTGCTAACAATAAAATATTTATAGAAAATTGATTAAATAATAAATTAAATAAACTAAAACTTCCTATGCCTACAGAAACTATAATTAAAAGCAATAATTGTATGAATAGAAACTTTGATATAAATATTTTTTTTCTATTGATTCCCGATCTAGTTTCAATAGCATAATTTCCAGCAGCTTTGTCAACTGAATAAATCATTGGTATATAAAATCCTAGACAAAAAACCATACATATAGAAAAAAGCAGACAATAAATCCTCAACGTATCACCAAAATTGTATTTTCCCAGTATTTGCAAATATATAAACATCACAAGTGAATATATTAATGGTAGTATGAGTGTAATTAGCCTTATATATGTTCTTTTTGTCTTTAGATAATTTGCGTAAATTAAATTAAGCATTTTCTTTCCTTTCTATAAAAATTTGTATTACTGTTAGAATTGCATATATTGAAATTGATAGTATTAATCCAATTGTTATAACATTAGTATTATACAGTGGATTAGGCCTTACTAAAATAGTTCCGTTGGGATGTATTCCTAGTATTGGAGCTATCATTCTTAAATTGTATCCCCAAGGGAAAATCCACCAGTAATCTTTAGTAGCTATAATAGCACTAGGAAAGCTTACGATAAAGTTTATTAAGATTAGTACGACTCTATTTGTAAATTTTGAAATAAAAAAACTAAAAGATATTATAGGCAATATACCAAAAAATAAACAAAAATTCGCAAAAATAACATTAGGAAATGCAATATTTTCACCATTAACTAATATTGACAAAATTAAAAATCCTATCGTTGAAACACATATTATTATGAAAAAATCAAATAGTACTACGGCATTCTTTGCTATAAATAAATTCGATGTATCTAAACCTAAACTTTTATAAAAAGATTGATTATATGATTTTTCTTTTTTTACTATATTTGACACATATAAAGATATAACAACAGGTAGTATAAGTAGGGGGTACCAGTTGTAAGCTGCAGATATCAAGAAGCTCTTGCCATAAGAATTACCACCCATCATCATAGACATAATATATGTAAAGATAACAAATATTATAGGAACTATAAAAAGCATTTTTCTATTTGCAGATCTTTTTTCTTTTAAAAATTCTACTTTTATTTGTTTTATTAACATTTTAATTATCTCCTTTTTCTTTTGATTATTTCCAAGAATAATTCTTCAAGATCTTTGCTATTTTTGTCATTAACATTTTCATAACACAACATACCTTGATAAATTATTCCAATTGTATCAGCTACTTGCTGAATTTCATTTAGTATGTGACTAGATATAATAATGGTTATTCCTTTAGCAGATAGGGATTTAATTAACTCTCTCATTTCTTGAATGCCTAGAGGATCAAGTCCATTTGTAGGTTCGTCTAATATCAATAGTTGAGGATTATTTATAAGAGCCATTGCTATACCGAGCCTTTGCTTCATACCCATAGAAAAATTTTTTACTATTTTTTTCCCAGTATTTTCAAGATTTACTAATTTAAGTGACTCATCAATTTTACTTTTATCTAAATCGAGCATAGTAGTTAGTATTTGTAAATTTTCACGTGCTGTTAGATTTGGATAAATTGATGGATACTCAATTATAGAGCCAATATGTTTTAAATCGTATTTTGAAAATTTATGACCGTCAAAAATTATAGAACCCTCACTGGCTTTTAATGATCCACAAAGTATTTTTAATAAAGTAGATTTACCTGCTCCATTTGGACCCAAAAGACCATATACACTTCCTTTTTTCACACTGATAGATACATTTTCTAGTATACTTGAATTTTTAAATTTTTTACTTATTCCTTTTGTTTCAATAATATTTTTCATAATAATTACCTCCATGATTAGAGAATAATATAAAATTATAACTGAATTATAACTATCTTCATTTTTTATCATCTATTAACTATAATAATATTTATAGGAGAATTACTTATAATACAGATATTAAGTTATATTTGGTTGGTATATTCTTATTTAAAAATATTATAAATAAATTAAAATTAAAGTGAAAAAATATGTGTATTATATGATATATTTAGATTAATATAATAGTCATATATTTATGGGAGGTAAAAATGAATAAAAAAATTATATTTTCTATATTATTTGTGCTTTTTCTATCAGGAGCGCTGTTTTTAGATTTCTATTTACTACCACAGATGATAGAAAGTGGTAAGTCATCTAGTAATATATCTTCAATCGTGATTTATAGTATTGTATTTATGAATATTTTATATTTTATAATAGGTTATTTCTTGTCAAAGGTTGTGGCAAGTGCTTGTAGACCACATAAGATATATTATTTAGTCAAGATACTAGTGTTGGCAGTTTTAATAATTTTCACAATAGAAATTGGCGCTATAGTTCTAGGCTTACCTAGAATAGGAATATTCCCAGAACATTTTTTAACTTGGTTGGTACAAAATTCAGATAGGCCGCAAGCTTTGTGTACAATATGTGGTATTTTATTTGGAATAAAGCCCATGAAGAGGGAAAATTTTAAGAAGAGCAGGAGGAAATAGCAATTTTACATACTATCGAGCCAACATATAATTCCGAATCAAAGATACTGATTTTGGGTTCATTCCCGTCAGTAAAATCTAGAGAGTGTGGATATTTTTATGGTCATCCTCAAAATAGATTTTGGAAAGTGATGAATGCATTATTTGATGAAGAAATAAAAAATGAAATAGAAGATAAAAAGAATTTTTTATTAAAGCATAAGATTGCACTATGGGATGTAATAGCATCATGTGATATTGTTGGATCATCGGATTCATCAATAACAAATGTAGTGGCAAATGATATATCTAATATTTTGAAAGAATCATCTGTTGAAAAAATATTTGTTAATGGAAGAAAGTCACAGGAATTATATAAAAAATATATAGAAAAACAAGTCGGTATAAAGGCAGAATACCTGCCATCTACTAGTCCCGCTAACGCAAGATGGACTGTAGAAAAGCTGTTAAGAGAGTGGAAAACTATTAAAGATTTTTTGTAGCTTTATACATTAATAAGATATTCATGCTATAATAAATATATTGAAATTATACTAGTTTGAGATTAAATTTTCTGCAAACTAAATATATAAATTTATAGGGGTATTTTATGTTTAAGCAAAATGTTGACAAAATAATAGAGTCTAATGATAGTGAACTTAGAAAATTACAAATGGTTATTCTTGAAATTTTGAAGGTTATCGACAAAATATGCAAGGAAAATAATATTAATTATTGGATTGATGCGGGAACACTTTTGGGTGCAAAAAGACATGGGGGTTTTATACCATGGGATGACGATTGTGATATATGTATGATGAGAGAAGATTATAACAAATTTCAGAAGGTTATAAAAAATGAACTTCCAGAGGGGTTGATTTTTGAAAATAAAAATTGTAAAAATTGGTCACAAAAAGATGTTGATATACAGCCTTCTTTCTTAAAAATATTTTATTTAGATCACTTTAAAGGATTTGAAAGGGCATCAGGACTGGCTTGTAGAGGAACCTTTGTAGATATATTTCCAATGGATCCTGTAAATGTAGATATAATTGATTCTAAGTTAGGAAAGATTTTAAATAAAGTGGCATATTTTAGAAAATCAAAACCACAAAAATTTAGAGATTATTTTAAGATTTTTTTGCAGAAATTAAGTATAGAAGAGTTATGGATTAATAAATGCTCAAAATTAGATAAGTATGGAAAAGCAGATTATATAGTTTATGGAGTGGATACGCCATTTCTGGATAGAAAATATATGCAAAAAAAAGATACAATTTTTCCACTATCAAACATAGCATTTGAAGGAATACAGGTATCTTGCCCAAATAAAGTTGAGGATTACTTAGAAAAAATGTATGGAGATTATATGAAACTTCCAAGTCAAGAGGAGAGAATACCTCATATTTTGAATCTCAGAATATAAAAATATCCAGTTTAAAAATTGAACATGTTCAATAAAAACCTATCTTATTTAATAAGATAGGTTTTTATTTTGTGTAAATTATATATTATATACGTTAAAAATTCATTTAATAATCACTTGACATAGAGTGTATATAGGGCATATACTAAAGGTGTTCATAAGTTGAACTGCTTTTTTATATGTAAAAACTTGGGAGGTATCTATGAGTAAGTTATTTGATATACTTTTATTGATAAATAACAATGATAAAGTAACACAAAGATTTTTAGCTGATGAATCAGGAATATCCTTGGGAGGAGTAAATTCTATAGTAAAAAATTTAGAAGAACAAAATTATATCAAAAAAAATCAGATTAGTAAATCTGACTATAGCCTTACAAATCAAGGTATGGAAGTATTGGAAAGATTTGTAATAGAAAATCAAAATAGAAGGATTAGATTGGAAGATTCTAGTAAATCTCAGGTTGTAAGTCAGGCTGTAATACTTGCTGCTGGTGAAACTGTTTTCGGAAAACCTGCTGGTTTTCTAAAGATGGACCAAGAAAGCGTTATTGGTAGGATGATTTCTATTTTAGAAGAGAGACAGATAGATGATATAATTATTGTTGCTGGTTATAAAAAGGAGTATTATTTAGAATTAGCTAAAACTAATCCTAAAGTAAGAGTTGTTGTAAATGACAGATACAAGCATACTGGCACAATGTATTCAATTTTCTTGTGTAAAGATTTTATAAAAAATGATTTTATTTTGCTGAAAGATAATCTTATTTATCAAGATAGAGCTGTAAGAAAACTTATAGCTCACGATGAACATACCTCAATGCTTATTACTTCCGAAAGTGGTTCTGGACAGGAAGCTTTTGTAGAAATTAGAGATAATAGAGTATATAAATTAGCAAAAGATAGGCACCAATTCAATAAAATTGATGGTGAGTTGGTAGGACTTACAAAAATATCTTTTTATTACTTTAATAAGATGCTAAAACAATTTGAATATAATAAGAATCCATACATAAATTATGAATATACACTTATGGATGTAGGTAGAGAATATAAGGTTGGTTATATAAAATTAGATGATTTAGTATGGTATGAGATTGCCACACATAAAAATTTGAAGAAGGCTAGAGGACAGATATATTCTTCTATACTTAGAAGAGACGATCTTAAAAAACAAGATAAATTGAAGGATGAATTAGTCAGAGAGTTAGATATTAATAAAGATGATATTAAATCTATAGAATCTGCAGGTGGAATGACAAATAAAAATTACAAGGTTGACATAAATGGAGAGATGTTTATTCTCAGAATAGCAGGGGCAGGAACTGAGAAGATGATTAGTAGAATTAATGAGAAAAATAACTCTATAATAGGAAGCATTTTAGGTTTAAATACTGATACATTGTATTTTAATGAAGAGACGGGTGTAAAGGTGAGTAAGTTTATAGAAAATGCAGAAACTTTAAATCCTACTACAGCAAAAAAAGAGAATAATATGGAGATTGTTGCTAGTCTACTTAAAAAACTGCATTTTTCATGTGTCGATTTTGACAATGAGTTTAATGTATTTAGAGAAATTGAAAAATATGAAGCTTTAATAAAAGAAGTAAATGGAAGGTACTATGATGAAGATGAGTATCCAATTATAAGGGAAAAAGTAATGGCTTTAGAAGATGAATTAGAAAAAATTGGTAAAGACTATTATACTTGTCATAATGATACTGTTGCGGAAAATTTTATAAAGGGTGACGATAGAAATTATCTAATAGATTGGGAATATGCTGGAATGAATGATCCTATGTGGGACATTGCAGGTCATATCATTGAATGTGATTTTAATGAAGATGAGGAGGAATTATTTAAAAATAAATATTTTAGCATAGATTACGATCTAAAAAAGGGTAGTGAAAAACCTAGTCAGGTTCAAGAAGAAAAGATATTGCTATTTAAAATATGCCAAGACTTCCTATGGGCTATTTGGACCGTATATAAAGAAGCAAGGGGTGTTCATTTTGGAGACTATGGTCTTATGAGATATGAAAGATCCAAGAATAACTTAGAAAAGTTTTACAATAAGTATATGTAAAAACTATAAATTGATTTTTTAACGATTATTTTATGGAGATGTGTAATGAAAAAAAATTATAGAAACAATATAAAATTTGGAGTAACATCAGGTTTATCTTCTGGTATACTCTGGGGGCTAGATACTGTGATAACAGGTATTATTTTAACAATGTATTCTTTTGTATCAGATGTCCAGGTAATAGCAATTGCTCCGATTGTAGCTGCATTTTTACATGACTTGTCCTCAGCATTTTGGATGACTTTAGTGTCAGTGTTTAAGAAAGATTTTTTTAATACAATTAAGTTAATAAAGACTAGAAGCGGAAGATTCGTTGCCTTGGCAGCAATATTTGGTGGTCCAGTTGGCATGATGGCATATATGTTTGCTATCTCAAACATAGGTCCCGGATATACTGCTGCAATTTCAGCTGTATATCCAGCTGCAGGAGCATTTTTTGGATATATATTTTTAAAAGATAAACTATCAATTAAAGGATGGATTGGTCTTTCCATGAGTATTTTATCAATAATAATTTTAGGTTATAGTCCAGGAGATGCCGATGTTAAAAATTTTGCTTTCGGTTTTATAGCGGCCTTAATAACTATTTTAGGATGGTCTTTGGAAAGTGTTATTTGTGCATATGGTATGAAAGATGATATAATGCCTATGGAAGCATTAACTATAAGACAGGTTACTTCAGCATTGATATACTTGGTAATTGTGGTTGTATTTATAAAAGGTGGGAGTCTATCTTATCATGTATTAACTACAAAAACTATGCTATATATTTTGATAACTGCATTAATAGGAACTTGTTCTTATATTTTTTATTACAGTGCAATTGATTCAATTGGGCCGGTTAAAGCCACTGGATTAAATATCACTTATTCTATTTGGGCAATAATTTTCTCATTGGTGATATTTGGTGGAGATTTGAGTTTTAAATTGGTATTTTGCTCAATATTGATTATAATTGGCTCTGTATTGGTATCAAAAGACCAAGCACAATAAATAAAGTTGGGAGCAAGATGTATATGAAAGCAATCATATTAGCAGCAGGTATGGGTACAAGACTTAGACCCTTAACAGAAGATAGACCAAAATCTCTTGTAGAGGTTTCAGGTGAGGCTATGACAGAAAGGCAAATTAGATTTTTAAAAGAAAAAGGAATCCATGATATAACTCTAGTAGTTGGTTACAAGAAGGAGTATTTTGATTATTTGGTGGAAAAATATGGTGTAAAGACAGTTTTTAATGATAAATTTGATATTTACAATAATATTTACTCAATGTATTTAGTAAGAGATATATTACCTGAATCTTACGTATTAGAAGGTGATGTATACATGAACGAAAATATAATTGATGAAAATGTAAATCGTTCAACATATTTTTCATCATATAAAGATAATTTTCAAAATGAATGGAAATTGGTGATCAATGATAATCATAAACTTGAAAGAATAGATATATGTGATGGTCATGGTTATATTATGTGTGGAGTTTCTTATTGGGCTGAAAATGAAGGAAAATATATAAAAAATGAGTTAGATAAGCTTGAAAGTATAAAAGACTTTGAAAATATGTATTGGGACGATATAGTTAGGAATAATGTGAATCAATTAGATATACATATTAAAGCCTTAAATGAAAATGATCTTATGGAGATTGATAGTATAAGTGATTTAGAAAAAGTAGAAGCTTTCTTAGAAAAAAATAAATAATACATTAAAAAAATATAAAAACACTGCTTATATATTTTAATATAAGCAGTGCTTTTATTATTAGTGGTTTCTATATAAGTTATATCTAAAAGACTATTATCATAATCGTGAAGTGTGCGCACAGAAAGCCCTGATAATTTTGAAGCTTCTTTAATTAAAAACATGTTACTTACCTCCTATGACTAGAGTATAATCTATGACGTAAGGTAATAGTCAACACAAAATATAAATAATTTATAAAAATTTTCAATATGTGATTAAGAATAAATATCAATAGGGTATATTAATTTATATTGTAATTTTATTTTAAGCAGGAGGCACAATAATGAAAGATAATTTTTCTGTTAAGTTAATAGATATAATTGATGAAGGAAACAAAAGAGCTACTTATATATTCGACAAACCTAGTGATTTTAATTGGGATGAAGGAAGCCATATCTCTCTCGGTTTAGAAGATTGTTTTATAGATGGAAAGAGAAATAAAGCTAGGGTTAGAGAATTTTCTATTGCAACTACTATTGATGAAGATAAGGTTGTAATATCTACTAGATTAGATAGTAGTGAATCTGAATACAAGAAACTTTTATCACAGATGAAAATAGGGGATTCTTGCAGTATTTTTGGATGTGGTTCAAGGATGAAGTTGAGAAGAGAGAATAAAAATGTTGTTCTTATTTCTATGGGTGTAGGAATGGCGACAATGAGACCCTTAATAACATCTTATTTAAAAAATCAAGAAGGAATAGGATCTATGACAAATATTGTGGTGAATAAATCAAATGATTATTTATATAAGAAGGAACTCTTGGACTCTCCAAAAAAGAATTTTAAAAACATATGTTATACAGGCAGACAACAGTATAAAGAAAATTTAATGAAAGATGATTTTGGACAGGCAGTTTATTATATTGTAGGAAGTAACGCATTTTTAAAAGATAGTGTAAATCTACTTCGAGAAAAGGGAGTAGCTGTTGAAGATATTATGATAGACAAAGAAAGAACAAAGCTTGAATCATACTATGATGCAAATAGCTATGAAAATATGCAAGTGAAAAATTATAGTGCAACATCAGCATCATTTATACCATTGGCGTTTGCTATGGGTGGTTGCTCGTGTGGTGGAAATTGTACATGTAAATAATTGAATAATTTTTTTAAACCTAGCATAAATTTATTTTTTGTTAGGTTTTTTAAAATTTTGTTTTATATAATGTAAAATTTTTTGAAAAATCCGAAATAGATGATATAATTACTATACTAAGAAAATAAATATTAATAAATTTATTTTAGAATTTATTTATTAATGTTAAATATAGGTGTATTTGATACACTAATTTATATAAATAAAAACTAATGATTTAAGAGTATTAATTTTATTTAAATGGTTTATAAGTATTTTTAAGTTCAATAGATATATTTAAATAGATGGACTGATATATGAAAGAGGGGTTATTATGCTACAGAAAATAGAAATAATGTTATATGTAAATAGTGTGGAAAAGGCAGCTCAATTTTGGAAAGATGCATTTGGAGCAGTAGAAACAGATTATCAGACTATGCCAGATAATTCTATTAGTATAAGTTTGAAGATTACAAATGACCTAGATATGAGAATTTTTGATAAAAATTTTGTTGTAAAATATTCGCCCGAGATTAGTGTTGCAACTCCATCATTAATGTTATATACAGATGGAATTAATTTACTTCACGAGAGAATATCTAGAATGGGTGTGGCAATCAGTCCTATACAGGACTTTGATGGAGTATTACAGTTTAATTTTTCAGACTATGAAGAAAATTATTTTGCAGTTAGTGAATTATAAAAAGGTGGTAAATTAATGGGAATTATAATTTCATATATATTTATATCAGTATCCGCTGTTATACTTACTATTTTAGGTATATTAGCTCTTAATATGAGGCTTCCAATAGAATTTATAGCATTTTTTAGCAAATCAAATTACTCAATAATGGAAGTAAAGCCTTTTAGTAAAGAGCATGGTATTGTTTGGATTTTATCTTCAATGCCTTTATGGATATCATTATTTTTAATTGAAAATTATTTAAATGTTGCATTTATAACATTATTGCTAACTATTAATATTGGTATTCCGCTAAATATTCTTGCATATTCAAAAATAAGAAAGAAATATAGTAGAGAGTCTAATATATTCGGAAGAAAGATATATAATTAGTAAAATATTTAATAATAAATAATAACAAGACATAAAGTGAGAGGTAGGTACTATGTATAAAGGTATTATAATTTATAAATCAAAATATGGAGCCAGCAAAAAATATGCAAATTGGATTGCTGAAGAAACAAATCTTAAAGTAAAAGAAATTGAAGATGTAACTGTTTTTGATATAGAAAAAAATGATATAATTATATTAGTTGGTGGAGTGTATGCATCAGTATTTGCCTGTTACAGTTTTATGAAGAAACATATAGATGTCTTGAGATTCAAAAAACTAGCAATATTTTGTGTAGGAGCTGCAGATTCTGATGATTCATATAAGGATGCACTGATGGATGATAGTAATATATTAAAAATAGGAGAATTTTTCTATGGTCGAGGATCAATGGACATAAAAAACATGACCTTTAGAGATAAAACAATAATGAAACTTGTGAGAAAGGCTTTGTTAAGGAAAAAGAAGCATGAAGATTTGTCTATTGATGAAGGAAAATTAAATGCAGATGATATGTTGGATATGATAGATAATAGCTCAGATTGGACTGATAAATCTTATATAGTTCCGCTTGTAAGTTGGTTTAATGAGAATAATAAATAAGGAAAAGGAAACTTTTGCAATTACAGCAAAGGTTTCTTTTTTAGTTGAAAAATAAAACATTACAGCGAGCTATCGGCAGGAAAAAGACAAAAAGTAGTAATATATCTAGAACCTGTACTAATATTAGCAAATGAACTTACAGTTAGTCTAGCTATTAAAGTGGTAAAATTATTGACGTTTAAAAATTTTTGAATTATAATATGTAATACAAAGAATGCAAAAATAAACATTTATGTATAGATATTTTTATATATTTTATACAATCTCAGTCAATAAATGGAAAGGTAAATTTTATGAAAAATATTGAAGAAATAAAACTTGATAATAAATCAATAAAAGAGTTTATAAAACTTTTGGAGCTAAGATTCTTAGAAAATATGCATCGTCATCCACAAATAGACTGGGTAAATGTGGAAAATAGACTAGAAAAAAATAGAAACTTAGTAGAAATTATTTACAGGATGGAGAAAACTGGTGGGGAACCAGATTTAATAGAATATGACGAGCACAATGATAAATATATTTTTTGTGATTTTTCTATAGAAAGTCCATCGGGTAGGAGAAGTCTTTGCTATGATTTACAAGCTTGGGAAAAAAGGAAGAAAAATAAGCCAATAAGCGATGCTCATACAGTAGCAGAAAAAATTGGCATAGAAATTTTAGATGAAAATTGGTATAGAAAATTGCAAAGTCTAGGAGATTTTGATTTTAAATCTTCAAGTTGGATAGAAACACCAAATTCTATGAGAAAACTTGGAGGAGGACTGTTTGGAGATAAAAGATATAATAGAACTTTTATTTATCATAATGGTGTGGAATCCTATTATGCTTCGAGAGGTTTTAGGGGTTTGTTAAGAGTATAAACAAAAATACTACATATTTTATTTATAGTAGTTATAGTTATATTTATATAATTTTTAATTATATTTAAAATGTATTTATTAGTTTGGAGATGACTTTAATGAAGTTAATAGAGCTTGAAAATGTTAGTAAATCATTTGGAAGGTATAAGGCTTTGGATAATATTAATTTAAGCCTTGATAACGGTGAGGTTTTAGGATTTATTGGTCCAAACGGATCTGGAAAAACCACTACACTTAGAATTATTCTAGGTATGCTAAAATCAAAAGGTTCAGCTAGAGTTTTTGGTATGGATGCTTGGAAAGATGCTGTCTCTATACATAGAAATCTTTCCTATGTTCCTGGAGATGTAAATTTATGGCCAAATATGACAGGCGGAGAAGTCATAGATTTATTTTTGAGAATAAAGGATAGTAGGGAGAAAAAATACAGAGATGATTTAATGGAAGAATTTGAATTAGATCCTAGAAAAAAATGTAGGACATATTCTAAGGGAAATAGGCAAAAAGTAGCCTTAATAGCAGCTCTTTGTTCAGATGTAGATTTATATATATTTGATGAACCTACATCAGGTTTAGATCCGCTTATGGAAAGTATATTTCAAAAACAAGTGAAGAAATTAAAGAATCAAGGAAAAAGTATTTTATTATCTTCACATATTTTAACTGAAGTAGAAAGCTTGTGTGATTCTATAAGTATAATAAAGTATGGAAAAATAATAGAATCAGGTAAATTAAATGATATAAAACATTTAAATACTAGTAATTTTATTATAGAAACTCAAAAACCAGTTATTAAATTACTAACACCAGTTAAAAATATTTCTATTATTGGAAATAGATTGGAGTTAAGTGTGGATAAAGAAAATATAGGTTTATTGATTAATGAACTGAACTCATATAACATTAAATCTATTGAAAGTAAAAGTCAAACATTGGAAGAATTGTTTATGAGTCATTATAGGTAGGTGTTGAATATGAGTAAATTATTTAGAAATACGGGATCTTTGGCGTTTTTTACCTTAAAAAGAGAAAGAATAAAACTTCCTTTGTGGATAATTTTCATATGCGCATTTTTAGTGTTATTAGTTCCTGTATATGATGATTTAATTAAGACAACCTCTAATATCAAGTCATTGGTAGATACTATGAAAAATCCAGCAATGATAGCAATTGTTGGACCTGTTTTTGAAAAAAAGGAATTTACATTAGGTTCAATGTATGCAAATTATATGTTGTTATATTCTATAGTTATGATTGCTATCTACAATATATTTTTAATAAGTGCAAATACTAGAAAAGATGAAGAAGATGGAAGATTAGAGTTATTAAAATCGCTACCGCTTGGTAGGCTTTCAAGTATTAGTTCTATTAGTATAATACTAGTTCTATCAAATTTGATTGTGGCCATAATAACTTGTATAGGTTTATATTATATTAGTCCAAAGTTAGCATTTTTGGGATGTTTGAATTTTTCATTAGCTATATTTGTAAGTGGAGTTTTATTTGGAGCAATAAGTATATTTTTCTCTCAAATTTGTGTAAATAATAGAAGTGCAATGGGATTTTCATTTTTAATATTATTGGCTTTATATTTTATGAGGGCTATAGGAGATTTATCCAATGAAACTCTATCATTGATATCGCCTTTGGGATTAATACTTAGAACTGAGAATTTTGTGAACAATTATTTTTGGCCTATAGCTATAATAGTATTAGAAATATTAGTAATACTATGTATTTCATTCATTATAGCCTTAAAAAGAGATATAGGAACTGGTCTAATTCCTCAATTCAAAGGTAAAAAACACGCAGGTTATATACTAAGAGGAATTAGGACTTTTTCTATTAAACTAACTTATAAAACTCTGGTATTATGGGTAGCTTTGATATTTTCTTTAGCAGCGATATATGGTTCTGTATTTGGGGATATGGAATCATATATAAATTCATCCGATATGATGAAAGCTATGTTTTATGGTGCAGGTAGTGGTAAACTTGTAGAACAATTTATATCAATGTTTATGTATATAATGTCAATAATAGCATGTATTCCAGTATTAGTGATTATTAATAGAACTATATATGAAGAAAAAAGTAAAAGAATAGATGAGATACTTACCAAGGCTGTATCTAGGAATCAGTACCTAAATTCATATTTATGGATATGTATTTTAGCGATTATATTATTTCAATTGCAGATATCAGTTGTTTTTTGGGCAGTGGGAAAACAATATCTGGGTTCTATACCAGATTTAGATGTGTTTTTAAAGGCATCATTATTATTTGTACCGGCTAATTTCTTAATGCTGGGAATAAACGTTTTTTTAATAGGGGCTTTACCTAAATTTGCAAAATTGAATTATATATATCTTACTTATTCCTTTTTTGTAATGTATTTAGGAAAGTTGCTAGACTTGGATAATATTTTTAAGAGTATTGTACCATATGGATACGTAGTTCAGTATCCTATAGAAAAAATAGATTTATGGCCTTCAATTGTAATGGTTCTTGTGGGATATTTACTTATTAAATTAGGTTATATAGCATATAATATGAGAGATATACAATAACAAAAATAGCTTTATTTTATGCAATAAAAGCATAAAATAAAGCTATTTATTAATTTTGAGCTTTTCTATATCCAGCATCTTTCGCATCTTTTTCACTATCAAAATATATAGTATTGGATTCTTTTATAGTGTTGTAAGATCTACTCCCTGGTATATGATAAACTTTTGAATTTTTATTTCCCTTTATTTTTTTATTGTTGTTATTTGTTGAATCATTTATATTTTCTTTTGAGTTCTTATTATTTTCTACATTTTTTTTGAGGTTTTTTTTAGTTGTTAGTCTTGAATTCTCCTCTTTTGTTTGGCTAGGGTCTGACCATAATCCTATTTTTCCTTCTCTTGCATCAGCTTGTAGTTGTCTAAATAAGTCATTATATCTGATATCTGGCTGATAAGTGTATACATATGCGTATCCTTCTTTTACAAGAATTGCATTGTACATTTTGTTTTTAATCTCGTCATTGCTTGGGTTATCGTTTTGTGGTTTTTCTAACCAAATGTATCTCAATAATCTACCATACTTATCTGTATCAGAGACATCTTTTTGAAGGTATATAGTTTTTCCAGCCAATTGTTTTTTTGTAAAATTACTAGCCTCTTTTCCATAGTATTCTACGGGTTTATTGGGATGAACAGTTTCTGGTGTATCTACACCAACCATTCTAATCTTATAATCGCCACCATTTATATTAACACTAATGGTATCACCATCTGTGACTCTAGTGACTCTAGCCTTTGTAAAAGTAGCATCACTATCGTCTTTAGCATTTTTGGTACATGCAGATAGAGTGGAAACTAGACAAAATACTATAATAGAACTTAGAATCAACTTAAAAATCTTGTTAATTTTTTTCAATTTACTACCTCCATTTCACATATTACTATTATAGCAAAAATGTCGATTAAGTAAATGATTATTACTAATGTATATCAGTATAAAAATAACTCTTATAAATAAATATTTAAATTTTGTTACTAAGAATGTATATTTATAAGAATAATGAAATTGCACAATAAGCTAATAGAATTGACATTACAATATTTGTTATTTTGGCATGTTCAGAGAATAGTGATTTAAATACTGAACCAAATAATGCCCAACAAAGTGTAAAAATGAATCCAATAGTTGCTAGCAAGAAAGAAAATCCTAGTAAAATAGGAGTATTACCTTGATAAAAAGGCAATATATAAGCCTCCATTGAAACTATACAATAAATATATTTTTATTATGCATAATTTTGATACAATATATTGCACTTTAATTACAATATATTGTCAATGAAAATGTAATAAATTATAATAAAATAACAATATATTGTACTGGACAGTTTTTATGTATTATAATTAAACTGTGTAAAAAATGGTATAATATATTTAACTTTATGGGTAGGTGGTAAAAAAATGAGTATTAATGTAAGAATAGCAAATAATGTGAAAAAAATAAGAGAAGAAAAACATATAACATTGGATAAAGCTGCTGCATTGACAGGAGTTTCTAGAAGTATGCTTTCTCAGATAGAAAAAGGAGATGTAAACCCAACTATTTCAGTAATTTGGAAAATAGCAAATGGTTTTAAAGTATCATTTACTTCAATAATGGAAGAGGATAATTTGGAAAGTGTAGTAGTAAAAGAGGTGCAACCACTTATTAATGATGAACATCAAAAATACCTAAATTATCCTACTTTTACTTTCGATGATAAAAAACATTTTGAGATGTATAGAATTCTTATAGAAGAAGGAGGAATATTAAATGCTGAGCCACATTTAGTAAAATCAGAAGAATATATAACTATTTTTGATGGAAGGGCTGAAATTTCTGTAGGCGAAGAAAAGTTTATATTAGAAAAAGGTGATTCGTTAAAATTTGCAGCAGATCAAAAACACTTTTATAAAAATGCTGGTGAAGGAACTTGTGCAATAAGTATGTTAATTTATTATTCATAAACAAGAAATATAATTTTATTATCCATATAAAAAATTTGATTAGCCTTTAACAAAAAATTAATAATAACATATAAAAAAGAAAATATTTGGGTAAATAATAAATTATAAGTAAAAAGCTATAAAAATTCATTGACTATTTAATAAAATAAATATAGAATATGAAGGTAATTATTAAAAGGCTGCATTTTAGTGCTTTTATAGATTGGAGGATTGTATATGGAAATTAAAGATTGCGCAGTAATTTCAAGAGAGAGAAAGATACCACAGGTCGAGAGTAAATTAAGACATAATATACTTACAATGCCCGTTGAAGTAAGAAAAGCTAGCGGTATAATGATATATGGTAGAAGAATTAAAAGCTTAATATTTACGACTGATTTGGCAATTATTAGGAATTGTGATGCCGACGCTGTATTTGCTGTGTATCCTTTTACACCTCAACAAGCTATTAGTGATGCTATTATAAAAGCTTCATATATTCCAGTATTCTGTGGAGTAGGTGGAGGTCTTACAAAGGGGCTTAGAACTATAGGGCTTGCTAAGGATGTGGAAAGCCAAGGTGCTATGGGAGTAGTTTTGAATGCACCAATTAGTAATATGAACTTACTAGGAGTATCAAAGGCGGTAGATATTCCAATAGTAGTAACGGTAGTAGATGACAAAACGAACATACAAGAAAGAATTGATTCTGGAGCTTCAATAATCAATGTTGCTGGTGCGGCTAAAACACCTGATATTGTAAGAAAAATAAGAGCTGAATTTCCAGATTTACCAATAATAGCATCAGGTGGAAATACAGATGAAAGTATTAAAGCTACAATAGAAGCGGGTGCAAATGCTATAACATTTACACCGCCATCAACTCACACACTTTTCCAAGATACGATGAATAAGTATAGAAGTGAGACAGATTAATAATTAAGAAAATATAAAAATAAATATGTGTAAGACTTCGACATAGATGTGTATAATAGTTAATATAATCTATTTTGAGGTCTTATTTTTATTATAAGATTAAAAAATAAAACTTGGAGGAGGACAAAATGATTAGAGAAAATGCTTGGAAGTCATATACTTCAAAAGAATTGTCAGAGATGGATGTATTAATTGATAGATATAAAAAATGCATTGATATGGGGAAGACAGAAAGAGAATGCGTAAAAATAGCCCAAAATATGGCTGAAAATATGGGATATAAAAACTTAAGTAAAATTATAGAAGAAAAATCTGTTTTAAAAGCAGGAGATAAAGTTTATTCTGTTATGATGGAGAAATCTATAGTACTTTTTAATATTGGAGCGGAAGATTTTGAAAAAGGAATGAATATTTTAGGAGCTCACATAGATTCACCTAGAATAGATATAAAGCAAAATCCTCTTTATGAAAATAGTGATCTTGCTTATTTAGACACTCATTACTATGGTGGAATAAAAAAATATCAATGGGTTACTATTCCACTTGCCATTCATGGAGTAGTAGCAAAAAAGAATGGTAATCTGGTCGATATAGTAATTGGAGAAGAAGATAGTGATCCGGTTTTAGTTATAAGTGATTTATTGGTTCATCTGGCACAAGATCAAACACAGAAAAAAGCTAGCATAGTAATTGAAGGTGAGAATATGGATGTTTTAGTAGGTAGCAAGCCATTATTAAATTCAGATGATAAAGATTTAGTAAAAGCTAATATACTTTATATACTAAAAGAAAAATATGGAATAGATGAAGAAGATTTTTTGTCTGCAGAACTAGAAATAGTTCCTGCTGGTAAAGCGAGGGATTGCGGTTTAGATAGGTCTATGGTTATGGCGTATGGGCAGGATGATAGGGTTTGTGCTTTTACATCTCTTTTTGCAATGTTAGAAGGTAAAAATACAAATAGAACCACTTGTTGTATTTTGGTAGATAAAGAAGAAATAGGTAGCACTGGAGCTACTGGAATGCAGTCTATGTTTTTTGAAGATATTGTATCAGAAATTGCCAATATACTTCAGCCGGATGTTCCATTAGCTGCCAGAAGAGCTCTTAGAAACTCAGCTATGTTATCATCAGATGTAAGCGCAGCATATGATCCACTATATTCTAGTGTATTTGAAAAAAGAAATTCAGCATATTTTGGAAGAGGTATAGTTTTTAATAAATATACAGGAAGTAGAGGGAAATCAGGAACAAATGATGCGAATGCTGAATATATTGCATCACTGAGGAAAATAATGGACGACAATAAAATATTTTTCCAAACAGCTGAACTTGGCAAAGTAGATCAAGGCGGAGGAGGAACTATAGCCCATATATTGGCAAGACAAGGTATGAGGGTAATAGATAGCGGTGTAGCTGTAATGTCTATGCATGCTCCGTATGAAATTACCAGTAAGGCGGATATTTATGAAGCATATAAAGCTTATAAAGCATTTTTGTTAGATATGAAATAATAGTATTAATTAAGAGAGTTGGATAGAAAATATATGAATAATTATATTAGCGTTAGAGACATATTAAAAACTCCAGACTTTAAAAATTTTGAAGTACTTGCGGGAAATAGTGCTTTGGATAATGAAGTGACTTCTATAACAATTATGGACTCACCAGATCCATTTCCTTGGTCTAAAGGTGGCGAAATAGTATTATCAAGTGGATATGTATTCAAAAAATACGAAGATGAATTTGATGATTTATTGGTAAAAATGAAAGATGCAGGTATAGTAGCTCTATTTATAAAAGTAGAGAGGTATTTTAAGAATATACCTATGCATATTTTAGAATTAGCTGATCAAATAGGTTTCGTAATAGTTAATGTTCCAATAGAGATGGCATTTAAGGATGTAATAAATCCTACTTTATCAAGAATAGTAGATATACAGTCTGAGGCTATAAAAATATCTGAGAGAGTTCACGATAACTTTACACAATTGGTAATAAATGGTGATGATACTAGTACAATAGTAGATGTGATAGGTCAAATATTCAAGGAAAATATATGTTATTACGATCAATATTTTGACAAATTGTATTATAAAAATAAAGTCATTTTATGTGATAATAAAGAAAAATTAAAAGAGATAAACATATTGCTAGGAGAAAAATCTACTTATAAGATTGGACCTAATAGAAAAATATATGGTTATATAATATTCTTGGACATAGATAAAGATATAGAAGTGGAAGATCTTTACAATACATTATCACATGCAAATACAGCTTTGATTTTGGACACTCAAAAGAAAATATCAAGTATGCAGATTGAAGATAGGCACAAGAATGAATTCATTCACGATATTATAATGAATAATATTAAATCACAAGTAGAAGTAGAAGCTAGAGCAAAGGTATTTGGCTGGATGTTTACAAATAACATTAGAGCCATGGTTATAGACATAGATGATTTTAAAGAACAATATTTAAAAATTTATAAAAACGATCAAAGTGCACAGGTATTAAATGATGAATTAGAAAATATAAGAGAGCATATGCTTAATGATGTGATTAGAATAGTCAAATCTTATTATATAAGCTCTGTTTATGCAATTCTTAGCGATTCTATAATTTTTTTACTTCAAAGTGATAGGGAAGAAGATAGAGAAAAAAGTCATCTATTAGCATGTGGCAAGGAAGTTAGAAAGTCTACAAGAGAAAATTATGATTTTACTGTAACAATTGGAGTAGGTGAAGAGAAAACTTCTATAGTAGATGTACATGAGAGTTACAAGGAAGCACAGATGTCAATAAAAATAGCTAGAGTTATTTTTAAGAAAAATGCTTATATGTTATATAGTGAACTTGGAGTATATAGGGTTTTATACTCTATATACGAAAATGAGGATGTTAAGAGTTTTTGTGATTCTAAAATAGGAAGCATAGTTGATTATGATCGAAAATATGATTCGGATTTATTAGATACTCTAATTAATATCGCTGAAAATGATTGGAATCTTAAAACTACAGCAGAGAAAATGTATATGCACTACAATACAATTAAATATAGATATAAGAAAATTTGCTCAATCTTAGCTGAAGATTTAAGCCATTCAGAAGCAAGGCTAAGTATAGGTTTGGCTTTAAAAATATATCAAATGAACCTCTAATTATAATAATAATTAGCAATTTTTATATTTATACATTATATAATAATTATAAAATAGTAAGTTTTATTAAATATAATTAATAATAATTGTTAGAAATCAAATCCATGTTTGTATCTTTAGGATAATAAATATGGATTTTTTTGTATCTTTAGCACATTGAAAACACTTTCTAAAATGTTAAAATCTTTTCAAGAAGAGAAATTTATTTAATAAAATTTATAGAAAGGCAATTATAGTAGGAGGTTTTTAATGAAGAAAGATTTAGTAGGAACAAAGGAAGAACAAATCAAAAAAGTAGAAAGCTATAGATGGGTAGTATGGTCAGTACTTGCTGTCATGTATATATTTGTTACTTTCCACAGAATGGGAGTTGGAGTCGTAAAAAATGATTTACAACAAGCTTTTAATATAGGTGCAGCACAATTTGCAAATATTGGGTCAATGTATTTTTACGCTTACTTTATTATGCAGATTCCATCAGGAATTTTGGCAGACAAGTTAGGTCCTAAAAAGACAGTGTTCTCATTTTCGCTATTAGCAGCAGTTGCTTCAATAGTATTTGGACTAGCTCCAAGTATTGGAGTTGCTTATGCTTCGAGATTTTTTGTTGGTATAGGTGTATCAGTAGTATTTATTTGTCTAATAAAAATTCAGTCAAGATGGTTTTACTCAAAGAACTTTGCATTAATGATAGGATTTGCAGGTATAGCAGCTAACTTGGGAGCAGTTATAGCACAGAGTCCGTTGGTTATAGCTGTAAATATGTTTGGATGGAGAAATACTTTTGTATATATGGGTGTAGGAATGGTATTCTTCGCTATATTAGTATTATTATTGGTTAAAGATGATCCATCAGATATGGGACTTCCAGGTATGGATGAATTAGAAAATAGACCTCAGTCAGTGGCTAACATAAAAGTTGGACAGGCGTTAAAGTCAGTTATGACAAATAAATGGACTTGGATAATTTCAATACCTTATATTGGTTTATATACGGGATACGTAGTATTATTTGGAACATTTGGTGTTTCATTCATAATGGCGACATATGGAGTAAGTAAAATTTCAGCAGCTAACTACGTGATAGCAGCAGTTATAGGTTCAGCAGTAAGTGGTTTAGTAATTGGTTATTTATCAGATAAATTCAAAAATAGAAAATTGCCTTTAATATTATGTTCAGTATTGACATTAATAGGTTGGGTAGTATTTATATTTGTTAAATTGCCACTTGCATTACTTACACCATTCTTGTTTGTATTCGGTTTTGTAATGTCAGTATTCACAATGTGTTGGACATTAGGTAACGAAGTAAATGATAGAAATCTTTCTGGTATAGCTACTGGAGTAGTTAACTGTGTTGGATTCTTGGGTGCAGCTATAGTTCCTGTTGTTATGGGTTCAATATTAGATACATACAAGGCAATGCCAATGTTGGGATATCAAAAGGCATTTACAGTATTAATTGCATTAGTAGCTGTTGGTGCGGTAGCTTCATTCTTTACAAAAGAAACAAATGGAGTAAATATTTACAAAGCTAAGTAATAAAAAATAAAAAATGATGATATTAAAAAAACTATAAATGAAAGAATATAATATAAATATACTGTTTTAAATTAAGTAATAAAAAAGAAAAGAGAGAATGTAAACTTTATATAGAAAGGGTTGATAATATGATGTTAGATAAGGCAAAAGAAGTAGAAGATTTTATTATAAAAATTAGAAGACAAATACATGAAAATCCCGAACTAAGTGGAGAAGAGTACGAAACACAGGCTACAATTTTATCTGAATTAGAAAAATTGGATTTAGAAATAGAAAAAGTAGGTAATACTTCAATAATAGCTAGATTAGTAGGAGAAAAGCCAGGAAAGACAGTTGCTCTTAGAGCTGATATGGACGCACTTCCAATAATAGAACAAGCTGATATTGACTTTAAGTCAAAAAATCAGGGAGTAATGCATGCTTGCGGTCATGATGCGCATGCTTCTATGCTTTTAGGCGCAGCAAAAATATTATCGACAATGAAAAAAGATATAAAGGGTGAAATAAGATTTTTCTTCCAAGAAGGTGAAGAGAATTTCTCAGGAGCTAAAAAGATTATAGCAGCTGGCGGTATGGAAGGCGTGGATGGATGTTTTGGAATGCACGGACTACCAGGAATGGATGCTGGATATGCTCACATAGAATCAGGATATGTATTGACTGGTTGTGATACAATATTCGTGAAATTTGAAGGTGTGTCTGGTCATGGTTCAGCACCACATCTTGCTAAGGATACAATTCATCCAGCTTGCATGTTTGTAACAGATATACAATCAATCGTTACAAAAAATGTAGACCCTCAGGAGCCAATCGTTGTAACAGTAGGTAAGTTCAATGGAGGAACAAAGCCAAATATTATTTCCAAGTTTACTGATATTGAGATGTCAATGAGGTACTTTGATCCAGAAGCTAGAAAAACAGTTCATGAAGCTATAATCAGACATGCAAAGGCTATAGCTGATGCATATGAAATATCTGTAGATGTTCAGATTGAAGAGAGTACTTTAAGTCT
Source organism: Peptostreptococcus equinus (assembly GCF_027125355.1). Taxonomy (NCBI): domain Bacteria; kingdom Bacillati; phylum Bacillota; class Clostridia; order Peptostreptococcales; family Peptostreptococcaceae; genus Peptostreptococcus; species Peptostreptococcus equinus. The sequence continues at coordinate 1,625,980 of NZ_CP114052.1, read as the reverse complement.
TAGAAATGATGAAGATATGACAGAATTAGCTGAAAAAACTTGTGAAAAGGTGATGGGTCAAGGAAAGAATGTTCCAATGAAGAGAATAATGGCTTCAGAAGATATGTCTTACTACATGCAACATGCAAAGGGCGTATACATAAATATGGGCTATAGAAATGTAGATAAGGGAGCTGTATACTTTCCACATCATGAAAAGTTCAAAATAGATGAAGATTATATGAAATACGGAGCAGCTATGTTCGCCCAGTTTGCTTTAGATTTTTTAGATAGTGATTTATAAAAGTTAATAATATTAATTGAAAATAGACCTTAGGGTCTATTTTTTTATAGAAAAATTATCTATAAAAATAAAAAATATGTAAATGAGCTACTTTTGTCACAGTATATTTTATATTTTATTTACAAAACAATAAAAAAATCTTTCTTTATGAATAATTAATTGAGAAAATACATTATAAAAATGTATTTTTTATAAAAAATTATTAATTTATTAAGGTAGCTATGTTAAAATTTAAATATAAATATTTGTAATTATAAAATTTAATCTGGAGGTATAACATGGAGAAGGCAATTTTAGTTAAATCAGAGGAGTTAAGAGACTATTGTCAAAGAGCCTTTGTTAAATTTGGTTTTGATAACGAAGATGCTAAGACAATTACAGATGTATTGATGGCAGCGGATATGTATGGAATCGACACACATGGATCTCAAAGATTAGAAATGTATAGACAGCATATTAATAAGGGCTTTGTAAAAGTTGGGAATAAACCTAGTGTAGCACATGAAACAGGAATATCAGCTGTAGTAGATGGAAATCAAGCTATGGGTCAAGTAGTGAGTAAATATGCTATGGATTTGGCTATTGAGAAAGCTAAAAAATCTGGAGTGGGAATGGTAACTGTAAGAAATTCGAATCATTATGGTATAGCGGGTTATTACAGTCAGTTGGCTAGTAAAGAAGGCCTAATAGGTATTTCGGCGACAAATTCATTTAGAGTAGTAGTTCCAACCTTTGGAAAAAAACCGATGATGGGCACTAATCCGATAGCTATATCTATACCAGCAGAGCCAACAGAATTTTTCTTTGACATAGCGACATCTGTAGTTGCATGCGGTAAGGTAGAGGTTAGAAATAAAAAAGGAATAAACCTACCAGTAGGTTGGGGAATAAATGAAGAAGGTAAGGATGAAGTAAATCCTCAGCATCTTTTCGATAATATAATGAATAGAGAAGGAGGCCTATATCCAGTGGGTGGATCAAGCCAGCTATTTGGTAGTCACAAGGGATTTGGTTTCTCTTTATTGGTCGAATTTTTAACTGGAGTATTATCTGATGGGACTACTTCAAATCACACTGAAGAAGATGGTATGATGGGAATTTGCCATTATTTCATGGCCATAGACCCGAATTTATTTGGAGATCCTAAAAAGATTACTAAGAAATGGAGTACTTATCTACAGGAAGTTAGAGATAGTGAAAAAGCCTATGGTCAGGAAAGAATATACACACATGGGGAAAAAGAAAAAGAAACATATCAAGAAAGAATTAAATCAGGAATTCCAATTCTTCCAAAGACGATAGAAGAAATGAAAAGTTTAGCCAAAGAACTGAATATGGAATTTGGAATTAATATTTAGCCCTCATTTTAAAATCAAGATACTTTAATAGAAGAGTCTAGTATTATTTTTTACTGGCTCTTTTATTATATTATAAAAATAGAAAATATCTATAATATGCATAAAAACAAATAGTAAAAATGAATAATTATTGTTGATAAAAGAATTCATTTGATTCAAAATTTATGATATATTTTTAAATGAACAAATAAAATGAAGGGGGTTATTATGAATATTGGATTTATGTTTTGGGGGTTTCTGATCATTTATGGAATAATAATGATGTTCTTGTCTCCAAAGACTACGACAGTTGGAGGTTTTTTCAAAGGAGAGGATAAAGAAGGTAAACCTGCTAGTACTTTTATGTTGACAGCGAGTATTTTTATTAGTTGGATTTTTGCTAAGTCAGTAACAAATGCTGCCAACCTGGGAGCTAAGTATGGTATAGTCGGGGGTATTGCCTATGCAACTTATTGGCTATGTATACCCTTAGCTGGCTTCGTAATCTATAGATTACGTAGAAAGTTTGGTGCGACGGGTATAGTTAGTTTCATTACCAATAATTATGGCAAAGGTGCTGCAATTGCCTTTGCAGCAGCAATCTTGATTAGGTTATTTAATGAGGTTTGGAGTAACACTTCAGTAGTTGGTGGATATTATGGAAAATCTACAAGTAAAGAATTTATATTTGCGGCTTTAGTATTCACAATTATTACTCTTGTATACTCTATGAAAGGTGGACTTAGAAGTTCTATATTTACAGATGCTATACAAGCGATAATATTTGTATTTTTCGTGGTGTGGATAATTGGATTAATAATACCAAAACACTCTATTGGAGATTTTGTTTATAGTGGCAACTGGAAATTAGATGCAGGTGTAGATATGCTTTTAGTTTCATGTTTGCAAATTTTTTCTTATCCGTTCCATGATCCTGTATTGACTGATAGAGGATTTATTTCTGAAGAAAAGACCATGCTAAAAGCCTTTGTTGTATCAGGTGTTTTGGGATTTATAGCTATTTTAGTATTTAGCTTTATTGGAATACATGCAAAGTTAGTAGCATTACCACTTTCAGATAATGTTCCTGCTGACTTAGGAAGGACAATGGGTGTAACTGCATATTTATTAATGATAATGGTAATGGTATCTGCAGCTGGTTCAACATTAGATTCAACTTTTTCAAGTATTGCAAAACTAACTGCCTATGATCTTCCCAATATGGCAGGAAAAAATTTGGGTAAAAAAGCTATTACCATGGGTATGATAATAATGGTTGTTATGGCAATTATTGGTAACTTGCCTATGATAATAGGAACAAATATCTTAAAAGCTACAACAATAAGTGGAACAATGGTTATTGGACTTGCACCTATATTTATATTGCATGGTATAGTAAAACCAACCAAGCTAGGATTCCATTTAAGTTTTTGGTGTGGAATAATTTTAGGGTTTGCACTAACTTTAAATATAATTCCATCAATTTTTGCTATTGGCAATGGAGAAAATGCAATGTTGCTAGGAGTAAATTTATATGGTTTAATATTATGTAATATAGGATATATTATTCCTGGTTTGTTGAGTAAATATAAAATATAAAAACTATTATGGAGATGATAAAATGAATATTCCTGGTAGATCTTGTCCTTTAGACTATAATATTGATCAGAGCCTTTTTGCTAAGAAAGAAAATGATATAATTTGTGATACTGTATATATAGTAGGTGGTTTATATGGTAATTATCAAGCTCTAGAAGAAATTGATAAAATAGTTAAATCAGAAAAAAGTGATTGTATAATAATATTTAATGGAGATATACATTGGTTTGATAAAGATTATGAGGATTTTGTAAGAATAGAAAATTTTGTTAGGACTCATATACCTTTATTAGGAAATGTTGAATCAGAGCTGATAAGAGATAAGGATATTAATGTTGGATGTGGATGTTCTTATCCAGGATGTGTAGATGATGATGTGGTTAAGAGATCCAATATTATACACCAAGAAATGAAAGATATGGTAGATATAAATAGCAAAATTAAAGATGAAATTAAAAAAAGACAAAAAATATGTATAGTCAAAGTTGGTGATAAAAGAATCGCCATAACTCATGGAGATGAAAAATCCTTAGCAGGGTGGGAGTGCTCTAGAGAAAACTTATTAGATATAAATAGACAAAATGAACTTATTTCTTGGTTTAAAGATAATGATATTGATGTTATTGCATCTACTCATACCTGTGCTCCAGTAGCTTTAAAGTTGGAAAATTTTGCGGTAATTAATAATGGTGCTAGTGGTATGCCGAATTTTAAGGATAAACACTATGGAATAATTACTAGAATATCAAAATGTAAGTCTGAAAAAGCCATTTATAGTAGTAAAATAGATTATATTTATATAGAAGCTTTGGCTGTAAATTATAATATAAATGAATTTGTAGATTGGTTTGATAATGTATGGCCTAATAATTCGCCAGCGTCTATTTCTTATAGAGAAAGAATAATAAAAGGAACTGCAGATAATATTGAAGATGCGATATTATCTGGCTTTGAAATAAATTAGAGCTTAAGATTTATAAGAATTTTAAATATATTATTCTAAAATTAAAAGCAACTAGAATTTTTAATTCTAGTTGCTTTTAAAATACGAAAATTTGTGCAAAAAAAATAAAAAATGTACGAAAATAATTGACTAACCATATTCTATATGAGATAATAATATAAAATTAAATAGCGAACATTTATAAATTAAGTAATGAAAATGTGCGTGATTTGTATGTGTTTTGAACATAAGGCTAATATTGTATTCACAGGAGGATAAAATGAATAAAATTTATACAGGTAAGACCAAAGATGTTTATGAAATTGATGAAAAGAATGTATTATTAAAGTTCAAAGATGATGTTACAGGCAAAGATGGAGTATTTGATCCAGGTGAAAATCAGGTAGGGCTTCAAATAGAAGGCGCAGGACGTTCAGCAGTGGCGATGACAAAGTTTTTCTATGAAAAATTAAATGCTATGGGTCTTAATACACATTATGTGTCAGCAAATGTAGACAAGAATGAAGCTGTAGTTAAAAAAGCTAAAGTTTTCGGTCAAGGTGTAGAAGTGATTGTTCGTTATAGAGCAGTGGGTTCATTTATTAGAAGATATGGAAGCTATATTGAATCAGGTACCAAAATTCCTCCATATGTAGAAGTAACATTAAAAGACGATGATAAAAATGATCCTTTAATAACAAAAGATGCTCTAGCAATATTAAATATAATGACAGAAGAGGAATATGAAGAACTTGCAAAATTAGCTCTTCAAATAGGTGAAGTAGTTAAAAATGAATTAGCAAAAAAGGAATTGGAATTATATGATATTAAATTTGAATTCGGTATGGTAGATGGAAAAGTAGCTCTAATAGACGAAATATCTGGTGGTAACATGAGAGCGTACAAGGGTGAAGAATATATAGAACCATTAAAGCTAGAAAAGATAATGTTAGGATAATAATGTCAAATAAATAAGTTATAAATATATATAAATTTACATAAAAAGTTGTAATAAATTTTTGTTAGGAAATTTTATAGTGGTATTGGATGTTTTAATTGTCTAATACCACTATTTTTTATGTTTAGATAAACTATTTAAAATACAAAACTAATGTACAAATTTAATACAATTTATATATGATCGAGTGAAAAGAAGTAAATAAATATGTATTTATCCAAAATATATTATAGAAAAAAACATTAGAGGAATATATTTAAAATTAAATAAACAATTGGTTTAAAATATAAAAATATATTGAGTATATGTGCAAATAAATATATTAATTAATTATATAATGAAAAGTATTTGAATAAATAAAATAATAAGTGATAATTAATTTAAAAAATATAAAAAACAGCAATATCAACATATGAGAATATATAGATAAAAACTATAATAGCAAGTTAAAAATAATATAGTAAAAGTTAATAAAATATATTGATATTTTATTAATTAATGTTGTACAATAAAATTACAAAATTAGTTTGAATTGTACTAAAAATTGACAATATTATAATAATCGGAAGAAGATTCTATGAGAGAGCTAATAGCCACCGAAGGGACAAGTGATATTCAGTCAAAAATATTATGAAATTCTCAGGTAAAAATAGTAGAATTGGACGTATCTCTGAAAAAAATGACAGAGGGAATAAAGACATCTTTATTCCCTTTTTTATTTATAATTTTATTTGAAAATATTTTATTTAGATAAATATATTTTTTGAATAGCAGGAAAACATTTGTTTAGATGTTTTTAGCCATAATAAAAGTTTACAATATGGGGTGTAATAATGATACTGGTGACAAATAATAAAAGTTTTCTAGAAAGAAAAGATTATCTAAAGTCAAATGGCTTCAGATTAGTTCTATTTGAGGAAAAAGACTATATTGAAATATTGGAATATTCAAGGAATTTGATTCATAAGGGATATGAATTATTAACTCATCCACTTTATGGAAGTATTAAACCAAATGAAACAATATATAGGTCAATAGTTTTAAAGGAGAATACTGTAGTTGATTTTAATTCAGTAACTTTGATAGAGGATGCTATAAGCACAGCGATAAAATTTGCTAAAAATAAGCAAAGACCTATATGGACTGAAAAAATTAAAGATGATTTTAGGGTAATAGACATGGATTTAATATCTAAAACTGTTGATAGAATTATTATTTAGAGTAATTAAGTAGTTTATAGAATTATCAACTATATAAAAGTATTTTTAGTAAGGAAACTAGAAAGTTATAATATTAGCAAAAAGTAAGTTAAAAAAATCACATTATCTTATATATTTTTGGAGGTGCAAAATGGAAAACATTTATGATTTAGTGATTATAGGTGGTGGTCCAGCCGGCTTATCTGCTGGTTTATATGGAGCTAGAGGTAAATTGAAAACACTTATATTAGAAAAAGAAAAAAACGGTGGACAGATAGTTATCACTCATCAGGTTGATAATTATCCAGGATCATTAGAAAATGCTACAGGTCCATCACTTACAGCAAGAATGGTACAACAAGCCAAAGCTTTTGGATGTGAAATTCAAAGGGGTGAAGTAGTATCTTTTGATTTTCAAAGTGATATAAAGACTATCAGGACTAAGGATGCTGAATATAGAACAAAGTCTGTAATAATAGCATCAGGTGCTAACCCAAGAAAAATGTCTTGTCCAGGAGAAGACAAATTAATAGGAAAGGGCGTTTCATATTGTGCAACTTGTGATGCAGATTTCTTCGAAGACTTTGAAGTATTTGTAATAGGCGGGGGGGATTCAGCTATAGAAGAAGCTCAATATCTTACGAAATTTGCTAGAAAAGTAACTATAGTTCACAGAAGGCAAGGTTTTAGATGTGCTCCTATAGCACTTGACAAGGCTAAAGAAAATCCAAAGATAGAGTTTTTATTGGATACAGTAGTAGAAGAGGTAAAGGGAGATGGAATACTTGAGTCTATAGTATTCAAAAATAAAATTACTGGTGAAGTTACAGAATATTTTGCAGATGAAGAAGATGGTACATTTGGATGCTTTGTATTTATAGGATATGTACCAGAAACTGAAATCTATAGAGGTGTACTAGATTGTGATGAAGTTGGATATTTTGTAGCTGGAGACTCTACAGAAACAAAAATACCAGGAGTGTTTGTAGCAGGTGATTGTAGACAAAAACCAGTTAGACAGGTAGTCACAGCTACAAGTGATGGAGCAGTAGCTGCTGTAATGGCTGAAAGATACATAGCATCAAAGTTTGATTAATAAAAGTATAAAAATAGCTTATAAAACGGTGAAAATCCGTACAAGTTTACGCTTTGTTCTTAACTCACTATAAATTTGTACGGATTCACATAAATTAAAATTTTCAGGAGGTTGCAAAATGTTAGAACTTACAAAGGACAATTTTGAAAGTGAAGTATTAGAAGGTCAAGGATATATATTTGTTGATTTTTGGAGTCAGGGTTGCGAACCTTGTAAAGCTTTAATGCCAGATGTACATGCATTAGCTGACAAATATGGCGATAAGATAAAATTCTGTTCAATGGATATTACAAAAGCGAGAAGATTAGCAATAAAGCAGAAGGTTCTTGGGCTTCCAACAATGACTATCTACAAAGATGGAGAAAAAGTTGAAGAAATAACTAAGGATGATGCAAATATAGAAAATATAGAAACTATGTTAAAAAAGTTTTATTAAAAATTTTAATATAAATATTTATTAGGAGGTAAGCCATGCGTCTTGAAGTAGGCAAAATCTTCATAAAGGATATCCAATTTGGTGATCAAACGAAGATTGAAAAAGGTGTTTTATTTGTAAACAAAGAAGAACTAGTAAAAGCAATATGGGATGATGAGCATATAGCATCAGTTGATTTAGATATTGCTAGACCAGGCGAAAGTGTAAGAATAACACCTGTGAAGGATGTTATTGAACCAAGAGTAAAGGTTGAAGGCAAGGGTGGAATATTCCCAGGCATACTTTCAAAAGTTGAAACAGTTGGTGAGGGTAGAACTTATGTATTAAAAGGAATGGCTGTAGTAACTACTGGAAAAATAGTCGGTTTCCAAGAAGGGATTATAGATATGACTGGATTAGGAGCTCAATATACTCCATTTTCTAAGACAGTAAATCTAGTGGTAATTGCTGAACCGGCTGAAGGTGTAAAACAACATGAACATGAAAAGGCAGTAAGATTTTTAGGATTCAAGGCTGCTCAATATCTTGGAGAATTAGCGAGAGACTTAGAAGCTGAAGAAGTAAATGTATATGAAACTAAGCCATTACTTGAACAGATTGCGCAGTATCCTGACCTTCCAAAAGTAGGATATGTATATATGTTACAAACTCAAGGGTTATTACACGATACATATGTGTATGGTGTAGATGCAAAGCAGATAGTTCCTACAATACTTTATCCTACAGAGATAATGGATGGAGCTATAGTATCTGGTAACTGTGTATCAGCTTGTGATAAAAATCCTTCATATGTTCATTTAAACAATGGTGTAATAGAAGAACTATATGCAAAACATGGTAAGGAAATAAACTTCTTAGGTGTTATTATAACAAACGAAAATGTTTATTTAGCAGATAAGGAAAGATCTTCTAACTGGTCTTCTAAGCTTTGCAAGTACTTAGGATTAGATGCAGTTATAGTTTCTCAAGAAGGTTTTGGAAATCCTGATACAGACTTAATTATGAACTGTAAAAAGATTGAAGATCAAGGTGTAAAAACTGTAATAGTAACAGATGAATATGCTGGTAGAGATGGTGCATCTCAGTCTTTAGCAGATGCTGATCCAAAGGCAGATGCAGTTGTTACTGGAGGTAATGCAAATCAGTATGTAGTATTACCAAAGATGGATAGAATAATAGGTCATATAGAAGTTGTAAATGTAATTGCTGGTGGTAATGAACACTCACTTAGAGAAGATGGATCAATAGAATGCGAAATTCAGTGTATTACTGGAGCAACTAATGAAACAGGATTTGGTTATTTAACAGCAAAAACCTATTAATAATATCTACAATAAAAAAATTATATGCAAAGATTATAAAAAATCAACTAAATAGATACTAAAAATACGTAAAATACATAAAATAATAGCCATAAGCATTGACTATATAAATGCAAAATTAAGATAAAATACTTAAAAATAAATAATATTATAATTATAAATTGTATGAAGGCATAGTGCGAAAATGCCATAAAAAAATAAAGGAGAAAGATTATGACAACTTTAAAGAATAAAAAAGTAATAATAATCGGTGACAGAGACGGTATACCTGGACCTGCTATCGAAGAATGCGTAAAGACTGTCGATGGTGCTGAAGTAGTATTCTCATCTACTGAATGCTTCGTCTGAACAGCTGCTGGGGCTATGGACCTTGAAAACCAGAACAGAGTAAAAAATGCTGCCGAAAAATTTGGCAACGAAAATGTTGTGGTTTTACTAGGTGCCGCTGAAGCCGAAGCTGCAGGTCTTGCAGCCGAAACAGTAACAGCAGGAGATCCAACTTTTGCTGGACCACTTGCAGGTGTTGAACTTGGGCTAAGTGTATACCATGTGGTAGAAGAAGAAATGAAAGAACAATTCAATGAAGAGGTTTATGAAGAACAAATTGGAATGATGGAAATGGTTCTAGAATGCGATGAAATTGCTGAAGAAATGTCTGAAATAAGAGACGAATTCTGCAAGTATCTATAAAATCCAATAGGAGGTAAAATAATGTCAAAGATTAGAGTAGTTCATTATATTAACCAATTCTTTGCTGGAATAGGTGGAGAAGAAAAAGCAGACGTTGAACCACAAATATTAGAAGAACTTCCTCCAGTAAGTAAGCAATTAGAACAAAAACTAGGAGAAGAATTTGAAATTGTAGCTACAATCGTATGCGGAGACAGTTATTTTAATGAAAATATAGATAAGGCAAGTAGAGAAGTACTTGAAATGATCAAGAAATTTAATCCACAAGTATTTATAGCAGGACCAGCATTTAATGCAGGTAGATATGGTGTAGCTTGTGGTACAATTACTAGCGTAGTACAAAAAGAATTGGATATTGTTTGCTTAACAGGTATGTATATAGAAAATCCTGGGGCAGATATGTTTAAAAAAGAATTATACATTGTTGAAACATCTAATTCAGCTGCAGGTATGAGAAAGGCCTTACCAAAGATAGCAAAGCTTGCTATAAAATTGGCTAAAAATGAAGAAATAGCGTCTCCAAAAGAAGATGGTTATATTGAAAGAGGAGTAAGAGTTAACTTTTTTGCAGAAGAAAGAGGATCAAAAAGAGCTGTAGATATGCTTGTTAAAAAAATTAATGGTGAAGAATTTGAAACAGAATATCCGATGCCAAGTTTTGATAGAGTAGATCCAAATCCAGCAGTAAAAGACTTATCACAGTGTAAAATAGCTCTTTGTACATCAGGTGGTATAGTACCAAAGGGAAATCCAGATAGAATAGAATCTTCAAGTGCGACAAAATATGGAGAATATGATATTACGGGTATTGATGATCTTACTGAAGAAGGTTGGGAAACCGCTCATGGTGGATATGATCCCTCGTATGCAAACCAAGATTCTGATAGAGTATTACCTGTAGATGTTCTTAGAGATATGGAAAAAGAAGGGCTGATAGGAGAATTACACAACAAATTCTATACAACAGTAGGTAATGGTACAGCAGTTGCTTCGGCTAAAATATATGCAGCCGAAATAGCACAGAAAATGCTGGCAGATGGTGTGGATGCAGTTGTTTTAACATCTACGTGAGGAACTTGTACTCGTTGCGGTGCAACGATGGTAAAAGAAATAGAGAGAGCTGGTTTACCGGTAGTACATATGTGTACAGTAGTTCCTATTTCTCTGACAGTTGGTGCAAATAGAATAGTTCCAACAATAGCTATACCTCATCCTCTTGGAAATCCTGCCTTAGAACATGCAGAAGAAAAAGCATTGAGGAGAGGATTAGTTGAAAAGGCATTAAAGGCATTAACTGTGGAAGTTGATGGACAAACAGTTTTTGAAGACTAGTTATTACTTTTAGCTATAAACAATATTGGTAGACTTATTTTAAGCCTACCAATATTACTATTTTAAATATTATTGAATTTGGAGGTAAATTATGTCATTCCCAGTATTTAGAGGAGCAGGTTATGTACTTGTACATACTCCTGATATGATTGTAAAAAATGGTACAACTTGCACAATAGAACAGGAAATAAATCCTGATTCTGAGTTCCTAAAAGAAATAAAAGCTAAAATTAGAAGCTACGAAGAAGTTGTGAATTATATTCCTAACCAAGTTTATATAGGAAATGTAAGACCAGAATTTTTGGCAGATAAGAAGCTTCCATGGTGCGAAATTGAACACAAGGGAGAAAGATATGGTAAATTTGGTCAGATAGTTCCAGAAGACGAGTTTTTAGCATTAATGCAAATATGTGATGCATTTGAGTTAGTAAAATTGTCTAATGAATTTGTAGATAATGTAAAAACTAAAATAGAAGAAAATTATTCTGAATTAAAGGATTTTTTCCATATTTTAGTTGGAGAAGACATAAGTGGTTCTGAAGAATTACTAGAAAATCACATAGCTCAAGGACTTTACTTTGAAGATAAGCTGGTAGGCTATGTAAAAAGAGCACATGATGTTGATGTAAATTTAAGTGCTCATACAATGTTTGAAAATCTAGTAGTAAAAACTTCAGGTGTAATTTCAGCTCTTGAAGTTCTTAGAAGTTCAGGTGTAGATAAAGACTCTATAGATTATGTAATTGAGTGCTCTGAAGAAGCTTGTGGTGATATGAACCAAAGAGGTGGAGGAAACTTTGCTAAATCAATAGCAGAAATGGCAGGTCTTACAAATGCTAGTGGTTCAGATACTAGAGGTTTTTGTGCAGCTCCAGCACATGCACTTACAAATGCAGCAGCACTTGTTAAAGCTGGAATACATAAAAATGTAATGGTAGTAGCTGGTGGAGCTTCGGCAAAATTAGGAATGAATGCAAAAGATCATTTGAAAAAAGGTCTTCCAGTACTTGAAGATGTAGTGGGTGGTTTTGCTGTAATTATTTCTGAGAATGATGGCGTAAATCCAATTATTAGAACAGATCTAGTAGGAAAGCATACAGTTGGAACAGGATCAGCACCTCAGGCTGTAATGACATCATTAATTACACAAGGATTAGATAGAGATGGATTGAAGATACCAGATGTGGATATATTTTCAGTAGAAATGCAAAATCCAGATATAACAAAGCCAGCTGGTGCAGGTAATGTTCCAGAAGCAAACTACAAGATGATAGGAGCACTTGCAGCAACTAGAGGTGAGATAGAAAAGAAAGAATTAAAAGATTTTATTGCAAATCATGGTTTACCAGGATGGGCTCCTACTCAAGGACATATACCTTCAGGAGTACCATATGTAGGTTTTATGATAGATGACCTAACAGTAGGTGAGAGAAATAGAGCTATGATTGTAGGTAAGGGAAGCCTATTCCTTGGAAGAATGACAAACTTATTTGATGGTTTATCATTTATAGTAGAAAGAAATCCAGGAGAACAAGAAGAACAAAGTTCATCTATTTCAAAGGATGAAATAAGAAAAATAATTGCAGAGTCTATGAGAAATATAGCCCAGGACATGATAAATGAATAGGAGGGTGTAGATATGTCAAATAAATTGATATCTGATGTATTACTAGAAGTTGCAGATGCAATAGAAACTGGTAATTTTGGAAAGAAAATAAAAATAGGACTAACTACACTAGGAAGCGAGCATGGAAGTGAAAATTTAATTAATGGAGCTAAACTAGCAAAAAATCCTCTATTTGAAATTGTATTAATTGGAAAGTCTGATCAAGGTTTTGAATCTTATGAAGTAGACACTGAAGATTTGATGTATAAAAAAATGGAAGAATTGCTAGATGCAAAAGAAATAGATGCTTGCGTAACTATGCATTACAATTTCCCAATAGGAGTTTCTACAGTGGGAAGAGTAGTAACTCCTGCAAGAGGCAAAGAAATGTACTTAGCAACTACTACAGGTACATCTGCGACAGATAGAGTAGAAGCTATGGCTAGAAACGCAATTTATGGAATAGCAACTGCAAAAGCTTGTGGTAAGAAAAAACCAAGTGTAGGTATACTTAACCTAGATGGCGCTAGGCAAGTAGAAAAAATATTAATAAATTTAAAAGAGAATGGATACGATTTTGAATTTGCTGAATCACTTAGAGCAGATGGTGGATCAATAATGAGAGGAAATGACTTATTGATGGGCGTACCTGATGTAATGGTGACAGATAGCCTTACAGGAAATTTGTTAATGAAGATGTTCTCATCATTCAATACGGGCGGAGATTTTGAAGCTCAAGGATATGGTTATGGTCCTGGAGTTGGAGAAGATTATGATAGAAGAGTATTAATATTATCTAGAGCCAGCGGTTCACCAGTAGTTGCTAATGCCCTTAAATATGCTTATGATGTTGTAAAAGGTGATATTAGTGAAGTAGCAAGAAAAGAATACAAAGAAGCAATAAAATGCTGTTTCGATAAAGAAATAAGTGAATTAAAATCAAAGAAACTGTCTCATGAAGAAGTAGAAGAAGTTAAGGTTCCAGAAAAAGAAGTAGTGACTGAAACTATTGCAGGGGTTGATATACTTGATTTAGAAGATGCTGTAAAAGCGTTGTGGAAAAAGGGTATATATGCAGAAAGTGGTATGGGTTGTACTGGACCGGTAGTAATGGTTTCAAAAGAGAAAATAAGCCATTCAATTGAAATACTAAAAAATAGTGAATATGTTAAATGATTTAATAGAGATATTTAATATGTTGCAAATTACAGGTTAGATAATTTAGTTATACATTGGTTAAAACAAAAAATTATTATAAAAAAACAATTAGCACAAAAGTAGCCTTCCTAATACTAGAAGGCTACTTTTGATATTGTGTAAAAATATAGATAAATTTAAAATACTCTTCCTTTTTTGTGGCAAAATCATAATCTTTATTGACGTATATATGAAATTGAAATATAGTTACTATAGAAATGATAATTAATTTAATTACTAATAATGAATAAACAAAAAATACGTGGAGATATATATGAGCAGAATAAGAGATTTAAAAAAAGAAAATAGTATTTTGGATAAACGAATTAGTTCAGAATATAAAAAAGATTATATGGATATTATGTCCTATTTAAGAAAATCTGGAATAAATCAGTATCATCAAGAATGCGTAAGAAAAAGAATAATAAAAAAAATATTTGTTGCAAAAGAAAGTGGGATTTCAAGTAAAGAATTATTTGGAGAGAATATTAAGTTTTTTTTAGATACAATGATATATAATATTCCTAAAACTGGTAAAAAAGAAAGGGTTCTTTGTGATATTTCATTAGTATTACTGGTATTAATAATTCTGTCGATTATAAATATTATAACAGATTTGATATCTTGGGCAATCTTAGATTCAGAAGAGATATGTACAATCGGAATTACTTTATTAGATATAATTCTATCAATTATGATATGTGTAGAATCTATATTTTTTGCAAGGTTTATGAAGAAATTTACCAATAATGAAAATAATGGCAAAAAGAGTAAGAACTTTTTAGTTAAGGGTGCTTATGTAGGTGGAATAGTTGCATTTGGAGTTGTATTTATTGATACAATAATAATTGGTCATAGTAAAGATATGTTATTTAAAGTTCCAATTGGAGCTTATATTTTGATCTGTGCTATTTTGTTTATAATTAGATACTTAATAGAAAGAAAATTGAATTTAAATTGTTATACAGATGTGTAGAATGGAGACTAATTAGAATACTAATTAGTCTTTTATATTGCTTCCTTGTCGAATAAAGTTGGTGAAGAATTAGTAAAAAATTATATAGTGAAATCTGATATATATTGTGTTGGATTCGTTGTTTTTTGCATATTTTTTAAGACTATTTAAACTAACTCTAAAACAATCTGTAATTAGTTTAATATAGCTTTAAGATTTTTAAACAAATATAAAATATTATTTTAAAAAAATAAAAGGGTTTTGTATTTTAATGTTGAATATATATATTATAAAGACTAATTTCTACT
This sequence comes from Peptostreptococcus equinus, assembly GCF_027125355.1. Classification (NCBI taxonomy): domain Bacteria; kingdom Bacillati; phylum Bacillota; class Clostridia; order Peptostreptococcales; family Peptostreptococcaceae; genus Peptostreptococcus; species Peptostreptococcus equinus. The sequence goes on along the minus strand of NZ_CP114052.1, from coordinate 1,610,719 downwards.
GCTAAGTAGATATCATTCAACGTGCGTTGATTATAGAATCTAAAAGAAAAAATATTTAATAAAAAAATTATTTGAGAAAAAATATTTGAGGAGGTAGAATGATTAGGAAATTAGAAAAGAGTAGTTATGAAAGTTTTACACAATTATTTCCTAAACAAATAACTTTAAGGAATGAATTAATTCCGATGTGGGAAACAAAGGACAATATGATTTCAATGAAAGAAATTGAAATTGATAAGAATAGGGCGGAAGATTATAAACGAATAAAATCAATAATTGATGATTTTTATAGAGTACTTATTAATGAAACCCTTAAGGAATCCAAAATTGATTGGACGGATTTATCTGATATGCTAAGAGAAAATAAACCAGATCAAAAGAAGATGGATAATATAAAAAAAATATATAGAAAAGAAATTTGTGACTTGATGGATTCCTATAGTATTGTGACAGAGCCTAAATTTAATATTATAAAGAATAATGATAATAAAAAGTCTTCAATAGTAAAATTATGTACAGGAAAGGATTTAATAAGAGTTATTTTACCTAGTTTTGTTGATTCTTATTATGAAAAAGAAGTTGCAATAAAGAATAAAGATATAGTAAACAGGTTTAAAGATTTTACAACATATTTTACAAATTTTTGGGATACTAGAAAGAATATATTTTCAAGCGAAGACAAATCTACGGCTATATCTCAGAGAATAATATTTAACTTTGAAAGGTTTGAATCAAATATAGCTATTTATAAAGAAATAAAAGAATATTTAGCTATGAATATTTTGCATATAGAGAATGAGTTTATAGAAAACGATATCTTAAAAAAATATGAAAAAATTGAACAATTTTTTGATTTATCTTATTTTAACAAACTATTTATACAAAAAAATATTGATATATATAATACAATAATTGGTGGATTTTCACCAAAAGACAGAAATAAGATAAAAGGAATTAATGAACTTATTAATGAATGGAATCAAGTAAATAAAAAAAATAAGATTCCTAAACTAGCGTCACTATATAAACAAATTTTATCTGATAGAAGTTCGAATTCTTTTATTTTGGATGTATATGATAATGACAAAGATGTTTTTGATGAAGTGAAAAAATATCATGAACTATATGTAATATCTGATTCTGATTTAGGCGTTAATCTTTTAAATGTACTTGATATTATAAAAGATGTGAGTATCTATGATTTGGATAAAATATATATTAAGTCAAGCTATCTTACTAAAATTTCAAAGGATATATTTGATAACTTTAATATTGATGAGTCGATTGCATCTTGGAATATAATAAATTTAGCATTAGAAAATTATGCTACAAAGGATAATAATATATTAATAGAAAAAATAAAAAAATATAAAAAAGAGCAAAAAAACGAAAATAGTAATAAAAAATCAAGTATATATTTTAGTATGAGTGAATTAGATAGAGTAATAAATGAATTTATTATAAATAATAATTACAATATTGGGAAAAAATATCTGATTAAAGATTATTTTGAAAATTTAATTACAAAAGAAGATATTATTTTAGTAACAGAAGCTTTTAATAATTTTGTTAATACTTATCAATCAAATAATAAAATAAAGACTCATGAAGAAACTAAAAATATGCTTAAATTGTATTTAGATAGATTGAAAAGCATTGAAAATAAAATAAGATATTTTTCTTCTAATGAGTTATTAGATTTAGATATGGTGTTCTATTCTGATATAAATATATTGCTTGATAATTTCAGTGATTTTAATAGTATATATAATAAAGTTAGGTCTTACATTACTAAGAAAGAATTTGCGGATAATAAAATTAAAATAAATTTTAAATCACCGGATTTGCTGACTGGTTGGGCTGAATCAAAAGTTCAGGAAAAAGGAGGAATTCTTTTTAGAAAAAATAACGAATATTACCTAGGGATACTAAATAAAAATAAAAAAAATGCTTATAAAAATATGAAGACTTTAGTGGATAAAAAAGGCGAATATGAAAAAATGGTTTATTATTTATTCCCAGATGCAGCCAAGATGATTCCAAAGTGTAGCATAAAAAAAAACGATGTAAAAAATCATTTTGCAAAATCAAAAGAAGATTATAAACTTAAAGTAGGTTTTTCTGAAGATTTAATTATAGATAGAAAATTATATGACTTATATTATACTCAGTATGATGGAAAGAAAAAATTTCAAACAGAATATTTGAAAAATACTGGAGATGAAGAGGGTTATAAAGAATCTCTAATATTTTGGATTGATTTCTGTAAAGACTTTTTATCAAAGTATGAATCTACAAGTATATTTGATTATGGAATATTAAAAAGTTCAAATGAATATATAAACCTTGCAGATTTCTATAGAGATGTTGATTCAGTTTCTTATAAAATAGAATATGAAAAATTAAATGAGAATGATATTAGAGAGTTAGTTAAAAATAATGAAATATACCTATTTAAAATATACAATAAAGATTTTTCTTCTAACTCCAAAGGAAAGAAAAATTTACATACAATGTACTTTGAATCAATTTTCAGTGATTTAAATCAAAAGAATGGTATTGTAAAATTAAATGGTAATGCTGAGATATTCTTTAGAGAAAAGCAAATAGATAAGGAGTTTAAGCATAGTTCAGGTGAGTATTTAGTTAATAAAATTGATAAAAATGGTTTAAAAATTCCAGAGGATTTATATGTAGAAATATTCAATTATGTTAATGGAAGAATTAAAAATTTCAGTTCAAAGAATGCGAAGCAACTGTATGATAGTGGGGATGTTACAGTAAAGAAAGCTAAATATGACATAATAAAAGATAGAAGATATACACAGGATAAATTATATTTTCATGTGCCAATAACTATAAATTATAAAGAAAATTCATCATATAAGCTAGATGATAAAGTATTAAGAAAAATTGCTGAATCAAAGTCACAAAATGTTATAGGTATTGATAGAGGTGAGAAAAATCTAATTTATATAAGCGTAGTCAATCCACAGGGAAAAATACTCGAACAGAAATCTCTTAATATCATTGAGAAAGAGATTAAATCAAAGGATAAAAGTATAATAAGCAATATAAATTATAAAGACATATTAGATAAAAAAGCATTTGATAGAAATAATGAAAGACGAAGTTGGGATACTATAGAAAAAATAAAAGATTTAAAAGAAGGTTATGTATCTCAGGTAGTCCATGAAATATGTAAAATGGTAATAAAATATGACGCTATAATTTCTATGGAAGATTTAAACATTGAATTTAAAAATTTAAGGAAAAAAGTAGAACAACAAGTATATCAAAAGTTTGAAACAGCTTTAATTAAGAAACTTAATTATTTGGTGTTTAAGGATACTGATTTTACAGAACCTGGAGGAGTGCTGAATGCGTTTCAATTAGCTAGACAAGTTGATACGCTAAAAAAAGTAGGAAAACAGTGTGGAATAATCTTCTTTGTAGATCCAAGAAACACTTCAAAAGTAGATCCTACTAGTGGATTTATAAATCGTATGCCTATAAAAAATATCAAAAACAAGCAAGATAAAATTAAATTTATAAAAAAATTTGAATACATAGGATACGATAATGAAAAAGATATGTTCTATTTTAAATTTAACTATAAAAATTTCATTAATACAGAAGTAAAGGTTACTGATTGGTGTGTATATACTAATGGAATAAGGTGTAAGTATAATAGAAATACAAAGAAAAGAATAGAAATAAATCTTACAGAAGAAATGAAAAATATAATGAATAAATATAAAATACCATATTTAGATGGAAATCTAATTGAGAAAATACTTGAAAAAGAGAAATCAATAGATAAAATTATTAATATTTTAATAGAATTATTGAATATGAGAGTAAGCACAGACAGTGAAGACTATATTATTTCTCCTGTGATAAATTCTAAGGGAGAGTTTTTTGATACTAGGAATCAAAGTAAAGATTCTATTTTGCCAATAGATGCAGATGCGAATGGTGCATATAATATTGCTTTAAAAGGTCAGATTTTAGTAAAAAGAATTATAGATAATAAAGAAAAAATAATTACAAATAATTTTAATAGGGGAAAGGACATTGATTTAATAGTTAAGAGAAATGATTTTCTAGACTATGTAAGTAAAATAAATGGATAACCTTATTATTATTACAAATTTAAATGACTTTATATTTTGTCCAGCTTCTATATATTTTCATAATTTGTATGGAAGCTTGGACCCTATTATCTATAATTCTAATAAACAAATTGATGGTAAAAATGCTCATGAGAGTGTGGATAAAAATAAGTATTCTACAAAGAAGAATATTTTAACTGGTATATCAGTTTATTCAGAAAAATATGGTCTAACAGGTAAAATAGATATATTTGATTCTGAACAGGGATTATTAACAGAAAGAAAAAAGAAAATAGTTAATATTTATGATGGTTACATATTTCAATTGTATGCTCAATACTTTTGTATGAAGGAAATGGGATATGATGTAAAGAAATTGAGGTTTCATAGTATTGATGACAATAAAAACTATGAAGTTAATTTACCAGAAAATGATGTTGTTATGTTTGGGAAATTTGAGAATATTATTGAACAAATGAGGACATTTGAGTTGAGCAAATTTAAACAAAATAATATATCTAAATGTAGGAATTGCATTTATGAGCCAGCATGTGATAGGAGTTTGATATGATTCAGAGAACCGACTTTGAAAAGAAACAAATATTATTTGTATTTACAAATAAGAAAGAAAAATTATCAATATCTAATCAAAATATAATAGTGAAAGACGAAAATGGAAAAATAAAACATCAATCAACATGTCATAGATTATACCTAGTATTTATTATAGGGCATATGTCGATTACAACTGCATTAATACAAAAAGCAAAAAAATATAACTTTACAATTTGCCTAATGAATACAAGTATGAAGATGTATGAACTAATCGGTACAAAGATGGAAGGTAATACATTATTGAGGAAGGCTCAGTATGAATATAATGGTTTAGATATTGGCAAGGGTATAATATCTAATAAAATACATAATCAAAGCCTTGCATTAGGTAAAATAAGGAAAAAATCTGAAAAAAGACAAAAAATTATTGAGGAGTTAAATAACATTAAGGATAAAGTAATTTTTACTGCTAACACAGGTCAAGAAATAATGGGATTAGAAGGTCAAGCATCGAAACTGTATTTTTCGCAAATATTTGAAGGTATTGAATGGAAAAGAAGAGTACCAAGAATAAAGGAAGATTATATAAATTCAACATTGGATATTGGATATACGGTATTATTCAATTTTATTGAATCTTTGTTGAATATATATGGTTTTGATACATATTATGGTGTATTACATAAAGAATTTTATATGCGTAAATCTTTAGTATGTGATTTGATGGAACCATTTAGATCCTTAATTGATTATGAAGTAAGGAAAAATATTAATTTGAAAAAATTTAAAAAAGAAGATTTTATATTGGTAAATAAACAATATCAATTAAAATGGGAAAATTCTCCAAAGTATGTGTCTGCACTTGCCAAACCAATAATTGAAAATAAAGAGGAAATTTTTCTTTATTTACAGACATACTATAGAGCCTTTATGAAAAGAAAATCTATTGATGGGTTCCCAGTATATATAATGAGGTGATAAGATGTTAATAATTAGCTATGATATATCTGACAATAAGCTTAGAACTCAATTTTCTAAATTTCTATCTGCATATGGATATAGATTACAATATTCAGTTTTTGATATTGAAAATAGTGCTAGAATGATTGATAATATAACTTCACAGATAGAGGGAAGATTTATGAAAAAATTTTCTAATTCTGATTCAGTAATAATGTTTAAAATAAAAAATGAAGATGATATAATAAGATATGGATATGCCAAAAATGATGAAAAAGATATGATTGTAATTTTTTAGCAAACCTCTGTCTTAATATTTTTGGGTAATTTATAAATATATGTAGTAATAAGGCTTTCGGATATTCTTAAAAATATTGAATAAAAATAAACTAAAATAACATGTAGTAATCTCAATATGTTTATATGCATATAGGGATTACTATATATATTAATTTCTACTTAGTGTAGATTGAAAAATAAAGCATACTTAGACAACGATTACTATATATATTAATTTCTACTTAGTGTAGATCTATTTTCCATACCATCCATTTTTACGATTACTATATATATTAATTTCTACTTAGTGTAGATCCCTCCTAGAATTTGTATTCTGTAAGTGATTACTATATATATTAATTTCTACTTAGTGTAGATATATATAACATTAACTGTTACAGAATTGATTACTATATATATTAATTTCTACTTAGTGTAGATCAACTTTATATGTTCGTCTTGTAATTGATTACTATATATATTAATTTCTACTTAGTGTAGATTTAGAAGAAAGTTTGAAACATGAAAAAGATTACTATATATATTAATTTCTACTTAGTGTAGATCCTTCTCTTTGAGTTTGTTTTGCTACTGATTACTATATATATTAATTTCTACTTAGTGTAGATTGTATAAAAGGGGGTGTGCAATGTGTGATTACTATATATATTAATTTCTACTTAGTGTAGATCATTCCAATATGGATCTATTAAATTTATGGAGGTATGATTATGTCAATATTTAACAAACTAAGAATATCACACCTTATAGACCCTCAAGAGAAGCAAGCATTATCTAAGCAGGAAGAGCTTTCACCAGGTCTATATAGTCAAAATCTAAGCATAGAAGATATAAGAAAAGTATATGAAAACGAAAGGCAATACTGGAATCAGAATCTTCCACTAGTAAAGTATATAGAAGAAAAATCAATTAAAACTAGATATAATAATGTAAAAGTTCATTTATTTTCAAATATCAAGGAAAAATCCCCTGCAATAATTTTTATTCATGGTGGAGGCTTTATACTAGGAAGTACAAATACACATAGGTCAATAATTCATAGACTCTGTAATTTATCAGGTTATAAAGTAATTTCTATAGATTATTCTTTGGCACCAGAAGCAAAGTTTCCTCAGCAATTAGAAGAATGTATGGATGTGATTTTAGATATAAAAAACAATTCTACTAAATGGAATATTGATCCAAAACAAATTTCTTTTTGTGGTGACTCTGCAGGTGCAGCCTTATCTCTAGGACTTTTTTTGAAATTAAGAGATGAAAATATTCTTGATGAGAGGCTAAATATAAAGAGTTTATTACTTGCTTATGGAACTTATGGATTGAGAGATTCAATGACTAGGCGACTTTATGGAAATGAATTAGATGGTCTAACAGAAGAAGAATTAGACAAATATTTTAAATTATATTTAAATGACCAAGAAGAGGCAAAGAATCCTTATATTGATTTGTTGAGTGCTGACTTAAAAAACAAAATTCCACCAACATATATTGTAGGAGCGGAATTAGATCCTTTATTGGATGATTCAAGAGCCTTATATACAATATTAAAATCAAATGGCATAAATTGTGAAATAGAAATTGCAAATGGAGTATTACATGCATTTTGGCAACATTCTTTAATGGTTGATAAGGCAGAAAAATCAATAAAAATGGCAATAGAATTTTTAAAAAATATTTGATGTAAAAATATCTATATAGAAAGTAATAAAAATATATTTATAAAAATATGGAAAGTATTAAATTATAAATTTCTTTTTGTGGTATAAATATAAGATAGAGTTTAAAGTCTTAATGTTATAAGACTAAAAATTATATCTATTTACTAATTATATTTTAAGGAGGTTTTATTATGAAAGCAGAAGTAGCAAAGGCTTTGAATGATCATATTAATTTTGAATTTCATTCAGGGTATATTTATCTACAGTTAGCACTTGCAATGGAAGAGCAGAATTATAAAGGATATTCATCATGGTTGATGCAACATTATAATGAAGAGTTATTGCACGCACAGGCTTTTATCAATTTTATGATAAAGAGAGATGAAACACCAATTCTTGAAGATATAAAAGCTTCACAATTTGATATGAAGGAGCCGGTTGAAGTAGCAAAATTTATATATGAACATGAAAAGAAAGTGACAGAGAAAATATATAAGATAAATGATATAGCGAAAAAGGCGGATGACTATGCCACTGAAATATTTATGCATACTTTCATTAATGAGCAGATAGAAGAAGAGGATATAACAAAGGACATATATGATAAATTTACTTTAAGTGGTGATAGTATATCAGCAAAGATGTTGGTAGATAATAATTTATCTACTCCATCACCTGCAGATACGACATTATAAGTAAAAAATATATAAGAAAAAATAATATTTAAATTATATTTTGCGTAGTAGTCGTTATTGATTACTACGCTATTTTTATGTTTAATATTTGTAGAATAATAATTACATAAATTGTGATGATAAAAAAATATAAATATTGTATTATAATAATAGAATCTATTTGTTAGGAGGTAAGTATGAATATAGATCTAACACAAGATAATATTACAAAATCTTTGATAAGATTTGCTATGCCTCTAATGCTAGCCAATATAATGCAACAATTTTATAATATTACAGATACTTTTATAGTAGGTAGATTTATTGGACCTAATGCACTAGCTTCAGTGGGAGCATCTTATGCATTAATTATTTTTATAACTTCAATAATAATTGGTTTGTGTATGGGAAGTGGGGTTTTTACATCTATACAATTTGGCAAAAGAGATTTAAATATGCTAAAAAATGGGCTTTTTATTTCATTTACGATTGTTGGTATTTTTACTTTAATTTTAAATTTTTTTGCCTATATATATTTGAATGAGATAATAAATATTCTTCAAATACCAAAACAGATTTTTAAAATGACCAGAGATTACTTAAATGTAATATTTTTTGGTATATTCGCTACTTTTCTATATAATTATTATGCTAATATGCTTAGGGCAATTGGAAATTCATTAATACCTGTTATATTTTTGGGTGTTTCCTTAATTTTTAACGTTGCATTGGATATTATTTTCATTGTTTATATGAATATGGGTGTATTTGGTGCGGGTTTTGCTACAGTAATATCTCAATATATCTGTGCGGTTGGAGTAATAATATATTCATTTAAATTTGAAGAATTAAAAGTAAATAGAGAGAATATGAAGATGGATAGGGATATTATAAAATCTATTGCTAATTTGTCTTTACTTACAAGTATGCAACAATCTATTATGAACTTTGGGATTTTAACTGTACAGGGATTAGTAAATTCTTTTGGAACAATTGTTATGGCAGCCTTTTCTACTGCTGTGAAGATTGATACTTTGGCATATAGTCCAGTTCAAGATTTTGGAAATGCATATTCTACATTTATTGCACAAAACTATGGTGCAGGAAATAGTGACAGAATTAAAAAAGGAACGAAGATTTCAATAAAAATAGTTATTATATTTTGCATGGTTATTAGTTCCTTTGTATATATTTTTGCTCCTAAACTTATGAGTATTTTTGTGGATAAAAGTATGTATAATCTTATAAATATAGGCGTGCAATATTTGAGAATAGTATCTGTATTTTATATAGGAATTGGAATATTATTTATGTTTTATGGATATTTTAGAGCAATCAACAAGGCTGAAATATCTCTAGTATTGACTATAATATCCCTAGGAACTAGGGTTGCACTAGCTTTTACTTTATCGTCTATTCCATTTATAGGAATAAAAGGTATATGGATTGCAATACCTATTGGCTGGATATTGGCTGATTTATGTGGATTATTTTTTTATAAAAAGCCTATTGTATAAAGCTTATATAAAATTTAAAGAAATAGATGATCTATTAATTTAGATCATCTATTTCTACATCTAGTACTCTTGCTAGTTCAGCTAACTGCATAATATCTAAATAATTTTCTATATTATCTTTTTCAATTATTTTTTCTAATTTATCATCATTAACGTTTATAGATGCTGCTAAAAGACTAATATCTATTTCTTTTTCTATCATTAATTTCTTAAGTTTTGACATTTTCTCTCCTTCATTTTAATTAAAAAATAAATTAATTATATTTTTCTTTTAGTCGATTAATAGTGGCTATAATGCCATGTCCCAAAGGTCTATTAACAATTGTAGTTAAAATTTTTGGATCTTTTTCTATTATAGGGTTTGCAACTAGGCTGGTAATGCCATTAAAAATAAACTCTAAATCTACTAAATCTTCCTCTTCTAAATAATTCAAATCTACATTTATAGCTAGTAACCATTTTTCAAGCATTATATTTTTAATATTATTGTACAGAAAAATAGAGTCGCCTCTTGCGAATAAACGTATTTTCATAAATGTGTCTAAGAGACCTTTTTCTATCAAGAAGTTTTCGTAATTAATTTTTTTATCAACATCTGATAATATTGATAAAAACAATTCTGGTAAATCATCTATTATCACATCATCCAAAGCAGTTAGTGCAATTTCGTCAATATTTTTAAAATGATAGTAAATAGTGTTATGATTTACTTTTGCATCAATTGCTATTGATTTAATTGTTATATCTGAATAATTATGTTTGGATAATAATTTCCAAAAACTAGATATTATTCTATTCCTAGCAGGTATACTATTTGGCATATTTTTCCTTTCCATCTCATATATATTAAAAATGAATAAATACTAGAATAATTTGCTCTAAGTGTCTATTTTATTATAAAAATATATTTAATATAATATATAATAAGATAAAATATATTATAGATTATAAATGTATTGTCAAACATATTTATTAGTTAGTATATTTAGATTATATCAGATAGAATTAATTTAATGTAAAAAAAATAGGTGGTGATATTATGTCGATTATTAAAGTGGATAATTTGACTAAAGATTATGGTCACGGCAGAGGTATTTTCAATGTCAGTTTTAAAATAGATAAAGGAGAATGTTTTGGATTTTTGGGACCTAATGGAGCGGGAAAGACTACGACAATAAGGCACTTGATGGGATTTTCAAAACCCCTGTACGGAAATGTTTCAATTTTAGATAAGGACTGTTGGGAAGAATCATATATTTTAAAAGCTAATATAGGATATCTTCCAGGAGAAATTTCCTTTCCTAATTCTATGACTGGAAAATCATTTTTAGATATGATGGCGAATATGAGAAATTTAGTAAGTAGAGAATATGAAAAATCATTGATAGAAAGATTTAATATAGATATTGATTTACTAATAGATATGATAAGTTTGGGCGATAAAAGAAAGTTAGCTATAATCACTGCTTTTATGCATGATCCTGATATTCTGATATTAGATGAACCAACTTCAGGATTGGATCCAATAATGCAGGATACTTTTATTGATTTTATTAAGAATGAGAAAGAAAGAGGAAAAACTATTTTATTGTCCTCTCATATTTTTAAAGAAGTAGAGGCGACTTGTGACAGGATTGCAATAATTAAAGATGGGAGAATAGTAGATGAGTTTTTGGCTAGAGATTTCAAAGAGAACGCAGATAGAAGTTACAAGATGGTATTTGAAGAAAAATGTTCTGTATACAATCTTATAGATAAATTCCATGATTTTGAAATAAAAAAAGAAAACGAATTAATAGCTACTATAAAATTAAAAGATAATGATATATACAAATTAATTGAGTTTTTGGCTGGAGAAAAAATTTCTGATTTTACAGAAAATAAATCTAGCTTAGAAGAATATTTTATGGAATTTTACGAGTTGGATAGAGACTTTGAGGAGGTGACTCTTTAATGCCTATAGAAAAAAAAAATAAAGCATTTATACAAATAAAAAATCTTACCAAAGATTATGGTAAAAATAGGGGTATATTTGATATAAATCTAGATATTAAAAGAGGACAGGTCTATGGTATAGTGGGAACCAATGGTTCTGGAAAGACAACAACCATTAGAAATATAATGGGCTTTGTAAAAGCAGATAAAGGTAGTGTTACAATAAATGGTTTAGATGCTTGGAAAGACGCATTAGAAATTAAAAAATTTACATCATATGTACCTGGAGAGATTTCTTTTCCTAGGTTGCCTACAGGTAAAGATTTTTTGAAAATACAAGCAGAATTTTTGCAGATTAAAGATCCAACATATATGAACTATCTTTTGGATAAATTAAAATTAGATCCTAATGCCGATTTAAAAAGAATGTCAAAAGGCATGAAACAAAAAACAGCATTAATTGCAGCTTTGATGGGAGAAAAGGATTTACTTATATTGGATGAGCCAACAACAGGATTAGACCCACTTATGAGAGATGTATTTATATCACTTATACGTGAAGAGAAATCCAAAGGAAAAACGATTTTAATATCCACTCATATTTTTGGCGAATTGGAAGCTGTTTGCGACAAAGTTGCCATGATAAAAAATGGAAGAATAATAAATGTAGTTGATGTGAATGATATAGATGAAAAAACTGTTAAAATTTTTAGATTAGGCTTTGAAAATAAAGAGGAACTAAAAGAATTTTTGAATCAAAATGAAGATGAAAAATCAAGCTTTCTTCAAATAAATAAAGTTAAAGAGGATTATTGTAGAATATCATTTGATAAAAAAAATATAAACCAAGTTTTTGAGTTATTAAGCAAGCATAAGGTTAAATTTTTTAGAGAAGAAGAATTTGCTTTAGAGCATAAATTTAAAGAATCATTTTATGAAGATGAAAAAAATACATAAAATTTTTTAATAATAAAAATATCTATTTATATAGAATGTATAAAATGAAACAATAAAAAAATATAAAGACGAAAATAGGAGAGATTTTTATGTCAGATAATATAAAGAGTAGGAAGTTTTTTTCTCTTCCTCTTATGAAACAAAATATAAAGTCAAATATGATTGTTGTGATAGCAATAACTCTTATAATGTGTATGGTTGCAACAGTAATCAACTATGCTATGTCAACACTTCAAAAAGAGACTATAAGTGATCAAATAAAAAATGCAGAAAAATCTTTTTACGCTCATATGTTTGTTTTGACTTCATATAATGAACAAAGTCAAAAAGCAATAGAAAATATGATAAAATCTAATCCTTCTATGCAGAATATAAGTCAAGAACAAAAAGATACTATAATAAGAGATAAAGTAAAAAAATTATCTTATATGGATTTTGTAAACAGGAACAATAGAAAAGTATATGATGAATTGTTCGATAAGGCAGAAAAGACAAGAAATAAAAAAAATAATAAGTATAAGATTTCTTCTGATGAATTAGATAAGGATATAAAAATATTAAAAAAATCTAGCGTCGATATGAATGTGTATGTAAAAAACTTCGATTATTTATATAATTTAAAGGACAAAAAAGGTGTTTTTAGTGGAAAAGATTTAAGTACTAGAGATATGATAAATACAAATATGAAAGCATTAGGAGTATCAACACAATTTATAAAAAATATGACTGATATGGATATGGGTACAATGATGAATCAGATGTATTATACAGTTATGGGATTGCTTCCGATTTTCCTTTTAATAATAATAGTATCTAATAATTTGATAGCAGATCAAGTCGACAAGGGGTCTATGGCATATATACTATCTACACCTACTAAGAGGTCAGCTGTTGTTACAACTCATATGATATATATGATAGTAATGCCAGCCTTAGTAATTTCAATAGTTTGTCTAGTAAGAGTTTTCACTTCATATATGTTTTTTGATACTGTAAATCTTGATAGAATAATAGGACTTCATATTGGAATGTATGCAATTGTAGAAGCTGTATCTGGAATTTGCTTCTTGGGTGGCTGTCTATTTAATTCTAGTAAAAATGCAATGGCATTCGGTGGAGGACTTACAATGTGGTTTTTTTTATGTTCCCTTCTAGGATTTTTTGGTTCTGATGATATTGTGATGCTTGGTATAGGAGTAGAAAAATTAAGTTTATTCAACAAGATGACAATAGTAGGTTTTTATGATATTAAATCTATATCAACCTTGGGTACATCTAATATTGATTATGGATTTGAGTGGAAATTAGCAATATTATTTATTATTGCAATTCTTACATATTTGATTGCTAGTATAAAATTTGTAAAAAAAGATTTACCATTATAAAAGATTATTATACAATTTAATAACTAAAACTATTAAATTGTATAGGTAATAGGAGGAGGGATATAATGACTGTAGAAATAAAAGCTGTGATTTTTGATATGGATGGTTTGATGTTTGACACTGAATCACTATGCACTAAATGTATGATAGAGGCATCAAAAATTCAAGGAGTAGAAATGACCCCAGAAGAAACGCACTTAGTGCTTGGATTTAAAAAAGAGGGTATATATGACTTTTATGAAGAGTATTTTAGAGGTAAAATGGATGGTAAAAAGATGGTAGATGATCATTTTGTCCTAATGAATGAAGTTTTGTTTTCAAAAGGTCCCGACAAAATGCCATATCTAGTAGAAACGTTGGACTACTTAAAAAAAATGGATATAAGATAGCAGTGGCATCAGGTTCAAATAATGATCACATAATAAATAATATTGAAAAAAATGATGTTAGTGGATACTTTGATGTAATAGCAAGTGGTGAAGAAGTACAAAATGGAAAGCCAAGTCCAGATGTTTTTTTGTTAGCAGCACAAAAATTGAATATTAATCCCGAAAATTGTTTAGTATTGGAAGATTCATCTAATGGTATAGAGGCTGCGAAAGCTGCAGGTATGTATAGAATAATGGTTCCTGATTCGTATCAACCAGATGAAAAAGTAAGACAAGAATCTAATGCTATCGTAGATAATCTTTACGAAGTCAGATTCTATTTAGAAGATACAAATAAATTATGTATATAAACTATATAGTTTATATACATAATTAAAGAAATTTAAAGATATTGTAAAAAATAAGCTCAAATAACAGTGGGCTTATTTTTTTGATTAATAAAGTATAATTAATTTTTAATGTTAAATTTAAAAAATATGTATAAAAAATATGTATAAAAAATATGTATAAAAAATATTTTGAAATATAGTTATATTGAAAGTGTATTGTTTGAAAATACTCTTTAATGGGTATCAATTGAAAGAACTAATCCTTAATTTTTTTGCAATTATAAAGAAATAGAATATTTTTCTATTTTAAATAGCTTAGAAAAGTTTAAAATTTGCAATACTCAAAGTTTCAGGCAAAAAACATTAACTAAGTCTAAGGATTATTGTAAGAGATTTATGAAATCCTTAATTTAGTCAATTTTATTTGCCATAAAGTCACGAAAAATATCAAAAAATGAAAATCTAGTATTACTGAGCTAATAAGGACAGAAATATCATAAGAGCTATTATAAAAATACACGCTGTGGGAGGTGCTTAATTATGATAGAATACAAAAATATATCAAAGAAATATCCAAATGGAAAGATGGCAGTAAGAGATGTAAATATGAAGTTTGATAAAGGAGAGTTTGTTTGCTTTATAGGTACATCAGGTAGTGGTAAAACTACTTTAATGAGAATGTTAAATAGAATGCTTGAACCAACAAGTGGAGAAATAACAATTAGTGGAAAAAATATAAAGGACTATAATGAAGTTGAATTAAGAAGAAAAATCGGTTATGTTATTCAACAAATCGGACTAATGCCACATATGACAATATATGAAAATATAACTATGGTTCCAAAGTTATTGAAGTGGCCAGAAGAAAGAAGAAGACAGGTTGCTCAAGAATTGATAAAAATGGTTGAATTACCAGAGAGTTTTTTAGAGAGATACCCTTCAGAATTATCTGGTGGTCAGCAACAGAGAATAGGTGTTATTAGAGCTTTGGCTGCAGACCAAGATGTAGTATTAATGGATGAGCCATTTGGTGCACTTGACCCATTGACTAGAGAATCCTTACAGTCTACAGTTAAGAGACTGCAACAACAAATGGGCAAAACATTTGTATTTGTTACACACGATATGGACGAAGCAATAAAATTAGCTGACAAAATAGCCATAATGGACAAAGGAGAGTTAATTCAGTTTGATACTGTTGATAATATACTTATGAATCCAGCAAATGACTTTGTTAGAAATATGATAGGCGAAGATAGATTATCGGAAGCACAGTTTAATATGGATACAGTAGAACATATAATGATGAAAAGTCCAATAAAGGTAAATGTTAATTCTACTCTTAGAACAGCCGTAAATATGATGCATAATAACAGAGTTGATACTCTATTTGTAGTTGATGATAACGATGTTTTATTAGGAGCTTTGGACGTATTCGCACTAAGAGGCGAAAAGAGACTGCTTACAACGCCAATCAGCGATTTATTGAAGAGAGCTAATGCTATTTCTAATACTACAAAGGTTAAGGATGCTCTATATTATATAAATGAGTTACAATATAGAAATCTTCCAGTAATAGATCATGAAGGTAAGTTAGTTGGTTTGATTACTAGGGCTACAATGATGGATTGTCTATATGATAATTTCTGGAGCGGTTATGAACCAGAAGAAAATGAAGTCGTAATCACTGATGGTTATGTAATGGAAGATCATAAAAATACTGAACCTAAAGTTGATTTAAGTTTTTTAAAAAATGATAAAAAAATAGAAAATAATGAAAATTTATCAGAAGATAATTCTAATGTTAGAGTCGTAAATAAATCTGAAGAAGAAGTAAGGTAGGTGATATTATGTTAGAATTTTTGAGTTCAAATGGTGCAAATCTATTAGTCAAGATTGGCGAGCATTTAACGATATCTATGGTAGCCTTACTCTTGGGGATTTTAGTTGCAGTACCAGTAGGAATATTACTTACAAAAAATAAAGCCGTATCAAAGATTGTTATGTCTATAGCATCGATTTTACAAACTATACCATCACTTGCTTTACTAGCAATTATGGTTCCATTATTTGGAGTAGGAAAGACACCAGCTATAATAGCTATATTTATATATTCTTTACTTCCTATATTAAGAAATACAGTCTTAGGTATGGAAGGTGTAGATAAAAATATACTAGACGCAGCAAAGGGTATGGGTATGACCTTTACACAAATTATCAAAGATATACAGCTAAAACTTGCAGCACCAGTAATAATGTCTGGTATAAGATTATCTGCGGTATATGTTATAGCTTGGACTACGCTAGCGTCATATGTAGGTGCAGGTGGATTAGGTGATTTTATATTTACTGGTCTTACACTATTTGATGTACCAATGATTATTTTAGGTGCTGTTCCAGTAACTTTATTGGCATTATTAGTAGACTTTTTATTAAGCATGCTTGAGAAAGCAGTACAGCCAAAAATAAGTTCAGAAGACATAAGAAAAAATAAAAAAAATAATAAGAAATCAAAGACTGCTAAGAAGTTAGCTATGTCTGGAATTGCTGTTTTTACAGCTTTGTCTTTAACAGCTTGTTCACTTCCCGGATTAGGAGGAGATGCAAGAAAAGGAGATATAGTAATAGCAGGTGGTAGTACTGCTGAAAGACAAATTTTAGGTGAAATGCAAAAACAGATGATAGAACACTACTACCCAAAACAAAAGGTTAGTACAATAAACAATTTATCATCAGCTATGTTAATTTTCCAAACAATGCAGGGAGAATACGCAAATGTAGCATCGATAATGTACACAGGTACATCTTTGACCGGTGAATTAGGTATGGATCCAATTACAGATCCAGAACTTGCATTAAACAAGGTTGTAAAAGGTTATTATGATAGATTTAATTTGATATGGATGCCAACATATGGATTTGAAAATACATATGCATTTATGGTAAAGAAGGAATTTGCTCAAAAATATAATCTAAAAAAAGTAAGTGACTTAAAACCAATAGCAAAAGATTTAAAAGCAGGTGTAGATACAAGTTGGATGGAAAGAGAAGGAGATGGTTATAGAGCCTTCAAGAACAAATATCAATTTGACTTTAAATCAGTTTTACCTATGGATGTAGGACTAGTTTATAGTGCTGTAAATAGTGGAAAGATGGATGTTGTTCTTGGGTACTCAACTGATGGTAGAATTAACTCTTATGATTTGGTTGTATTAGAGGATGACCTTAGGATATTCCCTCCATACGATGCCAGTCCAGTAATTAGTAAAAAGACTATGAAAGAACATCCTGAAATAGAAGAAATTTTACTGAAATTAGAGGGCGAAGTAAGTAGTGAAACTATGCAGAAATTAAATGCGGAATCTGATGGCAAAAAAATCGAACCAAAGGTTGTTGCAGAAAGATTCTTAAAGGAAAAAAACTACTTTGAAGAAAAGAAAATCAAACCTCTAAAAGACAGACCAATGTATAAAGATATGTTGAATAATAAATCTAAAAAGTAATTTTTAAGAAGATAAGGATGTGATTAAATGAAAGAGCTAATACAATATTACCAGGTAAATGGCGCTATAGTTTTAGAACAATTTTTTACACACTTTTTAATATCTATATATGGAGTATTGTTTGCTTGCATAGTAGCTATTCCTTTGGGTATGTATATTAGTAAGAGTAGGAAATTATCAGCAGTTACGATAGGTATAGCTAATATAATACAGACAATTCCTTCGTTGGCTTTACTTTCTTTATTAATGGTAGCCATGGGATTAGGTACTAATACAGTGGTAGCAACAGTATTTTTATATTCATTATTGCCAATTCTAAAAAATACATGTACAGGATTAAATAATGTTAATAAAAATTTGTTAGACGTAGCAAAAGGTATGGGTATGACAAAATCGCAAGTAATGATGAAAGTAAAGATGCCATTAGCATTATCGGTTATAATGGGTGGTATTAGAAATGCGCTAGTACTCGCAGTTGGTATAGCCACAATAGGTACATTCATCGGAGCTGGTGGTCTAGGAGACATTATTTCTAGAGGTATATCAGTAAGTAACGGAAGTGCAATTATTTGGGCAGGTACTATACCAACCGCATTAATGGCCGTAATTTTTGACTTGGTTCTAGCAGGGTTAGAAAAGAAGTTCACAAATTATTCGTCATAAAAGAGATAATACTAGAAGAAGAGGTAGTGAGGCCAACTTTTTAGGAGTGGACATCACAAAACCTCTTCTTTTTTATTTAAAATAAATTTATTTAAAAAATAACTATTATTAGATAAAGTAATGGATATTTTAGAGATTGAAATTATTCATAAAAATATATTTTTATGAATAATAAAATTCATGCTGGGTAATATTATATTAGTTAAATAAAAAATGATAGTATAAGAGAAGTATTATCAGTAAATTATGGATTTTCGAATACGACGGACGAAAAGCCAAATTATTATTTTGGAGGTAAATAATGTCAATTTTAACAGAAAAGAGATACCAGTTATATATTAACGGAAAATGGATGGATGCATCGGATGGAGATTATTTGAAATCAATAAATCCTGCTAATGGAGAATTTTTAGCAGAAATAGCAGATGCTTCAAACGAAGATGTAGATGCAGCTGTAAAAGCAGCAAGAGATGCATTTGAATCTTGGTCACAGACTACTACAGCTCAGAGAGCCGATATACTTGATAAAATAGCAGCAATAATAGAAGAAAATGCTGAATTCTTGGCAAAGGTTGAAACTATGGATAATGGTAAACCAATTCGTGAAACTAAGAATGTTGATATACCACTTGCAGCAGATCATTTTAAATATTTTGCAGGGGTAATAAGGAGTGAAGAAGGTTCAGCAAATGTATTAGATGGAAATAAGCTAAGTATAGTACTTAGAGAGCCAATTGGTGTAGTAGGACAGATAGTACCATGGAATTTCCCATTCTTGATGGCAGCTTGGAAGCTTGCTCCAGTAATTGCTGCAGGTGATACAACAATACTAAAGCCATCTAGCTCAACATCATTATCAATATTAGAATTAATGAAATTAATAGAACACTTGATTCCAGCTGGTGTAATTAATATAATTACAGGTAGAGGTTCTAGATCGGGTGATTACCTAGTACAGCACGAAGGTTTGGACAAATTAGCCTTTACAGGATCAACAGAAGTGGGTAGAAATATAGGAATAGAAGCAGCCAAGAGAATAATACCAGCAACTCTTGAATTAGGTGGAAAATCGGCTAATATATTCTTTGATGATTGTGATATAGAGCAAGCTCTTGATGGAGTACAATTAGGTATATTATTCAATCAAGGTCAGGTTTGTTGTGCAGGTTCAAGAATATTTGTTCAGGAAGGCATTTATGATGAATTTGTAAAAAAAGCTGTAGAAAGATTCAAGAAGGTAAAGGTTGGAGATCCATTAGATGAAGAAACAATGATGGGTGCACAGGTAAATATAAGACAGGCTGAAAAAATATTAGGTTATGTAGAGACAGGTAAAAATGAAGGTGCTAAGGTGGCTGTTGGAGGTCAGAAGGCTTGTAAAACGCAGTTTGCTGATGGAGCTTTTGTAGAACCTACACTACTAGTAGATGTAACTAATGATATGGTTGTAGCTCAAGAAGAAATATTTGGACCTGTAGGGGTTATTATAAAGTTCAAGGATGCTGATGAAGTTATAAAAATGGCTAATGAATCAGTATATGGTCTAGGCGGTGGTGTATACACAAAAAATATAGACACAGCATTAGATGTAGCTAGAAGAATTAAGACTGGTAGAATCTGGGTTAACACATATAATCAGATACCTGCTGGAGCACCATTTGGTGGAGTAAAGCAGTCTGGTATAGGTAGAGAAACACACAAGATGATATTGGATAATTATACACAAGCTAAGAATATAATGATAGATTTGACTGGTAAGGGCAGTGGATTCTATTAAGTCAAAAAAAATATTATAAGTAAATGAGATTATATGTAAAATATCCACCTAAAGTTTTTGGGTGGATATTTTACTATTAAAAATTAGGGTATAATACTTATAATAATATAGACAAAAATAAAAAAATATATATTAAATAATAGAATAAAAAAATATATATAAGTTGATGTATGTAAGGAATAAAATAAATAATATAGAAAGGAATGATATTATGACTTGGAATATAGATACAAGCTATAAGGCTTTGCCCAAGATGTTTTATAGAAATGAAGGTCCTAGAGAATATAGAGACTTGAAGTTATTAAAACTAAATGAATTACTTGCTAAAGAATTAGGGTTAGATGTACAAGCACTGAAAAGTGAAGATGGTATTAAAATATTGGCGGGGGCGAAGCTTCCTGAAGGTGTTGGGCCAATATCTCAAGCATATGCTGGACATCAATTTGGGCATTTTACGATGCTAGGTGATGGAAGAGCTATGTTATTAGGGGAACATATAACTCCAGATGGGAAAAGATATGATATTCATTTAAAAGGTAGTGGTAGGACTGTATACTCAAGAGGAGGAGATGGAAAGGCTGCTGTTGGCCCAATGCTTAGAGAATATATAATATCGGAGGCTATGTATGAATTAGGCATACCTACTACTAGAGCCTTATCTGTAATTGCGACAGGTGAAGATGTATATAGAGAAAACCTATTACCAGGTGCAGTCTTGGCTAGAGTAGCATCTAGTCATTTGAGAGTTGGAACTTTTCAATTTGCTGCAACAAATACAAGTAAGGATGATTTAAAAGCACTGACTGATTATGCAATCAATAGACACTACCCTTTTTTAAACAAAATAGAAAACGAACAAGAAAGATATTTAGAATTTTTGGAAGAGGTAGTAAAAAATCAAGCAAAGCTAGTAGCAAAGTGGATGCTGGTTGGATTTATACATGGTGTAATGAATACAGATAATGTTACAATTAGTGGAGAAACTATTGACTATGGTCCATGTGCTTTTATGGATATCTATGATCAAGCTACAGTATTTAGCTCGATAGATTATAAATCAAGGTATTCCTATGAACATCAGCCATCAATAGCTGTATGGGATTTATCAAGATTGGCTGATGCAATGATTACACTATTTTCAGATAAGCAAGATGATGCTGTAAAATTTGCAAGTGAAAAAATCAAAAAATTTGATATATATTATTATAAAGAATTTTTTAATGGAATGAGAAAAAAACTTGGTCTACTAGGCGATAAAGAAGATGAAGATAGAGTGTTGGTTTATGGCTTATTAGCCTTGATGGAAAAGTATAAAGCAGACTATACAAATACATTTATAGATTTGACATTTGACAATTTAGAAGAAAATGGACTTACAAAATCAGATGAATTTAAAAAATGGTATGATTTGTGGAAAACAAGATTATCTAGTGAAATTAAAAATGGGATAGCAAAAGAGAATCAAGCATTTGAATTAATGAAATCCTCAAATCCTGCTATAATACCTAGAAATTCATCAGTAGAAGAAGCATTAGAAGAAGCTAGCAAAACAGGAAAAATAGATAAGTTTGAAAAGCTACTAAAAGCATTAAAAAATCCATTTGAGCATAATGAATTACAAAAAGAATACAGAGAAGTAGAAAAGACATTTACAAGAAAATATAAGACATATTGTGGGACATAGGAAATTTTTGAATTTCAGACACTTCTCAACTATAATAATTGAATAATAATATTAATTGAATAAGATTTATATCTTATAAAAAAGTGAAGCAAATATTTGTTTCACTTTTTTATTTGCACTAAGATATTGACCCGAGTTAGCCTTTATAAGTATAATAAAGCTAAATATAATTTTGTTGAAAAATAAGTGATAATTAAATATATACGGCTTGAAAAAGGAGGTACTTATGAAAACATATATGGTTAGAAATGTTGAAATTGGAAAAGATTCTCCAAAAATTTGCGTTCCAATTGTTGGAGAGGAAATTGAAGAAATATTAGAATCAGCTGCTGAGATTGCAGATACGAAGGCAGATATAGTTGAATGGAGAGTAGATTATTTTAACTCATATGACAATTATGAGCAAATATTAATATGTTTGAAAAAGTTGAGAAGTTTGTTAAGAGATATACCGATTATATTTACTTTTAGAACGGATAAAGAATGTGGTCATAAAAATATAGATAGAGATTACTACACTAAATTAAACAAATTAGCTATAGAATCATCTTTAATAGATATTGTAGATATAGAAGTTAACACTATTGGAGATGATATGAAAGAATTAATTGAGTTGGCTCATAAAAATAATGTGCTATTGATAGGTTCAATCCATAATTTTGAAAGCACGCCTACAAGAGAGGATATTATGGAAAATCTTAAGTATATTGAGTCATTGAATGTAGATATACCAAAAGTAGCATATATGCCAAACTGCAACGAAGATGTCATGAACTTACTTGCAGCGAGTAAAGATATATACGAAAATTATAGCGATAGACCATTTATAGCTATATCTATGTCTGATATTGGCTTTATTAGTAGAATATGTGGAAATAGATTTGGATCAGCTATTACATTTGGAACAGTTGGTAAAAATTCTGCTCCAGGTCAGGTAGATATAGATAATCTGATAGATAAAATGGCCCTATTTAGTTAGAAATAGAGGAGGAATTTATGATTGATTACACTTGTATTAAAGTGTTTGAAGGTCTAAAAAAGGAAACTTTAGATAAGGTAGCTTTATGTAGTGATATAATTAAATTAAAGAAAAATCAATGCTTATATACTGATGGTCAGGAATTAAAATACGTATACTTTCTCTTATCAGGGAAGATAACTTTATCGAAACCTAATGAAAATGGAGAGTCCAGGATAATTTTTATACTTACACCAGGAGATACAATAAATCAGCCTATAATGAGAAAAAATACATCTGCGGTTGAATGTTGGGGTTTTGAAGATAGTAAAATACTTAGAATAACATTCGAAGAATTTGATAGATTAATGAGTCAAGACTATAATCTTAGCAGAAATTGTATGATATTTATGGAAAAGAGAATTAGACGTCTTTATAGGCAATTAAAAAATGGTGTACTGGGAAATTTAGATAAAAAACTAGCAGCTAAATTATATAGACTTGGAATAGAGCATGGTATAAAGTCAAATGATCAAATGACAAAAATTGACTTAAAGATTACAATCACATATTTAGCTAAAATGATTGGATGTCAAAGAGAGTCATTATCTAGATCTATCAAATATCTTAGTTCATTAGACATTATGAAATATGAAGATAAGTATTTTTATGTAGATATGAAAAAGGCAAATAGATTTTTTAAAACAAGTGAGAAACTGTGATTATTATCACAGTTTTTTTGTTTTTCGACTGATAAAATTATAACTATAACAAATAGAAATATTGAATTTACTAGCGTAAGGCGTATTTTATATTGGGAGGTTAACATGAAATTAAAGTTGAATGTAGAACAATTCGACAAAGGATTAGCAGAATTGAGTAAGACTTATAAAATTTATGCACCAAAATCATTTGAAAAAAGGGGTACATATTCAGACACTGATGTTATTAAATATGATATAGTTGAAAAATTTGAAGATATGGAGTTAGAAAGAAAATCAAATTTTTCTGCAAAAGAAACTTTTTTGCCTATAAATCAGGTATTATTTTATTTTACTGAAGATGAATATAGAGAGACTAGTATTGATGAAAAGAATATTTTAGTATTTCTCAGAGCATGCGATTTAAATGGAGTAAAGAGAGTTGATCAAATTTATCTTGGAAATGGTGAAGAAGACTATTTCTATAAAAGATTAAGAGATAAGGTAAAGTTTGTTGTAATAGGATGTCCAAAGAGCTTTAGAAATTGTTTTTGTGTAAGTATGGATTCAAATAAAGCGGACAATTATGATGCTGGAATGAATGTAAGAGGAAATGAAATATATTTAGATTTAGTAGATGATTCCTTAAAGATATTTGAAGGTGAAGAAACTGAATTCGAAGTCGATTATGTTAGAGAAAATAATTTTATGGTAGATGTACCTAAAGAAGTAGATTTTGAAAAAATGGCAAATCATGATATGTGGAGAGAATATGATACAAGGTGTATTGGCTGTGGTAGATGTAATTTTGTCTGTCCAACTTGTACATGTTTTTCTATGCAGGATATCTTCTATAAAGAAAATATAAAGGTAGGAGAAAGGCGCAGAGTACACGCTTCTTGTCAAGTTGATGGATATACTAATATAGCTGGAGGCCATTCATTTAGAGAAAGGCACGGTCAAAGAATGAGATTTAAAACTATGCATAAAATTCACGATTTTAAAGAAAGATTCGGATATAATATGTGTGTCGGATGTGGTAGATGTGATGATGCCTGTCCACAGTATATATCATTCTCAAAAGCTATAGACAAAGTAAGCCAAGTGATGAGAGAAGAAGACTAAAAGGAGGTAAAAATAATGAAAAATAATTATATACCAGTAGCATCAGAAATATTAGATATAATAAAACACACAAAGTCTGAATGGACATTTAGAACAAAGACAAATACTGAAGGAGTAAAACCAGGGCAATTTTATGAAATTTCTTTGCCTAAAAGAGGTGAAAGTCCAATATCAGTATCTGGGATAGGAGAAAATTATATAGATTTTACAATCAGAAATGTAGGTAAGGTGACAGGAATTTTATTTGACCATAAGGTAGGTGATAAATTATTTATTAGAGGACCTTATGGAAATGGATTTGATATAAATAATTATAAGGGAAGAGATTTAGTAGTAGTGGCAGGAGGTAGTGCCATTGCGCCTGTAAGAGGAATTATACAACATGTTTACAATAATCCACAAGATTTCAAATCATTTAAACTAATAGTAGGATTTAAATCACCAGATGATATATTATTTGCTAATGATTTACAGATGTGGTCCGAAAAACTAGATATAGTAGTAACAGTAGATGATGCACCAGAAGGATATCAGGGTAATGTTGGATTGGTTACAAAATATATACCAGAATTGAAATTTGAAGATTTAAGTGAAGTTTCTGCTGTAGTAGTAGGACCACCTATGATGATGAAATTTGCTGTTGCTGAATTTTTGAAGTTAGATATAGCAGAAAAAGATGTATGGGTTTCTTATGAAAGAAATATGCACTGTGGTCTAGGTAAGTGTGGTCACTGTAAGATGGATTCAACTTATATTTGTTTAGATGGACCAGTATTTTCTTACGATTTTGCAAAAACATTACAAGACTAGGAGGGACAGATATGATTAGAGATTTAAATACTAAAAAGACAATGAAGAATGCTTTTAGAATTACAAAAGAAAAATATATGACTTCTTTGAGAGTTAGAGTTCCTGGTGGTTTGATAGATCCAGATTCTATGATGGCAATTTCTAAAATAGCTACTGAATATGGTGATGGACAAATACATATAACAACTAGACAAGGGTTTGAGATTCTTGGAATTCCAATGGAAAAAATGGATGAAGTAAACAAACTTGCTCAGCCTTTAATAGATAATTTGAATATAAATCAGGCAGAAAGAGGTACAGGCTATGATGCTGCTGGAACGAGAAATGTAACCGCATGTATAGGAAACAAGGTCTGTCCAAAGGCCCAGTATAATACTACAGCATTTGCAAAACGCATAGAAGACAATATATTCCCTAATGACCAGCATGTAAAAGTTGCTTTGACAGGATGTCCAAATGACTGTATAAAAGCTAGAATGCATGACTTTGGTATTATAGGTATGTGTCTACCTGAATATGATATGGATAGATGTGTAGCATGTAATGCTTGTGTAAAAAAATGTAAGAAAATTTCTGCAGACGCTTTGAAAATGGAAAACAACAAGATAGTGAGAGATCAAAAAAAATGTATAGGTTGTGGAGAATGTGTTTTAAATTGTCCAATGTCAGCTTGGACTAGAAGTCCTAAAAAATATTATAAGCTAATGATTATGGGTAGAACGGGTAAGAAAAATCCAAGATTAGCTATAGATTGGTTAAAGTGGGTAGATGAAGATTCAATAATAAAAATAATAAACAATACTTATGCATATTGCAAAGAATATATAGATCCCCAGGCTCCGGGCGGAAAAGAACATATTGGATATATGGTTGATAGAACTGGTTTTCAAGAATTTAGAAAATGGGCTCTAAAAGATGTAGAACTTCCACCAGAAACAGAAGAAATGGACAATATGTATTGGACAGGACCAAAATATTACTAAGATATATAGTAAATAAATAGATATATTATATAACATATCTACGCTGAATCAAACTAATTTATTAAAGTATAATAAATTGGTTATATATATATGGATAACTATTTTATTGTATTAATTCAAATAATATAAGCTTTTATGCAATTAATGACTATGATTTTTTAATAAAAAATAAATGTTCTAGAATTTGATAATCAAATATTTAAAGAACCTTTAAAAAAGATATAATATAATTTAAGATATTATGAAAACTATTTTATATAAATTAAGGCACACTTGGGATTGTATAGTGTGCCTAGTATTTTGTTGTATGATATTTAGATAAAAAAGATACTTCTTTTTTCTTATCTAAATATGCAGATAAATTTGAATCAGTAAAGAATATTTCAGAATGAGTTCTGCTAGAAGGCACAACCCTATATACTTTTTTCAAGTTAATTATGTATTTAGAGGAAGATTGAAAGAAATAATGTGGAACTCTATTAATTATATTTTGAAAATCACTATAAAATTTGATTAGAGTATCATTATCTAAACATAAATTGACACTTCGGCCAGATTTTTCAAAGAATAATATATTATCAAAATTCACCATATTAATAGACTTCCTAAACTTATATGTAAAAATGCTGTCCTCAATACTTATATGTTTGTTTATTTTTTTAGATATTAAAAAATCGTTAGCAATATTTATTGATTCAATTAGTCTAGAATAATCAATAGGTTTTACTAAAAAATCGATAGGTCTTACTTGATGACTATTGATTGAATACTTTGGGTAAGCTGTAATAAAAATAGTTAATAAATCATTGTTTATGTTATTTTTTATATTCTGTGCCAAGTCCAAACCGCTTAACTTTGGCATATCTATATCAGTGATAAGTAAATCAAATAAATTATTTTTCGCAATCTTTAAAGCTTCACTACCATCATTTGCAGTTAAAACATATTCAACACATTCAAGTGTTTTTATATTATTTTTTATTGTATTTAAATCTTTATTATTGTCTTCGCATAAAAGTATTTTCATTATTTCTCCTAAAATTTTGGTAATATAACTGTAAAAGAAGTATGTAGGGAATTGCTATTTACAATCATTGATCCATTGTGTTTTTCAATAACTTCTTTTACTAAATTCATGCCAAATCCATGGCTATTATCCAGTGAGGAACTTGTTCCCATATGGAATATATCATTTGTGTTTTTTATTTCTGGACCATTATTTATAATATTGATACAAGTTTCAATATCATCTTCAAATATGTTAACCCTAATATATGAAAAATCTTTCTTTATTTTTTCTAGAGCATTAATTGAATTATCAATAAGATTTGTGATAATTATATTAAAATCTAAATAAGGTATAAACTTACTCTTTATATTATTATCTATAGAATATGAATAGTTTATTCTTTCTTTATCACAAATTTCTTGATAAGAGTTCAATATTTTTTCTAATAAATCAATATCATCATAATTTTCCTCTAAGCGATTTAATAAGGTAATATTCTTTTTATTGTCATGATTTGATTTTCTCAATTCCATAATTAAAGAATTCTTGTTTTTTAATAGTCTTTCCTTTTGGTTCAACTCTTCCTCAATTTCTTTTAACTCATTATTCAAATAATATATTTTATGAAGGAGACTTAATGATAGCAAAAAAAGTGCTGTTAAAATCGTTAAGAGAAAAAGTATTATAAATGTATTTTTCATAAGCACCTCAAAAAGTTATATATTATAAAATATATTATATACAATTTATTATAAACAAGCAATATAGCCAAAAATTATGCAAATTACATGCTATAGTATATATGAGTGAATGAAATCGTACTTACGTTGACTGTGTGTGAATAATTTATGCATTTATATAAGTTGAATATTTTTTTATAAGCAATATAATGGTCTTAAATAATACTTAGGAGGGCGATATGTATTTTAAATTTGGTCTTAGATATATAAAAAAATATGAAAAAAGATCTTTTGTTATTTTTCTTGGATTTTTGTTGGCTATTTTAATTGGTTCTACTAGTAGTATAATGAAGCAAATTGCGAATAATGCCGCATTGAAACAATCAATAGAATATAATAAATATCACATAATAGTTAATAATGTAGATGAAAAGTTATTAAATTATATTTCAAGAGATAAGAGTATTAAAAACTATAAATTGGTCAATTATATTGATTCATCTGATATATCCAATCCTATTATTTTTAATATTATAGGTACAGAAGATGGTTTGATTAATAATAAAATAATAAAAGGTAGGATAGCGAACAATAAAAATGAAATTAGTGCACAGAGCTGGGTTTTAAAAAATTTAGGTAAAAATGTTGGAGATACACTGACTTATAAATCTTATAAGGAAAAAGGTCTAACAAAGTCTTTAAAAATTGTAGGACAAATTGAAAATAATAAAAATGATTTAGAAAAAGGAATTATTGAATTAAATACTAAATCATGTGGGAGAGAAATCCAAAAATATAACACGTTAAATATAGAATTAAAAGATAGTCCACAGTTAAGAAGAAGTATAAGTTTATTAAAAGAAAAAATTAAAAGAAGTTATAAAATAGAAGAAAAAAATATTATTTTGAATGAAGAATTAATAGAGGCATATGAGAATGATGGAAGTGGCATAAAAGAAAGTTTAATAATAATATCTCTTGTGGTTTTATTTTCTTCAATAATAATTTTTTCTACATATTATGTATCTTTAAAAGATAAAATAGAAGATTTTGCAATATTAAGAGCTCTAGGCATTAAAGATAGTGATTTAGTAAAAATAATTTTTACAGAATTATTTTTATTATTTATACCAGCTTTAAGTATAGGTATCATAGGAGCATTAATTCTCAGTGTTTTACTTACTGATATGGGTTTAAATACAATGGCAGAATTGGTGGATAATAATAAGATAATATATGATATAAAGTTACCTTGTGAGTTGTTAATTTCTTTAATCTTTGTATTTACACTCGTATCATTAGTAATAGCACTTTTTACATATTTTATGTCTGTAAGGAATATTCCTATAGGATTAATGAAGTTTAATAGTGGAATAAAAAAAATAACATATAAAAGGGTGAATGGCAAGTATATTGATAAAATAGGAATCTCAAATTATCTTTCTTTAAGATATTTAAAAAAGGATAATATGGCATTATTTTTAATTATTATATGCATAGCCTTATCCTTATCTCAAATTATATATCAATCTTTTTTAAATGATACTGAAAAAATTGTTTTTGAAAATTGGAAAAATAAAGGAATACAATCAATATCTGTAAGTAAAAGTAACCCATATAATGAAAGAGCAAGGATGACAGAAAATGATATAAAAGAAATAAATAATATAAATGCTATAAAAGCAAATTTATGGTCAGCAAATATTTATACTAGAATGGATGTACCTAAAAGCAAGATTAATTCTATGATGTATTTTAAAGATATTAATAAATCTGAATATGTAAAAAACGTATATAAGGGGATGTATAAAGAATATGAAGATAAATATACAATTAAAAATAAAATATTAGCCTATAATGATGATGCATTGAAATATTTAGAAAAAGATCTAATTTCAGGAAGTATAGATATTCAAAAGATGAAGAAAAATAATGAGTGTGTTCTACTTTATCCTAAATATTATATAAATTTAGATAAAAAAATAGATCAAAGAAATTTAATTCTAAAATATAAAGTAGGAGATCAAATAAGTGTAAAAATACCTAAAAATCTTGAAATAAGCTCAAAAAATCCAGAACAGTTGTATCAATATTGGCAGATGAATTATAATCCTAAAATGAAAGAAGAAAAATTTAAGATTTCTGCAATTGTACAAGATACGTCAATACAGCATCAATTTTCTGTACAGTCTGTTGATATTATACTTCCATATAAGACAGTAAAAAAAATAGATTCAAATATATATTTCGATTCTGGAGAAGTGATTGTTAAAGATAAGAAAAATAGAAAAATTGTAGAAGATAAACTTATTGATAGATTTTCTAAAGGCAATGGTTTTAATGTTATGAATAGTTTGCTTTATTTTGACAGAGAAGAGAGTGAATTTAATGAGTATTTAAATATAGGTAATGCAAAATTATATGCTTTTATAACTTTGTCATCCATATGTCTTATTAATATATTGAACTATAAAATTTTTAATAAAAGACATGATATAGGTATTTTAAGGGCACTAGGGATGACAGATGGTCAGATTAAAAATTTAATATATAGTGAAGCATATGCATATGCTATAATTTCGACAATTTTAGCATGGTTAATTGCTATATTTAGACAAATAAATTATATAAATACTATGGAAAAAATAAATCATGTTGTTGGCATAAGGCTAAGTATATCATTAGGTAATTATTTATTTGTATTTATATACTGTCTACTACTATGTTTTTTTGCTAGTTATTTACCAATAAAAAAGATATTAAATCATTATATTAGTGACGAGATAAGGAGTTTAGAATAAATATGGCTTATGTAGAATTAATAAATATAGGAAAAGTATACGATAAAGGTGAAAACAAATTTAATGCCCTAAAAAATATAAACTTAAAAATAAATGAAGGAGAATTTGTTGTAATAATGGGTCCTTCAGGTAGTGGAAAAACCACTTTACTAAATATTATAGCGGGTATAGATACACCAACATCTGGAAGTATATTAATAAATGAGATAGATTTAAAAGATAAAAATAAAAGTTCCCTTGCAAGATATAGAAGGAGAGATATAGGAATAATTTTTCAACAATATAATTTAATAAGAGTTTTAACTGTTAGAGAAAATATTGAATTACAAGTAAGATTAGATAATAAAAAGCCAGATAAAGAAGACGTTGATAACTTAATGGATTCTATTGGTTTAAAAAAACTAGAAAATAAATTTCCAGATCAATTATCTGGTGGAGAACAGCAGAGAGTTGCAATAGCTAGAGCCCTTGCAGCAAATCCTATATTATTATTAGCTGATGAACCAACCGGTAATCTGGATTCAAAAACAAGTAATGAAATATTGAAAATAATAAAAAATATTTCTAGAAATAATAAGCAAACTATTATAATGATTACGCATGATATTAATGTTGCAGATTATGCTGATAGAATCATTAATATTAAAGATGGTCAAATTATATAAATATTTCTTAAATAATTTAAATATACAATCAAATATCAATTGATAATAAATACATAATGAATAAATATTTTAAAAGTGCTATTTAACAATAAAAATAGCACTTTTTTATGATTATTAATAAAACTATTTATATCAATTGATAATTAAATAAAAAAGAGGTATACTAATATGATAGTGATAAATACAGTTATATTTTATGTATTTTAAAGTTAGGAGAACAAAAATGGATAGAAAGACAAGAGTCGCCCTACTATCAGTAGGGTCAAATATATTATTAGTGATATTAAAAATTGTAGCGGGTATACTAAGCGGTTCTATAAGTATAATTTCGGAAGCGATGCATTCGGGTGTGGATTTATTAGCATCAGTTATTGCTTTTATTTCAGTAAAAACATCCTCTAGACCAGCAGATGAAAAACATCCGTATGGACATGGTAAGATGGAAAATATTTCTGGGTTTATTGAAGGCTTGTTGATTTTTATAGCAGCAATTGCCATAATAAAAGAAGCAATAAACAAAATGATAGAACCAGTTTCTATAGAACAAGCACCCGTTGCGATTGTAGTGATGTTTTTTGCAGCTATAGTCAATTTTTTTGTATCAAGAAAGTTACATATTGTTTCCAAGGAAGAAGATTCTCAAGCACTTGAAGCTGATTCACTTCATTTAAAAACAGATGTATATACATCACTAGGTGTAGGTGTGGGTATTGCTTTAGTAAAGCTGACTGGAATTAGTATACTAGATCCAATTGTAGCATTATTAGTTGCTTTATTGATAATTAAAGAAGCGTATGAACTATCTTCAAATGCATTTAATATTTTATTAGATGGGAGCCTTCCAGAAGATGAATTAAATATAGTGATTAAAGCAATTGAATCGCATAAAAATGAGTTTTTAGACTATCACAAGTTAAAGACCAGAAAGGCTGGTAGTATGAAATATATAGATTTTCATATTACAGTACCAAAAGAAATGACAGTAGAAAGATCTCATCAAATTCAAGGAAACCTAAAGAAAGATTTAAAAGATGCTTTGGTAAATACACGTGTAAATGTACATATAGATCCTGAAAAAAAGTAATAATCAATAAAAATAAAAAATAAGTTTAGACTAAAATTTTAGTTTAAACTTATTTTTTATTTTTCACTTTTATGCCATGTAAAAGACACATTATTAGTTGATAATAAAATTATAAAATAATAAATCTAAACGGACAGCATAAAACTTAAAAAAGTAAAAAATATAAAAGGAGGAAGCTATGAGAATAATATTATCTTTTTTAATAGTAACTTTGCTAGCATATATTTTATCTAAGAAA
The DNA here is from genome assembly GCF_027125355.1 of Peptostreptococcus equinus. Taxonomy (NCBI): domain Bacteria; kingdom Bacillati; phylum Bacillota; class Clostridia; order Peptostreptococcales; family Peptostreptococcaceae; genus Peptostreptococcus; species Peptostreptococcus equinus. Next base: position 1,577,264 of record NZ_CP114052.1, on the reverse strand, counting down.
ATAAATAAATATTGTAAAGAAATATATATTGTTAGTTTACTAATTTCAGGAATAGTTCTATGGCATACATATTTAAGTTTAAATGGATACATAATTACATACTCACCTATACTAAATATATTAATGGATGCGATTAAATCGGGAGCCTTAGGTGGAGCAATTTTTATTTTAGTGATGTATATGGGAGTGTTTGACAAATCAAATAATTTTACTAGAAGACTTAGAAAAAATAGGGGTGTATTATCAATTATAGGCTCTATATTACTACTACCACATATATTAGCTTATATGATTTCTTATATACAAAATGCTACAATATTAACGGAAAATGGATTTAATTTCGTATTAGCCTTAGTTTTATTTGTCTCGGGATTGATAGCTTTTATTATAATGGTTCCTTTATTTATCACATCATTTATAAAAATTAGAAAAAATATGGATAGAGGTAAATGGAAAAAAATACAGGCTAATGCTTATATTTTCTACGCTATGATATTTATACATGTAATTGCACTATATTTATCAAAAAATCCTAGTTATTCTAGAAATATAAATTTAATATTTTATATTAGTGTATTTACATCATATAGTTTATTCAAGTTTATAGATACTAATAAATTATACCTTAATGTATAGAAACATAAATAAAATTAAAAAGGAGTAAAAAATGAGCATAAAAAGAATTTTTTTGACTATAATAATATGTATACTTACAACTATATTAATAAGTTATGGAAGTGACATAAAAAATACAAATACAAAAAATATTAAAAGTATATATGAAAACAGCAATAGTAAAAATGAAGTCAATGATGATAACGCTGATAATACAGTCATAAATAATGAGTCATCAGAAAGTTTCATATATAAAGATGGAGAGTATACTGGTGTTGGTAATGGATTCAGAGGGGAGACAAAGGTAAGCGTCAAAGTAGAATCTGGTAAGATAAGTAATATACAGATTTTAGAGAGTCAAGATGATGATAAATACTTGGATAGGGCATCAGAATTAATAAATCAAATAATAGAAAGCCAATCCACAACTGTCGATACGGTTAGTGGAGCTACATATAGTTCAAATGCCATAATTCAAGCAGTAGATAACGCACTTGAATCAGCAAAATAAACTAATTAATTTATTTATTTATTTATTTAAATCTCTTTTGATGAGTTTTCAATGGATATGAATGAGTACATATATTATTACACTAATGAGCGAATTCAATACAAAACAAAATGGATGCACCTACAAAATATAGGCAAGCATCCAATGTTTCTAACTAATTAAATATTGTGTCTAGTTTATTGGTAAACATCAATAAAGGGATTTTTTATTATAATTCTATATAAATTAATTTTATGCATGTTCAATAAATGTATTTTCAGCGATTTCTCTATTTACAGTACATAAATCTTCTAAAGATAAATCGTGAATATCTTCGTGACCAGTAATTCGAGCGAAAAGTCTTAATTCATCAGCACATACATTCAAATAGTTAGCTAATCTCTGGGCTGATTTATCTATTTTTAGTCTTGATCTTAGCTTAGGATCTTGAGTGGCGATACCAACTGGGCAATTACCTGAACCACATATTCTATATTGTTGACAAGCTATTGCAATTAATGCTGCAGAAGATATGGCTATTGCATCCGCTCCCATTGCAATAGCTTTTGCATAATCTGGAGAAACCCTAAATCCACCAGTCATTACGAGTTGTATATCTGATCCAGCCTCATCTAAATATTTTCTAGCTCTATGGAGTGCATATATAGTTGGAACAGAAGTAGATTCTCTCAAGAAATATGGGCTTGAACCTGTAGCTCCACCTCTTCCATCTATAGTAATAAAATCAGGTTCTGCAAATACACAGTGCTCTAAATCTTTTTCTAATTTTCCAGCCGCTATTTTTATACCTATTGGACGACCTCCAGAACGTTCTCTCAATTCATAAACTAGGTTTTTTAAATCTTCTTTGCTGTTTATACCAGGGAATTTTGAAGGACTTTGTATATCTTCTCCAACTCTAAAGCCTCTTATTCTTGCTATATCTTCAGTCACTTTATTTCCTGGGAGATGTCCACCCATACCTGGTTTTGTACCTTGTCCTATTTTTATTTCTATTGCATCAGAATTTCTAATATTTTCATCAGTTACACTATAAAGGTTTGGAACATATTCAAATATATATTTATATGCATTATCTCTTTCTTGTGGTAGCATACCGCCTTCACCACTGCATATTGCTGTGTTTGCCATAGCGCTACCTCTTGCAAGGGCTTCTTTTGTCTCAGCAGAAAGTGCACCAAATGACATATGCGAAATATAGACAGGAGATTCTAATACCATAGGTTTTTTTGCATTTTTTCCTATTACAGTTTGTATATTTACAGGAAAACCATCATCTAATGGTGGGGGATTCAGTTGTGCACCCATTATAAGTATATCGTCCCAAGAAGGCATAGCAATTTTTGTGCTCATAGCTGCACTTAGCATTTGTCCACTAATGGACATTTCATGTATTTCAGACATATACCTTTCTGTAGGGTCTTTGCGTATTAGAGCAGGTTCTATTTCTAAAGATTCATCCTTTTTCATTTCTTCTGCTTCATCTACTAATCTTTGAACATCCTTTTTAACCGATTCTTTATTCTGAATATCTAAAACCTTTTCCTCAATATTATTATCCTCTTGGATTAATTCAAATTTATCTCTTTTAACCTTACATAAAGGACAGCGCTCTAATTGCTCAAAAGGACGTCCTTCCTTTTCTTCATCATATATAAAACCACATACGACACAACGATATTTTGCCATAATATTTTACCTCCAAAGTGTAAATTTATAAATAATAATAACTACTTGTTTTAATATTACCCAAGTTATTTGAAAATCCACGTCATATACTTAATTTAAATTAAAATCGTTTAATTAACCTTATTAAAATGGGTATAAATAATGTATAATATTGTTTGACAAGTAATGATTAGTATAAGTGTTTTTTATAAAACATAGGCAATTATAAGCAAAAAAATTTTGAAAATATATGTAGATTTAGAGGAGGATTAAAATGAAGATAGGAGAAAAAGCTATAGATTTTACTTTAAAGGATAAGAATGGAAAAGACGTAAGTTTAAGTGATTATAAAGGTAAAAAAATAATACTATATTTCTACCCAAAAGATAATACACCTGGGTGTACAAAGCAGGCTTGTAATTTTAGAGATAATTATCCACATTTTCAAGAAAAGGGAGCAGTAGTAATAGGTATTAGTAAAGATGGTCAAAAAGCACATACAAATTTTACAGAAAAATATGATTTACCATTTATGCTTTTATCTGATCCAGATTTAGAAGTAATACAGAAGTATGGTGTTTGGAAAGAAAAGAAGATATTTGGAAAAACAGCTTTAGGGGTTGTGAGAACTACCTTTTTAATAGATGAAGACTTCAAGGTAGCTGATATAATGGACGGTAAAAGAATGAAGGCTTCAACTAATGCAGAGGATGTATTAAAAAGCGACTTTTTAAAGTAATAAGGATTAACAATTCAATTAATATACAAAATAAATAGAAAAATATTAATTTATATTATTTATTTTTAAAAATATTATTAAATAAGGTGGATTGGTGAAATGACAAATAAATTGGCTCTTATAACCGGTGCTAGTTCTGGTATAGGTAGAGAGTTTGCTAGATATTTATCTTCTATTGGCTATAATTTAATATTAGTAGCAAGGAGAGAAGATAGGTTGTTGGAATTGAAAAAGATATTGCCTACAAATGTTGAAGTGGTAACTAAAGATTTATCTAATAGGCAATCTGCTTATGAATTATATGAAGAATTTTCTAATAGAGATATTGATGTATTAATAAATAATGCTGGATTTGGGGATTTGGAAACCTTTGATAAAGCTGATAATGATAAGCTATTACATATGATCGAATTAAATGTAGTGGCAACACATATACTCATGAAGAAATTTTTAGAAGATTTCGTTAAAAAAAATAAAGGATATATTTTAAATGTAGGTTCTAGTGCAGGTTTGATGCCAGGAGGACCATATATGGCAACTTATTATGCTAGTAAGGCGTATGTAGTGAGTTTATCCAATGCTGTATACAGGGAACTTAAAAATTCAAATTCAAATGTAATGTTAAGCGTATTATGTCCAGGTCCCGTGGATACAGAATTTAATGAGGTAGCAAATTGTAAGTTTTCACTATCTGGAATATCACCTCAGTACTGTGCTAAATATGCAATTGATCAGATGTTTAAAGGAAAAGTAGTTATAGTTCCATCTATAAAAATGAAATTTGGAATATTTTTTTCTAGATTTTTATCTATAAAATATTTGGTAAAAATATGTGGAAAACAGCAAAAAAAGAAAGGGTAACTTATGTACGAATTTATTGCAGTAATAAAAGAGTCACAAATAGGCAAAGGTGGAGCTTATGTAGTGTTTCCTTATGACATAAGAAAAGAATTTGGAAAAGGTAGATTAAAGGTCCATGCTACATTTGATGGTGAAGAATACGATGGTAGTATAGTCAATATGGGAATAAAAAATCCAGATGGTAGTATTTGCTATATATTAGGTATTAAAAAAGAAATTAGAAAAAAGATAGGAAAAGATATTGGTGATAAAGTAAAGGTTAGAGTCGAAGAACAGGGACGATAATTGCTTTATTACACTGGAATATAAACTTAAAATATTAAATAAAAACAAAAATTAAAAATAATAATATAAACTAAGAGGACCTAAATTTAGGCCCTCTTAGTTTATATTAATCTATATCCAAAATTTTTGCTTATCCAGTTTAAAATGAATTTTGTATATATCTTTATTCCAAGATTCGCCATCTACTTGAATATGTGATGCAAGTTTATTTTCTATTGTAAATTCATCAGAGACTAGCCTTACAATATTATCATTTTTTTCAATATGATCTGATGTTTTCAATACTTGATAAATTATCTTGCCTATATTGTGAATACTTATATCATATCCGATTATTATACTTAATTTATGGTCATTAGATCTTAAATAAGGGTCTAATTTTACTCCACCACCAATATATGGATGATTCATCAAACAGGCTATTAGAAGATTATCATAAGAATATTTTTTTGAATTGGAGTCATAAATATTTACACTAAATTTATATTTATTAATTAATGCTTCAAATATATAAATAATATAAGATAGCTTACCGATACCAATTTTTTTAAAGGTTGTTTTGAAATGAGATTTTTCGCTTAAATAAATTATCAAGGCATCAAATCCAAAACCCACACTATTTACTGCATAGTCGACAGAATTATCTTTTAAATTCGTGAATTTTATTATTTCTATCTCTGTTGGAATATCAATTCTTTGTAATTTAGAAATCACCGAATCTACATCTTTTTTATATTTAACTTCTCTTGAGAAATCATTGCCTGTACCAGAAGGTAGATAGGCTATAGGAATATCTATATCTAACTTTTTTAGTGATGATATTGCTTCACTAAGAGTACCATCTCCACCTATTATTAATAATTTGGATACCTTATTTAATTTATCAAAAGAGTTTTCATTTGATTGATTAATAGAATTATCATTTTCTATTCTTCTAGCTATATCCTGTACTAATTTTATTGTATGTCCTTTATATTCAGATATAAAATATTCAAACTCAATACTTGATTTTATACATTTTTTTATGGTTTTTTTTAGAGATTTATGTCCAGTCTTACCGCCAGAACCTATATGTGCTACTATATACAACTTTAAGCCACAAAGTTTAATTTCACTATTTTTTTTATACATATACCACCCTTATATTAATAAAATTATTCAATTAATCTTATCAACTTTCATTTTTTTTATGAAATAATATTGCTTCAAAACTAATATATTTTCATTTATTTATTATACACGATAAAGGGTAAAAGAGGCTATTATTAATAGAAATATTTTTTTACATCAAAATACTTGATTTTTTGACTTATTGAATATATAATGTATTTTGTTTAGGGAAAATAAACTTTTAGTTTACTTTTACCAAAAAATATTCAAACTCAATACTTGATTTTATACATTTTTTTATGGTTTTTTTTAGAGATTTATGTCCAGTCTTACCGCCAGAACCTATATGTGCTACTATATACAACTTTAAGCCACAAAGTTTAATTTCACTATTTTTTTTATACATATACCACCCTTATATTAATAAAATTATTCAATTAATCTTATCAACTTTCATTTTTTTTATGAAATAATATTGCTTCAAAACTAATATATTTTCATTTATTTATTATACACGATAAAGGGTAAAAGAGGCTATTATTAATAGAAATATTTTTTTACATCAAAATACTTGATTTTTTGACTTATTGAATATATAATGTATTTTGTTTAGGGAAAATAAACTTTTAGTTTACTTTTACCAAAATTAATATTTAGTTTATATAATTAAAAAGTTTAGTAAAAATAAATAAGTATATGTAAAACGGAGGTAGCACCTTAGTGCAATAATTATGGATATTGGAGAAAAAGTAAAAAGACTAAGAACAGAAAAACAGTTGACCCAGGAAGAGTTGGCGAATAGGTGTGAATTGTCTAAAGGATTTATTTCACAACTTGAAAATGATTTGACTTCACCATCTATTGCAACTCTTATTGACATTTTAGATGTTCTAGGAACAAATTTAAGGGAATTTTTCGCTGAAGAAGTAAATGAAAAAATTACTTTTAAAAAAGATGATATGTTTGAAGTTGAAGATTTTGACAACAAGTATACATTTAGGTGGTTGGTTCCCAATTCACAAAAAAATGATATGGAGCCAGTTTTAGTAAAAATAGAACCAGATGGCAAATATAAGGAAGAAAAACCTCATGAAGGTGAGGAATTTGGTTATGTTATTAAAGGTACAATATGCCTATACATGGGCAACAAGAAATTTAAGGTAAGAAAGGGCGAGAGCTTTTATTATAAGCCAAAAGAAGTACACTATATTACTAATGAAGGTAAAGTGCCAGCTATGCTTATATGGGTGAGTTCTCCTCCATCATTTTAATAAAAGAGGGGTGTAATTATTGAATAATAATATTATAGAGCTAAAAAATATTTCAAAAACATATGATGATTTAACTGTATTGGACGATTTTAATCTTAGTATAAGCGAGAATGAATTTCTTACATTACTAGGACCAAGTGGATGTGGAAAAACAACATTACTTAAGATAATAGGTGGTTTTGAGTTTGCAGACGAAGGTGATGTATTCTTTGGCGGATACAAGGTAAATAATGTTCCTCCAAATCAAAGAAATATAAATACTGTATTCCAAAAATATGCATTATTTCCGCATATGAATGTATATGATAATGTAGCATTTGGTCTAAAAATAAAAAAAATGGATAAGGAAGATATAGATAAGAAAGTAAGAGAAATGCTTACAATGGTATCACTATCAGGTTTTGAAGATAGGAGTATATCATCATTATCAGGTGGTCAACAACAGAGAGTTGCAATAGCTAGAGCTCTTGTTAATGAGCCAAAGGTTTTATTGTTAGATGAACCACTTGGAGCACTAGATTTAAAACTAAGACAAGAAATGCAAGTGGAGTTAAAGAAAATACAAAAGAAACTTGGAATTACATTTATATTTGTAACTCATGACCAAGAAGAAGCTCTATCTATGAGCGATACAATTGTTGTTCTAAATAAAGGTGTAATACAGCAAGTAGGTAGTCCAATAGACATATATAATGAACCAGAAAATGCTTTTGTAGCGAACTTTATAGGTGAAAGTAATATTATTGATGGAATAATGCACGATGACTATGATGTGGAATTTTCAAATACTAGATTTGAATGTGTTGATAAGGGATTTGAAAAGGATGAAGAGGTAGATGTAGTAGTTAGGCCAGAAGATATAATAATGGTTGATGAAGCTAGCGGTATGATAACTGGTGTTGTAAAATCTTCTACTTTCAAGGGTGTTCACTATGAGTTAGAAGTTGAAGAAAATGGAAGAATGTGGTTACTTCAAAATACTAAATCGGCACCAATTGGTAGTAGGTTGGGTATGATAATAAATCCTGAGGATATACATATCATGCACAAAGGAGATGCTTAATTATGAAGAAATTTTTTGATTTTGAAGAAAGAGAAGTGGATCAAGGATCTAGACTTACATATCCCTATTGGATTTGGTCTATTATATTTGTTGTAATTCCATTGATATTAGTTTTATACTATAGTTTTACTCAGGTAGATGGAAATGGTAGATCATTTTTGACATTGGATAACTACAGACAGGTTGTAAATCCAATTTTCTTTAAGGTATTTGTTAGATCTTTCCTTTTAGCTGGAGGATCTACACTAGCATGTATAATTTTAGGATATCCAGTAGCCTATATAATAGCAAAAAAAGCTCCTTCAAAAAGCGGAAGTTTGATTTTATTATTTATACTTCCGATGTGGATGAATTTTTTGCTTAGAACTTATGCTTGGATAGCTATTCTTGGAAAAAATGGCCTATTGAATTCATTATTTGGATTGTTTGGGATAAATCCAGGATCAATATTATATACAAATTCGGCTGTAATGCTAGGAATGGTATACAATTTCTTACCATTTATGGTGCTACCAATATATACGGCACTTCAAAAAATGGATAGAGATTTAATAAATGCAGCCAAAGACTTAGGTGCAAGTAGTGTTGTAGTATTTAGAAAAGTAATATTTCCACTAAGTTTACCGGGTGTGATGAGCGGTATTACAATGGTATTTATGCCATGTGTAACTACATTTGCTATATCAAGATTATTAGGTGGTGGAAAAACTATGTTGGTAGGAGATTTAATTGAACAGCAATTTACAACTGTAGGAGATTGGAACTTTGGTTCATCGCTTTCAATAGTAATGATGTTGATAATATTAATATCAATGGCTATGATGAATAATATGGATAAAGAAGAAGTGAAGGGAGGCGGACGTCATAAATAATAAAAAGACAGCTTTAATATCAAATATTTACTTGATATTGATATTTATCTTTTTGTATGCCCCTATATTTGCTCTTGTAATATTTTCATTTAATGATTCTAAATCAATGGCAGTATTAAATGGATTTACTTTAAAGTGGTATGTAGAACTATTTAAAAATGAAACAATTCTATCAGCGCTTTATTATACTGTGACAATTGCTATAATAGCTTCTGTAGTTTCTACGATATTTGGAACTATTACATCTATTGGTATTCATAAAATGAAAAAAGGTAAGGCAAAATCAGCTCTATTAAATATAAATTACTTACCAGTATTAAATACAGAAATAGTAACAGGTGTAGCTATAATGAGTTTATTTGCTTTTGCAAAAATGGATTTTGGTTTTAATACAATGTTAATATCACATATAATGTTTTGTACACCTTATGTAATATTATCAGTGTTGCCAAAGCTAAGACAGCTACCAGATAATATTGAAGAAGCTGCTCTGGATTTAGGAGCAACTCCATGGTACGCAATTAGAAAAATAATAATTCCTCAGATAAAACCTGGTGTAATATCAGGCTTTTTGATGGCATTTACAATGTCTATTGACGATTTTATTATTTCATTTTTCAATACAGGAAATGGAGTAAGTAATCTTTCAATAGAAATATATGGTATGGCTAGACGTGGTATTAAGCCAGAAATAAATGCATTATCAACATTGATGTTTGCTACAGTTCTAGTACTTTTATTTTTGGCAAATAGAAAAGAATCAATTATTAAAAATGTAGCAAATAGAATGTAGTAGATGTGGAGGTAGTTATGAAAAAAAATAAAATATTTTCATTAAAAACACTAGCATTAGCTAGTTTAATATGTGCCACATCAATATTTTCAACTGGGTGTGGTAGCTCAGGGCAAGGATCTTCAAAAGTGCTAAACGTATATAATGTCGGCGACTATATTGATGAATCTCTGATTACTCAATTTGAAGAAGAAACAGGTATAAAGGTACAGTATTCAACTTATGATACAAATGAAATGATGTATCAAAAAGTGAAGAGTGGTAGTACAAAATATGATCTAGTATTTCCTTCAGATTATATGGTTCAAAAAATGAGTAGAGAAGGTATGTTGAAAAAAATTAATTTCAATAATGTGCCAAACTATAAATATGTAGATAAAGAATTTAAAAATACAAAATATGATCCTACAAATGAATATTCAGTACCATATATGTGGGGGACTCTTGGAATTGTATATAATAAAAAAATGGTTGATAAAGCTCCAACTTCTTGGGATGATTTATGGAATCCAAAATATAAAAGAAATTTACTGATGTTTGATTCAGTAAGAGATACAATGGGAGTAGCCCTGAAAAGGTTGGGATATTCTATGAATACTACTGACCCCAAAGAAATATCTAGAGCAGAAAAGTTGTTAGAAAAGCAAAAGCCAATTGTTCTTGCTTATGTGAACGATGATGGTAAGGATAGAATGATAGGTGAAGAAGCAGCTATGGGAATTTTCTATTCTGGTGATGTACCTTTAATGAAAGGTGAAAATGAAAATCTAGAATATGTAATACCAAAAGAAGGTACAAATGTTTGGACAGATGCCATCTGTATACCAAATACAGCAGATAATGAGGACTGGGCAGAAGCTTTTATCAATTTTCTGTGTGATCCAGAAGTAAATGCAAAAAATGCAGAGTATATTGGATATTCAACACCTATATCTCAAGGAAAAAATAAACTTCCAGAAGAAATGAGAAATGATAAAACTCTTTATCCGGATCCAAGTATTTTAAAGAAATGTGAACCATTTTTAGATCTAGAAGATAAAATCAAACTATATGATAAATCATGGATTAAATTAAAAAGTTTTTAGTGACATATAACTTATTTGATTTCAAATAAAATTGCTGGGTATAATAATATTACAATAAAATATTAGCAATATTAAAAATATTATTATAGAAAGGCGGTATTAGTATGGGAATAATATCATGGTTAATAGTAGGAGCATTAGCAGGATGGTTAGGTAGTATAATAATGGGTAAGAACGCTCAGATGGGTGCAATTGCTAACATTATAGTAGGTATTATAGGTGCTTTTATAGGTGGATTTATAGCACAGTCGTTCGGAGGCAGTGGTGTAAGTGGTATAAACCTATATAGTATAGCCATTTCAGTATTAGGTGCGGTAGTTCTTCTATTTATAGTTGGATTAATTCAAAGAAAAAGATAATAAAATTTAAAAAGTTATACAAATAAAAAAGTAGTCATTAATGACTACTTTTTTATTTGTATAAACTAATATTTACAGTATTTATAAACTAATAAGAAATATCACAGATAACTTGCTTAAAATTATTTATGATTGGTATAAAATATTTGAATATGAATTTAATAATATTTAGGAGGAATGAGTATGAATACGCTGATATGCTATAAAAAATGCACTACTTGTAAGGGTGTAGAAAAGCTAATGAAAGAAAAATCTATAGACTATAAACTTAGGGAAATAGATATAGAGAATCCTAGTGCAGAGGAAATAAAGATATGGAGAGATAAAACAGGTTTACCACTAAAAAGATTTTTTAATACAAGTGGTAAGATATATAGAGAACAAGCTTTATCTTCAAAATTAAAGAATATGAGTGATCAAGAACAATATGATTTATTGGCTACTGATGGTATGTTGGTAAAAAGACCCATATTAATAATGGAAGATGGACATATTTATGTTGGTCCAGACGTGAAAAAATATATAGAAAATTTATAAAAAATATACCGACTCAAAAAAGTTAGATTTAAAATTTAACTTTTTTGAGTCGGTTTTTGTTTAAGCATAATTTAGATTTTAATTAATAACTTATATATTTTTTAGCATATCTTCAGTCATCTTGTCTAGATCAAATTTTGGATTAAATCCCCACTGTTCTCTGGCGGCACTAGTATCTAGTGAATTTGGCCAGCTATCTGCAATTGCTTGTCTAATTGGATCAACATCATAATCCATAGTAAAATCTGGCATAATCTTTTGAATTGATTTCTTTATATCTTCTGGCTCAAAACTCATAGCAGATACATTAAATGCATTTCTGTCTATCAATTTATCAGGATTTGCTTCCATTAGTTGTATAATTGAATCAACTGCATCAGGCATATACATCATATCCATATATGTTCCTTTATCTATATAGGATGAATAATGTCCATTTTTTTTGGCTTCATGGTATATGTGGACAGCATAATCAGTAGTTCCACCGCCAGGAAGAGCCTTGTATGAAATAAGTCCAGGGAAACGAACACCTCTAGTGTCTAGTCCATATTTTAAATGGTAATAATCACATAATAATTCTCCAGTAACTTTGCTAATACCATAAGCTGTAGTAGGTCTTTGAATAGTAGTCTGTGGAGTATGATCTCTTGGAGTAGAAGGACCAAAAGAACCTATAGAACTAGGTACAAATAATGCACAACCAAGTTCTTTGGAAACTTCAAGAGAATTATATAAACCATTTACATTAATATCCCATAGTAAATTTGGATTCTTTTCACCTTGAGCTGATAGTATAGCAGCTAGATGTAGTATTGTGTCTACTTCGTGCTTTTTTGCTAATTCATAAAATGCTTTTGCATCAGTACAATCCATACTTTCAAAAGGACCAGCCTCATGAAATTCTGGTTTGTCTCTTCTAGAAGATGTGATCACATTGTCTCTACCATAAATTCTTCTAAGTTCCTCTGCTAAATCAGTTCCAATTTGCCCTGTTGCTCCAGTAATTAATATTTTTTTCATAAAAAAGTCCTTTCATATAAATCATATTTATAATAATATACCTTATTGATATGGAAATAATCAAGTTATATATGGTAAATTATTACAATAGAGTATAAAGTACATATAATAAATTATTTTAGTAGGCCAAAGTAATATAAAAAAGAAAATACTTTAAAGTTTGTTATAATATAGATATTATTTAAATTTAAATTTTTGGAGGAGAAATCAGTGTTTGGTTACGTTAGAATAAATAAAATGGATTTGACATTTAGAGAGTACTATCATTATAAGGCATATTATTGTGGGCTTTGCAAATATTTAAAGAGGAATCACACAGAAATATCAAGACTTAGTTTGAACTACGATATTACATTTTTGATATTGATTTTAACATCAGTATATGAACCAAAATCTGATATTTTCAATGAAAAATGTATTGTAAATCCAACAAAAAAGAAAATGCATATTTCAAATAAATATACTGAATATGCAGCTAGTATGAATATACTCCTAACATATTACAAATTAGAAGATAATGTGATAGATGAAGGTAGACTTAAGGATAAGTTCCTAAAAAGTGCATATGAGAAATCCTATAAAACAGCTCTTGCTGAATATCCAGAAAAGGCACAAAAAATAAAAAATCATATGAAAAAATTAAATAATTTAGAATTGGAAAACTGTCAAAATATAGATGAAATATCTAATGTATTTGGTGAATTGATGAGTGATATATTCTCATATAAAGAAGATGAATATATGGATAGGTTATCTAGAGTAGGTTTTAATATTGGAAAATATATATACATATTAGATGCATATGAAGATTTGGATAAAGATCTAGAAAAAGGATCATATAATCCTTTTAAAAAATACGAAAATGATAGAGAAAAATTAAGAGAAAATGTAGATAAAAATATTGGATTCACACTTACAATGTTAGAAGAGGCTATTAATTCTTTAGATATAAAAATTAATAAGTCCATAATAGATAATATTCTATATTCTGGTATATATCTAAGATACAAGGGGATTTTATTGGGGAAGATTAATGAGAAGAATATGAAATAAAATACGAGAAGTAATTAAAGAAAAAATGACAAATTTATTTGTCATTTTTTTGTGAAATCTATTGACAAGTATATTTGTCATATAGTATTATAGTTACATAAATCTGACAAGTATATTTGTCATAAAAAGAATCAAAATATAAACGTTTATAATAAATATTGTTTTAAAACAGGAGGAAATATATGGCCTTATTGAATAAAGTAAAAGAATATAGAAATCAAAAAGGAATTAATCAACAAGAACTAGGACAATTAGTAGGCGCTTCAAGGCAGACTATAAGTCTAATAGAAAGAGGAGATTACAATCCATCAATTATACTTTGCTTGAAGATAGCAAAAGAATTTGGAGCAAGTGTAGAAGAAATATTCCAATATGAGGAAGATGATGACTAAGAAAATAAATATAGAATAGTAATTATAAAATTGTAATAAGGATAAATTTATAAAGTTAAATAGTAGAATAGGAGAACAAAGATGTTTAAAAATAAAAAATCAACAAAAGAAAAAGGAATAGGTCATTTATTTTTATTGATGATAGCTGGGGGAATAGCTGGAGGAATAGTAGGTGGATTTTCAACGAAATTTGAAGATGTAATTGCTGGGGCCATAGAAAGTTTAAAGCTGTTAATAAGTACAAATATTTTTGGCATATATTTTGTGGGTTCTGCCATACTTTTAATATCAATAGTTGTAACTTTAAAAATAGGTGAGAAAAATCTAATAGATTCAATTAAAAATGAAGAGGATATATATAATGATGCCCAACTCGGAATATCCATGGCTTTAACGGGGATAATTATACCATTCATGATTGGTTCATTAGCAATTTGTTCAGGCAAAATAAGGACAAGTATAGAAATAAATGGCTATGTAGATAGAAATCTAATGATGCTATTTGGAAGTGCAGTAGCATTGTTGTTGATATTATCTATATTAATACCATTATGCCAAAAAAGAATTATAGATAAAATAAAAATTGCTTATCCAGAGAAAAAGGGAAACATATTTACCATGTCTTTCAAAAAAGACTGGGAAGCTAGTATGGATGAGAGAGAATTAAAAATAATGAATCAAGCAGCAAACAAAACATTTACCTTTACAACAATAATGTTATTAATAATGATAATTCTAGCTTTTATATTATCATTGATAACTGATATAGGAGTGTACCCAGTAATTATATTAGTACTAATATTCTCAGTGATGATGATTGTATATACTTACTGGTCAATAAAATTAGACAAATAGAGTTTAAGAAAGATTATAAATAAATCAAAAGATAGTATTATCTAATATATTATAGACAATATTAATAAAAAAAGTCTAAGTAGAAAAATCTCCTTAGACTTTTTTAAAGTTATAAATTTTTTTTGTGATTATTGTATAGGTGATTAACATATAAGCCTATACATAAAATTACAAATATTGCTAAAGTACCTTTGAGTACTCCAAATAAAAAACCCATAATTACCTACCTTTACTCCGATATACTTCTTAACATTTTATTAGAGCTATAAGGATATAACTTATCAAATTTACCGACTACAAAATATCTATACCCGTCGGTATCATAATAGCATGTCATCAATGATACTATTGCCTTGCCATCTGCTTCTGACATTTTAACATCATCTATTAAATCAGTACGATTATCTTTTACTTTTAGAGTTTTAAATACTCTGTATTCATAAATATTTTTCTTGTTTGTAAGTCTAATAACATCACCCTTTTTGACATTCATCAAACCACCAAAAAGTAGCTTTTCATTTTTCATATAATGACCAGCAATAGCATAATTTCCTAATCCCATCCTTTGATTAGGTTTCATAGTACATGCACCATACATCAAATTATTATTTTCTAGACCATCAAAAATAGCTATGTTTTTATTAATAGAAGGAATGACTAATTGGCCAACAATCTTTGACATATCAGCATCTTTTCTGTTTAATATTACACCATTGATATCAATAGGCTTGACTTTTGATTGATCGAAATTCTTGTCACCAGAGTTAGCATTTTTTTCTAGCTTATCAGAAGAGAGTGCATCAATTTTTTCCGCTTTATTTTGAGATAGTAGAACAAATTCAGAAATCTTCGGATAAGAAAAAATGATGAGACCAATAAATATCAATAAAAGAGCAATCTTTTTTTTCATAAATACCTCCACATTTGTATAGGAAAAGTATATCACAAATAAAAATATTATAAAAGAACATAAAATGATTAAAAATGATATTATAAATTGATAATCACTGAAAAAGAAGTTCAAATCAACGTTTCTTTTATTGTAAATGCAAATTATAGATGATATAATTAAACTAACTATAAAATATAATGAATAAGTATGCATATTATTTTGAATGGGGTGAAAAAATGAAAATAAAAAAGAAGATTTTAAATATCTTAATGGCACTGGCTATAGCTATACCAATGGTAGGGGCTGGAAGTATAGGTAGTTCTTTTGCGGTTGGAAGTATAAATTTCAAAAAAGTAGATTCTAAGCAGAGAGGTATTTCAGGTGCGGAAATAACATGTTATAAAATAGAAAATGGAGTCAATACACAATATTTTAAAGCAAAGACTGATATAAATGGTTTTATTGATACTTCTACAGTAACACTTTTAGAAAAAACTGATATATTTGCAAGTTATGGGAAAATAAATTTAGAACCTGGAGATTATAAGTTTATTGAAAAGAAAGCTCCAGAGGGATATAAACTTAATACTACAGAGTTTGTAAGAAAAATAGTTGATAATGAAGCTGCTGATCCCATTGTCATTCAAAATGACTATGAAAGTAATAAAATTGCAATAGAAGTGAAAACAGTAGATAAAAATAGCGGTTATGGAATAGAAGGTGCACAAATACAGCTTATAAGCGGTAAAGAAAATGTTACAACTTTTATAACAGGAAAAAATGGAATGTTGCAAATGAATGGTTCAACTATTGATAATCAAGAAATATATAACAAATTACAGCCAAAAGTCGTAAATGGTGTATTATTAATTAATATGGGTACAGGCGACTATACAATAAAAGAGAAAAAAGCGCCAAGTGGTTATAAATTAAATACTAATCAATGGACTTATGGTACTGTTAACAACAAAATGCAAGATATTATAATTGAACATGAAAAAACAAGTTCAGTGAGCAATGAAAATCCTAAAAAGATAGATACTGG
The DNA here is from genome assembly GCF_027125355.1 of Peptostreptococcus equinus. Taxonomy (NCBI): domain Bacteria; kingdom Bacillati; phylum Bacillota; class Clostridia; order Peptostreptococcales; family Peptostreptococcaceae; genus Peptostreptococcus; species Peptostreptococcus equinus. The sequence goes on along the minus strand of NZ_CP114052.1, from coordinate 1,560,238 downwards.
TTTTAAACTAGAGGTTATAAATGAAGAATATGATCCTCTTAAGAATGTTAAAGTTGGGGTTTATAAAGTTGATTCTAAAAATAAAATAATTGAAAAAGTTTTTGTAGGCATGACTGGAGATAACGGAAGCTTTGATTCTAAAAAAGCTCAAAAAGGAGGAGAGTTAGTTTCTAATGGTGCAATATCATTAGAGCCAGGAAGGTATATGTATAAAGCAGATGGTTTAAGCAAGAATTATTATATAGATGTTAAAGAAGGACAAGTCCCTAAGAAGATTATTAAACTATCTCAAAAAGATATAACTTATTTAAACTCTAAGAAAAACTCTGATTTAATTAATAGTAAAACAAATAACAACAAAAACTATACTACTGCTAATAATAATAACAAAAGGTTAGCAAAAACTGGATCTGAAAATTCTATTGCCTATACTTTATCAGGTTTAACACTTTTGGTAAGTGGAGCATTCATCTTTATAAAAAAATAATATGTTAATATAAATAACTAGCTTTGAATTTTTAAAGCTAGTTATTTTTTATATAAATGTTATCTTAATGTATTTTTATATTTACATTTAAAGACTATAAATCCACTTATTGATATTGAATTTCATATGGATTAACTTAAATAAAAAAATTTATTATAATTCCTAGTAAATTAGTCAAGATTAATTGATTTTTTTGGGTAAACATAGTAATATAGTCTTGTACAAATTGTGATAACAATTAATTTTTATAATATATATGGAAAGGATAGTGAATTTAGTGAGTGATAAATTACTAGAAATAAAAGACCTATGTGTTAAAGTAGGGGACAAAGAAATACTAAAGAATATAAATCTTGTAATAAATAAAGGAGAAACTCATGTAATACTTGGACCTAATGGGTCAGGTAAATCAACTCTTGTAAATACAATAATGAGTAATCCAAAATATGTAATAACATCAGGTAAGATTTTCTTTGAAGGAGAAGATGTAACTGATATGGCAGCTGACGAAAGAGCAAGAAAAGGTATTTTCATGTCTTTCCAGCATCCAATTGAAGTACCAGGTATCAGTGTGGAAAACTTTATCAGGACATCAAAGTCTGCAGTTGATGAAAAGCAGGTTTCTGTGCTTAGATTCAACATGGATTTATCTAAGAAGATGAAAGAATTAGATATGAAACCAGAGTATGCTGGTAGATATATGAACTATGGTTTTTCAGGTGGAGAAAAGAAGAAGACTGAAATACTTCAGATGCAAATTCTTAATCCTAAACTAGCTATGCTAGATGAAACTGACTCAGGTCTAGATGTAGATGCTGTTAGAGTAGTTGCTGAAGGAATCAAAAACTTCAAGGATAATGATAAGTCATTATTAATAATCACACATCACAAGGAAATAATTCATAATATTAATCCTGACATAGTTCATGTAATAATAGATGGTTCTATAGCAAAAGAAGGAGATTCGTCATTAATCAATAGAGTTGAAGAAGAAGGTTATGGTTGGATTAGAGATGAGGTGAATTCATCGAATGGAAACTAAAGAAAGAAAGAAAAGAACTCAAATAAAAGATCAAGATCGTGGAATCTATGATATAAAGAATGAATTTAAATATAAGTCAAAGTCTGAAAAGGGTTTAACTGAAGAAATAGTAACTCAGATAAGTAAGGAAAAAGGTGAACCAGAGTGGATGCTTGAAATTAGAAAAGCATCTGTTAAAAAGTTCTATGAATTAGACAATCCTACTTGGGCACCAAATCTTGATGAAGTAAATATAGATGATATTACTACATATATAAGACCAGATGCTGACCTAGTTGGTGACTGGGGAGAGGTTCCAGAAGATATCAAGAATACTTTTGATATGCTAGGTATACCAGAAGCTGAAAGAGAAAAAAATCTTTCAGGTGTTGGTGCACAATATGACTCAGAAGTGGTATATCATAGCATTCAGCAGGAACTTTTAGACCAAGGTGTGGTTTATACAGATTTTGAAACAGGTGTTAGAGAATATCCAGATCTAGTAAAGCAGTACTTTATGAAGTGTATATCTAATGCAGACCATAAGTATGCAGCTCTTCATTATGCTGTATGGTCAGGTGGATCTTTTGTGTACGTACCAAAGGGTGTAAAGGTTGATGTACCGCTACAATCATATTTTAGATTAAATGCGCCAGGAGCAGGACAATTTGAACATACTCTAATTATTATTGATGAGGGTGCTTATTGTCATTTTATTGAAGGATGTTCAGCACCTAAGTATAACGTAGTAAATGTACATGCTGGGGCAGTTGAATTATTTGTAAATAAAGGTGCAACACTTAGATATTCTACAATAGAAAACTGGTCAAGGAATATGTATAATCTAAACACAAAAAGATGTATAGTTGAGGAAGATGGTAAGATCGAATGGGTATCCGGATCATTTGGCTCAAAGGTGTCATGTCTATATCCAATGTCTATACTAAAAGGAGCAAATGCTAAATCTGAATTTACAGGTATTACATTTGCAGGAGCAGGTCAATATCTAGATACAGGAACAAAGGTTATACATTCAGCTCCTAATACATCTTCAACAGTAAACTCAAAATCTATATCAAAAGATGGTGGTGTAGCAATATATAGAGGGCTTGTGAAGATGACAAAGAATGCCAAAGGATCGAAGTCTACTGTAAGTTGTGAATCGCTAATGCTAGATCAAGAATCTAGATCGGATACTATTCCAGTAATTGATATAGCTACTCAGGACGTTGACTTAGGTCATGAGGCTAAAATAGGTAGAATAGATGATGAAGTAATCTTCTACTTGATGTCTAGGGGTATTAGTGAAGCCGAAGCAAAATCTATGGTAGTAAGAGGATTTGCTGAGCCAATAGCTAAGGAATTGCCACTTGAATATGCAGTAGAAATGAATAACTTGATCAATTTAGAACTAGAAGGAACTATAGGTTAGGAGGAAAATTATGATAGCAAATACATTACCACTTCTTACTTGGAGATGGCTAAAGGTAAATGAATCCCTAATCGAGTTACCTGAAGTGAAAGACCAAGTAAACGAAATTGTGGCAAACGAAGGTGAAAAAGTCGAAGCTATGTTTGATATAAGCGAATTAGCTCAAGAAGCTCAAGCTTCAAGACATACTAAGATTAATATAATAGCAAAGAAAAATTCAACAGTAGATATATACTATATAGCTAGATGTCTAGAAGAAGAAAAGACACTAACAGATATTATGGCAGATGTTGAGGAAGGTGCTACTGTAAATCTAATACAAGTAGAAGCTGGAGCAAAGAATACAGTAACAAACTATGTTGCAAATCTAAAAGGAAAGCAATCAAAGACAAATGTAGAAGCTGTATATTTTGCAAATGAATCAAAATCATTAGATATTTTCTATCACATTAAACAAATGGGTATAGAAACAGAATCAAATATTTTAGTAAATGGAGCTCTTAAAGATAAAGCAAGAAAAACTTTTAAGGGAACAATAGATTTTAAAAGAGGGTCTATGGGATCAAAAGGTAGCGAAGAAGAATTTGCTACATTACTTGATGACGACGTAAGATCTATTGCTGTACCAGTACTATTATGTGAAGAAGATGATGTAGAGGGAGTACATGCTGCTAGTGCAGGTAAGATAGATCAAGATATACTATTTTATATAATGAGTAGAGGTTTGGATATAGAAGAAGCTAAAAAGATGATTGTTCAAACTAAACTAGCTCCAACTATTGATAAATTACCAACTGAAGAATTAAGAAATTCTGTGTGGGAACATATTGAGTCAAGAATATAATAATTTATTTGTGAGGTGAACCATATGAATAAAGAAACAATAAACAAAATAAGAGAAGAATTCCCTTACTTAGATAAGGAAAAAATGGGCAGAGATATAGTGTATTTTGATAATGGCGCTACTTCTCAAAAACCTAAATGTGTTATTGATGCGTTGGCTAATTACTACAGTTACGAAAATGCAAATCCACATAGAGGGGCACATTATTTAGGAATTTTAGCTACAGAAAAGTATGAAAATGCTAGAAAGATAACTCAAAAGTTTATCAATGCTAAATCAGAAAACGAAATTATATTCGTTAGAAATACTACTGAAGCATTAAATCTTATAGCTTATTCATATGGCCTTAGTAAGCTAAAAGCAGGAGATGAAATACTTATTTCAATAGCTGAACATCATAGCAATTTGGTTACTTGGCAGTTTGTTGCACAAAAAACAGGTGCGGTTCTAAAATACGTATATCTTAATGACAAGAATGAAATAGACATGGATGAGTATAAAAAAGCTATTAATGAAAATACTAAAGTAGTGTCACTTGCAGGAGCATCAAACACAGTAGGTGGTGTAGTAGATATAAAGGAAGTAGTAAAGGCTGCTCATAAAGTAGGAGCTGTAGTATCAATTGACTGTGCACAGTTGTCACCACATTTAAAAATGGATGTTCAAGATTGGGATGTAGACTTTATATCTTTTTCCGGTCACAAGATGTATGGACCTATGGGTATAGGTGTTCTATATGGTAAATTTGAAATATTAGACTCAATGCCACCATTTATGTTTGGTGGAGATATGATAGAGTATGTTTATGAACAAGAAACAACTTTTGCACCCGTACCTGCTAGATTTGAAGCTGGTACTCAGAATGTTGGTGGAGCAGTAGCTTTAGCAGCAGCAATGGAATTTATGGAAAGAGTAGGAATAGAAAATATTCATGAACATGAGTTAGCACTTACTGACTATGCGTATAAGAAGATGAGTGAACTTGATTTTGTTGAAATATATTCTACAAATTCATATTTAAGGTCACCGCTTGTTGACTTTAATATAAAAGATATACATGCTCATGACGTATCAACAGTACTTGATACTTATGATATAGCTATTAGAACAGGACACCACTGCACAATGCCTCTACATACTTATTTAAAGCAAAATTCTACTTGTAGAGTAAGTTTTGCAGTGTATAATACCTTTGAAGAAATTGACTATTTCATAGATAAGTTAAAAGAAGTAAGAAAGGTGATGGGATATGGATCTTAAGAGTTTATATACAGATATGTTGCTTCAAGAAAGTAACAATAAAGCAAATAGAAGAAACCTGGATTCACCAACATTTAGTGAATTAGGTCATAATCCAAGTTGTGGTGATGAAATTACTCTACAACTTGAAATGGATGGAGAAACAATTAAAGATGCTAGTTTTGTTGGAGAAGGGTGTGCTATATCTAGAGCATCTACTTCAATGATGATAGATCTTATAAAAGGAAAGAACATATACGAAGCTAAAGAATTAACAGAAAAATTTATAGGGATGATAAAAAAGGAAGTTCCTGTAGATGAGGATTTAATGGATCAGCTTGGTGATGCAGTAGTTCTTGAAAATGTGTCTAATATGCCAGCTAGAGTAAAATGTGCTGTACTTGCATGGCATACACTATCTAATATAATTGAAAATAATTATGACTTAGATAAGTAATTAGAATATTTATCATTAAATTTAAATTTAATGATAAATAAATATTATAAATGTTAAGAGGACTTGCAATGCAAGTCCTCTTTTAAAGTACTTATATAAATAATAAATATTATTGAGATTTTTATAAAAATTTTAATTCATATTTTAATAAATCATCATTATGATAATATAAATATAAATCAAATATTTTGGAATCCTCAGCAAGTAGATTTAAAAAAATTTTGTCTCCCTCCCAAAGATTTAGTGTAAAGATATTGTCTTTATCAATCCAATGAAGCTCTCCTTCTAGGCATTCTTGCAAGATTCCATGGAAATTATTACATGTATATAAATAAATTAATTCCTCTGAATGATCATTGTAGAAAAAATGTATGAATCCTCTAAAGTCACAAGAAATTGCAGTATATCCAGTTTCCTCTTTTATCTCCCTTATCATACCATCAATTGGTTTTTCATTTTTTTCAATTTTTCCCCCCACACCTATCCATTTACTTTTATTTATGTCGATTTCTTTTTTTGTTCTATGTAGCATAAGAATTTGGTTATCCTTTTGCATATAGCAAAGAGTCATTTTTTTCATATAACACCTCTATTTTTCTATAACAATTTTTATTTATAGTTATTCTTTTATGTGCATATTTTATTATATTAGATGATATATAGCAAGGTAAAATTAATAATTAAAATATAGTCATAATTATAATTATTTTTTTAATTTTTTGAAAACGATAACTTTAAAATAAATAGTTGACTATGCAACTAAAAAATGTTAAACTAAATATAGTTGATTAGTCAACTATTTATTTTACATAAGTACAAGGAGATGTAAGCATGAGGAAGAGTACAGGTGGATTAATATCTGTTTTATATAGAAAGGGATCTATTTATAAAAATATGTGTTTAAAAGAATTAGATATAACAGCATCAGAACAATCATTTTTATGCACATTATATGAAAATAACGGAGTATCTCAAGATTTTTTATCTAAATATTTAAATATTGATAAAGCTTCAACAGCTAGAGTAATAAAATCACTAATAGATAAAAAAATTGTGAAAAAAATAAAGAATGAAAATGATAAGAGAGAGAATAGGATATTTCTAACAGACAAAGCTAAGGATATTAGAGAAGAAATATTTTCTGTACTAGATAGTTGGAGTACAGTTTTGACACAGGGTATGTCAGAACAGGAGAAAGAACAATCATACTATTATTTGCAAAAAATGGTGGAAAATGTGGAAAAGTATGAATACGATAAACATAGTAAAAAAGAAAGGGAATATGATGGAAAATAAAAGCGAATTAAATGATTTGAATATTGTAAATCAAAAGGAGGTAAGTGAAAACCCATTGGCCTATGAAAATATAAATAGGCTTTTATACAAGTTTTCTATTCCAGCAATTATTGGTATGACAGTAAATGCTTTATATAATGTAGTAGATAGAATGTTTATAGGAAATGCGGATTATTTGGGTGCCAAAGGTCTTGCTGCTATTACAATATCTTTTCCAGCTATGATAATAATGATGTCTATAGGTATATTATTTGGAGTTGGGGGAGCTACTTTATTTTCACTTAGTTTGGGAAGAGGACATGTCAATAAAGCGGAAAAAATATTAGGTAATGTTATAAGTTTATCCTTAATAAGTGGATTAATTATTACTATAATTGGTAGTTTATTTTTAGATGATTTGCTCAAACTATTTGGAGCAAGTCAAAGTATACTACCATATGCAAGAGAATATATGAGGATAATATTTTTGGGTACTGTATTTCAAGTAACTGGTATGGGCTTAAATAATTTATTAAGAGCAGATGGAAAACCTAAGTTATCTATGACTACTATGTTTATAGGGGCTGGTACTAATATTATTTTAGATCCAATATTTATATACATATTAAAAATGGGTATGGCAGGTGCAGCTCTTGCAACTATAATATCTCAATTAATATCTGTAATTTGGGCAATACAGCCTTTCTTGTCAAAATCAGCCAAGCATAGATTAAGGTTAATAAATATGAAATTAAATTCTAACCTTGCAAAAGAGATTATAGTATTAGGTATGCCTGGTTTTATACTACAGCTGGCAAATTCATTATTAAATATGTTGCTAAATAACTCATTAGCTTCATATGGAGGAGATATAGCTGTATCGACAATGGGAATAATAAATAGTGTGCTTACTTTATTAATATTACCTATAATAGGTTTAAACCAAGGATTGCAACCTATAGTAAGTTTTAATTTCGGTGCAAGGCAATATAATAGAGTTAAAGAAGCTGTTAAAAAAGCTATAATAGCAGGTGTTGTATTTTCAAGTTTTGGATTTTTAATAGTACAGATTTTTCCGCAAGTATTAGTGGGAATATTTAATAGAGATCCAGAGTTATTGAGATTTGGCTCACATGCTATAAGAATTTGGTTGATGTGCTTACCAGTAGTTGGTTTTCAGATTATTGGAGCAAACTTTTTTCAAGCAATTGGAGAATCGAAAAAAGCTATGTTTTTAACAACTACAAGACAAGTATTATTCTTAATGCCATCTATAATTATTTTCGCAAAAATATGGGGTCTAAATGGTATATTATTTGCAGCTCCGTTTGCAGATGCATTAGCGGCTAGTATAACATTTGCATTTTTCTATAAATTTATCAAAAAATTAAATGAAGGCGAAGTTATTCCTGAAAAAATTGAATATTAATTATATTAAAATGATATAAATTTGAATTTATGTTGGAATATAAAACAAAACTCCCAGTTTAAACTGGGAGTTTTGTTTTTGTAATTTTATAAAATAAAAAATTTTATTAAAAGTTATCTATTTTTAACCTTTTTCTAATTTTATTATAGTAGAATTCAATAAATTGGCTGTAGATAAAATCGTATATGATAAATACAAAATTATATACTATTATGTATAATATTTTCATATCAAACATTATCAATAATTTTGTAGATATGAAATATAATAATATGAATACTAAGTTTGCATATAGTAATTTTAATACATATTGAAATTTTATATTTTTATTTTTCTCAATTATAGCTTTTATACATCCATAAATACCAAAGCTTAGAGCATACACAAAAAAATACATTTTATTTGTAAGTACTATAAAAGCTAATAATATAGAGGCTAAACTAAAAACAATTGATGTTTTTAAACCAAATTCTATTAATACAATTGCTGAACAAAAAGAAGCTAGTGCCAATAATGCTAGTGTGTTAGTTTCAATTATATTTACTAAAAGTAAAATAATAGTATTGATTGCTAATATTAAACCAGAAAATGCAACTTTAAGAGATTGTGATTTACTTTTATTCATATATTAACAACAACTAATTAAATCGCCACCACAACATTCGCACATTGAATCAGCACACCAAAGAGTACAGCATGTATCACAACAGTTACCACCACAACATCCTGGATTACCTAGGTTGGTTCTACTTCTATTGTAGTAATCAGCTCTTTGATTGTAGTCATTTCTTCTATTTATATACTGATCAAATGCACTAGAGTATATTCTATTATTTGGCTCCATAAATTTAGCTCTCTTTATATAATCTTCGCCTTCTTCATAAAAACCAAGATTCATAGCAGTTATACCTCTCAAGTAAAACCATTCGGCATCTCTTTCTGAAAAATTATTTAGAGTATCATATGCTCTTCTATAATTTCCTTGTGACAATAAATTTTTAACGTATGAATAATCAACACCTATAGTCATAAAACTACCTCCATATAAAATAATATTACTAATTCTATTTATATTACTATTTTTACCTTAAAATACACTTATTAATAATCAGATCTCTCTATATTTTCCATATGTAAAACATCAGCTCGTAAATCATATATTACATCTTTTCTTTCTACTACAATTTGAGCTTTTTTACGTAGTATTTCATCATTATAAAGATGTGTAAGTAATTCCCTAGTGGGATTTATGGCAACAGGATATTTTACTCTTGATAGCATGCTTACATCTCCATTTGTATCACCATATGCATATGAGTTTTCCATGTCTATATCATATTTTTCTATAAACTTGTCCATAGCTTTATTCTTACTTTCTGCATCCCACATAGGTATTACGTCACCTGTGATTCTACCGTTGGCAACTATATATGTACTACCAATATTATCACTTACGTTATACTTATCAGCCATTCTTTGAACTAGGTAATCAGGAGAGCCAGAAATAAATATTACTATATGATTTCTATCTTGATGCCATTTTATCCTAGATCTTGTATACTTATAAACTCTATCCGCTTTTAATTTTATTACTTGGTCACAAGAAAAATTAAGATCATTATAACTAAGACCTTTAATAGCTTCCACATATTGATCAGATATCTCATGAAGATAATCGTCATAATTACCTTGTCTTTTTTCCCAGTTTCTATAGGTAGTCTCTAGATGTTCAGACCATTTTCTCTCATTTATTAAATCATACTTTATTAGCTTTTTGAAATGTTCTATAAGTAAAGAATCTCTATATAATGTCCCATCTATATCAAAAAATGCTGCAATTTTTCCCATAATTCACCGCCTACATATATTTTCTATAATTATAACATATATTATATAATATATTGTTAAATTAGTATAAAAGATAAATTTGTAACAGAATTAATGGTTTTAAAGTGTAAAAAATTTGAAATGTATGTAAAATACTCAACTATAATTAAGAAAAAAATGCACTATACTATTAAAAGTTTCTGAAATATGTTATAATTAATAAGTAGTATCAAATTAAATTATTAACACATATTTTAATTTAGTAAAATTAAAAATGTGCAAAATCTAATAAATTATAGTTAGTTTGATTTATATTAAGGGGGATACTAATCTCAGAGTAAATATGTTTGTAGGAGTATAAAATGAAAAAAAAGATTTTTGTTGCCGACGACGAAAAAAATATTAGAGAACTTTTAAAAACATTTTTGGAAGATGAAGGTTATAAAGTATTTTTATTCGAAAACGGAGATGATTTGTTAAGTGAAATGAAAGTTACTAATCCTGATTTAGTAATTTTGGATATTACAATGCCAGGAACAGACGGTCTGAGTGTATGCTCAATCATTAGAAAGAAAAACGATGTACCGATTATATTACTTACTGCGCGCGGATCAGATGCAGATTATATTACAGGCTTTACTCTAGGATGTGATGACTACTTTACAAAACCTTTTTCACCAGTTAAATTGGTTATGAGAGTAAAGGCTATGATGAAAAGACTTTCACCTCAAAAAAATGAAGTAAAAGATGAATTGGAATTTGGAGATATTACAATATATCCAAAGTTAAAAACTTCTTATTGTAAAGATTCAGTTTTAAAATTGACTAATACTGAATTTATGTTGATGTGTCATATGTTTAAAAATACTGATAGAGCAGTATCTAGAGAAGAACTTTTAAATGTTATTTGGGGTTATGAAAGCGATGTTGAGACGAGAGTTACTGATGATACAATTAAAAGGCTAAGAAAGAAGCTTAATAGTTGTAATAGTAATGTTGAAGTTGAAACTATATGGGGGTATGGATTTAAACTAAATATAAAAAATGAAAACGAAGACTAAATATAATAATGTAATTAGCAGAAAATTTGAATATAGAAGAAAGTTAAAATATAATTTATTTAGAATACCAACCTATATTGTGTTGGCAACTCTATTAATAGTAATAGTCTCATTTTATTATTTTTCAAAGGAATATGTAGATAATAATACAATGACATCTATGGAAAAAAAGTTTTCATTATTTGATGAATATTATAATTCACCAAAACATGAAGTTGACTGGAATACAGAGGAAGACATCTATCAAATGGTGCCAGTTAACAGTATATTAATAGATGAAAGTAAAAATATTATTCACCCAAGTACCAATGATGTTACACAAAGAGAATATGATAGAGTGGAGAAGATAGCAAAAAAATATAATGTTTTTAAAATAAGTAGAAAAGATGATAAGCCTTCCAAAATTTCAATTGACAATAATACATATTATACAAAACTAAGGAAATATGAAGGTGTATATGATGAATCTTTTGTAAGAAAGGCTACAATACAGGAACAAAGAGCAGGAAAAGAAAAAGTGTATATTGTAATTTTATATACTAATATCAGCCCTAGCCAAAATTTCATTGAGCTTATGATTAAGATGCTTATATTATTGATGTTAAATTTTGGATTATTTTCAACATTATTTATTTTCTTAGTTGCTAAGGAAGTAGACGGATCATTTAGAAATTTAAAGAGATATATTATTGGTGTAGGGCAGGGAGAAAAAGTAAATAGATTTAGACATTTTGATTATCTTGAATTTGATGATATTGCAAACTCAGTAGATGATATGGCAGATGCTAAAAATAAATCTGAGGAGAGTAAAAAAATATTTTTTCAAAATGCATCACATGAATTGAGAACACCTTTGATGTCCATACAAGGATATGCAGAAGGTATTGAATCTGGTGTATTTAAAGATAGTAAAAGAGCAGCACAAATCATAATTGAGGAAAGTGAAAAGATGGCAAATCTAGTAAATGAAATACTTTTACTATCAAAAATTGAGTCTAACAATATAGTTTCAAAAAAAGAAGTATTAAACTTCAAAGATATTATACATTCATGTGTATGGGATACTGAAAAAATTGCTAAAACTAAGGATATTCTCATTAATACAGAAATTTCTGATGAAGAAATGCTGGTGTATGGTGATGAGGAAATGCTTGAGAGAGTAGTAAATAATATATTATCTAATGCTCTTAGGTATGCAAAGACTAAAATAGTAGTTACGGTAAGAATAGTAGATGGTTTCGTATTATCAAGTATATATAATGATGGAGAATCAATTGATCCAAATGATATGCCACATATATTTGATAGATTTTATAAAGGTAAGAATGGTAATTCTGGTATTGGTTTATCGCTTGCAAAAGATATAATTACTAAGCATGATGGCTATATAGATGTATATTCAAATGACCAGGGTGTGACATTTGTTATAAAATTAAATTTACATAAATAGATATTAAGTTAAAAAATGAATAAAGGCAAAAAATTATTTGAGAAATATTTTTGCCTTTAATTTGCCAAATATTTAGCATAATAAACCACAGAATTACACTTAATTATGATTACTTTATAATTCTATGTGTTATATAATGTTTTTACAGTCGTTATTAGAGATTTAATAGTACTTTACTAATCTCTTTTTCATTTTTTTATTGCCAGTTGCTTATAGTGACTGGCAATTTTTTGTACAAAAAAATTATGTGAAAGTTTTTATAAATATATAAATGTTTATTTTTACACTTAATGAATATATTTTATATATTAGCCACAATTTACATGTTTAGTGGCTATATTATGCTAATTTAACATAAATTTGCCTATTATTTTCGTGTAAAATTATTTAAAAATAACCATATTTTAGGTAAAATTATTTTTGATAATATATTATAATTAAGTTACAGTCGTTATTAGAGATTCAATAGTACTTTACTAATCTCTTTTTCATTTTTTTATTGCCAGTTACTATATAGTAACTGGCAATTTTTTATGTATTTTTGTAGAAATGCTTATTTTGAAGTATAATTTTAATATAGATTTTATGGATAATATAGAATATTATATATGGATATAAATAGATTAATGATAAAATAATTTAAAACACTTATTTTGTGGTATATAAATAAAAATATAGGTTGGAGGAAGTATGAGATTTATTAAATCTTTTTGTACAAATACAAGGCTAATGGGAACGATGATGATGATGATTGAATGGATAAATCATGATCATGAAATAGTTTCACATGTTTTTATGCTTGATGCAGAGGGACTAGGTATATCAGATTTTTATGAATTAAAGTATTTAACATATGAACAGAGAAATCTTTTTTATAAAAAGAAGTATGGTGGTCTAGGTGGAATCAATATCAATTTAGCATTAAATGAGTCTTTATATTTAGTTAAGCAATATTTAAATAAAAATATAAGTTATAATAAAATTTTGCCAGAAAAAATGAATCACGACATAATCAGTTTTTACAGCAGTTTTAACTTTGTTGAAAAATTTAATAAGGTTAATGTATATTATGAAAGGATGTTAAATTATGAGAATGATGAAAAGAATAAGCACAATAAAGAAAGTAATAAAGATAATAAAATTTGTTCTATATGTGATTACAATAGGAAAAAGCTATTCGCAAGTATCTTCAGGCAAGAAGGTTACTGCGAGAGATTTGAGAGCTCTGAAAGACCTGAAGAATTCAAAAGCAATTTTAGAGATGAAAAATTCAAAAGAATTCAGAGATTTGAAGAAGGAATTTCTATAGAAAGTAAGATACTTGAAATAAATCCACGTTCAATATTTGATAAAATATCAAAAAAATTTGAAAGTCCAGTAGAATTTGTTCAATATATGATTATGAGGTTTGTAGCTAGAGATAGAGAAGCATTATATCATTACTCTAATAGGGAAGAATTATCTAAATCACATATTAGTGAAATTAATGGAACTTTATTATATTCGCAAGTATCAAAAATGATGGAATATGTTTATAAGTCTGAATTTGTATTTGAAGATGAAGATGGATATTATGAAGCTAGTGCAATAGTTAAGTTTTTGAATATTGATGATTTAGATATTGAAAAAAATACGATAAATAAAGATTTTGAGTTTTTAAATGAAGATATATATCAAAATTACAAATTGACATCAATAATTGTTATAGATAAGCATAGAATTAGTGAATGGGATGTTCAAGAAATTATGGAAAAAGAAGAATTTGTTGACATATACAAATTTGAAGAAAATATAACAGAAGAACAAATAAAGGAAGAAATATACCAAAAATTTTTGACTATACAAGAAATAGAGTTTAATAGTTGTAATTTATACACTCAATATTTCTCAGACAATACACATGTAGAAGAGTTTATTTATAGCATAAATTCTGACATTATGTTTAATATATTCATAAGAAATAACACTTTATATTTATTTACGTATGATGAAAATTATAGAAGCTTTACTCATGATTTTTTACAAAGCGTATTCAGTAGAAAAATTCAATATGATAAATATGTGAAATTTGATACGAGTATATTGCTAGATTTTATAGATTCTGATAGTATTGACTTAGATGAATATATAGACGATTATTATAATTTGTAAAACTGGGTATTATTGACTTAGGACGAAATACGCCTTGTCGATAATGCCTTTTTTATATATTAATGTATTTTAAGTAAACGTTATTTTGATTAAAATCAAAAGTGTTAAATTTGCAGATTGCAAGAAAGGATAGTATTATGATTAAGAATTTTGAAGAAGTAATAGAAAAAGTAAAAGCATACCCAGATACTAAGCGTTGTGTTGTGTGTATGGCAGATGAAGCAGCTATAGGCGGCGCTATTGAAGCTGAAAAAATTGGTCTAGCTATACCAATTTTTGTTGGACACGAAAGAGAAATACATGAAGTATTAGAAAAAAATGGTAAAAATACAGATGATTATCAGATAATTGTCGTGGATTCACCGGAACTAGCAGCAGAAAAAGTAGTAGAGTTTATAAGAGATGATAAAGCAGATTTTATATTAAAGGGTCATATAGAAACAGCAGTATTGATGAGAGCTGTAGTAGATAAAGAAAAAGGACTGAGAACAGATAAGCAAATGTCACATATGTCTTTTGAACAAGTGCCAACGTATCACAAAATTATCACTATAACAGATGGTGGTATGAATACATATCCAGATGTGGAGGCAAAACAAAAAATTGTAGAAAATGCTGTAGAAGTATACAGAAAATTAGGCTATGATTGTCCGAAAGTAGCGTGTTTAGCAGCAGTTGAAAAAGTAAATCCAAAGATGCAGTGTACAATCGATGCTGATGAATTAAAGCAAAGACAACAAAGAGGAGAAATCAAAAATTGTTTAATAGAAGGTCCTATTTCATTCGACCTTGCTTATAGTAAAAGAGCGGCTGAAATAAAAGAATATCATTCAGAAGTAGCAGGAGATCCAGATATATTATTAGTACCAGATATACAAGCAGGTAATATATTGGATAAAACATTTAACTTTGCAGCTCAGGGTAAAATGGCAGGATTTATTGTGGGCGCAAAATGTCCGATAGTATTGACATCAAGAAGTGCTTCTGCAGAAGAAAAATACTTATCAATAGCTATGGCAGCTTTAGTTCAGCATGCTAAATAGGAGGTAAATATGAAAATATTAGTAATCAATCCAGGCTCAACATCTACGAAAGTAGGATTATTCGAAGATTTAAATGAATTAGTTGTAGAAAATATTGATATACCAGTAGAAGAATTAAAAAAATTTGAAGATTTGTATGATCAAATTGATATGAGATATAATCAAGTTATGGGATTTTTAAATAAGAACGGGCTTGAAGCTAAAGATTTAGATGTTATCGTGTCAAGAGGAGGAATGTTACCACCACTACACGCAGGTGCGTATTATATAGATGACGAACTATGCGAAATAATGAGATACCATCCAGCTCAATTCCATGCTTCAAATTTAGGAGCATTAGTGTCAAGTAAAATATCTAAACTAGCAGATATACCAGCATATATATATGATGCTGTATCTGTGGATGAGTTAGCAGATGTTGCTAGATTATCAGGTGTAAAGGAATATCCAAAGAGCAGCTTTTCACATGCCTTAAATACCAGAGCTGTTGCAATGGAACATTGTAAATTAAATAATATGGATTATAAAAATTCATCATTTATAGTTGCACATTTAGGTGGAGGTATTTCTATGAATTTCCAAAAAAATGGCAGATTAATAGAAGTTATTTCATCAGATGAAGGACCTTTTTCAACTAATAGAGCAGGAGCAATTCCAGTATATAGCTGCATAAAAATAGCGAAAGATCAAGGTTATATGGGCCTTCAAAGATATGAAGACAGTACAGGTGGACTATATTCATATCTAGGAACTACAGATGCAAGAGAAGTAGAATCTATGATAAATTCTGGAGATAAGGATGCAGAAAATGTATATAAAGCTATGGCTTATCAAATATCAAGATACATTGGTTCGCTATCTGTAGTAGATGATGGTAAAATAGATGGAATATTGTTGACAGGTGGGATGTCACATTCAAAAATGTTGATAAATTGGATAAAAGAAAAAACTTCTTTTATAGCTCCTATTAGTATATATCCAGGAGAATTTGAAATGAAAGCCTTGGCTGCAGGTGGTTATAGAGTTCAAAATGCTCAAGAAGAGGCTGACTATTTAAGACTGTATAAGTAAAGTTTTTTAATATAATTATACAAATTTTAAATAACTTGTTGTATAATTAGTATAATAAAACTTTAGGAGAAGGGAGTGCAATAGTTAATCTATTGAATTATTATGGAAATAGGTACATATAAAGGAAAAGTAAATGACTTTGAAAGTTTTGTAGAATATTTGAATGTAATGGCTATTATTATCTCAGAAATGTTCGGGAATAGATGTGAGGTAGTAATTTCAGATATAGATAATCCAGATCAAGCCATTATGTCGATATATAATGGTCATGTTACAGGTAGAAAAATAGGGGATCCACTTGCAACAAAGTCTGAAGAATTAATTGAGAGAAGTATCGGGGGATACAATGTCAACTACAAAAAAACAAATAAGAAACTAAAAAAAGAAATCAAGTCATCTACAATAGTAACAAATGCCTTTGGTAAGAATATTTCTTTTTGTATTAATTACGATTGTGATGAATTTGTGGAATTACAATCTTCATTAAAAAGATTCTTGTCTATGGGTAGCGAAGGATATCAAGAGTTTGAAACTTATGATAATGGTGAGTTAGTAGAACAAAAACTAATGGCCGAAGTTGAAAAAATGGGCAAGTCAATTGTAAGTATGAACAAAAATGATAGAATAAATTTAATTAGAAATTTAAAAAATGTTGGTGTATTTAAGATACAAAAAAGTGTTCCGTATATAGCCGAACAGCTTGGTGTATCTAGATATACTATATATAATTATTTAAATGAGATAGAAAAAGAAGAAAAATAATAATTTTTTGAGAAAATTTTATAATTTTATGTTTTAAAAAAGTATTAGTGGGCAAATATATAATACAAACATAATAAATTAAAATACTCAATCTCCCCAAACGAGAACCATATCCCCCTATGGTTCTCGTTTATTTTTTATATAAATACAAAACTTTAAATTGAGAGATTTATGATTTTAAAAATTATTTTATTTCAAATATTTTATGTATTTTAGATATTTACTATCATGGTGGGTATAAAGATAAGAATGAAAAATATACGGAAATTTAGGAGGTTATTGATATGGAAAATAATAATTACAGAGTAGGGGATTTAGTTACAATTCTTACAACTGGCGAAAAGGCGAAAATAAAGCAGATACAAATGACTTCTACAAGTTATAAGTACTATTTAGAAGGGATGGAAAATCCTTTTAAAGAAGAGGAAATAGCCAAAGAAGAATAATAAAGTTATAAAATTTAAAAGAAATAAAAAAGGCCTTCATAATATGAAGGCTTTTTTATATGAAAAATATTTATATTATAAATATTAACTATCTTCTTTTTTTGTCTACGAATGAAGGACCGAGATATTTTTTTATGTCTTCTACAGGTGAAAAATCATCAATTAGTATTTCTCTTCCTGTATCTTCAAAGACAACCAATATTTCGCAATCTCCTTGAAGAAAAAACTTTTTAACTGTCTCTTCTTTTATTTCTCTAACTTTAGTAATATTCTTTTTTTCTTTTTCGTAGTCCTTTGTGTAATAAGAACCCATCATATTTATAAATTTTGTATATCTATTCATTATAAACTCCTAATTGTCCAAATTAATATTTATATATATTATACACATTAAAGCAATGAATCTCAAGCCATATAAAAGATTAGGTGAATAATACTTTATTTGTAATAAAAGATTGTATCTTATTTTATAGGTATGTTAAACTAGAATAGTAAGACAAACTTTTTAAATACTACAAAAGATATATATTTAGAATTGTGAAGGTAATAAATGGAATTAATGAATATAAGGAATAATACATATTGGATTAGAGGTGGAACAAATACAGGTTTATATGTATTTGAAGACAATACAGCTCTGATGATTGATGTGGGATTAGGCGGAGATAGGCAGGAAAAAATATTAAAAATACTAAAAGATAATAATATAAGTGTTTCTTATATTATTAATACGCATGAACATGAGGATCACATAGGAGGAAATTATCAAATTAAAAAAGAGTTTCCTAATTTAGAGATATATGCTTCAAAAAGAGCAAAGGTATTTATAGAAAATCCAGACATATACCTAGATTATCTAACTGGTGGTAGAAGGAGTGATATATTAGTAAAAGAGGTAGAAAAATATATACAAAAGAGTGTTACTATTGATCATGTAATAAAGCCTGGAGATATATTAGAGTTAAAAGGACATAAGTTCACTATAGTCGAGTGTTCTGGTCATACAGAAGGTGGAATAGGTGTTTTAACAGATGATAAAGTTGTATTCTTGGCTGATTTGATGGTAACAGAAAATTCATTGAAAAAATTTGATTTTCTTTTTATGTCTGATTTTGCTAGTCAAATATGGTCATTGGATAATTTGAGAAATATTGATTTTGATATTGCTATTTTAGGCCATTCCAGTGGGAAATATTCGAAAAAAGAAACACTAGATATTGCTACCAGTAACTATAAGGCTCTATTTAGGATGCTAGAATTTTTATTAAATTCATTGAATAGAGCTAAGACTTTTGATCAATTAATTAAAGATTTTGTGGATAAGAGATACTTGGTAAAGAATTATATAGCATTTTTAGAATATAGAAATTCTTTAAACGCTGCCTTAGCTTATTTACTTGATTCAGATGTTATTACATATACACTAAATAATAATATGCTTAGGTACAAACTAAGAAATATAGATGATATAAAAAATTAATTACTAATTTATGAAATGAGGAGGATATATATGGATTATGAAGCTTGGAAAAATATTATAAGTCCATACTCATATGCAGTGGAAGAATTAAAAATTAAATTTAAAAATATAAGAAAAGAATATTTAGATAAGGGAGAGCATTCACCAATTGAATTTGTGATGGGAAGAACGAAACAAATTTCTTCTATAATGGCAAAGATGAAAAGGTTGGATGCCGAAAAACTTGAAGATATTGAGGATATAGCTGGTATTAGAATTATGTGTCAGTTTGTGGAAGATATTTATTTAATAAAAGACATCATAAAACAAAGAGAAGACATGAGGGTAATATTAGAAAAAGATTATATTAAAAATGTTAAAGACAGTGGTTATAGAAGCTATCATTTAATAATTATGTATCCAGTGCATACAATAGAGGGACAAATAGAAGTGATGTGCGAAATTCAAATACGTACACTTGCCATGAATTTTTGGGCTACTATAGAGCATTCTTTAAAGTATAAATATGACCATTATATACCAGAAGAATTGGCAAAAAGACTTAAAAGGTCGGCAGATGCAGCGTTTAGCCTAGATCAGGAAATGGGTGTAATTAGAGAAGAAATCATAAAGGCACAAGAACTATTTACAGAAAAGGAGAATGCTATATCAGATGTGTACTCTAGAATATACAAATTAAGGGAATTTGGAGATAATGAAAGGTACTTCCAATACAGGAGTATTTTAAATCAAAGAGCAGCACTTAATGATATAAAGGGATTGATAGATTTAAAATATGAATTGGATAAAATATTAAAAACAAAGAAGTTAAAAACTCTAACAACGGAGGATTAGGATGAAATTATTTGCAATAGGAGATTTACATCTATCAACCTCAATTGATAAACCAATGAATATTTTTGGAGAAAACTGGCATAAACATGAAAAAAAAATATTTTCTGATTGGCAAAATAGAGTATCTGAAGAGGATATTGTTCTTGTAGTGGGAGATATTTCTTGGGCATCAAAGTTAGATGATGCAATGCTTGATTTAAATAAAATATACAAGTTAAATGGAAAAAAATATTTTATTAAAGGCAATCATGATTATTGGTGGACTACAGCTAGTGCATTAAATAAAAAATTTGACGATACTATGATATTTATGAATACTTCTTTTCAGGTTATAGGTTCTTATGCCTTATGTGGAACTAGGGGTTGGACTACACCAAATGATATTAGATTTGAAGAAAATGATCAGAAGATATATAAAAGAGAAGCTAACAGACTAAGGATTTCTTTAGAAAGTGCTAAAAAATCTGGATTTGAAAAAATAATTGTGATAATTCATTATCCACCTAGTAATGAAGAAGGAGATAATACTTTATTCAAAGAAATAATTGATGAATACAAAGTAGAACATGTAATATACGGACATCTTCATGGACAAGAAAGCTTTGAATATGGTATAAAGGGATTACATAAGAATACTAAATATCATTTGGTTTCATGTGATTATTTAGATTTTAAATTAAAAGAAATAGAAGAAATAAAATTAGATTAGAGGTGTTTTTATTAATATAAAAAGCAAGAGAAATATTTGTATAGATATAGATGGTACGATAACAGATCCATATTTTTTCGTGCCATATTTGAACGAATTAACTGGTATTGATTTAAAAATAGAAGAATATGTATCTGTAGATTGGAATGATACATATGGTCCTGAATTCTCAGAAATGTATAAGGCTTTTGATACAGAACATACTGATATATATTTAGAGGCAAAATTAGTGGATGATAGTTTATATGTTATAGAAAAACTCTTAGAAAATGAAGATAAGATCTACTTTGTTACAGCAAGACAAAAATCCATTGAACATATAACTTTAAAATGGTTGGACAAAGTTGGTCTAGGAAAGATAAAAGTATATTCTTTAGATGGTAATGAATCAAAAGTACCTATGGCTAAAAAATTAAAGTGTCAGTATTTTATAGAAGATGATCCGAATAATGCAAAAAATCTTATAAAAGCAGGCATTGAAGTCATACTAATGGATACTAATTATAATAAGAGTGTAATAGGTAGTAAACTTCACAGGGTTAAAAATTGGAAAGAAATTCAAAATATATTATTATAATATATTATATAAAAATAGCGAAGAAAAATCTTCGCTATTTTTATTTTCAAAATATATATTATTTATTTGAGTCTTCTGATCCTAAAACATTTTCTATTTTAGTGATTACTACTTCTTTAATAGCATCTCTACCAACACCTAGATATTTTCTTGGATCAAATTCCCTAGGATTTTCAGCTAAGAACTTTCTAATTGAAGCAGTCATAGCTAATCTAAGGTCAGTATCCATATTTATTTTACAAACTGCCATTGAAGATGCTTTTCTTAGCATATCTACTGGAACACCTTTAGCTCCAGCTATGTCTCCACCATACTGGTTACAAACTTCTATCACAGCTGGATCAACTGCAGAAGCACCGTGAAGAACTATTGGGAAACCAGGTAGTTTGTTCTGTATTTCTTCAAGTATATCAAATCTTAATTTAGCTTCACCTTTGAATTTGAATGCTCCGTGTGAAGTACCAATAGCAATTGCTAATGAATCTACTCCAGTTCTATTTACAAAATCAACAGCCTGATCTGGCTCTGTATATTTATGGACGTCTGATGTTACATCATCTTCAGTACCAGCAAGAACACCTAATTCTGCTTCAACAGATACGTTGTTTTTGTGAGCATATTCCACAACTTCTTTAGTCACAGCTATATTTTCTTCGTAATCTAAGTGAGAACCATCAATCATTACAGAAGTAAATCCTGCATCTATACACATCTTAGCAACTTCAAAGTTTGGACCATGATCTAAGTGTAAGGCACAGTCAACACCTGTTTGTTCTGAAATAGTTTTTACCATTTCAACTAAAGTATTTACACCTGCATATGATATAGCAGACTTTGAAGCCTGAATAATTACAGCAGAATTTTTTTCTTTACAAGCTTCCATTACACCCTGAAGCTGTTCCATATCACTGATGTTGAAAGCTCCTATAGAATATCCGCCTTCATAAGCTTTTTTGAACATTTCTTTAGTATTTATTAATGTCATTTTTCTCCTCCTTGAAACTTTTAATACATACCTTATGAGATATTATACCAAAAAAAAATGATTTGAACACTTTTTTATTTTCATTAATTTTTCCCAGTTTAAAGTTTCATATTAAAAAATTTAAGAAAACTTAAGAAAATATTGAGGTAATACTTAAGGATTTATGGATATAATAAATATAAATAATAAGTTATTGTATATATTTGAAAAAAATGTATAATAAATAAGGTATTGAATAAATTTAGCAAGTTTTTTATAGAAATTATATGAAAAATTTATTTTGAAAATATAAAAGGCGGTGAGAAAATGAAAGTTGTAGTTTTAGCTGCAAAATTTGGTATGGGTCATATGGCAGCAGCAGATTCAATCAGCGAAGATATTTTAAAACTAAATAAAGATGCTCAAGTTGAAGTACTAGACTTTTATGATTACTCTATGCCTGTGCTTTCAAAATGCATGTATGAATTTTTTAGATTGCTTTTGAAGAATGCAAGCGGTATATACTCAAAGTTTTATTTAAAGAGTGATAATGACTATGATAGAAGGGATCTTATAGTGAGGAAGTTGGCTTCATCTTTTTATGAATTAATTGAAGATAAAAAACCAGATTTTATTGTATCTACTTTTCCTATAATATCTCAAGCATTTGGTCTTTACAAGGAACAAACAAATTGCAATATTCCATTAATCACTTGTATCACTGATGTTAGTAGTCATTATGAGTGGATAAATAAAAATACTAATGTATATATGGTTGCTTGTGATGAGGTAAAAAAAGATTTAATTAACAGAGGAGTATCTAGTGAAAAAATTGTGGTATATGGTATACCAGTACTTAGCAAATTTAAAGATACTTATAAACTTAGAAATAAACATATAGTAAATAATGAGTCTAAACTTATAGACCTTATAAAATATAAAAATAATAAAGAATTACTTATAATGGGTGGAGGATTAGGTATGTTACCTATGGATGAAGCCTTTTATGATAGATTAAATTCGGTAAAGGGATTACACACTACAATAGTAACCGGTAACAACAAGGCAATATTTAATTTCTTGAATGGAAAGTATGAAAATATAACAGTTTATGGTTTTAGAAACGATATAGATGTCTTGATGAAACATTCGGATTGTGTGCTTACAAAACCAGGTGGTGTAACATTGTTTGAATCTATTTATTCTCAGACACCATTAATAGCATTTGCTAGTGATTTACCAAACGAACAGAAAAATATAGAATTTATTACAAATAATAACTTAGGTTTAGTATTAAAATCTGATCCGGTATCAAGTATTGAACAGATTTTAGCGTTTGTAAATGATTCTAAAAGACTTAAAAGTGTAAAGAATTCTATGGCAGATATAGTGGAAACAATAGATATGCAATATTTTAGTACATATAGGGGTAAGAGCTTAATAAAATAGTTAGATAGGAGAGTTTTAAATGATTAAATATATTGTAATTATAATAACAATATTAGTTTTAATATTTTTAATTCATTCAATCATACCTACATATTACAATAAGATTTTCAATACAAAAGTAAAAAAACAAACACAAAGTCCAGGAACCATAATGTTAACATTTGATGATGGACCAGATAAAAGATATATTTTTTCGCTTTTAGAAGTACTTGATAGGTATGGTATAAAGGCGATTTTCTTTATGGTAGCTGAAAATATGAACAATAATGAAGACGTAGTTAGATTGATATTAGAAAAAGGACACAAGATTGGACTGCATTCTTGGCAACATAAAAATGCAATGCTTTACTCATACTTTTATACAAAAAAAGACTTTGAAAATTCTTATAAAATAATAAGAAAATTTCAAAAGGAAAAAATATTATACAGACCTCCATGGGGTCATTCTAATATATTTACAAATTATTTTGCTAGAAAATATAATATGGATTTGATATTTTGGAATGTAATGGCAGAAGATTGGAGTCAGAACGAAACAGTAGAGACAATATCAAAAAAATTGCTTGATAGAGTAAAGGAGCACAGTATAATATGTTTGCATGATGCAGGTGAAAATTCAGGTGGATCTGTGGGAGCTCCAGAACGAACTATAAATGCACTGGACATTACAATTCCAAAGTTACAGGAATTAGGATATAGCTTTATAATTGATGAGGTGAACTATTGATGGATGGATTACAAAGTAGAAAAAAACAAATATTTGGTATACTTTTTATTATAGTTTTTATTGGTGTAACTATGGCGTATGTTTTAAAAGATGAGTCTATAGATAGCATAATGGCAGCGATAACAAGTATACATCCAAGCTTTATAGTATTGGCAGTTGTATTAATGTTGTTTTATATAGCATGTGAAGGTATAAATATTTGGATTACTATGAGAGCCTTAAAACAAAAAGCTAGCCTATTATCTTGTCTGGGGTATGGTTTTGTAGGATTCTATTTTAGTGGTATCACACCTTCTGCATCAGGAGGTCAGCCAGCTCAAGTATATTTTATGAAAAGACATGGAATTTCAATAACATCATCATCTCTAAGTTTGATGGTTTTACTTTTTGCACATCAACTAATAATAGTAATACTAGGAATATTTGGTATTTTTGTGAAAACAAATTTTGATGTAAATCTGTACACAGGATTAAAGTTGCTATTGGTATATGGATTTATTTCAAATACAGCTATACTTTTGGGAATATTTCTTATGATATTTAACCCTAAAATTGTATACAAATTTATTAATTTATTTGCTCTATTTCTATTTAAGATAAATATTTTGAAAAACAAAGAAAAGTGGACAAAAAAAATGGAAAAATCTTTAAAAGAATATAGTAGGGGAGCTAAGTATATGAAAGAAAACCCATTGGTAATAATAAAGGTATCATTACTTACTTTCGTGCAGGTGGTGTCACAATTTGCAATTCCATTTGTTATTTTTATTGGATTTAAGATGCATGGTCATACACTTACAGAAGTGATATCTACACAGGCTATATTAAACATTGCTGTATCATCTTTACCAATTCCAGGAGCGGTAGGGGCTACTGAATCGGTTTTCTTACAGATGTTCAGTGCTTTATTTGGAAAAAAATTGGTAATACCTGCTATGCTACTCACAAGATTTGCGAATTTTTATCTTCCACTAATTGTTAGTGCCATAATATCATTATTGGTCTTTATGAAATATAAAAAGGTTGAATAAGACTAAAATTTTAAATATAAAGCAATGTAAAATAAATTTGATTTTTGCATTGCTTTTTTTTGTCTAATGACATAAGATAGAAATTGTTATAGTTAATAATAAACAAAAGAATTTAAGTCATGTGAAATAAATATGATATAATATATTAGAATTATAATGAGGGAGGGACTAAATGTCACTATTTAATAAACTTGAGCAAAATCAAAGTCTAAAATTAAATATTTCGAATAAGTTAGTTCAATCTTTAAAAATATTAAATATGGGAAGACAGGAATTAGAAGATGTGATTGAGTCTGAGTCTATGACCAATCCCGTATTAGAAGTTGAGATACAAAATGATGAAATAAATTGGGAGAATTATTTCAAAAAAGAGCAAAATAATTTGAGAATGGATAAAAATGATATTATCTACAGTGACTCAAGTGAATATGATTTTGAGAATATGACACGTGATGAGGATAGCTTATATGATAGCCTTCATGGTCAAATAAATATTATGAAAATATCTGATGAACATAAGTATATTTGTCATTATTTGATAGATTCTTTAGATAAAGATGGTTATTTGAGGGAAGAAGAATATGAGATATCAGAAAAATTGAAGGTTGGCATAGATAATGTAGAAGCTTGCATAAGGATAGTTCAAAGTCTAGAACCTGCAGGTATATGTGCTAGGTCTTTGCAAGAATGTTTAATAATCCAACTCAGAAGCATGGGTATTTATGATAAGGTTCTAGAAGATATTATAAAAGATGACATAAATCTAATAGCAAATTCAAATTTAACAACAATAGCAGCACACTATAAGATAAAAAAAGAAAAAGTTAAGGAATATATTATGCTAATAAAATCTTTGGAGCCAAAACCAGTTGAGCAATATTCAAAGTCAAGTATAGTATATGCTTATCCAGATGTAATTATCGAAAAGGTAGATGGTAAATCAGTAGCTAAACCTTATCATGAAAAGAAAATACATTTAGGTATAGATAATTATTATAAAGAGTTGTTTATGAATACTGATGATGAATCAGTAAAAAATTATATTAGAGAAAAGCTTAATTCAGCGAAGAAATTGATGAATGATATATCTGAAAGAAATTCAACTGTAGTCAACATATCTAATGCTATAATTGAAATGCAAAGTGATTTTTTTGATCATGGAGGTAAATTAAAACCGATGACTCAATATGATATATCAGAAAAAATCGGTTGCCACATATCTACTGTAAGTAGGGGAATTAACGATAAGTATATGCTGACATCAAAAGGATTATTTGAATTAAAGACATTTTTTTCAAATTCATACGAAACTAATGATGGAGAAGTTATTTCTTCAAAGACTGTTAAAGATGAAATAAAATCAATAATAGATAGTGAAGACAAGACAAGACCACTAAGTGATAAAAAAATAGAAGATATATTAAAAGAAAAAGGTTATGATGTAGCAAGAAGAACGATAGCAAAATATAGAGAAGAATTGGGTTTTTTGAGTTCTTCAAAGCGAAAGAAAATTTTATAGTTATGTATAGTACAGGTATAATAATATCTGTACTTTTTTTATTATATAAAAATTTATATAAAAATATATATAAAAAATAATAAGATTTGATTGATTTTTTTATTTAATGTGTATATAATAAGTATGTGGGACACATAATAAACATACGGGACAATATATAACCAATGTCAAGGAGGTAGTAATGGATAATTTGATAGAAATACAAAGAAAAATAATACCTCAGGCTATTGAATTGATGGAAAAAAGATATGCAATTCTTAGACAAATATCAGTAAGCGAGCCTATAGGAAGAAGAATGCTATCCAGTATATTGGACTTAAGCGAGAGAGCTACTAGAACAGAGGTAGATTTCTTAAAAAGCCAAAATTTAGTAGATATTTCAGTTTCTGGAATGACAATAACTGAAGAGGGTAGAGATGTCCTTGAAAAATTAGATTTAATAATGAGTGAGATTCTTGGAATTACAGAATTAGAACAACAATTAAAGCGTATCTTGGGCATTAAAAATGTGGTTATATCAAAAAATATAAATGAAAAAGATGACGAAATTGTCAGGGGAGTAGCAAAATCAGCTTCGGATTATCTATCAAAGAAGATAAAGCCAAATGATAAGATTGCTATAGCGGGTGGAACCACAATGAGACAGATTGCAAAATCAGTACATGT
Organism: Peptostreptococcus equinus; assembly: GCF_027125355.1. Classification (NCBI taxonomy): domain Bacteria; kingdom Bacillati; phylum Bacillota; class Clostridia; order Peptostreptococcales; family Peptostreptococcaceae; genus Peptostreptococcus; species Peptostreptococcus equinus. The sequence goes on along the minus strand of NZ_CP114052.1, from coordinate 1,532,287 downwards.
GGAAAAATCTTACTCTAAAGTGACAATTTTACCTACAAGAGGTAGTGTTGGCAAAGATTTAGATATTCAAGCAAATAGTATAGCTGCCTTATTGGCAAAGAATTTAGGTTCACAAGTAGAGTATTTATATATACCGGACCAGCTAGAAGGAAAAGCTAAAGAAGCTTTGATAGAGATACCAGATATAAAAAATACTTTAATAGACTTGAAAAAAGCAGATAAAGTATTTATAAGTTTTGGAAGAGCTGACGTAATGGCAAGGCGTAGAGGAATGAAAGAAGAAGATATCAAAAAACTTATTGATAAGGGTGCTGTTAGTGAAGCATTTGGATATTATTTTGATATTGATGGAAATGTAGTTATGAAGTTAAATACAGTTGGTATTGACTTGGATATTTATAAGACTACAAAAGATGCAGTAGTAGTTTTTTCAGGTAAGGATAAAATAGATGCGTTTATTTCATTTAATAAAGTAAGCAACAATTATTCTTTAATAACAGATGAAGTGAGTGCAAGAGAAATTCTTGAAAGAATAGGTAATAATTAATAAAAATATAGTGATTATACTTGGTAACAACTAAAGTAAACAAAATTTGGAGGTAATCGTATGATTAAAGTAGCAATTAATGGATTTGGTAGAATAGGTAGATTGGCATTAAGAAAAATGGCAGAAAAGCCTGAAGAATTTGACATAGTAGCAATTAATGATTTAACAGATGCTCAAATGTTAGCTCACCTATTAAAATATGATACTTCACAGGGAAGATTTAATGGAGAAGTAAGGGTTGAAGATGGATCTTTCGTAGTAAATGGAAAGAAAATATTAATAATATCTGAAATGAATCCTGAAAATTTACCATGGAAAGAACTAGCTATAGATGTAGTTCTTGAATGTACTGGCTTATTTACAGCTAAGGAAAAGGCAGAAGCTCATATTAAGGCAGGAGCAAAAAAAGTTCTTATTTCTGCACCAGCAACAGGTGATTTAAAGACAGTAGTATACAATGTAAACTCTGACATAATTGATGGTAGTGAAAAAATCGTGTCAGGAGCTTCTTGTACTACTAATTGTTTAGCTCCAATGGCTAAAGTTTTAAATGATGAATTTGGTATAGTTGAAGGTATAATGACAACAATACATGCGTATACAAATGATCAGAATACATTAGATGGTCCTCATCGTAAGGGTGATTTCAGAAGAGCTAGAGCAGCAGCTGAAAATATTATACCAAATACAACAGGAGCAGCTAAGGCAATCGGTCTTGTAATTCCAGAATTAAAGGGTAAATTAGATGGAGCAGCTCAGAGAGTTCCAGTATCTACTGGATCAATAACTGAATTAGTTGCAGTATTAGAAAAAAATACAAGTGTTGAAGAAATAAATACAGCAATGAAAAAAGCTACTAATGAATCATTTGGTTATACTGAAGATGAAATAGTATCAAGTGATATAGTTGGTATGAGCTATGGTTCATTATTTGATTCTACCTTAACTAAGGTAATGGATGTAAATGGAAACCAGTTAGTTAAAGTAGTTGCATGGTATGATAACGAAATGTCTTATACTTCTCAGTTAGTAAGAACACTTGCTTTACTAGGAAGTAAGATTAAGTAGTCAATAGATAATTTTTAATAAAGATTTTAGACCTCCAAGGTCAAGGATCCGAGGTACTAGTATCTCGGATTTTTTTATAAATGATTTTATATTTATATTTTATCCTATATTATTTAATAAATAATCATATATATGATATAATATTAATGGAATAATGGCTAAAAAAGACTGAATTTATATTTTATATTATATTACAATAAGAAAAATTTAACGAATATAGTCTTTTTAATAAAAATATCAAAAATAAATTTAATATATATTTTATAAAGGAGAAAAATGTATGACAATGCTTAATAAAAAATCTATTGAAGACATTAATGTAAAAGGTAAGAAGTGTTTAGTAAGATGCGATTTCAACGTTCCACTAAAAGATGGCAAAATCACAGATGAAAATAGACTAATAGGAGCGCTTCCAACAATTAAGTATTTAGTAGAAAATGAAGCAAAAGTAATATTGTGCTCACACCTTGGTAAGCCAAAGGGAGAAGCAAAGCCTGAACTATCACTAGCACCGGTAGCTAAGAGATTAAGTGAATTACTAGGTAAAGAAGTAGTATTTGCAGCCGATGATAATGTGGTTGGAGAAAATGCAAAAGCTGCAGTAGAAAAAATGAGCAATTCAGATATAGTATTAATAGAAAATACTAGATATAGAATAGAAGAGACTAAAAATGAAGAAAATTTCTCAAAAGAATTGGCTTTATTGGGAGAAATATTCGTAAATGATGCATTTGGTACAGCTCATAGGGCACATTGCTCAACAGTAGGAGCAGGTCAGTTTATGCAGGAAAGAGTGTGCGGATATTTAATTCAAAAAGAACTAGAATTTTTAGGTTCAGCAGTTGAAGATCCAAAGAGACCATTCCTTGCAATACTTGGTGGAGCTAAAGTAAGTGATAAGTTAGGCGTAATCAACAATCTATTAGAAAAAGTTGATACTTTAATAATAGGTGGTGGAATGGCTTATACATTTATAAAAGCTATGGGTTATGAAATAGGAACATCCTTATTAGAAGAAGATAAGATTGACTATGCTAAGAAAATGATGAAAAAGGCAGAAGAAAAGGGAGTTAAATTATTGCTACCTATAGATGTAACTTATGCCGATAAGTTTGCTGAAGAAGCTACACCTCATATTTCAGAAGATAGAGATGTACCAGCAGATTCAATGGGTCTTGATATAGGGCCAAAGACTATAGAACTATTTAAAGAAGCTGTAAAGGAATCAAAGACTATAGTATGGAATGGACCTATGGGTGTGTTTGAATTTGAAAACTTTGCTAAAGGCACAAAGGCAATTGCAGATGCCATGGCATATACTGAAGCTACTACAATAATAGGTGGTGGTGATTCAGCAGCAGCTGTGAATCAAATGGGATTCGGTGAAAAAATGAGCCATATATCAACAGGTGGTGGTGCATCACTAGAATTTTTAGAAGGTAAGGAACTTCCTGGTATAGCAGCGTTAGACAATAAATAAAAGATTAGGAGATAATTATGAGAAAACCTATAATAGCAGGTAACTGGAAAATGAATAAGACTATTAAAGAAGGTCTTGAATTTATAGAAGCAATAAAAGGAAAAACTGAAGGAGATGTTGAAGTATTAATATGTGCTCCTTTCACATTATTGAAAGATTTAAAAGAAGCTACAAATGGAACAAATATAAAAATTGGTGCACAGAATATGCATTATGAAGAATCAGGTGCATTTACTGGTGAAGTCGCACCAGCAAATCTAGTGGAAATAGGAATGGACTACGTAATAATAGGACACTCTGAAAGAAGAGAATACTATAGTGAAACTGATGAGACTTGCAACAAAAAAGTTTTAAAGGCTATTGAAGTAGGAATTAATCCAATACTTTGCTGTGGTGAAACTCTTGAAGAAAGAGAAGCAAACAAAACTATGGAAAAGGTAAAAGTTCAAATTGAAAAGGGATTGTCAGGTGTTTCTAAGGAAAATATTGCTAAGGTAGTAATTGCATATGAACCAATTTGGGCTATAGGAACAGGTAAGACTGCAACTTCTGAACAAGCTAATGAAGTAATAGCATATATAAGAAATGTAGTAAAAGATATGTTTGGTGATATTTCTCAAGAAGTTAGAATCCAATATGGAGGATCAGTGAAGCCAGCTAACGTAGCAGAGATAATGTCAATGTCAGATATAGATGGAGCTCTAGTAGGTGGAGCATCATTAAAGGCAGATGATTACCTAGGATTATTAAAATTTTAATACACTAGATTATATTTTAAGTGATATGTTTAATAGTTGATTATGAAGTGTAATAAATTATTAAAATGTTTTTTAGTAATTTAAAAAGTAAATGAAAAGGAAGTGTATTATGAAAAAGCCAGTAGTTTTAACTATAATGGATGGTTTTGGTTGTACAGATAATATAGTAGGGAATGCTATAGTTAGTGCTGGCACACCTAATCTTGATGCATTGACTGATAAATATCCACACACGCATATATTTGCAAGTGGATTGGATGTTGGTTTACCAGAGGGACAAATGGGAAATTCAGAAGTTGGTCATACAAATATAGGTGCCGGTAGAATAATATACCAAGATTTGACTAGAATTAGTAAAGCGATAGAAGATGGAGAGTTCTTCGAAAATATAGAATTAAAGCATGCGATGAAAAATGCTAGACATAATAAATTACATATAATGGGATTGTTGTCAGATGGGGGAGTTCACTCACATATAAATCACTTAAAAGCCGTACTTGATATGGCAAAAAGAGAGAGTGTAGAACAGGTATTTGTCCATGCATTTACTGATGGAAGAGATACAGATCCACAAAGTGCAATTGACTTTGTCAAAGATATGCAATCATATATGAATAGAATAGGTGTAGGTAAATTTGCCAGTGTATGTGGCAGATACTATGCAATGGATAGAGATAAGAGATGGGATAGAGTTGAACAAGCATACAATGCTCTTGTAAAAGGAGAAGGTAATCATGCTGAATCTGCTCTATCTTGTGTAGAAGAGTCTTACAAGAAGGGTATAAATGATGAATTTATTGAACCTACAGTTATGGTTGAAAATGATGAAGCTATAGGTAAAATAGAAGAAAATGATTCAGTAATATTTTTTAATTTTAGACCAGATAGAGCAAGGGAAATTACAAGATCTATAGTTGATAAGAATTTTGATGGATTTATAAGAACAAATATGGAAAGTGTATTTGTTTGTATGACTACGTATGACGTGACTATTGAAGAAGTTTCTGTTGCCTTTGGTCCACAGGATATTGAAAATACATTAGGTGAATACCTTTCTAATAATGGTAAAAATCAGTTAAGAGCAGCAGAAACTGAAAAATATGCGCATGTTACATTTTTCTTTAATGGTGGTAAAGAAGAACCATATAAAAATGAAGATAGACTATTAATTCCATCTCCAAAGGTTGCAACTTATGATTTACAGCCAGAAATGTCAGCATATGAATTGTTGGAAAAATTATTAAAGGCTATAGATGAAGATAAATATGACTTTATTGCTGTGAATTTTGCTAATCCTGATATGGTAGGTCATACGGGAAATGTAGAAGCAACAGAAAAAGCTATTAGAACTGTAGATGAATGTGTAGGAAAACTATTTGAAAAAATCTTATCTATAGGAGGAAGTGGTATAATTACTGCTGATCATGGTAATGCCGAGTATATGATAGATTATGATAATGGTAGACCAGTCACATCTCATTCTACAAATCCAGTGCCAATCTTAGTAGTAGGTGAAGAATTTGTAGGTAAAGAACTATTAGAAAATGGAAGACTTTGTGACTTAGCTCCTACAGTACTTTCAATGATGAAGATGGAAAAACCAGTCGAAATGGCTGGTCACTCATTAATAGTAGGATAAGATAAATTTTAATTACAATAAACTTGTTATTTTACATAAGATAAATTACACAAATTTAAAGAATAATTAATTTTACTTTTAAGGCTTTGTGTTATAATATTTATAAATTATAAAAAAATATCCCAGTGGGACGATAAATTTTTATGACGAGAGGAGATATATATGTCAGTTATAGAATTAGTATATGCAAGAGAAGTTTTAGATTCAAGAGGTAATCCAACAGTTGAGGTTGAAGTAGCACTAGAAAGTGGAGCAATGGGTAGAGCGATTGTTCCATCAGGAGCTTCTACAGGTGCTTTTGAAGCTGTTGAACTTAGAGACGGAGACAAGGGCAGATACCTTGGAAAGGGAGTACAGAAAGCTGTAGATAATGTAAATGATATAATAGCTCCAGAAGTAGAAGGCTTAGATGCTTTTGATCAACCAGGAATAGATAATCTAATGATAGAATTAGATGGAACTCCTAATAAAGGTAAGTTAGGTGCAAATGCTATCTTAGGTGTTTCTTTGGCAGTAGCTAGAGCAGCAGCTGACGAACTAGGGTTACCATTATTCCAGTATATAGGTGGAGTTAACGCTAAGCAACTACCTGTACCAATGATGAATATATTAAACGGTGGTGAACATGCTGACAACAATGTAGATGTTCAGGAGTTTATGATATTACCAGTTGGAGCTGAATCTTTTGCTGAAGGTCTTAGAATGGGTGCTGAAGTATTTCATTCATTAAAGAAAGTTTTAGCAGAAAAAGGACTAGCTTGTGGTGTAGGCGACGAAGGTGGTTTTGCTCCAAACCTTGACTCAAATAGAGAAGCACTAGAATTAATAGTAGAAGCTATTAAGGGAGCTGGACTAGAGCCAGGTAAGGACATAATGCTAGGAATGGATGTTGCAGCATCTGAAATGTATAAAGACGGAAAGTATGAATTAAAGGGTGAAGGAAAGACTCTTACTTCAAAAGAAATGATAGACTTATTTGAAGGCTGGGTATCAGAGTTTCCAATTATAACTATAGAAGATGGTCTTAATGAAGAAGACTGGGATGGATGGAAGTCACTTACTGAAAGATTAGGTAAGAAAATACAGTTGGTAGGAGATGACTTATTTGTTACAAATACTGAAAGACTTGAAAGAGGCATTGAAGAAGGTATAGCAAATTCAATATTGATTAAAGTTAACCAAATAGGTACTTTAACTGAAACTCTAGATGCTATAGAAATGGCTAAGAGAGCAGGATATACTGCAGTAATATCTCATAGATCAGGTGAAACTGAAGATACTACAATAGCTGATATAGCTGTAGCGGTAAATGCTGGACAAATAAAGACTGGTGCTCCATCAAGAACTGATAGAGTAGCTAAGTATAATCAGTTATTAAGAATAGAAGAAATAGTAGGAGAATCTTCAAAATATGATCAGTTGAAGTCATTCTACAACTTATCTAAATAATAAATATTATTTATAAACAAAGAAGCGAAGGTATTTTACCTTCGCTTCTTTGTTTATATATAATATTTATAAATAATATTATTTATTTTATCCTTTTGTCTTATTAGACTGTATAATTACATAGGACTTTTCATTTTTATCATATACTAAAGAGTTAAAACTTAGACCATCCGTCTTATAACCTATTCCAGCCCTTCTTTTCTCAACGTTTGTATACTTATAAGCCTGACAGGCACGCCTTATCATATCATAATCAGTTTTTGAAGAAGCTGAATATATATTTAAAGTATTAGTACTGGCATCCACATACTTGACTAAAAATGGTTTTAGATAGAATCTAAGATCTTTTATTTGTCCATTTTGCCATAATTTATATAAAGTTTCACCATTGGCTCTATGCATAAAATGATCATCATATTTGTATGAATGAGTGAAGTGAGTTACACTTTTATATTTGTTTTCCATTTCAATAGCAAATTCTTTCTCTAAGTTAAAATCTGTCTTCCAATCATCTCTTTTTTTGTAAATAAATATAATATTTTCTTTTGGTATTCCTAGACTAAGACATGATGAAATAAATTCTCTATTTCTATATTCTGCTTTTTCTATGTCGCTCATACCTTTGAATTGTTCAGTTTTAAACATCTTATGACCAGTACCAGATGACACTAGTGCAATAAATACATGGCTAGCACCTCTTCTGTTAATAGCATCTCTGATCACACTACCTGCCCAAAGAACTTCATCATCTTGATGCTGAGGATAAAATACTACATAATCTTTGAAAGGTTCATTAAGTCCATTATTATTTATATAATCAGGAGTAAGATCAATGTTGTCAATATCCATACCTTTAGGTGGTGCCTGTATTTTTACAGGTTTTAGCCTATTTGGAACTTGAACCATATCACCAATTGTATAGTAATTGTCTTTATTTTTCTTTGAAATTTTTTTTTGTTTTTTTGTGTTTTTTTCAAAAACCTTCTCGGTGATATCTTTTTTATCTTTTTTGTTATCTACAACAACTCCATCTTTAATAGTTTTTTTGTCTTCTAGTGGATGTTGTATTTCTGCATATTCTTTATTATCTGCATCATTGCTAAAATATCCAGTTTTTAGCAATATTAGTTGTAAAGAAACTATAGTCAAAGCAAGTATCGTAAATATTTTAATATTGAAAATTTTCTTTGGTAATTTCATAGTATATTTCCTTATTATCATTGTATTTGAGTATAATAGAAATTATACCATAAGAAAACGACAAAGGTTATAATAATTCCTATAATTAATAAAAGCTTTAGACTTCATAAGATTTTTTTAAGAAACCCAATAAAAAATTAAGGAATAAAGATAAAAATTAAAAGCTACAAAAATTGCATATTAGCAACTTAGCACTCAACAATTGACAGTGATAATAAAAAGTGTTAAAATTATTTATATAAAATAATATTTTATGGAGGATTTAATATATGAGTTTAGAAAAAGGTAAAGTATCAATACATTCCGAAAACATATTTCCAATAATTAAAAAATGGCTTTATTCAGATAAAGATATTTTTGTAAGAGAATTGGTAAGTAATGCTTGTGATGCAATAGCAAAGCATAAAAGATTGGCTTCTATGGGACAGGCAAATCTTGAAGATAAATATAAGGTAATAGTAGCTGTGGATAGAGATAAAAGAACTATATCATTTGAGGATAATGGTATAGGTATGACTGCTGAAGAAATAAAGAAATATATAAATCAAGTAGCATTTTCTGGGGCAGAAGATTTTGTAAATAAATACAAGGATAAAATGGATGAATCAAATGATATAATAGGTCACTTTGGTCTGGGATTTTATTCAGCTTTCATGGTAGCAGAAAAAGTTCAGATTGACTCCCTATCATTTGAAGAAGGTTCTGAGCCAGTGAAATGGGAATCAGAAGATGGTATGGAATTTGAACTATCACAAGGTGATAGAATAGAGCATGGTACAAAAATAACTTTGACTATAGCGGAAGATAGTGATGAATTTTTATATGAATATAAATTAAGAGAGATATTAAATAAATATTGTTATTTCTTACCAGTAGAAATATTCTTAGAAAATGTTCAGGATAATAGCATTGATATGAGTGAATCAGACTCTGAAGTTACTAGTCAAGAAAATAATAATTCAGATAAAGATGAAATAGAAGAAGTTAAAGCTATAAACAATACTCAGCCATTGTGGATGAAATCTCCAAAAGATTGTAGCGATGAAGATTACAAGAATTTTTATAGAGAAGTATTTAAGACTTATGAAGATCCACTATTTTGGATACATTTAAATGTGGATTTTCCATTTAACTTGAAGGGAATCTTATACTTCCCTAAATTAAAAAATGAATATGAACTAGTGGAAGGACAGGTAAAATTATTTAATAATCAGGTATTTGTTGCAGATAATATCAAAGAAGTAATACCAGAATTTTTATTATTATTAAAGGGTGTGATAGATTGTCCTGATTTACCACTAAATGTGTCTAGATCTTTCCTTCAAAATGATAAAGATGTAAGTAAAATCTCTAAGCATATAGTGAAGAAAGTAGCAGATAAGTTAAAATCATTGTTTAAGAATGAAAGAGAAGTCTTCGAGGGATTCTGGGATGATATCCATATGTTTATAAAGTATGGATGCTTGAAGGATGAATCATTCTATGACAAAATTAAAGAAGTAATACTATATAAAGATATTGACTCTAAACATATTACATTATCAGAGTATCTAAAGGATGCAAAAGAAAATAACTATGAAAATACTGTTTATTATACAACAGATATTAATCAGCAAGCACAATATATAAAGCAATTTAAAACTAATGGACTAAATGCTATAGTAATGGATAATACACTTGATACACCGTTTATGGGATTGATAGAATATAAGGAATCTATGTCAAATAATGGTATAGAAAATACAGAAGAAAATAATTTAGAAAATATGTTAAAATTTGCAAGAATAGATTCAGATATTTCTAAGATAATGTCAAGCACAGAAGAAGAAAATTCAGAAATTGACCAAGAAATAGTAGAGATATTTAAAAATGTTTTGGGTGAAAAACTTTCAGATTATAAGGTAGAAAGTTTTAAGGACAAAAATATGACAGCTATGGTCACTGTAGATGAAGATAGTATTAGAATGGCTCAGATGAAAGAACAGTTCCAAGCTATGGGTATGGCTGGTATGGACTTTGAAGAAAAGCAGAGTTTACTTGTTAATAGAAAATCTCCAGTAATAGTAAAATTATTAGATATGAGTAAAGATCCATCTAATAAAGAAAAAGTTGATTTAATTTGTTCTCAGATTGCAGATTTGGCAATTCTATCAAATAGAGAATTGAATCCTGATCAACTAAATGAATATATAAATAGAAGTAATAAAATTATGATGTTAGTGCTTAATCAATAATGAATTCATGTATTAAAGTAAAAACATAATAAAATTAGCTTTAATAGATAAAACAAAAAAATGAAGTCGTTTTCCTAAACGACTTCATTTTTTAAACTTATTTTTCTAAAAACTTTATATTTTTTCAACTATTATTAGTGATTTAATGTTAAAATCAATATAGAGATTCTACTTGTAATAGTGACTATAATATTTTTATTATAGATAGAAGGAAAGTATATTTTAGTTATGTGATTTATGGAGGGTATGTATAATAAATGAGAAAAATAACTATAAACTTCAATAATTTGAATTCAATACAAGCATTTCACGATTATATTAGCAAGGAACTTGAATTTTCAAAAGACTATAATGGAAATTTAGATAGTTTAAAAAATGAAATATCTAAGTTGGATAAGAATAGAATTAAGTTTGAGGTTATAAAAGGCGGAAGTGTTTTGAATGAAATGCAAGAGCTAATAGAAAGTATTTTAATGAAAAAATAATGATAAATATTATGTTTTCAAATGTATTATAAGATTTTCCTAATAATAAAAAAACTATAGTAAATGACTTGTCCATAACTATAGTTTTTTTATTTAATATTGATTTAAAAAAATAAATAGCTTTAAAGATTTAGATTGTTAAACAAATAAATCCTTCTTTTCTGGATGTTTATCTCTCCAAGACTGTGCATAACTACAGCTTGTCTTTGCATTCCAGCCATTTTTTTCTATTATATCTACTGCATTTTCCATTAATTGTCCAGCAACTCCTTTGCCTCTAAGAACAGAAGATACATATGTATGGTTAATATTTACTAGATTTTCTCCTTCTAAGGGAAAATCAATCTCAGCAATCATATTACCATTATCATCATTTAAATATACTCTGTTTTCTTCACGTATAAAATTTTTATTTTCCATTATTTACCTCCTAAGAAATTATTAATTCTTAATGGCTTTTTTAACTCCTGCATATATTATCAAGGCACTTATAATACCAAATGTCGCTTGAATAGCGTTTGGTCCAATGGCAGCCATTGAAGCCTTCATTCCAAACATGAATATTTCACCTATAAAATATCCACTTACCATTATTATACCCCCAGCAAGAGTACCTAAAATATTTCCTTTTGTTCCAGATATTTTTTGTGATATTAAGCCACAAATATATCCTTCTAATCCTTTAGTTATGAAAGTCAAAGGAGCATAAACAGCATATCCAGATATTATATCTGCAAGGGCAGATCCAAGTCCACCAACAGCTGCACCATGCTTTCTGCCAAGATATAGGGCAGTAAACAAAACAACACTATCACCCATATTTACATATCCACTTGATCCGACCACTGGTATTTGAACAACTATTGTCATAACAGTTGTAAGAGCCATCAATACACCACACATAACTAAATCCCTAGTTGTGAATTTATTTTTATTATTATTCGCTTTCATTTTTACCTCCGTATATAAGTAATTATAATAATAATATATTATATAATAAAGACAAATACAATTATAATGATTAATTATAAATATTGTATGGGTACACTATTTCTTTTTGCCTATATTAGCGCCAATAACACCTAATATAATCAAAATACTTCCTATAATATGAAAATAGTAAAAATTTTCATGTAAGAAAATTATACCTGCCAGTATGGTAATCAAAGTAGATAGATTAGAGAACACTGAAACCTGTGAAGCTTTGATTCTAGATAATGAAAAAGTTGTTAAAATAGATGTTAATGATGTGGATAAAATTCCCAAATATAATATTGAAAATAAATAATATTTATTTGTAAAAGGTAAAAAATAGTTTTTAAAATCACCACTTTTAAAAATTTCTACCAAGGCAATTATTGCAAAGCTTAGAAAAGCTGATAGAGCGATTGCAAAAACTATTGAAATTATATCATACTGATTCAGATATTTTTTTAATAAAATATTATAAATGGATAGAGCAATAGTTGCAATAAGCATTAGAAAAATTCCAAATTCTAGACCTGATCCTAGGCTGATACCAGATTTTATAGATATATATATAACACCAATAACTGAAAGGCATATTGAAAATTTTTGAATTATAGTAGATTTTTCTTTTAGGAATATGCTTGCTAGTATCATAGTAAATATAGGGCTAGTAGCAAGTATTATACCACCTAATGAAGAAGTTATATAAATAAGTGAAAATTGCTGGAATGCAAAAAATAACAGTGGATAAAATAAAGAAAGAGGCAGAATTTTTATATAATCTTTTTTTTGTAGATTAATTTTGATTATACCTAATTTATTAATAAGGCATAAAAATAAAAATGACAACAAAAATCTATGAGATAGAAGGTATAATGGATTTCCAAATTTTAGTGCGGTTTTAAGAAATAGGAAAGAAAAACCGATTATTATAGAATAAGAAAAAACGGCATAGTATGCATATCTTAAGTACGTATTATTATTTTGATTCATAAAAAATACCTCCTATTAATTTATATTTTACTTATATCAATTATAACAAAAAAGAACCGACTAGCGGTCCTTTTTAATAATTTAATAATATATGTGTTAAATCACAGTTGGTATAATTATTTTAGTTTTATTAAATAGCAATTAATTTTTTACTATTTTTTTACTATAACTCTTTCGGCTATTGGCATCAATTCCTTGTCATCAGGTTCGCTTCCTATAGCACCAAATGGCATTTGAGCTACTAATTTCCAAGTTTCAGGAATATTGAATTCTTTCTTAACATCTGCGTCAATTACTGGATTATAGTGCTGTAGACTTGCACCTAAATCTAATTCTCTAAGAGCAACCCAAACATTATATTGTGCCATACCATTAGCCTGTTGAGCCCAGATAGGGAAATTATCAGCATATAATTCAAATTGCTTTTGTAGAGCTTCTACTGTTGGCTCATCTATAAAGTATAGAACGGTTCCATATCCTTTTCTAAATGATTCTATTTTTTCAGCTGGAACCATACCATTAAACGAATTTTCAATTACATCCCATAATCTCTTTTGTTCTTTATCCAAAACTATGACAGCTCTAGAACTCTGCATATTGAAAGCATCTGGAGTAAGCTCTACAGCTTTTTCAATTGTCTTTATTATTTTTTCTGCTTCTATACTAACATTATCATTAATATCGTAATATGTTCTTCTCTTCTTCATTGATTCAAATCTATCCATTTTAATTTCTCCTTTTTAAAATAATAATTAACAATATAATTTATTGTATTTAGCTAATCTCTTATTTTTTGAGATTTTTCCTTAATAAAAGTACCATTTCTTAATTCATCAAAAGCTTTATTTAATTCTTGATCAGTATTCATTACTACTGGTCCGCCCCACGCAACTGGTTCATCTAGCCTTGGTGCCGATAAGAATAATATTTCAGTATTGTCTTCATTAACTTCTATGTCTAATTCGTCACCTTTTGATGTTGATACAGCAGTTTTTTCTTCAAACTCCTTACCAGCTATTTTGGCATTACCCTTTAGTAAGAATACAAAAGCGGAATCATTTTCTTTTGTTGGTATAGTGAACTTACTACCATTTTCTAAGTTAATAGCATAGAAAGTGAGCGGAAGATATAAGCCTTGATGCCCTTCAATATCATTATATTTACCTGCGATAACTCTAAGTTCACCGCCTTCAATTTCTACAACGGGTATGCTTTCTTTTGGAATATCATAATAAGAAGGTTGTGTCATTTTATCTTTTTTTGGAAGATTTAACCACAATTGTATACCTTGCATTAAATCACTTTCAAGTGGCATTTCTTCATGTAATAAACCAGAACCCGCTGTCATCCATTGAACGCCACCATCTTTTATTTGTCCTTTATTTCCCATTGTGTCTCTATGTAGCATACCACCTTTTGAAAGATATGTAACAGTTTCAATACCTCTATGTGGATGCATAGGGAAACCTTTTATATAGTCGTGGTAATCAGTGCTATCAAAACTATCCAACATCAAAAATGGATCAAATTCATCAATAGTTTGATTTCCTAAAACTCTAACTAGGCTAACACCTGCACCATCCTGTGTTCTAAATCCTTTTACTGCCTGTCTACTTTGTCTTTTCACTAATATCCCTCCTAAATGATTGTAATATTTCTAATAAATTTAATTTATCTTTTTCTGATAGAGAATTCATTATAGATTTAATTGAGTTTTTATTTTCAGGAAATACTTTGTACATCAATTTTTTTCCAGACTCCGTAATAGTAAGTATATATTTTCTTCTATCACTTTTATCTCTACATCTAGTAAGATATCCTTTTTTTTCTAGATTACTAATTATAACAGGTATATTTCCACCTGTGGTAAGTACTAAATCTTGCACACATCCTATAGTAAGTGGACCTTTATTGTATAGAACTTCTAATACAGCAAACTGTCCTCTAGTCAAATCATATTTGTAAAATATCTTGTCTGATTCTCTATTTATGTAATTGATGGTTCTACTCATTCCTATAAATATACTCAAATCTAAATCTTTCATAAACTAACTCCTTAAACAATATATCTAATTAGTTATATATATATCCCTAACTAGATATATTAAACAAAAAAATGAAATTTTTTGAAAAAATTTTTGAAGTTATATCAAGTGAAAATTCAGGATTTACTTATTAATATAAATATTGAATTTGGCATAGAAATTTTAAAAGTTAAAAAAGTTATATGTAAAATTGCTCACTAGTAAAACCAATCAAAGTTTACATTGGCTTATAGGTGAGATATTATATAGAATATAATGCAAATATAAAGGATTCTAGGAAAAAGTAGTAAGAAAATGATAGATTTATTTCAATAGTGCTTATTCTAAAATAAAAAGGGTTTTTAACCCTTTTTATTTTATTTGTAGCTCTGAAATAGAGTATAGAGTAGCATTTCCACTCATTACGACTTTATCATCATCTAATTTGCAATAAAGAATACCCGTTCTATTTGAGGCTTGAAAAGCTATTAATTCATTTTTTTCTAACTTCTCTGCCCATATGGGTATAATATGACAATGTCCTGAACCGCATACAGGATCTTCAGTTACATTGCATTTGGGTGCAAAAGATCGAGAAATACAATCATACATTTTTGATTTTGATGTAGAGTGCTGTAATAATCCAGGTAATTTTTCAAGTTCCGATTGTATGGGTTCAAAATTAATTACCTTATCTTCATTATCAAAAACACATACTAAATCTCTACCTATGTATGCTTCTATCGGTTTATTACCAAAAGCTTTTTCCATCTGATTTGTAACTTCTATTTTTTTCATTTCATATTTAGGAAATACAAGAGTATACAAATCATTGTTTTTGTTTACTTGAAGATCACCACTAAGAGTTGTAAAAGTAACACTATCAGTGTTCTTCTCATAATAATTTAGTATCACATAAGCGCTTGCTAAAGTGGCATGTCCACATAAATCAATTTCGCCCCCAGGTGTAAACCAACGTAAGTGATATTTTTCTGATTCCTTGACAGCAAATGCTGTTTCCGAAAGATTATTTTCTTTTGTGATATTCATCATTAACTCATCAGAAATCCATTTGTTTAATATACAAACTGCAGCAGGGTTACCTTTAAAAATCTTATCAGTAAATGCATCTACTATATACTGTTTCATTATATTCCTCCTAATATTATATTATTAGATACAGTATAGTGAAGTAATATAGATAAAGCAAGTAAAAGCTTGATAAAATGTTATAAATATTTAAAAAAATAATATATTAAATAATATTAAAGCAGGGTTAAGTTAATTATTAAATTTAACAGTGATTTTCTTGCATATGCTTAGTAGCATTAGTAAAATAAAATAAATGATATATCAAAAATAGAAACCATGCGCATGAAAATATAGTAAACATAGAATTATTAAATGTATAGGCATTAGCCACTTATTTGTAAAGGAGTGTTTATCTTGTATAAAATGCAGATTGTAAAAAAATCTTATGGATATGTTGTTATTAATAAAGACTTAGATACACATGCACATTTGCCGAATTATAGAGGTTGTATAAGTTTGATAAATCTAATAAAGAAAAATGTGATAATAAGGGATAAATATCTTAGGAATGCTAAATATAGACTAATTCCTCCGAGTAGAAAAGTAGGTTGAGGAAATCAAAATTGTATTTTTAAATATACATTCACTAGTCCTAGACATGACGAAAAAATGTCTTTTTTTATTTTTAAATCTTATTTGATATTGTAATTTTTAGTATTGCAATATATATATTAAATAAAAAACTAAATCTATATTATATAATGGTACTCTTTTTTTATAGTTGATTATTTGCTATAATATAGAGTGCTTATTTAATAATATAGTGGGGTGATTGTTATAAGAAAAAATATATTGCTAATTGCTACTGGTGGAACTATTGCTTCAAAACCTACAGAATTTGGTTTGATGCCAAGTATTACAAGCGAAGAAATATTGAGACATGTTCCACAAATTGCAGAATTTTGTGAGGTTACAACCGTACAGTTAATGAATATAGATAGTAGCCATATGAGTCCAAATAGGTGGATACAAATAGTTGAGTGTGTTAGAGAAAATTATGAAAAATATGATGGTTTTGTAATTACTCATGGTACAGATACTTTAGCTTACTCTGCCTCTGCATTATCATATTTAATTCAAAATTCAACTAAACCAATTGTGATGACAGGATCACAAAAATCTATATATCTTCAAGACACAGATGCCAGAAAAAATTTGAAAGATGCTTTTATATATGCCTGTGATGATAAAGCAAATGGTGTAAAGATAGTATTTGATTCAAAGGTTATATTAGGTACTAGGGCTAGAAAGACTAGAACACATAGTTATAACGCTTTTGATAGTGTTGACTATCCTATTATAGCTATAATATTTAACGATAAAGTAGTCTATTATATTGAGGAAGAGATTAATAATAATGTAATCTTTTATGATAAGCTAAATACTGATGTTAATATAATAAAATTAGTACCAGGTATTCATCCAGAAATTTTTGACTTTATTGGTGAAAAATCTGATGTAATAATTATTGAAGGTTTTGGAGTCGGAGGATTACCTGACTATGACGGGAAAAACACACTTGCTAAAAAGGTAAAAAAATTGATAGATAGTGGCAAAATTATTGTATTTTCAACTTCTGTTCCACATGAAGGAAGCAATATAGAAGTATATGAAGTAGGGAATGTAATAAAATCTAACTTTGGAATACTAGAGAATTATAATATGACTATTGAGTCCACAGTGTGCAAATTGATGTGGATTACAGCTCAATACAAGGATATTAAAAAGGTCAAAGAGGTATTTTATACACCTATTTCACATGATATTGTGTTGTAGTGGAGGAATTATGTATGGAAAAAAGAGTTGCTGTAATTAGTGCTATTATAGAAGAGCCTATAAAAAACCAAGCTATATTTAATAAAATAGTCGCAGATTTTCATGAGATTGTAAAGGGGCGTATGGGCCTTCCATTTCATGAAGAAAATATTGCTGTAGTCAGTATTACAGTAGTAGCCAATATGAATCAAATAAATAGTCTAACTGGTAAGCTAGGAAGTATAAAAAATATAACAGTTAAAACCGCCATTTCAAAGAAGGAAGTAAGATAATATGACGGATAATAAAAATAAAATATATGATTTAATAAATAAATTATATATAGAGCATGATTTGCCAGATGAAGACTTGCTTTTTATTTTAGATAATATAAATGAAAAAGAGAAAGAGTATTTATTTAGTAAATCTTATGAAACAAGAAATAGGTACTATGGTAAGAATGTATATCTAAGAGGTTTAATAGAGTTTACAAACTATTGTAAACGAGAATGCAATTATTGTGGGATTAACGCCTTTAACAAAAAAGCTAATAGATATAGATTAGATAAAGAAGAAATTATTGAGACCTGTAAGATGGGTAAAGAACTTGGATTTTCTACTTTTGTATTACAAGGGGGAGAGGATGTATACTTTACCGATGAAATAATGACAGATATTATAAAAACTATAAAAGAAAAAATACCAGGCTGTGCAGTTACTATATCTATAGGTGAAAAAAGCTTTGAAAGTTATAAAAAGCTTAAAAAAAGTGGTGCAGATAGATATTTGCTTAGACATGAGACAGCAAATCCTGATAAGTATAGGGAACTCCATCCATTATCTGAATCAAGAACTAGAGTTGAATGTCTAAATAATTTAAAAAAAATAGGATTTCAAACAGGAGCTGGATTTATGGTTGGACTTCCAAATTATACTAATTCAGATTATGTAAAAGATCTTAGATTTATAAAAAATTTGCAACCAGAAATGGTTGGCATGGGACCTTTTATTCCCCATAAGGACACTAATATGAGAGACTGTAAGCCAGGAGATATAGATACGACGGTATTACTTCTTTCATTAATTAGACTATTATTACCCAAAGTACTTTTACCAGCCACTACAGCTTTAGCAAGTATTGATGAAAATGGAAGAAAAAAGGGACTTGATGTAGGTGCAAATGTTATAATGCCAAATCTTACTCCTGTGAATAAAAGGGGAAGTTATTCATTATATAATAACAAAAAAAGCAGTGGTAGCGAATCGGCTGAAGCACTGAATTCAATTAAAAAAGAACTTGAATCTTATGGTTATATTTGTAATATGTCCAGAGGTGATAGTAAAATGTGTGAGGAGTTTAATTAAAATTAAACATAAATATATTCTGACAAAAAAGAAAATATCTGATTTGAAAGGTGGACTAAAAATGAATAGGAAAAGATTTGAAAAGAATATGAAGATAGACAAACAATATGTACTATCTTTATTAGAAGGTGCAAAAAACACTACAAGAAATGAAATAGACAGGATTTTAGAAAAAGCTGGAGATAAAAAGGGATTAGAACATTCTGAAATAGCAGCTTTACTAGAAATATCTGATCCTGAGCAAACAAAAAGACTGTTTGAAGTTGCAGGAAAAATAAAGCGTGATGTCTATGGTAATAGGGTAGTATTATTTGCACCTTTATATATTAGTGATTACTGTGTAAATAACTGTGTATACTGTGGATATAAATGTGCTAATAGGTTCAACAGACGTAGATTAACTATGGATGAAATCAGAAAAGAAGTAGAAATATTGGAGGCAATGGGACATAAAAGACTAGCACTTGAAGCGGGTGAAGATCCAGAAAATTGTCCGATAGAATATGTGTTAGAAGCAATAAAGACAATCTATGATACCTATGAAAAGAATGGTGTTATCAGGAGAATAAATGTAAATATAGCTGCTACAACTGTGGAAAACTATCAGAAGTTAAAAGAAGCACAAATAGGTACTTATATATTATTTGAAGAAACATATGATGAAGATGTTTATAAAAAAATGCATCCAAACTGTATAAAAGGAGACTATGATTATCATACTACAGCTTTTGATAGAGCTATGGAAGGTGGAATTGATGATGTTGGAGCAGGTGTATTATTTGGACTTGCAAATCCTAAATTTGAAGTGTTAAGTTTGATGCTTCATAATCAGCACCTAGAAGAAAAATATGGGGTTGGTTTTCATACAATTTCAGTACCAAGACTCCGTCCAGCTGAAGGCGTGACATTAGAAAAATTTCCGCATTTAGTAGATGATGATATGTTTAAGAAAATTGTAGCCATTATTCGTATAGCAGTGCCATATACAGGTATGATTTTATCTACAAGAGAAGATGAAAATATGAGAAAAGAATTATTAGAATATGGTATTTCTCAGGTGAGTGCAGGATCATGTACTGGTGTTGGTGGATATCAAGAATCAATGAATGGAGAAAATGTTAGCCAATTCAAGATGGCAGATGAAAGAACACCTCAGCAAGTTATAGAAGACTTAATGAGCAAAGACTATATACCAAGTTATTGTACAGCATGCTACAGAACAGGTAGAACTGGTGAAAAATTTATGAATATAGCCAAATCAGAAAAGATACATCATATGTGCAAACCAAATGCTCTAACTACTTTGATGGAATATGCTGTAGATTATGGCGATGAAGATTTCATTAAAAGAACTGAAGTATTTATAAAGAAACAAGCAGAATCAATAGATAGAGATGATATAAAGAAATTTACTTTAGATAATATAGATAAATTGAAAAATGGCGAAAGAGATTTATATATCTAATTTGCTAATTGGAGGTAAAAGTGATAAATACACCCATTGCAAATAGGAAGTCTATAATATTAGTAGGCAATAGAAACGTTGGAAAATCTAGTATTTTTAATGCCCTAATAGGACAAAATAAATCAATTGTATCAGATACAGCTGGTACTACAACAGATCCAGTATGGGCAGCAGCAGAAATAATTGGTTTTGGACCAGTAAAAATTGTAGATACCGCAGGTGTAGATGATATAGGTGAATTGGGAAAATTGAGGGTTAAAAAGACAAATGAAGAAATTAGAACTTCTGACTTGATAATTCATGTACTCAATTACCAAGAGCACAAAGAGAATATATTTAATCAGCTAGAAAACTTATATAAAAAATATAAGTCAGATAGAAAAGAGTTTTTATTGGTAGTAAATAAAATTAATAAAGATTGTCTAGAAAATTTACGAGAACGAGAAATAATACAAAACAACTTAGAAGCAAAAAACAGTCAAGAATCTAGGGTAAATCAAAATAATGTTATTAATAAAAACTTATTTAAAAAGTTTGAAGAGAGACTAATATTAATTGAAAAAGATAATATTAATAGAGGGAAAATTGAAGAGCTTTTTTTGAAAATATCAAAAACACTTAAAAATCTTGAAGAAGACAGACCTTTGTTGGATGGTATAGCAAAGGAGGGAGATACTGTTGTATTGGTAACTCCTATTGATAGTGAGGCACCAAAGGGAAGATTGATACTTCCTCAGGTTCAAGTTTTAAGAGAGTGTTTAGATATGGGACTAAAATCTTTGGTAGTAAGAGAAAGTGAATTAGAAGAGGGATTAAAAGAATTAAAAAATGTAGATCTTGTAATTACTGACTCGAAAGTATTTGACTATGTAAATCAGATTTTAGAACCTAGTATTAAACTAACTAGCTTTTCTATATTATTCTCTAGACAAAAAGGAGATATAGATAAGTTTGTAGAAGCTTGCAAATATTTAGAGTCATTGAAAGATGGAGATAAAATTCTAATAGCAGAATCTTGTGTACACACTAGTTCACACGAGGATATAGGCACAGTGCTTATTCCCAAACTTATTAGAGAAAAATTGGATAAGGATATAAAATTTGAATTTTCGCATGGTAAAACAATACCTGATGACTTATCTGGATTTTCTATGATAATACAGTGTGGTGGTTGTATGATGTCTAGGTCAAATATGTTGAACAGGATAAATCAAGCTATAGAGAATAATTTACCAATTACAAATTATGGCGTAGTTTTAGCTTATTTGAAAGCAAATTTAAACAGAATGACGTATTAATATCTCAATTGAAAAAAGAATTAAAATTATCTGTAAATTATTAAATAATAGTATTAATAAATGATAAAAGTATGTTATAATATTATGAATTTAATTATCGGAGGATTATTATGAGTACTTTAATTGCATTGGGAATTGGTACAGGCATATGCTGTGGCATTTGGGCAGCAATTTCGGCCATACCAGGTTTAGGTTTAGTTACTTGGATAGGATTTGCTGGATGTACAGCATATTTTGCTTCAGGTAAGCATGGTGTAGAAGGAATGAAAACGGCTGTTTTTTCTACTTTTTCAGGTTTGATATCTGCAATAGTAGCTATGTTTATTTCAGGACTGGCACCAAATGTAGTAGTTTTATCTTTTTTAATGACAGGAATAATTTCTGCAACTATGTGTTTTCAAGCTAAGGCTAAGGCTCTTTGGTTTATACCAGGTGCTTTCATGGGATGTTTTACTAGTTTTGGTGCAGCATCAATGGGTCTAAATTTATTTGGACCAGATATTATTCGTGTAATAACTTCTTTATTATGTGGAGCTGTATTGGCTTTCTCATGTGATAAGCTTGGGGATTTAATCTTTAAGAAATTTGGTAAGCCTGAAATAGTTTAAAAAATATTAAAGTCTAATATTAGTAAGTACCTAACTGGGTATATAACTAATATTAGACTTATTTTATGTTACATATAAATTTATGAGGAGATTATTATGAACGAAACAATTAACAGACAATTAAATCACAGAAGTATTAGAGAATTTAAGGATGCTGATATCAGCGATGAAATAAGAGAGTTATTATTAAATATAGCTAATAGAACGGCTACAAGCAATGGAATGCAAGCATTTTCTATTATCAGAATTACAGATAAAGAAAAAAAAGCAAAGATAGCTGAAATATGTAAGCAAGACTATGTAAATAGAGTTCCAGAATTTTGGATATTTATTACGGATCAATATAGAAATGCAAAAATAGCATTAGAACAAGATTGTTTTGAGGATACTAGAGGGGATATGGATAGATTTTTGCAAGGATATACAGATGCGGCTATATCTGCACAAAATGTAGTAGTAGCAGCTGAATCATTAGGTTTAGGAACTGTATTTTTTGGAAGTATTTTAAATGACTCAGAAGAAATAGTTAATTTATTGAACCTTCCTATATACACTTTCCCAGTAGTAGGTTTGGGAATGGGATATCCAAATCAGGAACCTCAATTAAAGCCTAGAATGGAACTTTCATTAAAGGTATTTGAAAATGAATATAAGGAATTTGATTCATATTTGGATGCGATAAAGGATTATGACAAAGTTTTATCAAATTATTATGATTTAAGAGATACTAGCAGAAGAGTTGATAGTTTTTCTAAGCAAGTAGTGACTAAATTACAAAATCCAATTGAAAAGAGAAGTAAAATATTTGATGTAGTAAGAAAGCAAGGTTATGATATGATGCTTACTTATTTAATGGAAGATGAAATTAAAAAAATGTATAAAAATGCACCTAAAGACATGAAAGAAGATTTAGATTTTCATGAAAGTGTGTCAGGATTAAAATTAGATACTATGGTAGCAGATTTATTTGAAAAATTTCCTTATGTAGAAGACTATTTATTAATGATAAACCCTAAATTCAATAAGTTGAAAACAGTGGTTTCTGCACAGGAATTACGTAAAATGACATTAGAATCATTAGCGAATTTAGCAGAGATGCCAGCTGATTCACTTATTTACATGATAGAATCTAGAATCAGTGAGGAGTAAATATAGTTATATAAAATTATCTTTAAATCTATAGCCAAATATAATTTTATATTATAAAATAACTTTAGATTATATAAAATTATATTTATAGTGAAAGGATGAGGTTATGGAAGTAAAAGATTGCATTAAATCAAGAAGAAGCTACAGAAAATTTTTAGATAAAAAAGTTGATTTTGAAGTTATTGAAGAACTAATTGAGCTTGGAACATATGCCCCAACAGCACAATATAAGCAACCGTGGTCATTTTTGGTAATTCAAGACAAGGAAGAACTTAGAATAATTTCTGAAATTGCAAAAGAGGATATTGTGAATAGAATAGATGAGTTGCCTCATTTTAAATCTTATGAAAAGTGGTTTTCAGATCCAGAATATAATCTTTTTTATGAAGCGGAGAATGTGATAGTAGTATATGGACAAAGTGACTTTTACTGGTTCAAGGAGGATTGTTGTGCAGCAAGTCAAAATATAATTACAGCAGCCTTAGATAAGGGGATAGGTACTACATGGGTAGGATTTGCTGAGTATGTATTTGATATGCCTGTGATAAAAGAAAAATACAATATTCCGGAAAATTGTAAAACTGTAGCTCCTATTATATTAGGTTATATTGATGAAAAATTAAAAGATCCTAAGAGAAAAAAAGCGACTATTTATAGATAAAACTGATATTATTTTAAGATAAATGCACATAGCTTGCATATGGTTTTTATCAATTAAATATAATCATAACAGTATATAAGTGTGGCTATAAGTGATAAAAAACGTGTAAATAAATTTATTTACACGTTTTTTATTATATTATTTAGTTTTCACAAAAATATATTCAATAAAATTATCTTTCTCAGTAGATAAATCTTGTCTAAATTTAAAATTATCTTCTGTGAAGTCCTTTAGTTTTGTAAATTTGTTTATTCTATTTTTTGTTATAAAACATAACATTTTACCTCTAGCTATTTTTGATGCAGTAGACTCCGTTTTTAACTTACCAGACTTCTCTACTTTAAAAGTACATGTTACAAACTTTATTTGTTTTGTATTATCAATTTTTTTATTATAGGTTTTAATATGTTTTATTATTGTTTTAGAATATTCATCTGAAGAGAGATTTAATAGAGTGTTATCCTTGTTTAAATCTTTTAAAAAACATTTGAAAATAGAATCAGACCAAAATTCATATAGGTTTTTATAACCATGCAGTGATAATTTTGTCATCATCTCAAGTCTATAAGGACTAATACAATCCATTGGTCTTAGATATCCATAAAGTCCACTTAATATTCTTAGATGTTTAGTGATAAAATCTATATCTTTATTATCAAAATCATCTATATTTATATTTTTATATTGAAGACCATTATATGCATAAATTGCAGGCAAAGAGTCATGTTCAAAATTGAAAGAGTCAAACCTTTCTTTATTTAAAATAGCTATTTCATCATTAACTTTCATAAGCGTACTAATATCTTCAGAAGAAAGTTTTTTTAAATTTTTCATGATTTCTTTAGAGTAGTCAAGCATTTGGGGCTTTGATTTAGCTTTAATTTTTGTGTTATTAAATCCTTTTGCAGGAGAAATAAAAGTGATCATTTAAAACCTCCTATATAATTGTTAGATTTTAATTATATAATAAAGAATTTATTTTATAAAGAGTAAGTTAACATAAAAAATAATATGAATAAGAAGAATATTTTTATAGAATATAAAAAATAAGGGATTATATAAATAAAACGAACTATTAAATGAATTAGCATATAGATAATTCGTAAAAATAAGCTTTTTTTTAGAAAAAATACAATTAAGTATTGAAAAAATATGTATATTACGATATTATTTTAGTATAAAGTTCGTATAAATAGAAATTATATGAAGTGAAAAATATAAAAATATACAGTTTTTAGACTGTTTTAATAGAAATATGTATTTTAAAAAGGAGAGTTAAGATGAAAATAGCAGTAGTTATGGGTTCTAAGTCAGATTTACCGAAGTTAGAGAGTGGAATTGAGTTGATAAAAAGTTTTGGTGTAGAGGTAATAGTAAGAGTTCTTTCAGCTCATAGAACTCCTTTAGAACTATCAGAATTTTTATCAGAGATTGAAGATAATACGGATGTAATAATAGCTGCAGCAGGAAAGGCAGCTCATCTTCCAGGAGTAATAGCAGCACAAACTTTGATACCAGTAGTAGGACTTCCTATAAAATCTTCAAC
Organism: Peptostreptococcus equinus; assembly: GCF_027125355.1. Lineage (NCBI taxonomy): Bacteria > Bacillati > Bacillota > Clostridia > Peptostreptococcales > Peptostreptococcaceae > Peptostreptococcus > Peptostreptococcus equinus. The sequence continues at coordinate 1,506,502 of NZ_CP114052.1, read as the reverse complement.
AATGGATGGATTAGATTCGCTACTATCTATTGTACAGATGCCAGGGGGTATACCAGTAGCAACAGTTACTATAGATTCTGGAATCAATGCAGGTTTAATGGCAGTTCAGATTGCTAGTGTTAAATATCCAGAATTAAGAACAAAGTTATCTTCATATAGAAAAGAAATGGCTGATAAGGTATTAGATGATGATGCTTCAATAAACTAATTTAGAATGAAAAATAAGTATAAAATTATAAAAAGTAAATTTTAAGGAGAATGAGATGCTTACTTACAAAAGTTCAGGTGTAGATATTGATGAAGGGAATAGAGCAGTAGATTTAATAAAAAATAAAATAAAGGGAACTTATGATTCTAATGTTATAGGGGAGTTAGGAAACTTTAGTGGTCTTTATTCTATAAAGGAATTTATGGGAATGGAAGAACCAGTATTACTTGCTTCAACAGATGGAGTTGGAACAAAGTTAAAAATTGCTCAGTTGATGAATAAACATGATACAGTAGGTATAGACCTAGTAGCTATGTGCGTAAACGACTTGATTTGCCAGGGTGCAAAGCCAATGTTCTTTCTTGATTATATAGCTCTTGGAAAATTAGTTCCAGAGCATATAGAAAAGGTAGTAGGTGGTATAGCTGACGGATGTAAAATGAGTGGTTGTGCATTAATAGGGGGGGAGACAGCTGAGATGCCAGGTATGTATGCAAATGATGATTATGATTTGGCAGGTTTCTCAATTGGTATAGCCGATAAAAAGAAGATTGTAAGTGGAACAGATGTAAAAGATGGAGACGTATTAGTAGGAATTTCATCTTCTGGAGTTCACAGCAATGGATTCTCTTTTGTAAGAAAGATTTTTTTAGAAGAATACAAATATGATTTACAAGAAAATATAGAAGAATTAGGTATGTCTCTAGGAGATGCACTGCTTGCACCAACTAAAATATATGTTAAATTAGCATTAGACGCAATAGCAAATAATGATGTAAAAGCAATAGCTCATATAACAGGTGGTGGTTTAATAGAAAACATAGTAAGAGTAATACCTAAGGGACTAGGACTAGATATAAATACCGACTCTTGGGAAAAGCCAGCTATATTTAAGCTAATAGAAGGTTTAAATGCTGTAGAAAAAAGAGAATTACATAAGAGTTTTAATATGGGTGTGGGTCTTGTAATGATTGTAAAAGAAGCTGACGCACAAAAACTTGTCAATTTTATAAATAATAGACCAAATGATAATGCTGATTATGTTGATGATAAATATAAGGAACTAATGCAGGATAAGGCATATATAATTGGTAAGGTTACATCAAAGCATGAAGGCATAGAATTAATCTAATTTAAGGAGATTAAGAATGAAAAATATAGCTGTTTTGGTATCTGGTGGAGGTACTAATCTGCAATCAATTATAGATGCAGTAGAATCGGGATATATAGACGGTAAGATAAATGTAGTTATTTCAAATAGAGAAGATGCATATGGATTATATAGAGCAAAAAAACATAATATAAAAGCTGTATTTGAAAATGATGAAAATAAAATAATAGAAGAAATAAAAAATCATAATACTGATTTGGTTATATTAGCAGGTTTTTTAAAAATTTTGAGTTCCAAATTTACTAGAACTTTTGAAAATAAGATTATAAATATTCACCCATCTTTAATACCTGCCTTTTGTGGTAAAGGTTATTATGGTCTAAAAGTTCATGAAGGAGCAATAGATTACGGAGTAAAGGTAAGTGGTGCTACAGTTCATTTTGTAGATGAAAATGCAGATACAGGCCCTATAATTGCTCAAGAAACAGTTCCAGTACTACCGACTGATACAGCAGAGGAACTACAAAAAAGGGTATTGGTGATTGAACATAAATTATTAAAAGAAGTAGTAAAAAAATACTGTGAAGATAAGATAAGAGTTGAAAAAAGACGTGTTTTTATAGATTAAGCTATGAAAATAAAAATAAAAAATAATTGAAAATAAAAAGTTTAAATATGTAATACAAGAAGTATTTGAGAGGAGAAAATATGAAAAGAGCATTGATAAGTGTAACAGATAAAACAGGTGTTGTTGAGTTTGGTAAGAAACTTAACGAATTAGGATATGAAATAATTTCTACTGGAAATACTTTCAAAAAATTACAGGAAAATGGAGTTAAGGTAATACAAATAGAAGATGTAACACACTTTCCAGAGATGCTAGATGGTAGAGTAAAAACACTAAACCCCTATGTACATGGAGGAATTTTATATAGAAGAGACGTGCAGTCTCATGTAGATACTGTAAAAGAACATAATATTGGTTCAATAGATATGGTAGTAGTAAGCCTTTATGACTTTGAAGGTGCTGTAAGAAGTGGTAAGAGCCATGAAGATATAGTTGAAAATATAGATATTGGCGGTCCATCAATGATAAGGTCTGCTTCAAAAAACTACAAAGATGTAACTGTAGTTGTTGATATATATGATTATCCAATGATAATAGAAAAATTAGAGAATGGTGGTTTGACAGAAGAAGATAGGAGAAATCTAGCTTATAAGGCATTTGCTACAACAGCTAGATATGATACATTAATATCTTCATATTTTGCTAAAGTTGCTGGAGATAAATTTCCAGAAATGCTTACATTGACATTTGAAAAAGATACTGAATTAAGATATGGAGAAAATGGACATCAGAGAGGATTTTTATATTCTCAACCAAATGCAATAAATCCAGTTCTAAACTTTGAACAATTGAATGGAAAGGAATTATCTTTTAATAATATTAATGATCTATATGGTTGTCTAGAATTTATGAGAGAATTTAAAGATAATGAAGAAGTTTGTGCAGTGGCAATCAAGCATGCTAATGCTTGTGGAGTGGGTCTTGGTAAAGATTCAGCAGATGCTTTCACTAAATGTTTTGAAGCTGATAAGGTTTCAATATTTGGAGGTATAGTTGGTATTACCTCAACAGTTGACCTTAAGACAGCTGAATTATTGAAACCTATATTTTTAGAAATAGTAGTTGCATATGATTTTGAACCAGAAGCACTTGAACTATTACAGACTAAGAAAAATCTTAGAGTACTTAAATTAGCAAAAATAGAAGATAGCAAGCAGGGGCTAGATATGAAATATCTTGATGGTAAATTATTAGTTCAGGATAAGGATATAATAAAGGATGAAGCCTTTGAAATAAAGACAAAAGTTCAGCCAACACAAGAACAGGCCAAGGACATGGAATTTGGAATGAAGATTGTAAAGAATCTGAAATCCAATGCCATAGTAATAGTAAAAGACGGTCAGACTTTAGCTATGGGTTGCGGTCAGACTTCGAGAATATGGGCTTTAAGCAATGCATTAGTAAATAATAAAGAAAAAGATTTTAAGGGAGCAGTTCTAGCTTCAGATGCATTCTTCCCATTTGATGACTGTGTAAAATTGGCAGCAGAGTACGGTATAAACGCAATAGTACAGCCTGGTGGATCAGTTAGAGATGAAGATTCAATAAAGGCATGTGATGAATTAGGAATTTCTATGGTATTTACGGGTGTTAGACACTTTAAGCACTAAAAATAAACATAAATAAATCATATATTCTTATTAATGGAGGTTGAGTATGAAAATCTTAGTAGTAGGTGGTGGCGGTAGAGAACATGCTATTTGCTGGAAATTAAAGGGCGAAAAAGATATAGAAAAAATATACTGTGCTCCTGGTAATGCAGGAATATCAAATGTAGCAGAATGTGTAGATATAAAAGATACGGAAATTGAAAAACTAGCAGATTTTGCTGTAGAAAATCAAATAGATTTAACTATAGTAGGTCCTGAAGTTCCGCTTGTAATGGGTATTACAGATATATTAAGTGAAAGAGGTATGAAAGTATTCGGACCAAATAAGTCTTGCTCAAGATTAGAGGGAAGTAAACTTTTTTCTAAAGAATTTATGGTAAGGCATAATATTCCTACTGCTAAGTACAAGGAATATACGGATATAAACCAGGCTAAAGCTGAAATAGATAGTTTTGGTTATCCAGTAGTTATAAAGGCTGATGGATTGGCAGCTGGAAAGGGAGTTGTAATACCAGAAAATAGAGAAGATGCCATAAATACATTAGATATGATAATGGCAGATAAAAAGTTTGGAGACGCTGGTAATCTAGTAGTAGTAGAAGAATTTCTAAGTGGTGTAGAGACATCGATACTGGCTTTTGTAGATAAGAATACTATAGTGCCTATGGAAAGTGCCAAGGATCATAAAAAAGTTTATGAACTTGAAAAAGGACCTAATACAGGAGGTATGGGAACTTTCTCACCAAGTACAATCTACGATAAAGAATTAGAAAAGAAAGTTTACGATGAAGTCTTATTAAAATCTCTTGAAGGCTTCCAAAAAGATGGTCTAGAATTTAGAGGAATATTATTCGTTGGACTTATGATTACAGAAGACGGAGAAAAAGTTTTAGAATATAACTGTAGATTTGGAGATCCAGAAACACAATCAGTTTTAATGAGACTAGAAACAGATTTGCATGAAATAATGATGGCAATAACAGAAGATAAACTATCAGAAATAGAAATAAAATATAGCGATGATGCAGCAACTTGTGTAATATTAGCATCAGGTGGTTATCCAGAAAGCTATGAAAAAGGAAAAATTATCAACGGTTTAGATAATTTGGATCCTGAAATTCAGGTATTCCATAGTGGAACAAAATTCATCGATGGTAAGGTAGCAACAAATGGTGGAAGAGTATTGGGTGTAACAGCTAAAGGTAAAACAGTAGAAGAGGCGGCCAAGAAAGTGTATGCTAATATACCAAAGATTAGTTTTGAAGGAATGCATTATAGAAAGGATATAGGGGTGAATTATGAGCCAAGTAAATAGAGTATTTGTAGAGAAGAAAGAAGGATTTAATCTAGAAGCTCAGGCAATGAAAAATGATATATTGGAAAGTTTACATATATCAGTGGATGAATTAAGGGTACTTAATAGATATGATGTAGAAGGAATAAGTAAAGATTCATATGAGAAAGTTGCTCAGACTATATTATCCGAACCAAATTTAGATAATGTATATTATGAAGAAATACCAAATCTAGGAAATGAGAGAATGTTTGCTATAGAATATCTGCCAGGTCAGTATGACCAAAGAGCTGAATGGGCAAGTATGTGTGCAGAAATAGTAAATGATGGTATTAGGCCTATGATAAATTCATCTAAAGTCATAATAATGGATTTAGAAATGAATGATTTAGATTTTGAAAAAATAAAAAATTATTTAATCAACGCTGTAGACAGTAGAGAAGCATCATTAGAGAAACCAAATACTTTAAAAGTAACATACGAAATACCAGAGACAGTTGAAACAATAGAAGGATTCGTTGATTTTGGCGAAAAACTTTTAAAGGAATTCTTAAATAAAAGAGGCCTTGCTATGACTTTAGACGATTTAAAATATGTACAAGAATATTTTAAATCTGATGCAAAAAGAAATCCAACTATAACTGAAATAAAAGTACTTGATACTTATTGGTCAGATCACTGTAGACACACTACATTTATGACAAGACTTGGAAATGTTGAAATAGAGGGTGGAAGATTTACAGATATAATTAGTCAGACATATGACAGATATTTGCAAGATAGAAAATTTGTATATGGAGATATAGAAAAAGACATTTGCTTGATGGATATGGCAACTGTTGCAATGAAAAAACTTAAAAAAGAAGGAAAGCTACAAGATTTAGATGAGAGTGAAGAAATAAATGCTTGTAGTATAAATATAGATGTTGAAATAGATGGTAAAAAAGAAGAATATCTTTTAATGTTCAAGAATGAAACACATAACCATCCAACAGAAATAGAACCATTTGGCGGGGCAGCAACTTGTTTAGGTGGTGCAATAAGAGATCCATTATCAGGACGTTCTTATGTATATCAGGCAATGAGAGTTACTGGTTCAGCTGATCCTAGAACTTCTTTAGAAGATACATTACCAGGTAAATTAATGCAAAAGAAAATTACGACTGAAGCTGCCAATGGATATAGTTCGTATGGTAATCAAATAGGATTATCAACTGGACAGGTTGCAGAAGTTTACGATGAAAACTTCGTTGCCAAGAGAATGGAAGTTGGAGCTGTAATAGCTGCTACTCCAAAGGAAAATGTAATAAGAAAAAGACCAGAAGCAGGAGATGTAATTATACTTCTTGGCGGAAAAACTGGTAGAGATGGTTGTGGAGGTGCAACTGGATCTTCAAAGGAACACAGTGAAGAGAGTATTTCAACTTGTTCAGCAGAAGTACAGAAGGGTGATGCACCTAACGAAAGAAAAATACAGAGATTCTTCAGAAATGCAGAAGCTGTTAAAATGATAAAAAGATGTAATGACTTTGGTGCAGGTGGGGTATCTGTTGCTATAGGTGAAATTGCAGATTCATTAGATATAAATCTTGATTTAGTTCCAAAGAAATATGATGGACTTGATGGTACAGAACTAGCCATTTCAGAGTCACAGGAAAGAATGGCTGTAGCAATAGAAAAAGAAAATATGGAAAGATTTATAGATCTTGCTAATGAAGAAAATTTATTGGCTACACATGTTGCCACAGTTACTGATACTGGTTTTATGAGAATGTTCTGGAATGGAAAAGATATAGTAAATATAAAAAGATCATTCCTTGATACGAACGGCTGTAAGCAAGATACAAATATAAAAGTGAATGCAATAGATGAAAACTCTAAATATGTAGATCTTACAGAAGAAACGACTAAATATGATAGTATAAATGACAAGTATATGGTTGCTATGAAAGACTTAAATGTTTGTTCTCAAAGAGGTCTTACAGAAAAATTTGATAATACTATAGGTGGGAATACTATAGTAATGCCTCTAGGAGGTAAGTATCAAGCAACACCAGCAAATGGAATGGTAGCTAAAATTCCAGTATTGGGTGGAGAAACTAACACTTCATCTATAATGACATTTGGATATAATCCAAAGATAGGTAAGTGGTCTACATTCCATGGTGCTTTAAATGCTGTTGTTGAATCAGTAGCAAAATTGGTAGCTTTAGGTGGAGATTACAGCGTAGCCAGACTTACATTCCAGGAATATTTTGAAAAACTTGGAACTAATCCAGAAAAATGGGGTAAACCATTTGCCGCATTATTAGGTGCTTATTATGCACAGTCAGAATTTCAAATACCAGCAATAGGTGGTAAAGATTCTATGAGTGGTACATTCAAAGATATTGATGTACCGCCAACATTAGTATCATTTGCTGTAAATACTGAAGATGCAAAAAATATAGTGACTCAGGAATTTAAAAAAGCTGGAAATAAGGTTGTACTAGTATCAGCACCAAGTAAAGACTATGCATTCCCTGATTTTGATGTTATGAAGAAAAATTTTGATATAATTCATAAAGCAATTTTAGAGGGTAAGGTTATTTCATCATATGCACTAGGATATGGTGGTATAGGTGAAGCTGTTGCTAAGATGGGATTTGGTAACAAGATAGGTATAAAATTTGATGAAAATATTTCTAAAAATTTCAAAAAGGATGATTTATTCAAGCAGGCATATGGTTCAATTATACTTGAAATGTCAGCAAGTGAATTAGATAGTCTAGATGGTGCTAAGTATGTGGTAATCGGGAATACAATTGAAGATGCAATAGTTGAAGTATTTGATGAAAAAGTTTCTTTAGATGAACTTTATAAAGTTTCATCCCAAGTATTAGAAAATATATTCCCAACAGATACAAAGAAGAAATTAGACAAAGAAATAAATACAATATCTTATACAGGAAATAAAATACTTACAAAGTCTTCAACAAGCATTGTAAAACCTAAGGTATTTATACCTGCATTTCCAGGAACAAATTGCGAATATGATTCAAAAAGAGCATTTGAAAGGGCTGGTGCAGAAGCTACTATAGGTGTATTTAAAAATATGTCTTATATAGATATAGAATCTTCAATAGATATGATGGTGGAAGAAATCAACAAGAGTCAAATTATTATGATACCAGGTGGATTCTCAGCAGGAGATGAGCCAGATGGATCAGCTAAGTTTATTGCTACTGTATTTAGAAATCCGAAAATAGAAGAAGCTGTAATGAACCTATTAAATAATAGAGATGGTTTGATGATAGGTATCTGTAATGGATTCCAAGCTCTAATCAAGTTGGGACTAGTACCATATGGTCAAATCAAGACACCAAGTAATGATATGCCTACACTAACTTATAATAATATTGGTCGTCACCAAGCTAAGATAGTGCAAACGAGAGTATCTTCAACAAAATCACCATGGTTAGCTGCAACCGAGGTTGGCGATATTCATTCAATAGCTATATCACATGGTGAAGGAAAATTTGTCGCAAGTGATGAAGTGATGAATTCTCTTATAGAAAATGGACAGATAGCTACTCAATATGTTGACTTTGATGGTAAGGCTACATATGATATCGACTTTAATCCTAATGGATCATATAATGCAGTAGAAGGAATAACTTCATTAGATGGAAGAGTGTTAGGAAAAATGGGACACTCGGAAAGAATTGGAGAATATGTAGTTAAAAACATTATAGGAGAAAAAGATCAAAAGTTATTTGAATCAGGTGTAAAATATTTTAAATAGTGATAATAAATTTTTATAAAAAATATTATTATGGCAAAAGGCGTGAGTTTTCTCACGTCTTTTTATGAAATTGTTGATAAATGTGATATTTAATGTTATAATAGGAGATGGATTTTGTAGAGCGATAAATTAAGGAGGAAGTCATGATTAGAACTATATTAATGGCATTACAATTAGTATTGGGCGTTTTACTTACAATAGTTGTATTACCACAAGAGAGCAAAAAAAATCAGACTCAAGTTTTTATAGAAGATAGCTCTTCTCAAGCATACTTTAAGCCAAAGGGAAAAGAAGCTTTTTTGAAGAGAATGACAATTATAGTATCAGTTTTATTTTTCATAAATGCTATTGCTCTAGTAATAGTAATGAAATAAGGCTTGGCTAGAATTTTTAATAATATTGAATTTCGAAGATGTCCATAGTTTTGGACATCTTTTCTAGTATAGAGGCGTTTTTAATATAAAGTCTAATAAATAAGATTAAGTTTATGTAAATTTAGATATATAAATAATTTTTTAGGATATAATAACTAGAAGAATGTAGATTGTAAAAATATTATATATTTAAACTAGAACTAAAAAAAATTAAATTATAAATTTCAAAAGAATAAACAAGATAAATAAGTGCACAAGGAGGTGTATAGATGAATAAAGATAAATTAAGTGATTTAGAAGAAAGAATACTGGGACTGATTAATGATAAAGAATATAAACCTATGGGTATAGGCAAACTTGCCGCAATATTTTCTAATACAGAAGATGATTTTGAAGATTTTCATCAGATAATTAAGCAATTGGAAGGCAGTGGACAGATATTCATAAATAAAAAAGGTAAGGTAGGAAGCTTAGAGCATTATGGCATGAAAAAGGGTATCTACAGAGGAACTAAAAGTGAATTTGGTTTTGTAGAATTTGAAGATAAAGAGATAAAAGACACATTTATTCACGGTGAAGATAGACTAGGAGCCTTTGATGGAGATACAGTATTAGTAAAAATAACAAAAGAAGAAAATGGATTCAAAAAGCCAGAAGGTGTGATAGTAAGAATACTTAGTAGAAACACGACAGAAGTAGTAGGATTATTTGAAGAAAGTAAGAACTTTGCATTTGTAATCGCTGATAATGCTAAATTTGATAAGGATATATTCATAGCAAAAAAGTATTTTTCAGGAGCTAAAAATAACGATAAAGTATTATGCAGAATCACAAAATGGCCAGATGAAGCGAGAAGGCCAGAAGGAAAAATAATACAGATAATTGGCCAAAAAGGTGATAGATATGTGGAGATAGATTCAATTGTTAAATCACATGGTTTATCCGACAAATTTCCAGTAAAAGTGGAAAAAACTTTAAAAGATATACCAGAATGTGTGGATTCTGAAGATATAAAAGATAGGGTAGATTTAAGATCAAATCAAACATATACAATAGATGGAGATGATTCAAAAGATTTTGATGATGCTATAGAAGTTAAAAAAGTTGGACAAGACTACGAATTAGGAGTACATATAGCAGATGTAACTCATTATGTGAGAGAAAATTCAAAATTGGATAAAGAAGCTCTAAGTAGGGCAACATCAGTATATATGGTGGATAAGGTAGTTCCTATGCTTCCACAAAAATTATCTAATGGAATTTGCTCCTTAAATCCTAATGTAGATAGACTAACACTGTCATGTATTATGAAAATTGATGGAAAATCAGGGAAGGTAAAAGATTACAAGATACAAAAAACAGTTATTAATTCAAAGGCTAGAATGACATATAAAGAAATAAATTCTATACTAGAAAAAGATGACGAAAATATGAAAAAGAAATATTCAGATTTTCTAGTTAGTATATATGATGCTAGAGATTTGGCAGAAGTCCTTAGAAAAAGAAGATTCAAAAGAGGAGCAATTGATTTTGATTTTGTAGAATCAAAAATAAAATTAGATGATACAGGGGTACCAATATCTATAGATCCATACGAAAGAGGATTATCAAACAAGATGATAGAAGAATTTATGTTATTGGCCAATGAAACAGTTGCAGAACATTTTTTCTGGATGAAATTACCTTTTGTATACAGAGTTCACGAAGATCCAGATGATGAAAAAATATTGACGCTTAGAAATTTCGTAAATGAACTAGGTTATAAGATGCCAATATCAAGAGATGGGGTAAAACCTTCAGATTTACAAAGATTGTTAGAGTCTTTGGATACAAAAGAAGCACAAAGATCAATAGGGACAATTATGCTAAGGACTCTAAGACAAGCAAGATATTCACCAGAATGTCTAGGGCACTTTGGTTTAGCAGCAAAATTCTATTGCCATTTTACTTCACCAATTAGAAGATATCCAGATTTACAGATTCATAGAATTATAAAAGACCAGATAGATGGAAAAATGGATGAAAAAAGAATAAATCATTACAATATGATTCTAGATGACGTATCAACTCAATCTTCAAAGCAAGAAAGAGAAGCTGTCCTAGCAGAAAGAGAAGTAGATTCATACTATAAGGCTATATATATGTGTAATTTTATAGGAGAAACTTATCACGCATATATTTCAGGTATTACATCTTTTGGTATATTTGCAGAACTTGAAAATGGAGTAGAAGGATTAATAAGATTACAATTATTAGATGATTACTTTGAATATAATCAGTCGAGTATGACATTGGTAGGTAAAGATACAGGAAAAGTATACAAACTGGGTCAAAAGATTAATATTAGGGTAGAAAATGTAAATATAGATGCTAGAGAAATAGATTTTAAAATTGAAGAAGAAATATAATCAACATGCATGTAAATTATTAAGAATAATAAGGAATATAGAAAAATTGACTAGAGATTCGTAGATAATACTATGAATCTCTAAAAAATATAAGTATATAGATTATTGTTTTATAGCAATGAGAGGAAAAATATGCTATAACTTATAGTAGAGAATAAAAATGTGAGGTGGTATTATGTCAGGAGTAAAAGTACTTGCGACAAATAAAAAAGCAAGACATGATTACTTTATAGATGAGGTTTACGAATGTGGTATAGAGCTAAAAGGAACAGAGGTCAAATCTATAAGACAGGGTAGAGTAAACCTAAAAGAAGGCTATGCTTCAGTAGATAATAGTGAAGTATTCTTGAAACAAGTACATATAAGCCCTTATGAACAAGGAAATATATTCAATGTAGATCCACTAAGAACTAGAAAACTTTTATTACATAAGTATGAAATCAGAAAGTTGATTGGAGCAACAACGATTAAGGGATACTCATTAATACCTATGAGAATGTACTTGAAAAATGGTAGAGTGAAGCTAGAGCTAGGACTAGGAAGAGGTAAAAAACTTTACGATAAGAGACAAGATCTTGCTAAAAAGGATGCTCAAAGAAGAATAGAAAGAGAAATTAGGGATAGATAAACTATTTTCAAATGTATGATATAGGGATAACTATATTGATTTAAATGAAAAATTTTAAAATTATTTACAAAAATATTTAGTCTATAAAAGCTAGGAAATTAAGTTCATTAATTTGCATAAATAATAAAAATAAGGTATAATACATATTATATTATCGGTCGATAAATCACCCATACATCATGGGGGTGTACCGGTTTCGACGTGGGTTTTGAACTTGAGACAGCATGTCGTGTTACTCTGGGTCACGTAAAAACTGGGGAAATTTTAAAATAAACGCAAACGAAAATAATTTAATAGCTGCCTAGTTGCAGCTCGTCCCTTTTAATCCTCCTGCCGATTAAAAGCTGACGCCATTTATGCAGGGTACGATTTAGGAGTTGTCTTGATCCTAAATAAGTATAATTGAGACTTAAGCAGCAAAGGAGCCTGTCATTCGGCGCTATTGCGGCTGAACAATTAAAAGAATAGACTAAACATGTAGACGTAGCAGGGAATGGGTTTACGGACAGGGGTTCGACTCCCCTCATCTCCATCATAAAATTTAAATAAATGATGAATATATTGGAAATACTAGATTACGAGATTTGGTATTTCCTTTTTTAATGCCTTTATGCAATAACTGTGCCATAACTGGGAAAAGCAGGTATATTATTGCACTGAAAAAGAGCCTGTTAAAAGCTCAATGGATATGATATCATAATAATGTTGTCTGCCCTATACTGGATAACCAGGAAGGGGGTGTTCATATGTCCATAATCATTTTTATGTTTTCGGTCGTGGCGAGTGTGGTTGCATACTACATTTGCAAGTGGCTAGACCAAAACATTTTTAAAGACAACTAGCCCATGTAAAAACCCCTATGTACTGGGAATACATAGGGGTTTATTTTGTGTTCAAATGAACCATAATCATTTTTATGCTTATATTATACCACACGCCGTGACGATTAACCATATTAAAAATTAAATATATTGTTAAGTGTGTCTACAGCCTTATATTTTTCATCTTCCATTACTTCCGTATAGATGTTTAATGTTGTCTGAATATCTGCATGACCTAATAATACTTGTACGGTCTTAGGTGGTACCCCATTTTCAAATAGCCTTGTAGCATATGTTTTTCTTAAGCCATGGAATTTTATAGGCTCTATATTCAACCTCTTCAAAATGGTCTTTAAATTGTTATTAGGGCGTTTATTGTCTATTGCATTGCCCATTTCATCAGTGAACACATAATTACTAATGTTGTACGATTGGCCATACTTAAGCTTGTTCTCTAATTGACTTTTTCTTTGTTCCTTAAGCTTTGGAATAAGCGAAGAGGGAAGAGGTATAACCCTTATACCATTTTCTGTTTTAGGTGTTTGTTCAACCTCTTCAAGTCTTTTATTTAAGTTTTCATCATACACATATGTTTTTTGTAATGTGATACTAACAGTTATCGTATTATCATTGAAATTAACATATTCCCATTTAAGCCCTATCAATTCGCCTAATCTCATACCTGTGCTAAGTGCTGTTAAGAAGAATAATTCAAGCTTATGGTCTTTAATAGCCTCGCAAAATCTTTGTTGTTCATCAAGTGTTAATACTTCTCTTTTCTTGATAGTAATAGCCTTTGGCAATTCTACTAATGAACATACGTTTTTAAGTATTATTTCCTCTCTCATAGCAGTACTCAAACAAGCTTTAAATTTGGTATTTATTCTATGTATAGTTTTGGCCGTAGCACCATTATTCATAAGATCTTTATAATGCCTTTTTAAGTACAATTGTGATAGTTTCTTAAGCTTTATATTACCTAGTGGAGTATTATTAATATAGAGTCTGTATATGCCTTCATAGTCCTTGAATGAATTAGGCTTGTATGTGCTTTTCCTATCCATTAACCAGGTATAATAATAGTCTTGTACTGTTATATCATCGTAATCAATACTAGAAGAGTTTAACAATAAATCACGCTTATATTTGTCAAGTTTTTCAGATACTTCCTTTTGAGTTTTTCCATAGAAGGTTTTTACTTTTTTCTTTCCGTTTTCATTGTATCCAATCATAATGTTAGCTCCCCATAGGGTACATTTTCCATTGGAATCTACTTTTTTCTTGTATATACAACCTTGACCGTTTCCGTTCTTGCGTGCCATATTACCACCTCACTTTTATTATTTTTTTTCTACTATCGGTAGTATTTTTACGTAACATATTGTTAATATATAACGCATATGTTATACTAAATGTAACAAAGATAACTTGAGAAGGATTAACGCTGGGTCCCATAATGGGGTATGTATTATTAAATAATACAGAGCATTCCTATGTGCCTGGGGTTATCTTTTTTTGTGCTTTTTTAAGGCTCCCATAAAAGTTATTTGGAGTTTTTTTAATTTCTGAAAATACGAACTCAACAAATTTATCAGAATATGTATAATGGGATGTCTTTCCAATTATATGTACATAACAATACTCTTGATTTTGTTTTATATTATAAAAATCAATAAATAATCCTAAAACATGTGAGTTAAAGCCCTTGTTATAATCAATTTTGATGTTTTTCTTATTTAATCTATCCGAAATGACTTCAACAACATTAGAATAGGTGTATTTATGAGTGTTAGAAGGGTCTTTGTACTGTTTTACTATAGAAACTTTATTGTCGGACCCATCTGAAATACTAACAACAAAATCTGAATCGGATTTCTTTTTCGTTATGTATAAGTTCTGTTTAATATTGATCGTAAATTTATCAGAATTGTATTCTTCACTAAGAACATCAATTTCATTACCCTTTTGAATTAATTTTTCTGCAATTTCAGGCGTATATTTTAAGCGTATTTGTTCATTAGTAAGTGGTTCATAATTGGCCGATACCGTTAAAAAATTTTGAGAAATATAGTTTTCAATGTCTACATTATGGAATCGCTTTATTTCGTTCACATAATTTAGTACACATGCCTGAAATAGGGGAGCATATTTTATTTCGTAATCTTCTGTGATATAATGTGTACTTATATTCCTTAAGTCAATTATTTTTTCCAGGTTCAATCGTATTCTTGTATTTTTGTCGGAGTAAATTTTTTCAATCGTGTTACTTACGCTTAAAGTTCTTTCGTGATCGTCCTTATAGTAGATACTTTGATTTCTATTAAGTAATTCAGCTTTTAACATTAATTCCCATGCATTCACGATAAAGAAAGAAAAGCCCTCAATTCTATATTTTATAGTTGGTTTGTTGTACACTTCTAAGCCTAAAATAAATGCTTCAATACTTTTTTCAATCATCTTTTTTAATATTTCGTCATTAGTCATTTTAATAAACACTCCTTTAAAAAAATATTTTCATACATTACAAATCACTTTTTAATACTAGCCGAGCAAAATATATTGCCCGGTACAAAATTGTGCCTGGCGTAATTAGTACATACCCGAGCGAAAAATTTCCCCCCGGATACCTTTATTCCATTTTTGGAAGAAAGTATTAAATTAGTTACAGACATTTTTGGCCATAACTAAAATTTGTATCTTTATCACATATTTGTGAATAACTGTTTAAATCGATTTTAAGCCTCTTCAATATTGAACATGATAAAAGTATCAAGCATTATTAATCAAGCTTAAATACAAGCAAAGTATTGAGTGTGAAGAGGTTATTTATATATGTTAAATATGTACGCGCTTTTTTTTGAGCATGTACCTTTATATTTATTGATAATTATATTCTTGTTACAATTGCAGTAGGAGAGCAATAAATATTGCTTACCTAATACCCCAAGGAAGTTTTTCCGTCAGGTGTATAATCATTTACGCCATACTACATAAACTTTTTTGTGTATATAGCGATTCCAAATTTGGAATTGCTTATTATTTAGATCTACTGTAACTTTAGTCTTTAATACTTTATTACATTTTTATAAATAAATGAACCTTATCTTTTTTAGGTATGTTGCAAGGTTATCATAATAACGTCAAATAAAACTTCTTAGAATCGAATATAGTTTTATTTAATATGTGATTTAAGAATATTTATCATTTTCAACCCACTCTAAATCAATATCAAATTCGTATTTACTTGGAATACCATCAAAAGATTTTTCTATTGTAGATTTAACATCCTGTTCTAGGTCATAGAAAAATACATCTGGAAGGTCAGATATTGTAGATTTTAATTCTTCTAAATTATCTAAAAAAATTGCGCTCTTTATTGATAATACATCATCAATAAAACTTATGTAACAAATGATGTCAGTTTTACATATACTCATAATTCCATTTTTTACTATCTCAAATTCTAAATGACCATCAACTTGATCATTTCTATATAGTTTATCGAAATCTAAAGCATTGTAATTTATTGAACAGCGTAGACATTTTATTTCAACTGGGTGAAATGCTATTAATTCACCAGGATCTATATTTAAATATGTACATATTCTATTTAATGTATCATACTGAATTCCTTTCGTTGTGTTATTTGATAGCTGAGAAAGAGCTGTTCTAGAAATATTTATTTTTTTCGATAAATTAGTTAAAGACATTTTTCTTTTTGCTAATATTACTGATAGATTACATCTAATCATAAAAAATCACCTCATTATTAATTTAATAAGATTATATCATTTATGTTAAGTATACGCAACAAAATATAAAATTATATAACGTTTTGTGGTTGACACTTAATAAAAAAATGTGTTAATATATGTTAAAACGTTAAGTATAGACGTCAAAATATATAAAAATAGGAGGAAGTATGATTAAAAATAATTTATCTAAAATCATGGGAGAAAAGTTAATGAAGGTATCAGATGTATCAGAAAATACCGGAGTATCAAGACAAACAATAGCAAATATATACAACAGAAGATCTAGTGGTATACAGTTTGATACACTAAATTCTCTTTGTACACATTTAGATTGTGGAATATCTGATATATTTGAGTATGTTCCAGATTCTGATGTCGATTAAAAATAAGGAGGTAATGTTATGACAAGTGTGTTAAATCTAGAAGAAATGAAGGCAACAAAAAAGATACTGGAAGAGGTTATAGAAAAGCAAGAGCAAGAAGAATTTGAACAAAAGGGATATAGGATTGTAGAACAACCAACAAGACAAGATTTACAGCTTATGACAGCCAAAGAGGTAGCAAAGGAATACGGCATAGGTGAAAATCGAATTAGAGAGCTCATAAGAGCCGGTAGAGATGTTAGCCTTGGATTTCCAGTAATAAGAATGGGGCGTAGGGCGTTAATACCTAAAGGACTGTTTGAAGAGTGGTTAATTAATGCTTGTAAAGAAGGTTTAAGATTATAAGAGGTGTTTTGTGGATCTAGTAGGAGCAACTAAATACGCTATATTAATAGTTATTGAGTACATATGTATTTATTTAAGAAGGGAGAATTAAGATGCACAATGAAAATAGTAAGGTAGGTATAGGTAATAAAAAAATTAATCACATAAAGCCTATTGAAGATGTAATAAGTATTAATCCAAGACCAGTAAGCTTAATTTGTCTTGATACAAGGTTAGAGAGTGAGGTTGATATTCAAGATATATTAATATCTCAAAGGATGACAAAGAATGTTAATGTTAATGATTTTTATAGAGTAAATAAGATTATTAATTGTTTGGGCATTGATGAAACAAGAGAATTTAGCGAATTAGACGGAAATTATAATATAATGCTTGCGCTTAATGACATATTGAATTATGGCTATTTATTAGGAGTTAGGAACGAAAGAAAGAAAAAGGCAAAGAAAAAAGCTCCTATTGGCGTAGGAGCTAAAAACCATATCTTATAGTGGATATGCTTGAACATATAAATATTATAGCATATCAGCAGATATTGGTAAAGATAGAGGGGTGAAAAATGCTTGAACTTAGATGAGATAGTAAACAACATACCGGATGAACTAAAAATTCATAATATATGGTGTGTTAGAGATAAAGATAAAAGACCTTATAAGACCAACTTAGTAAATGGAAAATTAGTAGGTGCTAAACCAACGGATAGTAATACCTGGGGTTCATTAAATGAAGCTTTAGCGCTTGTTGGAAATACATATAGTAATTGGCAAGGTAATAACACAAAGATAAATGGATTAGGAGTGTTTGTTAGTACCTCATTTGTGGCTATTGATTTAGATCATGTAATAAATGATAAGGGTGAGCTACTTCCTGAAGCCAGAGAAATTATAGAAAGTATTGATAGCTATGCGGAAATATCTCCTAGTGGTACAGGAATACATATTATAACTAAGTCTAATAAACCTCTTCTTAAAGATGGGAGTAAGGGGATTAAATTAGATAATCTAACAGGGTGGATACAAACAGATGAAAAAGGTCCAGAAATAGAGATATATCAAGCTAAAAGATATTTAACTATAACTGGCAATGTGTTTGGTGGCCAATATGAGTTAAAGGAGAGTACAAAAGCTATTCATGATTTATATGATAAATACTTTGGTCATAGAGATATAACAAAATCTGATACCGTATATACCGATTTTGTATCATATGAAGATGGAGACACCGAAATAGAATCAATGGCCGATAAGGTAATATTAGAAATTGCTCTTAACTATAGGCCCAAAGATGATCCAATGAAATTTAATAGGCTATTCAATGATGGAGATATAGAGGGTTATTTATCTGGTAGCGAAGCAGATATGGGCTTAATAGGTATAATTACAGAATTTACCAAAGATACTAGAGTTATTGACTGTATATATAAAAAATCTAATTTCTATCTATCTGGAGAAAGAACAGCTAAATGGGATAGACCAGATTATAAAAGAGACACGATTTTAAAGGCTCTTAATAGTAAGGATAAGGAAAAATCTAGATTAAAGGTTAATGAAAATGGAACAATATTACATATTATTGAAAATGTGAAAGCTATTTTAGATAGTATGGGATACGTAATGGGTTATGATGTGGTCAAAGGTGAGATGACAACTACTAATATGATTTATGAAAAAGGCTTAGATCATTTAATGACACATATATATTCATATTGCCGGGAGATTGGTTTTAATATAAATGATAAGATATTGGGACTATATGTTTTAAATATAGCTTTAGATAATAAGTTTAACCCTTTTAAAGATTATCTAGAAAAGTGTGAGAGTGTGAGATATAAAGGAGAGATAGATAAACTTATAAAAACATTAGAATATGATATTCCTTTTAGTGAAGTACATGATTATAAAAAAATAGAAGAGTTATATAACACAATGATTAAAAAATGGCTCATAAGTGTGGTAGCTATTAATTACAATGATAATCTAATGGATGATAGTAGTAAGGCTGTAGAGGGGACTCTAGTACTTAAAGGAGAACAAGGTATAGGTAAGACTACATGGCTAAGAAATTTAGTTCCTAAAGGGTTCTTTAAAGAGGGGGGAACTCTTACAGATAGTAAGGATAATAAGATGGAAACCTATAAATATATAATTGTGGAGCTTGGAGAGTTAGAAACAACCACAAGAAAACAAGCTTCTGGATTTCTAAAGAATGAATTAACAAGAACATCAATAGAGTATAGGCCACCCTATGGGAAATCTGTTATCAAATTTGCTAGACATACAATTTTCTGCGGGTCAGTTAATGAGGATAGTTTCTTAAAGGATAGTACCGGCAATCGTAGGTTTTGGGTTGTACCAGTAAAGGACATTAATTTAAATAATGATGTTGATATAGATAAACTATGGAGTGAGGTCGTAGGATTATATAAAGCAGGCAATAAGTGGTTTTTAACTAAAGAGGAAAGAGAGTTACTAGATGAATTAAATAATGAGTATATTGGACTATCTCCAATAGGTATGGAAATTAGAAATACATTTGATTTTAATAAGCCAAAGGATAGTTGGAGATACGTAGAGCCTAGTACCGTATATGAAATAATTAGAGGTGGTTTAGGTGGTAATTATATATCTGATAATGTGATAAGTGATCAACTCAAGATACTTGGGTGTAAAAGAACAGATAAACGTTGGGTGCCAAGTTTGAAGAAACAACAAAGGTTATGGTTAGTACCACCATTAAAGAATAATTTGTGGAGTATGAATAGCCCTAGTAAACCAAAAATATGGAAACTAGAAGAGGGCAAAATGGTTGAATGTGACGATTGGGGTAAATAATTATCCCAACGTTCCAACAACATCCCACCTATAGTTGGGACGTATGAACACAAGATATGGCAATAGATTTATATATAACTCCCAACTATAATAACTTTTATATAAATATATATATATATATATTAATAATAGTAGCGTATATACATACATACGTATAGGGGTTGTAGGTGGGGTTACTTGGGACGTTGGGAGGTTAGTACGTACATATTGCTACCACTGTGTTTTATTAATAACCACTACATTATAGTGCGTGGATGTTGCTTGGATAGTAATTTTAAATTTTATTAAAAAGGAGATAAGTATGGAAAAAATAACACCAATTTTATTTGATTGTAGGAATATATATATAGAACCAAAGGCTTTGGATTTTTTAAGACCCCCGGAATATTTTCCGACTAATGAAAAATATTTTAGGCCAACTCGTACAATCATAAAACTTATTGAAGTAGGGCGTGGTGAAGATGGGGGATTAGTTTATACATGTATTTCATCTTTTGGCGAGACACATTATTTTTCGTCAAATCAAATTTTACATATCAGTCACTCACTCGAAGAACATTGTACAATGATAGATGAATTGTTACACCCTAATCGTAGGGAGGAATATTTTAGAAGACTAGGTCAAGAATAATAAAAAAGTTTGGTGGTGTTAGTATTTGATAGATGTTGATGTAATGAAATATAAAGATATGATCTTTAAAATAATACAAAATTATAATTCAAGGTGGTTAGATGAAGATGACATGTTTCAAGAAGGATGTATAGGGGTTATGTATGCATACAATAGCTACAATGCTAAGTCTGATATGTCCTTTGATACATGGGTCTATAATTGCATTAGATGGCAAATATCAAAAGCTATATACGGCGATAGAAAGGCCAAAGACATCAATATAATATCAACTAATACTCCCATTAATAATGAAACCGAAACAGAGTTAATCGATTTAATAGAGGATAGTAACAATAATGATTTTTATGATATAGAAAACAAATTGATGTACGAGTTTTATATTGATGAATTTTATAGAGTATTAGAAGGTGATTGCTTGAAAGTAATGATATATATGTTTGAAAATGATGAATATAATTGGTCAAAGGCTTTAAAATACAATGGTATTAACACTAATATGCGTACCGACATAAAGATTAAAATACAAAGAAATCTTAGAAAAAGTGCTTATATTAGAAATAGACTAGATTGAATTGAAAAGAGAAAGAAAAACTAAATTACTTAGCGAAAGTTATACTAAGCCAGTAAAACATCTAATTATTAATGATGAATTTAATAGACTACCAAAAAATATTGCTAAAAGTCAAAATAATATAAAACTTGAATATAAAAAATAATGAAAGGAGGAGGATTACATGTGACAAAAGATGACATATACGGCTTAACAAAGGCAGAAACAAGATTATTAGAAGTATTGGTAAATCCTGAAAGCGTAGGTAAATCAGTAAAGTATATATGTGAACAAGCTAAGATAAGCAGAAATACATATTATAAGGTGATGAAAAAAGAAAAGTTTAAACATATTGTTAAAGATTCAGTATTAGAGTCTATGAGGGGAAATGTGGCCAGTATTTTAAATGCTACATATATAAATGCCCTATCACCCAAGGGACACCAAGACAGAAAGCTTTTATTAAGCATGTTAGGTATATATTCAGAGAAACAAGATGTTAATGCTATTAATAATACTGTGACTGTAATACATGATGATATTTTGAGTATAGAGGATGTTATGAAGGTAATGACTACAGAACAGTTAAAGGTATTAGCAGGATATGATGAAGATGATGATATTTAGAAAGGTAAGGTAAGAGATTATGGCATATAAGAAAGAATTAGCAAACAAAATGATAGCATTTTTAAAGATTCATTTAAATGCAAGAAATACATTAGCAGAGGTAATAAATAGTGTTGATTATACTGAACTGTATAAAAACAACTTTGCTTATAATTTATGGGAGGAATTTAGGCCGATACATCAAAAGTACTTGGAAGATATTTCAGAGATATTCAAAAAGTACTATGATGAATATAAGAGCTTAGAGTGGAAAGCTTTTGATAATATGGATAATGACACTGGAAGAAAGCTTGAAAGAATATTAGACATAATAAACACAAAGAGAGAAAAGTTATCTGAGGAAGAGGTTATAAAGTTTATAAACTATTTCCCAAATGATCCTGAGACTACTTCATTAATTTGTGAAAAACTAAAAGGCTTAGGAGTTCATAAAACATTAGTATTAAAAGAGATGGAAAACAGTGTATTAGGTAAGAGAGAAATGGAACTTGCTTATGTTAAAGAGATAGAAGAGTATTCTAAGAATATATATGCAGGAAATGGTAAATTAAGCGTACCATATGATGTTAATGTAAATGATGGATTAGGGGGCTTAGGTAAGTGGGCTATGCTAGATGATGATTTTAAATATATTGGTGGAGAATATCAGTATATTTCACCTGAAGATACAGAGTATGGCTACCTATATTCAGGTAAGTAAATAGGTAATATATAGAGGTATAAGTATATGGCGACCGCACTTGTGCCTCTATTATATTGTGTCTATTAGGACGTTGTTACGCACATCATAGATATGTGTATATCATAATAAAAGCTAACATATCTATATTTATATATAACCCAACAAAACTCAGCATTTTAGATGTATAGAAGTCATGTAATATTGAGTATATAGGTAAATATTAAGAAATAATAAAAAAATAGAAGATTCATGCAAATATAAAGAGATGTATGTTATTATGAAAATAAATGTAGTTAAAAATTTTTAATAAGTTTATTTGTTTAAAAAAGGAGATTATTTATGAAAAAATCAATATTATATTTATATATATTATACTTTGCATTAATCATAGTTTTAATGATTATTCCGTTTGATTTAAGCACAAAAACCGAGGTTACACAAAACACAATAATTATTCAAAATGTAATAGAATATTCCAAGATAGTAATATCTATTATAATGACAGGGATAGGAGTATTGTCAGTAATTAACACATTAAAAAATAAAAAATCATAATAATATATTATACTTATAGAGAATTTAAAAAGAGCACAGTTGCAGTTGTGCTCTTTTTAACATCAGAAACGTATAACGTATAATGAAGATAAAAGCGCAAACATAAATGCAAAAACTCTTTTTAAATCGCATATAGCAATATATAGCGTTATATAATTGAGTTTAGCGTAACATTGTTTATTTTCGTGCTATAAAATGGTATAATGAATAAGCAAAGAAGTAATGACGGTGGTTACTCATCCGAAAGAGAGGTGATGCCTATGAATAAGGTATCTGAATCTTTAGAAAGGAGTAACCTTTTTTGACTGAATTGGAAATTGTTCTTAGTGTGCTTGGAATACTGATTGGTATACCTAGTTGTATTAAGGCAATTAAAGATTTACGCACAAAAAAATAACCGTCTAACTTTGGGAAGTAACGGTTATTTCAAATAACTTTATGTACCACCGTCTTTAACGGCTTTGTGTAGGGAAGAGTTACCGCTCTTCCTTTTTTATTTCTTACCTATTTTATACCACAAATAAACAAAAAAATCAACTTATTTAGTGCCATTTAATGTTATTTAGTGTTATATTATGGTGTTTAATGTTATAATATTCTACAGGATTGCATAGAGTTTTATAAAATTATAAAAACTAATAAAATAAAGTAAATAAGGTGTTATTTTTGTTAATAGAACGTATAAATTAATATATAATCATAATTTAGTTTATTAGTATAGATTTTAGTAAACTTTATGTTGTAAAGTCGGAAGAGGTTAAAAAATACACGTAAGTAATTTCAATGGAAGGGGGCAACTATTCCCATAATGTAGTTTTAGGGAATAGTTATTTATTGTATGAATATAGAGGGAGTTTTTGAAAAAGATATATTTAATGATATAAACAATGGAAAAGAAATAAATGACTTTGAAACTTCAGAAGATATAGAAGTTGGAGAGTTAAAAGGCTTATTTTATGTATTGAAATCTAATGAGATAATTAATAAATATCATCAGGCTAGATTGGTAGTAAAGGAATTTTTTAAAGAAAATATTGAATATATTGAAGAATATAACAATAGAGAAGTTGTTAAAGGTATGATATATGAGCATGCGTTGTTTTTGTATAACGCGGTAATTGATTTATTGTTTTGTACGGTTTATCTATGTACGGAACAATATGTATATAAAAATGGAAAAAAAATAACAAATTATGATGACCTTTTTGATAATACTGATATTGAAAAATTTATCAGAGATTTAGAAAGAAACTCTAAAGCTAACACAGATACAATTGAATATTTTGAAAAGATGGATAATAAATATGGCACAATAAAGAATGAACTTATAAAATTGATGGAAGAACTTGATAAGACTAAAATTAGGTCTAATTTTAACTTCATAAAACACAGAGGTATGATTGACTATGGGGAGCTGAAAAATAACAGCAAAGTTATAGAGGAAATTAATAAATTTTGCTTCTTTAGACCTGAATTCAGGCCATATATTGATATTATAAAGCAGGAAAGAGGTTCAATTTATAGATTTCAAAATAAACAAAATTTGGCTAATTGCATAAGTGAACTGATAAAGTTTGATAATGATTTTTTATTTGGCATAGTAAAAGTTATTTTGGAAGAATTATATATAATTTGCCAGCCTACCAAAATACAAAAAAGTAGCATAATGGATATTTAATGTTTGTGCAATAACTGTGCAATAACTACGCAAATGAAGTGTGCAAAATAGTATACAAATAGGTGATATGTGTGGAATTAAAGGTTGAAATTTAGCCATTTATACCTAAACTTATATTGTGCAATAATTGTACTTTACAATCCCCTCATCTCCATCATAAAATTTAAATAAATGGTGAATGTATTGGAAATACTGGATTATGAGATTTGGTATTTCCTTTTTTAATGCCAAAATAACAGAACTGTAACAGAATTAGACTATATACAGGAATTTTATAGGCATAATAATAGCCCTTATGTGATTGAATACATAGGGGCTTATTTTAATACTAAAAATTAAAAATAGTATCTAGTTTATCAATATCTTTATATTTTTCATCTTCCATGACTTCGGTATAAATATTCATAGTTATTTGAATATCCGCATGGCCTAATAATACTTGTACTGTCTTAGGTGGTACACCATTTTCAAATAGCCTTGTAGCATATGTTTTTCTTAGTCCATGGAATTTTATCGGCTCTATGTCTAACCTCTTCAAAATAGTCTTTAAAGTGGTATTAGGACGTTTATTATCAATGGTCTTGCCTATATCATCAGTAAAAACATAATCACTTTTAATATATGATTTCCCAAGCTTTAATTTATTTTCTGATTGGGTTATTTTAAGTTGTTTTAAATGCTTTTCTAATGATGAAGATAGTGGGATAGTCCTTACACCATTTTCAGTCTTTGGATCTTGTTGTACAGTTGTTAAATGAGGTTTCATATTATCGTCAAATACATATGTTTTCTGTAGTGTTTCTTTAACTGTTATACTCTTATTCTCAAAGTCTACATACTTCCATTTTAAAGGATATATAAAATTTGATATTAAAAATAATGAAATTATACTAGAAAAAACAACATCCTATGACAAATTATTTCCTATGTATTTACATCATGCAAAAAGAGGTTTACAAGAATATATAAAAAACAAAGAGGATAAAAAAGAAAAAATAGTAATGTGGTTTTAAAAGTGCCTTGAAAAAATCAAGGTGCTTTTTTAGTGAAAAAATAGGGGAGTAGTGCTATAATATTTCATATAATTTTATAGATTTATATGAGATTTATAAAATTAAGATTATTAAGTAAAACAAGAAATATTATTGTATTTGATTGTAAATAATTAAAATTAAGTGATAAAAGCTTTATTATATGTTGTTTTGTAAAACTTAATGTAATAAAGTTGTTTATAGGCAAAAAATAGGAGTAAGTTTTATCAATGGTTAAGGGTAACTATGCCGTAAATATGTATTTAGGGAATAGTTGAATGTGGAGGTATATTTTTATGGTGGAAAATGGAAATATTAATTATCATGAATATGCTATTGAGTTAGAAAATATTTACCGTATGTATATTAGTTCTGATGGTAATGATTTAAATTCAAGAAGTATAGCCGGAGAAATAGAAGATGATATTTTTTATATTCTTAAAAAAATGAAAGAAAAATATCCTAATAATAATAAAATAGCTGAATTGTATCATGATCATTATAAATTAAATAGAGTTAAGTTAAATAATATGGATGAAAAACAAATAATAGATTATATAAAGGATATAAAAAATAAACTAAATATAGATAACATGAAATAACAGAACTATAACAGAATTGCTCTGTTATTTTTCAAAAAATCAACAAATATTACTCCTATTTTTATATATAAATGGCTATATACCAACGTTTACAAAGACATGAAAACTTATTCAATATTATATCGCCTTATCCCCTCATCTCCACCAATTAAGAATTAGAAGTGGTGAATATATTGGAAATACTAGATTGGAAGATTTGGTATTTCCTTTTTTAATGTCTATAACCCAACTGTGAGAAAGTAAAAAGAAGAGATATAAACCTATTCAAAAACAGTATTTATTTTTAATTGATATGCATAATAAGGTTGATTAGTGTAACAAAGAGTCTTGTAATACATAAGCAAATTATAAAAACTGAGTTTAAAGGAATTTTTTTAAACTTTAGATTAGTTTCTATGCCACTAACTATATATGAATTAGAATTAATAACAGAATTTGAAGATTTAGGAATAAGAAAACTTAACTTATTAAAATAAAATTTGAACTATAAAAGATCTAAGCATGGGGTTGGTATATTAAAACTATTCATACAATAATTTAGGATAATATTATATTTATACATACTATATTTTGTATTAATCATTGGTTTAATAATTACTCCGCTTAATTTAAGCACAAAAATAGAGGTGACACAAAATACAATAATTATTCAAAATGTAGTAGAATATTACAAGATAATAATATCACTTATAATGATATGTATAGGAATATTATCAATAATAAATATATTGAAAAATAAAAAAGTATAATATTATATTATACTTATAGACAATTTGATAAAATCACTTCTAATATAATGCTTTTTAGTGTGTTTTACATTTAAATGTATATTTATATAAATACTTACCTAACTTATAATTTAGGTATTTAATAAAAATAACATTTGGAGAGTAAAAATGGAAAATTTAAATATTAGAAAAAGAAAAGCATGGGAATTAATAAGTAAAGTTTTAATGTTGTTTATAAGTATATTTTTTACTTGCCGAATTTAAAATTTGGGGGGAGGTAAACTCAATAATAAAGGTAATTTTAGCAATAAATTTATTATTATTTTTTGGAAGTATACCCTTTGTAATTAAAAAGCATAAATTATGAATGTAAATAAAAATATAAGTGTTAATAGTACTCTTAAATCATTATAGCAATAGATAGTTTTATATAATTGAGTTTAGTATTATATTGTCTGATTTTATTTGTACTATGCAAAAAAATAACCTTCTAACTTCGTCGAGTAAAGGTTATTTCAAATAACTTCATTAACCACCGTCTTTGACTGATTTGCATGAGGAAGAGATATCGCTCTTCCTTTTTATTTCTATACTATTTTATACCACAAATTGTGTTATTAGTATATAAACATAAATAGGTTTAATAATATAGATTTTAGTAAATTTTATTTTATAAATTTGTAAGAAGTTTAAAAATACATATAAGTAATTGCAAGGTAAAAAGGGAAGCATTCAGTAAAATATACAGGGTATAGTTAAATTTAAATAATATCTATTTTTGAAAGGAGTATAGAATGAAAAAATGTATTTTAATTCTTATTACATTTTGCTTTTTTGTATTTTTAGTAGGATGTTCAAATAATAAAGTTTATGATAAAGAAAATAATATTGTAGTAATTGAAAGTAAACCTGGGGAATCAAAATCATATTTTTATTTATTGGATAATAAACTAAATATAAAAGAACGTATAGAAACAAAGCATAGTGTTATAGGTACGAATACACAATCTTTAAGCATAAGTAATAATAGCGTATATATAACTAAGCAAAATGATAATGATTTAAAGTATAAAAATGATTCAGATAAATTATTAGTATATTCTTTAGATACTTTCAATGAATCAAATATAAAGTTGATGTCTTCAAATCCAGATTCTATATTAGTTGATAAGAATAACATATATACTAGTTTTAATTGGGATAAGGGAGTTTTTTTATATAAGCAAAATAAAGATGGTAAAATGCCTATCAAAAAAATATTAGATAAAGATCATAACGGTAGAGTAGAAAATATAATTGATATGGGAGAAAAAATTTCACTAGTGTATGAGAATATAAAAGAACGTACAACCTATATACACATACTTTCTAAAAGGACATTAGATACAATAGATATAATACCAATAGGTAAGGAAATTTTCCCGTTTTATAATGACTATGCATATAGCAAAGATTCACTTTACTTAGTTGGAAACGATCAAAACAGTCCATATCAATCTATATTAACAGTTGTAGATGTAAATAATAAAAAAGTAATAAATTATAAATATGCATCAGAAGATTTTGTATCTATATTTAATAATAAAAATAAATTAACCATATTTGCCTGTGATGATATGAGGACTTCTTCTTCCAAGTCTAGTGTATATGAATTTGATAAAGAAAATAAAACTTTATCAAAAAAAGGAAGATATGAATTTCCTATAAGTAAATCTATAAAAGTAAATAATGATTATATAACAATAGGTTTTGACAATATTTGTAAATTATCAAAAGAATATAAAATAAAGAAAAAAGTGAATATTAAGAGTACATATACGAATCAAATATTTATGAGATAATATAAAAAATTAACCATAAGGTGGTATCTGTGGAGATAGTCGATAAGATTAAATCAATCCTATTAGATTACAATATTAATAAATTACGTACAATAATTGTGTAATAACTACATTTTACAATACTATCATCTTCATCAATAAAGAAATAAAAGTATTGAATATATTGGAAATACTAAATTTATATTTTTAGTATTTCTTTTTATTAGAACTGTAGATGGTCATAATGCTATACAAACATTAGAAATAAAGAGGATTACCTTTGCTGTATTTAGGATTTTTTATCTTGGTATTCTGGTAATAGAGTGGGGAATTTATTCTATAGTATGTTTTTTAATTTATATAATTTTACTGGCTTTATATTTAACTCATTCAAAATAGATTTCAAATTGTTATTAAGGGGATATTATATATTGTTATTACCTATTTTATCAGTATACACATATTTATTAGTTGTAATATTAAAAAATTATAACTAGTAGAAATTAAAATAAAATAATGTTATTATTAAATTAATAAATTATCTAAATGTTAAGATAAAATATAATATGAGCTTAAGCCAAGATAACATTTATATACTGATAAAAATTTGTTTAACTAAAAGGAGTCTATAAAATGAAAAAAATTATTATCTTATTGTTGGCATTTTTCTTACCACTAGGAGTAGTTGGATGTAAAAAAGAAGAGAAAAAACAAGCGAAAAAATCTATAACCATGGAAGAAAATCTTAAGGAAGATATTGGAAAAAAATCTGCGAAATTGTACAGCCAAGCTTTAGATAAAGCTAGTGAATATAATTATGGGGACAATAATCAGAACGCAGATAAATATGAGTATTCTATTGTAAAAATGGATGGAGATGAGGTATCTCAATTAGTCATTGTAAAGCTGACAGAATATCATGAAAGGTGGGTAAAAATATTCTCTTATGATAAGAAAGATAATAAATTAATAGAGATAGATGAACCCATACAGTATGGTGCATCAGGAAGTTTAAGAGCTAATCTGAAGACAAAAGATGATGGAGATGGATTGATATATTGGCAAACTGTACCAGGAAATATGGATACTATTATAGAAAAAATCAAAATAAAAGATAATAAATTAAGCCGAGAAAAAATTTGGGAGGGTAAATTTGATGATTCTCCAAAAGATGATAATGCCAAAGATATAAATTTTATAAGTATAGATGATAGAAGTCAAATAGATGAATTAGCAGGTAAAAAAATACAAAAAGAAGAAGTAAATAAGAAACTAAATAGTTCTACCCAAGGAAGTGAACAGGAAGATAAATTAGATGTGATAATTGAGAGAGAAAAAAATGCAGGTAGATTTGTTTTATATGGTAAAATTTCAATAATGAGTCCTGAACAATTGATAAAATATCAACGTATAGCAGAACAAGGAATTCCTAAATCAAACTTGGGAATTGATGAATCGGAATATGCAATATTTATACCATCAAGCTCACAGAAGATATCATTACCAACTTCAGATGGCAGACGTAATAATTCTGCTCCTGAAATAATAGCTACATCTGTAGAAGATGTAAGAGCTTATAATGGTAAAAATGTTGTAGTAAGTCTGGGTCCAAATGATGGTGCATGGCCTTCTGATACTAGATTACCTCTAGGTCAGCCATATGCGAAGATTAAGGTTTTGGGCTTAGGAACAGAGTCCGCTTCAAAATCAATTTCTAAAACACAACAAAAAAATAGTGAATTTGAAGAAAATAATATTAAAAAAAGAGAAGCTCAGGAGGCTGAATATGCAAAAGGAAAAGACTTTGTAATACATGCAAAAAATACAAATATGAGAGCTAGGCCAGATATTAACTCAGCTATAATAAAAACACTCTTATCGGGTACAAAGATTCATGTTATTGATACAAGCATTGATCATCCTACTAGAATTTGGTACAAGGTAACATATGATGGTGTTACGGGATGGATTTCAAATAGGACTATAAATGGAGAGTTGAATTAAAAATATTTAATTCAACTGGAAAAAATAATAAAATTATATTGGAGACATTTTGAAATAAACTACTGTTGTTGTTTTATTATAATCATCATGGTATATTATTTAAGTTAGTATAAAATTGTGCTATATTAAAAAACGATAACAGGAGGAAATATGTTAAACAATGATTGTTCATGAAAAGAAAGATATACGCTGGACTGTGAGTGTTTCACTTATAGCAGCTATAATCATACTTTTGGCAAATACACCTTTAGGTATGATTCAACTGCCAATTATTAAGGCAACAACTGTACATATACCAGTAATTATTGGGGCTATACTATTAGGTCCTCTAGCAGGAGCTATCCTAGGATTTACATTTGGATTTTGCTCTTTAGTAAGCAACACCCTATCACCAACTTTATTATCTTTTGCTTTTTCACCATTTTTAAGTACCAGTGGTTTTAGTGGAGTTTTTAGAGCACTTTGGATTTCAATTGGATGTAGGGTGTTTATAGGTATAATTTGCGGATGGCTATGGATTGCTTTTAAAAAAGTAAATATAAATAAATATATATCACTTGCAACTACAGCCTTTATAGGGTCTATGGTAAATACAATTTTTGTAATGGGTAGTATATATATCTTATTTGCTGGTCAGTATGCACAGGCAAAACAAGTAGCTTTATCTTCAGTGTTTGATCTAATAATGGCAACGGTTGCAGTTTCTGGTATTCCAGAAGCAATTGCAGCAATTATTATAGTTATACCTATAACAAAAGCACTTTTTAAAGTTTATAAATAGAAATTACAATTTAATCTAGAATATTGTATTTTTTCAAAGAACAGTATTCTTAATTAGCTTAAATTTTATTACATCAGGAAGAGTTTGTGCTCTTCCTTTTTAATTTCTGTCTTATTTTACATATTTAATTTCTGTTTTATTTTACATAAAAAGCTAGTAAATAAATCAATTTATTAAATAGCATTTAAAGTTATATTTTATATTTTGGTGTAATATTATGATTTAAAATGTTATAATTATAAATATTATCAATAAAAAAAATAAGAAATCTAATAATAATATAGTTAAAAAAATTAAAAGGAAGGGGAACGACTATAGTGGAAATTATTAGCTTATAGTTGTAAATGTTTACTATTATGCCAAAGAAATATAGAAGAAAAATCAATAGTCAAAAAAATACTAAATATGCAATAGACATCATGAAAGTCTTATTAGTAGTATCATTTATACTTTTCTTTGTCTCTATTATATATTCATTAATATTTAACTATATAGAGTATGGATATAGTATTAGCAATTATAATAAGTGGTTTTCCTATTATGGTTCATATATTGGAAGGGTTCTTACTGTAAGTATTGCAGCATTCACTTTTTTTATACAGATGAAATATAACCATAAAAAGGATAATGTAGCTAATAGAATTGAAAAACTAGAAAAATTTCTAGAAAATATTAATGATTTAAAGGTCGCTAAAGATGAATTTTTTTATGAAATATATCAATGTAAGGCTATTATGCATGAAGTTTTGAAGAATGAGAATATTATGCAATTTGAGGCTTATTACTATATACTTGATCCTTCTAACGTAGAGTATTTAGAAAATATTGGGGAAATAAATTCAGAAAAATGGGGAAATATAAAAGGTAAAATACATCAACATTTATTGAAGTCCATAAAAAAAATGCATATTTTAATGAGCAAAATAGAGTATTTTTCATACTATAGACCTATTTTTACAGGGAATTATTCACAAGAATTTTATGTATTGGAAGATCGTATATTTGAAAAAATATATGATAATATGTTTGCAATTTGCAATAATGAGAAGTATATTAAAGAATATATTAATTCAAGTCTATTTTTAGTAAATTCAATTGTAATTGATGATGCAAATAAGGAGCACAAGATATATTCAGAAGAGGACTATAAGAAAAATAAAAATGATATAAATAATTTAATAAAAATATATGAAACTGAATTAGATAAATATATAGAGGGATTTAAGTTTTATTGTGTTAGTTTAATGCAGGAGCTAAATATAGAGCTAATGGACGAAAAGAAGGATGATTTTAGAAAAAGGTTTGATCTTGAAAAAGGAAAGTATGATTACCTAGCTGATGATACTGAATTAAATTCTACTAGAATAGATAAAGTTTTATACACAAAAAAGTAACCGTTTAATTTTATAATTAGCGGTTACTTTTAAATATTTTTAATTTGTAGCACTGATATTTATTTTTCTTCTTCTAATGCTTTTTTTGCATCTGCCAATCTAGCACTCTCTTCTTTGCTAATCTGAGGATATTCTAAATTCATACCTTTTAGTATGTGAAGGAAAATTTCAGATACAAGTAAACGGGCAAACCATTTTTTGTCAGCTGGTATTATATACCAAGGTGCAATTTCACTTGCTGTAGCACTTATTGCATCTTGATAAGCCTTTTGGTACTCATTCCAATAAGCTCTTTCTTTAACATCTGCTATAGAAAATTTCCAATTTTTGCTAGAATCGTTTAGCCTACTCATAAAACGCTCTTTTTGTTCATCCTTAGACACATTTAAAAAAATTTTTACTGGTATAATTCCATTGTCATAAAGATATTTTTCATAATTTTTAATATGTTCATAACGGTTGTACCAAAACTTATCATTAACCTTGTTGTATGGATATTGGTTCACCTCAATCAGATTATGAACCTTGACTACCAATACATCTTCATAATATGAACGATTAAAAATACCAATACGGCCTCTTTCTGGTAGAGACTTGTTATAACGCCAAAGAAAATCATGATCTAACTCTTCAGCTGAAGGTTGTTTGAAACTGAAAACTTGGGTACCTTGTGGATTGAGACCAGTCATGACATGTTTTATCAATCCGTCCTTACCAGCAGCATCCATAGCTTGAATAATAAGAAGCACAGATTTTTGATTTTGAGCATATAACTTGTCCTGTTCAGATTCAATCTTTTCAATATTCTTATTCATATCACTTAGAGCTTCATCTTTGTTTTTATAACCACCTTTATCATTTGTAGCAAAATCATCAAGAGAAAAATCTTTGCCATCGCTTACCTTGTATTTTTCGATTTTCATATTCATCCCTTCTTTCTTAGCTTATTTTTACCCTAAGTTAATTGTTTTATTCAAAAATAAAGATTAGCGAATTTATTTAGAAATATTGTTTTTTATATATAGAAGAAACAAATGCTATGTAAAAATAATAAAAAAGTAGCGTTACTTAAAAGCGTACCTATTTTTTATTATTTTTATAACTCATTACTTTTAAATTTTTTAAAATAAAAGTATATAAAAATACAGCTTAGAGAAATTATTGTTACAGACATAATAGTACCTTCAACTCCAAAAATTTTGTCAAAAGCAAAACTATTTTTTAAGCTATTCTTATTCATCATAAAAATAGAATATTGGGAAAGTAAACCACTATTTGGAAGTCCAAATATTATATTTTGGCTAAAGTTCCAAGTTGTATGACAAGCCATAGCCATCCAAAGACTGTCAAAATAATACACAAATAAACTAAATAAAATTCCTGTTAAAAATAAATCTAAAAAACCAATGGGTGATATACCATCATTACCTAAATGGATTGCTGCAAAAAATAGTGAATTTGAAATAATAGCTAAAATTTTACTATTATATCTTGATTTTATTCTTTGATACAAGAAACCTCTACATATTAATTCCTCCGCAGATGATTGAACAAATACTGCTTCAAATAATATGAATAATTGAATTGGCTGAAATTTGAAAAAGTATAGTTGGAAGTCTCCGTTTAGGTAGGCAACTAATATGCATAATACATTTAATATTAAACCTAATAAAAATCCAAAAAATAAATTTTTTATATTATTACCTGAAGTATTATATTTTAAAGAATTTAATACAGATAAATTTTTTCTTTTAAAAATAATCAAATATATAATCGTGAAAAACCATATACCCCAAAAATTAATGTAAGCGTTAAAAATTTCGTTAAAATCTTTATCAAAAAAGGGAAGTTTTATTGGACCACAAATATCTGAAATAATTTCTCCGCCAATTAAAAGAAAAAAACCTAAAAACCATATCCATAATAAATTATTTCTTAAAATTTCTTTAATGTGTTTCATTTTTTAAATTTTCCTTTCTAATTATTTTATTATAAGCAATTTAATTATCAGGACATTATAACAAATAAGTATAAAGATTGTATTAAAATAAACTAAATATTAAACAAAAATAATCATGGTGCTTTCTTAATTTAAAGGCAACCATGATTATTTAGTATATTATATAATTTGTATTAGTATTAAATTTTAATATTTAAAAGCAAAGTGAAAATTTATACATTAAAGTAAATGTGCATCTTTTAGCAATTCTTCAATAAAAGTCCCTTTAAGTTTCTTTAAACCTATTTTTTCAATTAAGTTTGGAACAGGGAAATCTATTTCAGTAATTTGCTTTTTATCTGTCAAGTAGTAT
This sequence comes from Peptostreptococcus equinus, assembly GCF_027125355.1. NCBI lineage: Bacteria > Bacillati > Bacillota > Clostridia > Peptostreptococcales > Peptostreptococcaceae > Peptostreptococcus > Peptostreptococcus equinus. Next base: position 1,470,927 of record NZ_CP114052.1, on the reverse strand, counting down.
AGAGCATTTAATAATGCACGTATATCATAGACAGAGCCAAATACTTCAGGAATACCACGCTCTATGTTCAATAGCATATAAACGGCTTCCATAGCTGTTCTAATTGAATACTCTGTAGTAAAAACTGTATCACGAGATGGTGATTCAGCAAAATTTCCTATAAATGCTAAATTAACAGATCCTTGTGGTATAACATCAGGACGATCTCCCTTTACACGTGGCATAAAGTAGCTAGTGATATAAGGCATATATACTGGCACAGTATTTACATAATCTTGTCCAGATAGAGTATGAATCTTTGATTCTGGTACTCCTAAGTGATATAGTAATTCTTCTGTTATTTCACGTCCTGTACAATCTTCTATATTTTTCTTTATATAATTACCTTCCACATTTGAATAAAGTCCATAAATCCAAACCATAGTTTCATTCTCTTTTTGCTCTTTAAAATGAGGTTGACGATGTATAGCAAAACTCATCAACCAATTTGAATCCACAATTGTTATGATACCACCAGTATTGACCTTACCATCATGTAGATCACGGTGAGTTAATTTTTCTATATATGGTTCAAGAGCAGGATCTTTTATTGTAGCTGTTGCAGATACAAACCAACTTTTAGAAGGTAAGTCTTTATAAAATACTTTAGGATGACCAAATACTTCAGATTGTGCAGCTAAATTTTCCCATAAAGTCCATGAGCCACCTAACTCTTTATTTGGCTGAGCAACTGAGTCATGACTACCATAATTAGTACTTTCAGTTATTGAACCATTAGTTACAAACACAAAATCATTAGGTGTAATTTCTAATGTTTTTTCTTGTCCATCTTCTTCTAATAAAAGTGATTTAGCTATTTTTTTATGATCTTTAAATTCAACATTTACATTTAATACCTTAGTGTTATATTGTATATCTACATTATGAGAATCTAGATAAGCAAGTATTGGTTTTACCATTGAGTCATATTGATTATACTTGTTGAATTTTAAAGAAGTAAAATCAGGTAGCCCACCTATATGATGTATAAATCTCATAGCATATCGACGCATTTCAGCAGCTGAGTGCCAAGTTTCAAATGCAAACATAGTAGCCCAGTAGTACCAAAAATTACTTGATAAAAATTCTTTTGAGAATACATCCTCAATTGTTTTATTTCCAAGAGATTCTTCAGAAGTCATCACTAAGCTTGCAAGTTCCTTATGGTATTTTCCTAAAGCAAAATCTCCATCATTATCTAATCTATTTCCTCTTTTATGGATCAAACGACAATTAGAAGAATTGGGATCATCTTTATCTAACCAATAAAATTCATCTAAGTATGATGCACCAGGAATTTCAAGTGATGGAATTGAACGATACATATCCCACATGCACTCAAAATGATTTTCCATTTCGCGACCACCACGAGTTACAAAACCAATATCTGGTTTTTTAATACCATCAAGTGATCCGCCAGCAAGAGGTAACTCCTCTAAAATATGAATTCTTTCACCTTCCATTTATCCGTCACGAATCAAAAATACTGCAGCAGCTAATCCAGCTAATCCTGAACCTATAATATATGCTGATTTTTTATCAACATCTTCAGGCTTTCTTGGTCTTGCAAATGCTTCAAAATTTCCATTAGTATAGTACATAAGAAATCCTCCTTTATTTATTTAAGACAGATGCCTTAATTAGCTTCATTATACTCTCGCAATTTTTAGAATTCAAGGTGCCAAAATAAGAGTAAATTGTAAAAATATTATAGAAATTAGATATAGACTAAATCCCAGCTAATATGAATTTTTCATGAAATTTAGTTAGTAATCTAACTTTATTGCATGTAGTATATTAATTTTAACTATAAATAAATGTATTATAGATTAATAATTTCAATAATGAAAACGTTATTTGCAATTGTATGAGTACAATTGCTTTGTTATAATTTAATTAAATCAATAAATATACTAGGAGGTATTAACGTGAAAAAATTTGCTAGAGTTTTTGCTATTTTATGTGCTTTAACACTTACGCTTACTGCATGTTCAAGTGGTTCTAATGGTGACAAAAAAGATGCCACTGAAGCGACTAATAAGAAAATTGGTACAGCTAAAGATGGGGATGAAATGAAGATTGAAAAAGCTTCAATGAAGTTAGTAAATGCTAAAGAAAAAGGAAAATATAAATTAGTTGGAACTGAAGAACTAAAAAAATGGATTGATGCTAAGGAAGATATGGTTATAGTTGATACAATGCCTGCCAAGAGCTTTAAGGCTAATAGAATACCAGGTGCAGTAAATGCTGAATTGCCTATTACAATGGACAAAGTAACTCCAGAACAAAAAGATGCATATATCAAAGCTCTAGGAGATAAGAAAGATAAGAAAGTAGTAGTTTATTGTGGATTCGTAGGATGCGAAAGATCTGACGTTGGTGCTGTAATAGCTCAAGAAGCTGGATTTAAAAATGTATACAGACAGCCAGGTGGAATTATAGCTTGGATGGATGCAGGGTATGATGTAGAAAAAGATAAATAATAATTTATAAAAAAATAATATTTTGTATGGTCATTAACTTTATACAGAATAAAATTTTGTTATTACAATTTATAATTATAATATTAAAACATAAAAGAGATACTAGGTTTTCTAGTATCTCTTTTGTGTTTTAAAGATTGGAGAACAATCATATTTTTAGGTAAGATAAATTTGACTAGCAATATTTATATATTATATAATATTAAGTAGAATAATTTTTAGGAGAAAACAATGACAGCTAAAAAAGATTTAAAAAGAGCAAAATCTAAGAAAAAAGCAAATAAGTCGGCTAGTAAGTATAAGGCAAGTACTAATTCTAAAACTCAAACTTCAAGTAAAATAATGTCTTATGAAAAAGCAGTTAATAGCAATACTAGAATAAATATATATTCAATATTCCAAACAGTGATGGTGATGCTAGTTACAGCACTTACATTCTTTATAAAACCAGGAAGTAAACATAGAGCTAGTATAATATCTCAAAACAATCTGATTAGAGAAAACATATTAACTAATCCTATACTAATTATAATAGGAATAATATTGATTTTATCAACTGCATATATGTTATATATGGCATATAAAGAAAAAGATATTAAAAAATTCCATTTTACAGGCGCAATTATGATGGGAATTGGAGCAGCAGTATGTTTATTAGACAATATGAAGAAGTATGAAATTTATTCATTTTTTGTACTTACTATAATTGCAATAGGATTTCTACAGATAGCAAAAATGGTGGAGCTTAGAAATGTTAGATCAAGATACAAGAATATGGAAGCATAAAAAAGTAAGTAAAATAAATTAACATAAATTTGAGTGAGGTGAAAAATATGGCAGTAGTAGAATTGACAGTGTGTCCTTTGGGTACTGGAACAACTAGTGCAAGTAAATATGTTGCAGGGGCTCAAGAAATTTTGGCTGGTCAAGATGAAGTCAAATACATGCTAAATCCAATGGGGACAGTAATGGAAGGTGATATTGACGAGATTTTCGCTCTTATTAGAAAAATACAGGAAGATGTATTTGATAAGGGGATTGAGAGAGTTTATTCTATCATAAAAGTTGATGATAGAAGAGATAAACAGGCTAGTATGGAGCAAAAGCTAGCATCAGTAAGAAAAAGGTTGGAAAAATAAGCAATTTAAATAATTATGCTCAGCATAAGAGATTGGGTGGCTGAAATAGTTGAACTTGACTAGTCAGCCACTCTTTAACGTTAATTTTAGTATTTTTTTATTTTTTTAATAGGTTTTACTTAAGTTTTTTGTGTTAATATATTTTAAAATGGGGGAAGATGTATGTTAATAGATGAAAAATATATTAAAGAAATTATAGAAACTAAACCAATTAGATTAGTATTTTCAAATAAATCTAGTGTGGAGTATGAGTTTGATAAGGTTAAAATCAACTTAAAAAAATTAAAAGATGCTTATATTTATCAGATAGAAAAATTTACTAAAAAACAGGTCTTTCACGAAAATATTGAAATAGATGATTTGGCTGCAAAAATCCAATTTTTACTAGGTAATTTTAAGCAAATGTCTTCAATATCTGAAGAGTTTAATATCGATATGAGGATATCTAAAAAAGGAAAGATATTTTTTAAAAAGCATGAACAGAAAAATAAAATAAAATTTGTTCAGAATCATAATAAACAAAAAAACTACATATTGAGTGAAGGAATGGTAGTAGAACCTTTGATTGATTTAGGAGTAATTACCAAAGATGGTAAAATAGTAAATTCTAAATACGACAAATTTAAGCAAATAAACAGATTTGTAGAAATAATAGACCATGAAGTTAAAAACATAGCTCAAGACTATATAGGAGAGGATAAAAAAATATTGAATGTCCTTGATTTTGGCTGTGGTAAATCATATCTTACTTTTATTTTATACTATTATTTGACTGAAATTAAAAAAATGAATGTTAATATAATAGGTTTAGATTTAAAAGAAGATGTGATTAATAGTTGCAACCAAACAGCGCAAAAGTATGGTTATGATAATTTGAAATTTGAGTTGGGTGATATCAATGGTTATAAGTACGAAAATAATGTATATATGGTAATAACTTTACATGCATGTGATACTGCTACTGATTATGCCCTTTATAATGCTATAAAATGGAATGCCAAGATGATATTTTCAGTACCTTGTTGCCAGCATGAGATAAATGCTACAATAAAGCCTAGCACTTTGAAAATAGTGTCAAAGTATGGTCTGATACAAGAGCGAATATCGGCTCTATATACAGATGCAATTAGAGCAAATATATTGGAAACACAAGGGTATAAAACGCAAGTTTTAGAATTTATAGATATGTCACACTCACCTAAAAATATATTGATACGAGCGGTAAAAGCCAATATAAGCAATAAGAAAAAAGAGAGTGCATTAGAAGAGATGAGGGCTATAAAAAAAGAATTTAACTTTGAGCAGACCTTATATAATTTATGTAAGGCTGATGGAATTATAAAATAATATGATAATGAGGATATAGACGACGTGAAAAATGTAAAGAAAATAAAATATATACTACTACCAATAGTTATATCAGTTATATTCACTATTGGATTTAATAAATTTTTAGATGTAGCAAACAATAGTCTTTTAAAGAGCAAGGACTTATATCCAATGTTGCATAATCCAGTCTCTTTAATAAAGGATAAGGGAGTATATGCAAATAATAAGCTAGTGAATGAAGAAGATTATATTTTGATGATGGGTTCATCTGAATTTAGTCATTCTACCTTGCAACATCCTGACTATTACTTTGATACCAACAGAACTACACATGGAGCGATTACAGTAGGTAGAGCTTATACACAATCACTACAGCATTCTACAGTATTAGGAAGTTTGGATAATTTGAATAAAGATAAAAAAGTAGTACTTATCCTATCTATGCAGTGGTTTATGGAAAAAAATGGTGTTACAAAGCATCACTTTGAAACTAGGTTTTCACCAGTGCAGTTTTATAAATACTTAGAAAATCCGAGAATAAGCAAAAAGAATAAGATAGAATATACAAATAGAGTAAAAGACCTTTTATGTAAGTCAAAAGATTTTAAGGCAGAACATATATATGCAAGCATATATAATGATAATTCTCCAAAAGCTAAGGCAATAAAAACTTTATTTTCCCCATATTTCTCGCTTAGAGAATATATGGTTGGGCTAAAGGATAAAGGAATTTTATTTGAGCATTTACTATTGCTTCCAGATAAGAAAGATGATAAAAATATTAAAAAGATAGATTGGGAAAAAGAAAAACAAAATGCAATAAGAGAAGCTGTCCAAAGGGTTGGTAAAGATAAAAAAACACTTGGTAACAGTGATCTTTCTATAGATAAGGGATACTACAATGCCTATATAAAACCAAATAAGAAAAAATTGAAAAATTTCTATGCTTATGTTGATTTTCACCAGTCTCAGGAATATAATGATTTAAAATTATTTATGGATACATGTAAAGACTTAGGTGTGAAACCTACAATAGTTTTAGTTCCAGCTATGGATGGATATTATACATATACAGGTATAGATAAAAATGAAAGACAAGTATTCTTTGATAAGACAAAGTCAATTCTTAAAGACTACAATTATACCTTAGTAGATACAAGTGACAAGGGTGAAACCAAATATTACTTAAGAGATGTTATGCATCTAGGAACTCTTGGTTGGGTGGATGTAAGTAAGAAAATATATGATATATATGAGAGGTAGAATATGAGTGAGAATAAAAAATATATAATATTGTCAATTGTAATGACAATAGCGATAATTATTTGTATACTAGCCTTTGCATTTATGCCATTTAAAGAACTACCATTTATATATAATGAATTTTAGAAGGTGATAATATGATAAATATAGTTGATGGAGTAAAAAAATACGCAAAAACGGATAGACTAGCCGTAATAGAAAGAGAAGACATACTTTCTTACAAAGATTTAGACAAGTTTTCAGACATTATAGCTAACTATATAATTAGAAATTCAAAGACAGTTAATCCTGTAGCCATATATGCAAATAAGGATATTATGATACTTCCGGTGATGATAGGAGCCTTAAAATCAGGTAGAGCATATGTTCCAATGGACGTATCATTTCCTCAGCAAAGGGTGGATGATGTAGTTGAAGCTGTATGTCCAGATATGGTATTTGATTTTACAGATGGTGAATATTTCTTCAATAAAGAAAATAGAGAAGATAAAAAGGAAAATTACAAAAATGTACAAATAATATCTAGACAGGACTTATGTGAAATAGTCGAAGAAAATAAAAATACTGAACTGGCCAAGGAAGTTCCAAATGATCAATGGGTAAAAGGAGATGAAAATTCATATATACTATTTACATCTGGCTCTACCGGAAAACCAAAGGGAGTTCAGATTTCAACATATAATTTAAATAGTTTTATAGAATGGATGTCTCCAATACTTGGTATTGATGGAAGTGAAAAAGTAGTTATGGATCAGCCAGCTTATTCATTTGATTTAAGTGTATCACAGCTTTATCCAGGTATAGCTAATGGTGCGACTTTATATTCATTATCTAAAAAGGTAGTAGCAGATTTTAATTTGATGTTTGAAGAAATGAAAAAATCAAATATGGATGTATGGGTATCAACTCCTACATTTATAGGAATGTGTCTATCTGATGATTCATTTACAGAGGAATTACTACCAAATTTAAGAAAATTATTATTTATTGGTGAAGTATTGCCAGTTGAAACAGCTAGAAAATTAAGGGAAAGATTTCCAAAAGCTGAAGTTATAAATGGATACGGACCAACAGAAGCAACAGTGGGAATAAGCCATGTAATCATCAGTGATGAACATATAAACTCCGGACAAAGCTTACCTGTAGGTGTTCCAATGCCAAATTCAAAGATTAAAATAGTAGATGAGCAAGGAAAAGAAGTTCCAAAAGGCGAAAAAGGAGAAATAATAATTATAGGTCCATCAGTATCAAAGGGATATTATAAAAATGAAGCTAAAAACTTAGAAGCATTTTATGTAGAAGAGATAGATCCATGGACTGAAATAGACGCTGAATATAAAAAAGAATTGGACAAGAGATCTGATGAAGATAAGGAATTTGATAATTTAAGATATAGGGCTTATAGAACTGGAGATTTAGGTTCAATACTTGAAGATGGAAATATTAAATATTCAGGTAGAAAAGACTTCCAAATTAAATTAAATGGATACAGAATAGAAATAGAAGATATAGAAAATAACTTAAGAAAAGTTACTAATGTAAAGAATGCTGTAGTGCTTCCAGTATATAAGAATGAAAAGATAGCTTTCTTAAAAGCTATAGTAGAATTGAAAAAATCTAATGACTTGGGTAATTTGAAAAATGGAATCAAAATAAAGAAAGAGTTATCTAACTTTATGCCAGAATATATGATTCCAAGAAGTGTGGCTATAATTGATTCAATGCCTACAAATACCAATGGAAAGATAGATAGAAAAAAACTGAAAGAAGAATATTTGTAGGAGGATTATATGAATTTATCGCAATATGATGGTTACCTATATATGTATATTCTTTTGCTAAGTTTTATACCTGCGATAGGCTTAGGATTATTTGAGAAAAAAATAAAATATTATGCCTTAATTGCAACAGCAGTGATGATATACATCATTATGGGACCTGGTAAGCAGCTAAATACCTTAGCAATATTTATGGTTTGGGAAGTAGCGCTTATATATATTTACTTCTGGATTAGAAGTAAGACAGACAACAAGTGGATATTTAGATTGGCATTATTAATGTCAACACTACCACTTATTATTAATAAAGTAAGCCCATTGACTAAGATGGGAGTAATAGGATTTATTGGTATTTCATATCTGAGTTTTAGAACTATACAGATAGTGATAGAAACCTATGATGGTACAATCAAAAAAATAAATTTGTTTGATATGATTTACTTTATACTATTTTTTCCAACATTGAGCTCAGGACCTATTGATAGATCTAGAAGATTTGAAGAAGAAATAAATAAAAAAATAGATAGAAGCGACTATGTAGATAATTATTTACTAGTTGGTATTAAAAAGATATTTTTGGGAGTCTTATATAAATTTGCTATAGCAGCTCTTATACATGCAACATTTGTAAGTAAGATACATGCAGATGGATCACTACTTAGTCCGTTTTTATACATGTATGCATATACATTATATCTATTCTTTGACTTTGCTGGATATAGCTTGATAGCTGTTGGTACATCGTATATATTTGGAGTGCATGCACCAGACAACTTCAACAAGCCATTTATTAGTAAAGATATAAAGGAATTCTGGACTAGATGGCATATTTCTCTATCTAGATGGTTTGGAGATTATATTTTCTCTAGATTTGTATTAGATTCAATGAGAAAGAAGAGATTTAAGAAAAGAGCACATGCATCTCATGTTGCACAGATGATTACAATGACAACTATGGGATTTTGGCATGGAATAACTTGGTTTTATATATTATATGGTGTATATCATGGAGTTTTATTAATATTGACAGACATATTTACCAAGAGTAAATTCCATAAAAAATATAAGAAGAAAAAAGCATATCAATATTTACAGATATTTATAACATTTAATCTAGTGTGTTTTGGTATGTTAATATTCTCAGGATTTTTGAACAATTATCCTTTTAAATTTTAAGTAATATTTCATTATTTTTAATAGTCTATATTGACACATAGACAATAATTTGAGATTATTATTAATGAGATATTTTTGCAAAGTCTACAGAAATAGAAAATTTTAGTATAAATCAAATAATTATTGGAGGAAGAAATGGATATTAAAGAAAATGTAATAGAAATATTTGAAGAAGTAATGGATACAGATGAAATAAGGGATAATCTTGATTTAGATGTATTTGAAAACGAGATGTTGGATTCAATGGGAATTATTGAAGTTTTACTTGGAATAGAAGAAAAAATGGGATTATCATTACAGCCTACAGATCTTGAGAGAAAAGATATGGCAACAGCAAATAATTTAATTAGCTTCTTAGAAACTAAAATAGGATAGTAAAAATTTTGTTATAGACTTAGAGAAAATAAATAAGAATGAAATGAATTATGAAGAAAATAAAAAGCTTTGGATGCCTTGTATCTTAAGCTTTTTTTATATAAAAAAAGAGTAACAATTTAGTAAAATTTTACCGATTATAGTCATTTATATGTTAAGATATATATGTGTATTTTAGAAAGGAAAGATATATGTCTAGAATTAGTAGAAAAGAAAAGCTAAAGCAGACAAGAAAAGAAAAATCTGTATTTGGCTTTTTTAATAAAAAAAACAAGCATGAAAAAAATGATGAAGAATCAAATTCTACTATTGAAGATAAGAAATTTAAAGATGATGACTATGAGGAAAAGGTAGAGCAAGAATCTTTAAATGACTATGAAGATAGATATAAAAACATCATAGACAATGATTATAAAAAAATCTATCATGATGAAGTTAACGGTTCTATGAAAACAGCTGACAGGATAATTTCTGTAGAGGATGAAAAAGAATACTATCATAGAAAACTTAACAATAAAAATTATCAGCATAGTACTTCAAATTCATTAATGACAGTTCATGATATAATGCCAGCTGATGGCAAAAAATATATAGAATCAAAAAAAAATAGTAGTTCTATTAATATTATTGATGAAGATAAAATAGATGATATTAATAAGATAAAAAAAATAAATATTGCTCAAGCACCATTTGAGGATGAAGTAAAAGTAGCTGAATCCAAAAAGTTAGCTGAGAAAATAAAAAAAAATAGAGATAAATTAGGGGAGGGTACTGTGTCAGAAAGAAAAAATGAAAGTCTTACAAATACGGTTAATAAGAAGGAAACATTAGCTAGTAAACTTGAAAAAGAGTTGCAAGAAAAAGAAAATTCAAACAAGTCTTCAGAAAACAATAAGCCACAAGGTTTAAAAAAAGCAAGTCTATCTAGCGAAAAAACTAGTTTGGATATAGTAGCAAAAGAGGATTTGAATAAAAAGGACAATATATCAAAAAAAGAAACTTTTGCTGAAAAGGACAAATATTCCCTAGAAAAAACGAGAGTAGTTAAAAAAGCCATAGGAGCTTCAGGTGGGGCTACAATAGCTAAAGAAATTGAAAAAAAAGAAGAAAAGCCTAATGAAAACTCTAAGTCAAGTACAGATAGTGATGCTTTAAAGGCAGAAGTAAATGGAACTAAAAAAGAAGAAACAAAAATAGACGGTAAAGAAATAGATGATAAAGAAGAAACAAAAATAGACGATAAAGAAATAAAAAATAAAGAAGTTTCTGATGGTAAAGTCATAGAAGAGAAAAAATATTCAGGTAAATTTAAAAAAGTTCTATTAGCTATATTAGGAATATTAGTATTAATTTATGTTATTGGTTGTATTGTATTTAATTTCTTGTTCTTCCCAAATACTAAAGTAAATGGTATGGAAGCATCATTCAAAACTCCAGACGCAATAAATAAAATGGCAAAGTCTAGAACTAATAATTACAAGATAGATATAAATGCTAGAAATAATGTTAAGGACTCAATAAAGGGATCAGATATAGACATGAAATTTATCGCTGATCAGAGTGCCAAAAATATTAAAAAACAGCAAGGTTTCCTTGGATGGCCGATAGCATTATTTGAGAATGAAAACATAGATGGTAAGTTAAATGTAAAATTTGACCAGAGTAAATTAGATAAGAAAATTGGACAATTAAATGTCTTAAATAAGAATAATTTCAAAGAACCGATTAGTGCACATCCAAAGTATGATGAAAAGAAGAAAAAGCTTGTAGTCGACCCAGGGTTTGATGGTAGTGTGGCACTTCCAGAAAAGGTTAATGCTTTTGTAAAAGAATCAGTAAAAGCACAAAAGCTAAAGACAAGTGTACCAGATAAGGCATACAAACAAAAGAAAAATAAGGCTGATGATCCAAGGATTAAAACTTCTATAAATAAATTAGACAAATACACTGATATGAAGGTTGTATACGACTTTGGTTATGAAAAGTATACAGTAGGTGGTACAGATATACTTTCAATGTTTGATATAGCTATTGAAGATGATTACAAGACTGAATTAAGTAAGGACAAAGTTAGAGAAGTAGTGAGAAAGATAAGCAGAAAATATTCTACTTTTGGAACTACTAGAGAAATAGTTGGTGCTGAAGGAAATAAAATAAAGGTTGAAGGTGGAGACTATGGATGGTTAATCGATAGAGAAGCTGAAACAGATGAATTATATAAAATTATAGAATCTGGTAAATCTGTAGACAATAGAAAACCAATTTATTCAGTAAAGGCATATGTAGAAGGTAAAGATGATATTGGAAAAGAATTTATAGAAATAGACCTAACAAAACAACATATGTGGTATGTAAAGGATGGTAAAGCTATAGTATCTACTCCAATTGTATCTGGAAACCCTAATACAGGAGCTGCAACTCCAACTGGAATATATGCTCTATCATACAAGACTAGAAATGCTGTACTTAGAGGACCGGGTTATGCATCACCAGTATCATATTGGATGCCTTTTAATGGAGATATAGGTATACATGACGCATATTGGCAACCAGTTTATGGAGGAAGCAGATATACATATGCTGGATCACACGGATGTATAAATACACCATTTAATGCAGTGGCTCAAATATACAAGTTATCTACTGAAAAAATGCCAGTAATAGTACATGACTAAAGATTATTATTTAATATAATAAAATAAATAATTAAATAGAAATTATAATATTGACCTATGAAAATGTTTATTCAAATTCATGGGTCATTTTTTATATTTTAATTATATTTCACATAGTATTCAGAAATATTTTACTTTCTACTTTCAAGAAATTAAATACTATATTTAGTATTTTTAAAAAGAAAAATATGGTAAAATATCAGTATATAGATTTCGGTTGAAAGAAAAAATTGAGTATTTTTTAGGTAATAGGGTATAATATGTAGAGTAGAAAATCACTAGATTTTTATTTTTTTTGTGAAAATAGTGATTTTGAAATTATTAGAATGAAACCATAATAAGTAAAAAATAGTAAATAAAAAATAATTAAGGATATAAGTTATTGGGGGAAGTTATGAATAATACAAGGTATATAGAATTAAATAATGAAGTAATAGTTAGAGATCAGCATGGCAGGTATCCCCTGCACAAAGATAAAGAAGCTCTTCAGGCATACCTAGAAGATTCAATTGAGCAAAGAAAATTTAAATTTAATAGTCCAAAGGAAAAAATGGATTATCTTGTTGCTAACGATTATTACGAAAAAACAATCATAGACAAGTACTCTGATAATTTTATTGAAGAATTATATGCCTATATAAAATCTTTTAATTTTCAATTTCAGTCTTATATGAGTGCTAGCAAGTTCTATGAGAATTATGCTCTAAAGACTGATGATGGAAAACATATATTAGAAGATTATGAAGATAAGATATTAATTTGTTCATTGGCAATAGCTAATGGAGATAAAGATACAGCTAAAAAGGTATCCAAAAGACTAATAAAGCAAGAATTTCAACCAGCTACTCCAACATTTTTAAACCTTGGAAGAAAAAGAGCTGGTGAATTAGTATCATGTTTTTTAATAACTGTTGAGGATTCGTGTGAAGGTATTTCATATGCAGTAGCCTCAGCTAACCACTTATCAAAAATAGGTGGTGGTGTTGCCTTAAATCTTACTAGATTAAGAGCTAGAGGAGAGTCAATAAAAGGAATCGAAGGAGCTAGTGGAGGAGTAGTCGGTGTTGCAAAAATGCTAGAACAATCTTTTTCATACTTTAACCAAATGGGTGCAAGACAAGGTGCAGGTGCTGTTTATTTAAATGTCTTACATGCAGACTTTGATTCATTGATGGATACTAAAAAAATAAATGCAGATGAAAGAGTTAGATTAGCAACGCTTTCTATAGGTGCACTAGTGCCAGATATATTTATGAAAAAGGCAGAAAAGAATGAAATAGCTTATGCATTTTATCCACACTCTATATTTAAAAAATACGGTTTGCATTTAGATGATTTAAACATGGAAGAATGGTATGATAGACTAGTGGCTGACCCGGATATAAGAAAAAAAGAAATAAATCCTAGAAGAATGCTTACAAGAATAGCAGCAACTCAAATGGAAAGTGGATACCCATATATTGTTTATATAGACACAGCAAATAGAGAACATACTTTAAAAGATTTAGGAATGGTAAGAATGTCAAATCTATGCTGTGAAATATTCCAGTATCAGACACCATCAGATATAAAAGGTTTTGGATCAGTTGATAGTCAGTGGGGACAGGATATAAGCTGTAATCTTGGCTCATTAAATATAGCCAATATAATGGAAAATAAAGAAATGGACAAAGCTATAGATACAGCTATAAGATTTTTGACAGATGTAAGTGATAACACTAATATAGAGGAAGTACCAACTGTAAAAAATGGTAATGATAGAAGTCATTCGGTCGGATTGGGTGCCATGAATTTGCATGGATATTTAATGAAGAATAATATACTTTATGCATCAGCTGAAGCTGTAGAATTCTGTAATGTATTTTTTGCTATGATGAGATATCATGCAATCAAGGCTTCCATGGATATTGCAATTGAAAGAGGAAAGACTTTTGAAGGCTTTGAAAAGTCAGAATATGCCAAGGGAATAGATAGTGATGTATTAGGAAAGTATTATAAAGTAGATTTCTTACCTAAATCAGACAAGGTAAAAGTCTTATTTGAGGGAATGAAAATTCCTACAAAAGAAGATTGGGCTAAATTATTAGACCAAGTAAAAGTAAATGGAATATATAATGCATATTTAATGGCGATTGCTCCTACACAGAGTATCAGTTATGTACAAAATGCTACATCTTCTGTAATGCCAATTACAGAGCAGATAGAAGTAAGAATATATGGAGATTCGTCAACTATATATCCTATGCCATTTTTGACAAATGAGAATTTGTTATTCTATAAAAGTGCCTATAATACAGATATGTTGAAGGTAATAGACGTTGTGGCAGCAGTACAGTCACATGTTGATCAGGGAATATCTACTACAATGTTTGTAACTGATGAAAAGACTACAAGAGATATAGCAAGATATTATATATATGCATACAAAAAAGGCCTAAAGAGCCTATATTATACTAGAACTAAAATGCTAAGAGAACTGAATAACGAATGTATTTCGTGTTCTGTATAGGGGGGAATATAAATGGAAAATATTAAAGAAAAAGAGGAATTTGTCGATGTCAGTAAGCAAATACACAAGGCGGTAAACTGGGATACTGAAGATGATGAATTTACACAAGCCTTTTGGGATCAAAATGTTAAGCAATTTTGGCTTCCTGAAGAAGTGCCAATATCAAAGGATATACCCAGTTGGACTGCTTTGACAGACAGTGAGAGGATATTATATAAAAGAGTATTAGCAGGACTTACTTTATTGGACACAAAGCAGGGAAATGATGGTATACCTTCAATGATGTCTTTGACTGATAATTTTCAGAGAAAGGCCGTATTATCTTTTATGGGGACTATGGAAGAAATTCATGCCAAATCTTATTCAAGTATATTTACAACACTTTTAAGTAAGCAAGAGATTGACGATTTGTTTGTTTGGATTGAAGAAGAACCACTACTACAAAATAAGGCAAAAATAGTTCTTAGGCAATACAAAAATACTAATACACCTAGAGGATTATTTATGTCAATGGCCACAAGTGTATTCCTAGAAAGTTTTCTTTTCTATAGTGGATTTTTCTATCCTCTGTTTTTAGCAGGACAGGGAAAAATGATATCAAGTGGAGAAATAATTTCTCTTATTCTTAGAGATGAATCATTACATGGAAAGTATATAGGGCTACTTGCACAAGAAAAGTTCATGGAATTTTCCTACGATGATAAAAATGAATTAAAAGACAAGGTGTATAAGTTATTAAATGAGTTGATGGAAAATGAAGAAAAATACACTAGGCTCTTATACGAAGGTTCGGGGTTAGAAGAACAGGTCTTAAATTTCTTAAAATATAATGCAAATACAGCATTGAATAATATGGGCTTTGAAGATTTTTACAAAGTAGAGCCAGTAAATGCTATAGTATTAAATGGATTGAGTACAGAGACAAAGACTCATGATTTCTTTTCAACCAAGGGTAATGGATATCAAAAGGGTATTTATGAATCTTTAGAGGACTCAGATTTTGAGTTTGATAACCTATAAAAATATATAATAGCAATGTATGGAGATAGATCAAAAAATTGACCTATCTCTTTTTTTATATTCTAATTAGTTGGTTCATTATTTGGTTTTTAAAAGTTTTTAAACTTAGTATACTTGACTTGTAGGTAAGAGATCTCAATAACCTAAATAAAAAAATGGAGGTAATTATGGCAAAAATAGCAAGCAACAAAATAAATTTAAAAGTAGTATTTAATGACAAGGATCAACTGACAGGCAAGATAAAAACAAGAAGTATATTGGTCAAAGATATTAATGCCCAAGCGAATGACGATGATATATATTCAATGGCTGATACATTAGCCAAAATGCAAAAGTATGAGCTAAAAGAAATATTAAAGCTAGAGCATTCAGTATTAGAAGTATAAAACACTAGTATTAAAAAAAGTGCAGCTTATGAGGTGAAACAAGAAAGAATAAGCATAAAAACAAAATATATATTTTAATATTAACCCATAAATATTGAATAAAAAAAGAATGATGGAGGTAATTATGGATAAGGCAAAAAATTTAGTGATGAGATTCAAAAAAGAGGATGGAAAGATTTATACACTAAGTGTTAAAAATCCAAAAGATGAATTAACAGAAGAAGAGATTAAGCAAGCAATGAATTTTATAGTAGAGAAAAATTTAATTCTTCCAAAAGGAATAAAGTTAATTTCTGCTAGCAATGCAAAGATAGTAACTACTGAATCAGAAATTTTGGATTTAGTTATATAAGTAAAATTTAGCCTATGGAAGCAAATATAATAAAAATTATAGAAAATGTAGGTTTTCCAATAGCGATCACAATGTATCTATTGATTAGGATGGAAGGTAAAATAGACCAATTAAGTGATTCTATAAAGGGGTTAACTAAAATAATCTCTTCTAAAATATAGAATTAGGCAAAATTGTTGAAAATTAGGCAAAATACAAGTATAATAGTAGCAAATAGTAGGTTTTCGGCATTTATATGCCGAAAACTTATTATTGTGGGGAGAGCTGTTTATAAATTATTTAATTTGGAGGTATTATGAATCAAGTTAGATCAACAATAATATCGATTATGAGTTTTATGTTTGGAATAGACAAGTCTCAAATCTTTAATAATTTACTTTATCATACATTAAATGAGACTGGGGGCAAGTACAAAGGTTTTAGTAAGAGAAGTAGTGAAGTAATAATAAGAGATATACTAAATGCAGAGCTACTTTTGTCAAATAAAGAAGTATGTCGCAATCAGAAAATGTTGAAAAATGCAAAAAAATACTTTGACAATACTACGATTGCACTATTGATGTCTCTAAGGTCTAGTAAAGACCATGATTTGAAGGA
Organism: Peptostreptococcus equinus; assembly: GCF_027125355.1. Taxonomy (NCBI): domain Bacteria; kingdom Bacillati; phylum Bacillota; class Clostridia; order Peptostreptococcales; family Peptostreptococcaceae; genus Peptostreptococcus; species Peptostreptococcus equinus. Next base: position 1,453,806 of record NZ_CP114052.1, on the reverse strand, counting down.
AAATATATCATGCGCAAAACAAGTATTAGATATTTATTCAGGGGATAGGATTTACTTAGAAAATACTAATTCACAAGATATACCTATGAAGTCTGCATGTAGCAGGATACTTAGGGATAATTATTCTATGTCATATGATGAAATATCTCAACACATAGGTAAATCAGAAGGACAGATTAAAAGATATTTAAATGAATATGAGGAAGAAAGCGAATCATTTAGTGGACAAATATTTTATAATATTAGGTCAAACACTAAAAATATTCACAAAAAAATTTTGGAATATCAAGAAAATAAAATATTCATGAGAAAATCTATACGCTCCAAAGATTATATAATGATTGATCTAAATGAGAACATAAAGAGCCCGTTTAGAATGAAGATAGTTAGTGAAAAAGATGTAGATAAGATGTTTAAAGGATTTAATTTAGATTTATTAGACTAAATGGATAAGATATATCTAAATTAAAGTGAATATATATAAATGAATAAAAATATAGATACGTAAAAATAAAAATTGTAAAAAAGATTAGTTTTCCTCAGAAAAAAGCCCCAGTAGCTTACTGGGGCTTTGATTATTAGTCTAAAACATTAAATATATATGGGAAATTTCTGTAAGTATCATTGAAGTCAAATCCATAACCTACTACAAATTTATCTTCTATAGTAAATCCACAGTAATCAGCTTCAAATTCTACTTGTCTCCTTGAAGGTTTGTCTAGAAGTACGCAAGTCTGAAGAGATTTAGGATTTTTTGCTTGTATATGCTTAACTACAAAATCCATAGTATAGGCTGTATCTGAAATATCATCAACTATCAATACATCATAGTCTGAAATATCATCTATAGTAATATCAGATTTAACTTCTACATTACCGCTAGATTCACTAGAAGCCCCATAACTAGAAGTAGTCATGAAATTTATTTTTAAATTAGTAAGGTCTATAGCTCTTACAAGGTCAGCACAGAATATAAAACTTCCTTTTAATAAAGCTACAACCAATAAATTCTTATCCCTATAGTCATCTTCTATTTGTTTTCCTAACTCTTTAACTCTTTTAGAAATTGTTTCGGCATCAAACATTATTTCCCAATTTTTTTCCTTTAAATCCATAATTTCCTCCAAAAAATTTTCGTTATCTATCTATTATATCATAAATTTTTGATAAAAATTATTAGATCTATATTTTAAATAAAATACTTGCATATTTTTTAAAAAGTAATATAATAAAGTGGTAGCGTTAATAATAAAGAAGGAGAACAGAAATGAATTCAGAAGATAAAAAAACAATTCTGAGAAAGAAACATGCTAAAATTTGTAGCAGAGATATATTTGTAGCAAAACAAAAGATAGCTATAGAGAAGTTTGGCGAAATTTTCGAAGATGAAATGTTTTTTGCTTTGGAGCTTACACTAAATAGAGATTTAGAAAAAGAGCTTAATAAAGAATATAACAAAAGAACAAATATGAATTAATAAAAGTACAATAGACAAATCGCATAATATAAAAAAACCCTGCTAAATTTAGCGGGGTTTTACTTTACAAAAACTATTAATTATTGGCAGCCTTATCGACATTCATATCTATCAATAAACCTGCTAAGTGAGCTGCTCTATCAGGGTTCATAGTTGATAAAGGTAGTCTGAAATCACCCATATCATAACCTAGCATATTCATAGCTGTCTTAATTGGTACTGGATTTACTTCTAATTCTAGAGCCTCTATTAGCTTCATATAAAGTGTCTGCAAATCTCTTGCTCTTTCAATTTCCACACCATCAATATAGGCTTGGCCAATTGTCCTAGCTTGAGTTGGCAATATAAGAGCTAAATTAGATATGTATGCATCTAGGCCAAGCGACATGGCGGGAAGTAATACCTTGTCATTTGCCGCTATTATCTGGAAGTTATGTGGAAGACTAGCTTTTATCCTAATCATATTTTCTATATTAGACGAAGAATCAATCATAGCTACTATATTAGGTATTTTTGCAAGCTTTTCTAATATATCCAACTTGTATTCATAGTTAGTGTGATCTGGATCGTTGTGTAAGATACATGGAAGACCACTTACAAGTGCAATAGACTTAAAATGCGACTCAAGCCCATTTTCATTTCCCATATTATAAGATGGATTTGCTAATAATAAAGCATCTACACCTAATTCTTTGGCTTTTATAGAAAGGTCAATAGATCTTCTAGTATCAGAAAAACCAGTCTGTGCAATTATTTTTGCTCTTTTTTCAACTTTTTTTACTACAAATTCTATAAGAGTTAATATTTCATTATTATCCATAGTTTGAAATTCTCCACTAGTTCCTCCCAATATTAAAGCATTAGCGCCAGCCTTTAGAGCATGGTCAACTAATCTTTCCATTCTATCATAATCGATTTCGCTTGTATCCGAAAACGGTGTAATTAAATTAATTCCTAATCCCTCAAAAATCATATATAATTCTCCTTTTAATTTATTTTCTATTTTATTTATATCAATAGTCAGATAATATTATTATACCCTTTGAGAAATAAAATTAGCTAATAATTTATATAAATTATATAATAGATTAAAGTAATATATTATAAAAAGTTGATGTAAATATTCATAAAAATGTAAATAAATACTTAAAGTACTATGAAAATACTGTATACAATGATTTGAATATGTTAAATAGTAAATTATTATCAATTTGATAAAAATATAAATCAATATGATAATAAATATATGAAATAAATATTTCTGGTGATATAATTATTTCAGGATGAAAAACGTTTGATTTTTAACTTAAAAAACGGAGGATAATATGGATACACTTAAAGAATTATACAAAATAGGTTGTGGACCATCAAGTTCACACACAATGGGACCACAGAGAGCTGCTAGAAGATATAGTGCTAAGCACCCAGAAGCGGAAAGCTTTAGATGTACATTATATGGTAGTTTAGCTGCTACTGGTAAAGGTCATTTAACTGATTATATAATAATAGATGCAATAAAGCCAAAGACTGTAGAAATAGTTTGGAATGAAGAAGTAATTCCTGAATTCCATCCAAATGGTATGATGTTTGAAGCAATAGACAAAGATGGAAATGCTTCAGATCCTTGGACTGTATTCTCAGTAGGTGGTGGTACACTAGCTGAAGAAGGTGCTAGAAACCAGACTGATGGAAAAGTTTACTATGAACACAGCAAATTAGATGATATTATTGCATACTGTAAAGAACATGACAAAAACTTTGTAGAATATGTATTAGATAGAGAAGATGATGATTTTCTACTATATATGGAATCAATAGCTGATGCTATGTACACAGCTATAGAAAAGGGAATCGAAAGTAGAGAGATAATCCCAGGTAAGTTATTACTAAAGAGAAGAGCTTCAAGATTCTACAAGAAGTATCTTGCAACTAAGGATTATACTACATTAAATTATTCATTCGCATTAGCTGCATCAGAAGAAAATGCATCAGGTGGAACAATAGTAACAGCTCCAACTTGTGGATCTGCAGGTGTTCTTCCAGGAGTATTCTTCTCACTAATGAAACACAATGGATATTCTAAACAGCACATAATCGAAGGATTAATAGTAGCGGGTCTGATAGGTAACCTAATAAAGACTAATGCTTCAATCTCAGGTGCTGAAGTTGGATGTCAGGGTGAAGTTGGTGCTGCATGTTCAATGGCAGCTGCTGGTTCAGCTTACTTATTCGGTGGAACTCTAGAACAAATAGAATACGCTGCTGAAATAGGCCTTGAACATCATCTAGGAATGACTTGTGACCCTGTATATGGATACGTTCAGATACCATGTATAGAAAGAAATGCAATGGCTGCTGAAAGATCAATAGCTGCGGCTAAATATGCTTTAAATACAGATGGTTCACATACAATATCATTTGACCAGGTAACAGTAACTATGCTTGAAACAGGAATAGATTTAATGGATAAGTATAGAGAAACTGCTAAGGGTGGTCTTGCTAAGTGGTTTGATTGCTAAATAGCACTCAAAATTGAATAAGATAAGATTTTATTGTATAATAGATAGGGTATAATTTTATGCCCTATCTTTTTTTATGGGCATGTTACAATAGATTTGTAGATTTACCTACAAAATGTAATAGTTTTAATAAGGAGAGTTAAATGGCTCAATACGGAAATTTTGCCTATATCTATGATCAACTAATGGATGATGTGGATTATGAAAAATGGGTAGATCATATAGAAAATTTAATAAAATTAAATAATATAAAGGTCAAAAATATTTTAGAACTGGCCTGTGGTACAGGAAATATCACAATACCACTGACAAGAAGAGGGTATGATATAGCAGGCATAGATATATCAGAAGAAATGCTAGATGTTGCCTATAATAAATCAATAGAAGAAAATACAACATTAGTATTATTGGAACAAGATATTGTAGAGCTTGACTTTGATATATATGACCTGGATTGTGTATTATGTGCTTGTGATGGTTTTAATTACATTACTTCAATAGAAGACTTAGATAAAGTATTTACAAAAGTACACCAGCAATTAAAAGATGGAGGTATATTTGTATTTGATATCAGCTCACATTTCAAGCTAAAAAATATATTAGGAAACAATTTTATGGGGCAATCAAGAAAAGATTTATCATATATGTGGACCAACTATTACGATGATCAGATACAATTATTGGAAATGGAATTGGATTTCTTTGTAAAGATAGATGCGGATGATGATGAAGAAGACAATCTTTATGAAAAATATTCAGAAGTACATTTACAAAGAGCACATAAGGAAGAAGAGATAATAAAACTACTAGAAAAAGTAGGTTTTGAAGACATAAAATCTTTTGGAGATTTTGAACTTGAAAATGTTAAAGAAGATTCTCAGAGAGTATTCTTCACAGCAATAAAGTAGGATATAATAATAGAAGAAGTGATTTATGGAGGAAAGAATGAAAGATTATTGTATAAGAGCAACAATTGAAAATAAAGAGGTAAGAGCATTTTTTGCAACAACAAAGAATATGGTGGAGGCGGCTAGAGCCTATCATGGAACTACAAAAGTAGCTACAGCAGCTTTGGGGCGTACACTTACAGCTACATCAATCATGGGACTGATGATGAAAAACATGGGAGATAAGCTAACTGTAATAATAAAGGGTGGTGGTCCAATAGGAGCAATAGTAACTACAGCAGATTCAAAGGGTATGGCAAAAGGATATGTAACTAATCCTGAGGCAGATGCTCCAAATTATGAAAATGGAAAATTAAATGTAGCAGGAGTAGTAGGAAATATAGGCACTATTAAGGTAATAAAAGACCTAGGACTAAAAGAACCATACAATGGAGAATATGAAATAGTAAGTGGAGAAATAGCAAAAGATTTTACATACTATTTTACAGTTTCAGAACAAACTCCATCAGCTGTATCTCTAGGTGTATTAACTAAGATAGACGAAGTAGAACAAGCAGGTGGATTTATAGTTCAGATGATGCCAGATGCTACAGAACAAACTATAGCTAGACTAGAGCAGAATTTAAAAGACCTACCTTCAGTAACTACAATGCTTAGCCAAGGAATGAATCCAGAAGATATAATGGAAAAAGTATTAGAGGGACTAAACCCTCAAATACTAGACAAAAATGAAATTGGATTTGAATGTGACTGCTCAAAAGAAAGAGTTGGAAAAGTATTTGTAGCAATTGGTAGAGATCAGTTAAATGAAATAATAGAAGAAGATAAGGGTGCAGAAGTAGGATGTCAGTTCTGCAATTCAAAATACAACTTTACAGAAGAAGAGTTAAAAGAGATTTTGGAGAATATGTAATGAGAATAGATAAATTGCTTGGAAATCTGGGCTATGGAACTAGGTCAGAAATCAAAAAGTTTTGCAAGCAGGGAATGATTCTAGTAAATGGAGCAGAAACGAAAAGATCAGATACCCATGTAGATCCAGAAAAAGATACAATATATTTTAATGGAAAAGAAGTTATTTATAGAGAATTTATATATTTGATGTTAAATAAGCCATCTGGATATGTATCAGCAACATTCGATAATTTTGATGAGACAGTGTTGGATTTAATAGATGAAGAATATTTAGCCTTTGAACCATTTCCAGTAGGTAGACTAGACAAGGATACAGAAGGACTACTAGTGTTAACAAATGATGGTAAGCTAGCTCATAGAGTCCTATCACCTAAAAAGCATATAATGAAAAAATACTATGCTCAAGTAGATATAGATATAAATAAGGAACATATTAGTGCTTTTGAAAAAGGTGTGGATATAGGAGAAGGATACATTACAAAAACTGCCACTTTAGAAGTATTAGGAAAAGAAAAAGACGAAGAGGGCAATGAATTTACTGAGGTATATGTATCAATTAGTGAAGGAAAGTTTCACCAAGTAAAAAGAATGTTTCATGCAATAGGTGGAGAAGTCCTATATCTAAAGAGAGTATCTATGGGAGGGCTAGGATTAGACCCAGACCTAGAATTAGGTCAATATAGAGAACTGAGTAAAGAAGAAATAGAATCAATGGAAGAAAAATAATCATTAGGGCAAGTAAGTTAATTACTTGCTCTAGTCGGATGTATAGAAAAATTAGTGGAGAAAATTAATGAAGAAAAAAGAAATTATAGAATTTGAAGTTGGTAAAATGGAATTTGGTGGAATATCTAGATCTATTTACCAAGACAAGAGAATTAAAATGAAAGGGGGAATAACGGGTCAGAGGGTTAAAGCTTCCGTAAAAAGATCTAGATCAGACAGTGGAGAAGTGAAAATGATGGAGTTACTAGAGACCTCACCAATGGAAACAGGAGAAATCTGCCAGCATTTTAGACAGTGTGGGGGATGTTCTATACTGTCTATACCATATGAAAAACAATTAGAAATCAAAGAAAGACAAGTAAAAGACCTATTTGACGATGCAGGTTTAGAAGACTATGAATGGATAGGTATACAGGGTAGTCCATCGCAATATTCATATAGAAACAAGATGGAATTTACATTCGGAGATGCATTCAAAGATGGTCCTCTAGAACTAGGAATGCACAAGGTAGGTAGATTTATAGATATAATGACAGTAGAAGACTGCAGGATAATAGACCAAGACTTTGTAAAAGTATTAGTAGCAACAAAAGAATATTTTAGAAAAAAAGAGCTACCATATTATAGAACAAATGACCACAAGGGTTATCTAAGACACTTGGTAGTGAGAAAAGGTGAAAATACTAAGGAATTATTGGTAAATATCGTCACATCATCACAGATAGATTTTGATATGACAGAGTACAAAGATATGCTAAAGGGGTTGGAACTAGAAAATGGGCTAGTAGGCATATTACATACAATAAATGATAGAATGGCAGACGTAGTAAACTGCGATGAACTAAGAATATTAGATGGTAGAGATTATTTCTATGAAGAAGTATTAGGACTAAGATTTAAAGTCTCTCCATTCTCATTTTTCCAGACAAATACAAAGGGAGCAGAAGTATTATACCAGATTGCCAGAGACTTTGCAGGAGATAAGGGAGACGGAAAAGTAGTATTTGATCTATATAGTGGAACAGGTACTATAGGTCAGCTAATGGCTAAAACAGCTAGAAAAGTATACGGTATAGAGATAATAGAAGAGGCAGTAAAAGCTGCAAATCAAAATGCACATCTAAATGGATTAGATAACTGTGAATTTATAGCAGGAGATGTGGTAAAGGTAGTGACAGAACTACCAGAAAAACCAGACCTAATAATAGTAGACCCACCAAGAGCCGGAGTAGTTGGAAATGGAGTAAAGGATATAGCTGAGTTTGGAGCTAATGAGATAGTATATGTGAGTTGTAACCCTAAGAGCTTGGTTGAAAACCTGGTGGAGTTTGAACATAGGGGTTATAAGGTGGAGAAGGTTAAGTTGATGGATATGTTCCCTAATACACCACATGTGGAGTGCATAGCGTTGATACAAAGAGTGAAATCGTGAAAATCCTGCATTTTAAGCAGTTCTACAAGCATTATGTCTTTAATGAAGATGGCGACGGAGGACGAAAAAAAGTCCTAAAAAATTATATTGATGTTTATGTTTGTATTGATATGGTGTGTGGAGATACAAGGAATGATTTGGAAAGCGAGGAATAATAAATGATAAGATGGATAATAAAAATAATCTTATTTCCAATCAGTTTGCTGCTTAGTATCCTCACTGCTTTTCTGACATTTATACTTGGCATAGGAACAACTATTCTGTATTTCTTAATGCTGATGTGTATAGTTGCTGCAATAGGCTCATTTATGCAAAAAGATATACCGCTTGGAATTGAGGCATTGGTATTAGCATTTTTGTTAAGTCCTTATGGAATACCGATGATTGGAGCAGCAGTTATAGCGTTCCTTCAGGGAATCAATGAAGCGATAAAATCAATTTAAAAAATTTCATAAAAATGGTTACCAAAGGCGATAGAGAAAAAACTATCGTCTTTTTCTTTGCCAATTTTTAAGGAGGAGGTGAAAATGTGGACTTTGACTATTTCTATAACAGAGAAGCAGAAAGATTTAATTTCTTAAAAGTTCCTGAGATATTAGTTGATGGAGAAGAATTTAAGGGATTATCGGCAGAATCAATTATCCTATACTCTATGCTTCTGAAACGCACAGGAATGTCTTTTAAAAATAACTGGATAGACAAGGAAGGCAGAGTATTTATCTATTTTACCGTCGAAGAGATTATGAAAAGAAGAAATATCTCAAAGCCGACAGCCATAAAAACATTAGATGAACTCGATATGAAAAAAGGAATCGGACTGATTGAAAGAGTAAGGCTTGGACTTGGTAAGCCGAACATCATTTATGTCAAAGATTTTATGAGCGTATTTCAGGTAAAAGAAAATGACTTTCAGAAGTCAAAAAACTTAACTTCAGAAGTAAAAGATTTTAACCTCAGAAGTAAAGAAAATGAACTTCAGGAAGTTCAAAATGTTGACTCTAACTATATAGAGAATAATAAGAGTAAGTATAGTAAGAGAGAATATAGTTTTAGCGAAAACGGACTTGGAACATTTCAAAATGTATTTTTAACGGCAGAAGATATATCCGATTTACAAATCATAATGAACTCACAGCTTGAAAACTACATTGAACGCTTATCCGCATATATCAAGAGTACCGGAAGTCTAATAAATATCTTGAAGAGTTTGATAGGACGGTATTTGAAAGTATAGTAGACAAAATCATAATAGGCGGGACAAATGATAATGGTGAAATTGATCCGGCAATGATTACTATAATATATAAGACAGGGAAAAAAGACTCTCAAGATGGACGATTATTCAAGAGTAGAAGAAAAAATGCAAAGGTTATTGAGGAAAATGACAGCGATAAATTGTATCCTCAGTCAAGCAACGAGGTTAATAAATTGTGTTCATATCCAACAGACACCACATTGTGAGACAGTGGTGCTACTATCAAGTTATAGCAACAATAGTAAGTAATTAAATAAGCTAAAATAGTGTATTTGTCCTCCGTTTGTCCACCAAAGATTTACGCGTGGACAAAGAGTCTATGAAAAAAACTCTGTAAAATAGTAAGTCCTTCTATGGGAGAGTTTGAAATTGAGCTTTTGAAGACAGACGAAATTAATTTAGATTATATACTAGCTTTAATATTAGAGAAATCAAAAGAGCATGATATTATAGAAAGCTTAGTGGTTCTTTTGTCATATGATCTAGTAGAACATAAGCACCAAAAATATGAAAAACTGTATAAAAAATAAAAAATATACGGGTATAAATATACTATATATTATTTTAAGAAGAAAGGTGATTATATGAATATAGGTTTTATTATTATAGGTATATTAGGCATAGTAATGTTAGTATTTGGATTAAGTAATAATCAAACAATAATAGGCATATTAGGTGGTGCTCTTTTAATGATAACTATAGTATTTGGATTTAAGAACAAAAATAATGATTCCTCCAATAAGAATGAAGAAGATTAAACTGTGAAAATTTAATTATACAACAATAAAAAGCTGGTCTTATGACCAGCTTTTTTAATCTAATTTATTCAATTAATAATAAAAATCAATAAAATACTTGTCATATATTATTAATTGATATATAATATCATTACCGACGTTATCGTCGATATAAGAGGAGGTGAATATATGTGTGCTGCAAAAAGATTAACAGAAACAGAAAGAAAAAAAAAAATAATGAATTCTGCCTCAAAAGTTATTATTGAAAAGGGTCTTGAAAAAACAACGATGGAAGATATTATTGCAGGGACTACCTTATCTAAGGGCGGTGTCTATCATTATTACAAAAGTGTTATAGAAATCTTTAAAGATATAATGCTTTATGGAATTGAATACAGGAATGAAATTATAAAAGAACATTTGTATGAATCTAAAGAGATTGTAACAAATGAGTTTATGGCAAAACAAAGGTTTTAGAAAATGTAAGTTTTACTGCAAAGCAAGGTGAGGTTACAGCACTTGTTGGAACATCTGGTTCTGGTAAGACTTCCATTTTAAGATTAATATCAAGACTTTATGACTATGATAATGGAAGTATTTTAATAGATGGAAAAGATATTAAGAGAATATCTACTGATTCACTATTTAAAGATATTTCTATTGTTTTTCAGGATGTAACTTTATTTAATACAAGTATTTTAGAAAATATTCGTTTTGGTAAGGAAGGTGCAAGTGATCAAGAAGTAGAAAGAGCGGCAAGACTCGCAAACTGTATGGACTTTATTGAAAAACTTCCAGATGGTTTTGATACTTTAATTGGTGAAAATGGAGGTGAATTATCAGGTGGAGAAAGACAGAGATTACAGTACCTTACAAGTGTTATGAGAGGTGAACAAACAGAGCAAATACTTAAAAGTATGGGTGCAGAGTTTGGGCAGGCTATAGTTGATATAGATGTTGGTGCTAAAGATAGGCTTAAAGCGGCAGAAATGTTAGGTAAAACTCATAAGCTATTTACAGACAAGATAGAGAATGCAACAGAGGTGTTGGTGATACAAGATGATATCTAACAAAAAGGTTATTAGCCTAAAAGATGTTGTAATACCTCATTTCTATGGGTTTTGGAGAGATAGAAGAAATACAGATATACTCTACTATGTATTAAAAGGTGGTAGAGGGTCTGGTAAGTCATCAGTTCTTGCACAAGGCTTAGTTATGGATGTGGTAGAACAACCTATTACTGTACTATGTGTCCGAAGAGTTGCTAACACTTTAATGGAATCTTGTTATGAACAGCTTAAAGAGGCTATAGAACAGCTAGGGCTTGAAGATAAGTTCGAATACAGGGTAAGCCCAATGAAGATTACCTATAAGCCTAGAGGTAATTCAATAATATTCAGAGGTGCTGATGACCCTAGCAAGATTAAGTCTATCAAAGTAAGTAAGTATCCTATTACAAGGCTATGGGTAGAAGAACTAGCAGAGTTTAAGACGGAAGATGAAGTTAGTATGATAACTAACTCTATTCTTAGAGCAGAGTTGCCTACTGGACTTCAATATAAAATATTCTTTTCGTATAACCCTCCTAAGATGAGGCAATCATGGGTTAATGTGAAGTATGAAAGTGCAATTTTACCTGCAAATACTAGAGTATATCATTCTACTTATTTAGATAATCATTACATATCTAAACAATTTGTTGAAGAAGCAGAACATATTAAAGCTACTAAGCCACTTAAATACGATTGGGAATATTTGGGCAAAGCGATTGGACTTGGTGTCATACCATTTGATAACCTTGAATTTGAAGAGATAACAAATGAGCAAATAGCTAATTTTGACAACATAAAGCAAGGTTGTGACTTTGGCTATGCAACTGACCCGCTAGCTTTTGTTCGTATGCACTATGATAAGACTAGAAGGAAGTTATATATATTTGATGAATTGTATGGTGTAAAAATATCTAATAGAAAATTAGCAGATATGATTAAAACTAAGAAGTATGATACAACCTTAACATTATTTGATAGTGCAGAGCCTAAGTCAATTGATGAGCTTAGAGGGTATGGAATAAAAGGTAAGAAGTATTGTAGTAGGAAAAAGATATCTACATATACAAGATATTACTGACAATATCATGAGAGACGATATAGGCTATTGGCTTAATTATACTTTCAACTTGTCATATGCAGAACAAGTGTACTTTGATGTACACGATAGAGATACTATGGGAAGTGTTGATGTAGCACTTCTTGAAGAAATAAGAGTGGAAAGAGAGGTATAGAATGGGAATACCAGAACTAAAAATTAGCTTTATGGAAGCTAAAAATAGAGATTTAGAAGGGGCTACTACTGGAGTAGTCCTTTTAATTTTGAAGGAAACTACTTTGTCGGGAATTCATGAATATTTGTCTATTGAAGATGTAAAAGAAGAGTACACACCTACTAATCTTCAATACATAAAAGACGCTTTTATAGGAAATGTTCAAGATATAAAAGTAGGAGTAAACAATTTAGAAGCTAGAGCTTATACACCATCTAAAGTGATTGTATGCATTGTAAATGAAACATTTACGCTTGATAAGGCACTTGAAGAGTGCGAAGGTTACGAATTCAATTATATGTGTATGCCAGACGCTACAGACGAGGTAGAGAACCCTAGCGTTGCTGTAGAAGTAAGTAATCAAAAAACATCAGTATCAACTAAAAAAGGCTGGGTACAAGAAAATGGCAAGTGGTATTACTATATCGACGGAAAGAAAAAGGTAGGCTGGCTTAAATCAGGGACAAAGTGGTTCTACATGAAGCCTGACGAGGGCGAAATGGCTGTTGGTTGGTTGCAGTATAACAAACATTGGTTCTACTTCAACAAGAATGGATATATGCTTACTGGCGAACAGACAATCGATGGTAAAAAATATAAATTTAATAGTGAGGGTTATTTGTTGTAATTAAAAGAGGGTAGCTATATGCTACCCTTATTTTTATTGACATACATATTGAGTTATGTTAATATAGTTATACATCAAAAGCCTTATCAGTTAAGGATACGGTGCATAACGGAGGAAAAAGCCTTATTAGTTAAGGATATCCGAGGGGCATATTCAGCAGGATATGCTCAATTTTTTTAGGGAGAAAGAGTATTTATGGGTATAGAAATTTATGGAGTTTATTTAGTTGACTTTAAACAAAATGTTGGAGGTGAAATTTCTGGGAAACATTATGCTTTAGTTTTAAGTAAAATAGCCTCGAAAGATAAAACATTATTAGTTGCACCTATAACAAGTAAAAAAACGGGCACAAAGTATAGAGGTGGACTGACTATAGATTGTACTAAGTATCAAACTAACCCTACCTATAACAAGGCATTTATTAAAGTACGTAAAATAAGAGAAGTAGATAAAAGTAGAGTTATAAAAAAACAGATATATAAATTGGATAGTGATGATATTAAAAGATTTGAAGAATACTTTAAATATTTTTTTAGATTAGAATAAATGTACATATAATATATACTTTCAAAAACGAAGGACTAGGTAAAACTGGTTCTTTATTTTTTGAATTTTTTTAAAAAGCACTTGACTTATGGCGACCAAAAATATATAATATAATTACAGCAAGGGAAACCAAGCGAGTAACGGGGTAAGACGAGAAAGGAGAGCAAAATGGAAGAAGATATGAACATAGGAGAATTACTGAAAGAAGTAGCAGAAGAAAATCAGACGAGAAAGATTTTGGAAATGGTAGAAGAATCAAAAGACTTAGCAGAAGCCATAGAAAAAATAAAAGCTCTACTAAATAAATAGTAGAGCAAACACAAAAATTTGCTTGGTGGACTTACCGCCACCTTGTGAATTGATTATATCATAGCGGTAAGAGAAAGGTCAACAGGTGATATGGATAAACCTAAAAAGAAAATGGGAAGACCTACGGATAATCCTAAACCTTATAGAACGGCTGTGAGAATGGATGAGGATACCAATAATACATTAAATAGGTATTGTGAACAGGAAAAAATAAGTAAAATGGAAGGGATTAGAAGAGGCATACTAGAATTGAATAAATATATTAAATAAAAAAGATAGTCGGCTAAAGCTGACAACTAACCACCGACTATCTAACGAGTAACCACAAAACTATGGTTACTCCTATTATAACACAAAATTAGGAGGAATGTAATATGAGTAATTTAGTAAAAATTAATAATCAAGAAATAACATTAAAAGAGTGGAAAGGTCAAAGGGTAGTTACATTTGCAGATATTGACTATGTACACGGGAGACCAAAAGGGACAGCTAAAAGAAATTTTAGCGAAAATAAGAAACATTTTATCGAAGGTGAAGATTATATACTTGCAACAGTTGAAAATACTAAAAAGTACGAAATTCGTTCCTTTAAAATTCCACCAAGAGGATTAATTTTATTGACAGAAACAGGATATTTAATGTTGGTAAAATCATTTACTGATGATTTAGCTTGGACAGTACAAAGAGCATTGGTTAATAATTACTTTAAATCTGAAAAACAGATAGTACCAACTAGTAAATCAACAGAATATAAACCTACTGTAAAAAGATATGGTGCTGATTTAGTGTTGGTTACTAAAGACTTAGCAGAAATGTTAGAAACATCTGTGGAAAATATATGTAGTATAGTAAAGAAAAATGATATTTGGTGTTACAGGTTAGAAAATGATTCATTAAAGAAGTTTAAGAGGGATAACCCAAGCGTACCTGGTACAATAAATTATATGTTTGCATTCAACAAAGAAATGACAATAGGGTTATTGAAACATATTAGACACTCTAAAGAATCATTAGAGAAGATAGAGACATATTTTAATGTAACTGGTCTTAGTGACTACGATAAGTTAAAGTTAATAGAATTAGCTAAGGATATACAGAATGTATCAAATAATAGGGGATATAATACACCTTATGCCAACATGCTTAACATAGTAGCAAGTAAAATATATGTCGATTGTGGTTTCTTAAGTGATGTTACGGATGATATAAGTATAAATACATCAGTAGGTACTTGCACGTATCAAAAGTTAATTAATTTCAGAGGTAATTTAAAAAGAAAACTCATTTAAATATTGATAAACGTTTTTTATTTATATATTGATCGTACATATACACTCCATAGAATAATATTACCCAATAAAATAGAATGTCTAGTAATTCGGACATTCTATTTTTTTGGGTAATATGAAAAATTCAATAGGTAAAACTATTACATCTTTATTTAATATCACTTTAAAAAAATAGTCAAGGTTTATTTGTTAATTTACCTCAAAAAAGTGTGTGAAAAAGTGTGTTCGAGTGTGTCAAAATCTGTTATTATTTAAATATATTTTTATTAGAATTATAATTTGTAAGCGTTGTTATAGCTATATTTTGTAGTTATTTGAAATTATTTATAGTTATTTAAATATATTCAATTTATAATATAGTGATTTAAATAATTTTAGAGGTGTCTTATGATTTTAAAAAAGTACAATAAAGAATATGCCAATAAAATACTCAAATGGGCTAATGAAAAAGAAGCTTTTTATAAATGGACAGCAGGGATATTGGGAGATTATCCTATTAATGAAGAAAAATTCAATAAAGTTGATAGTATAATTGCACTTACAGCATACGAAGATAAAAATTTAATAGGTTTTTTCACATTTAGATATCCAAATAAGACAATAAATGAGCTAAGAATGGGATTTATTATAGTCGACCCTAAATATAGAGGCAAAGGATATGGAAAGAAGATGATTGTTGAGGGTCTAAACTATGCTAAGAAGGTATTACATGCTAAAAAAGTAAGTTTAGCAGTATTTGAGAATAATATACCTGCATATTACTGTTATAAATCTGCAGGCTTTGTTGATATAAACATTGAGAAAATAGAAAAGTATAAATTAGATGGAAAAGAATTAAGGTGTAGAAATTTAGAAGTTACCTTGTAAGAAATAATTAAAAGAATTGGAGTAAAGATATCTTTATAAAAGGCTCTTAATCAATTTTATTTGAGAAAGAGCCTTTTTCTTTATTTTAATTTAAAATCCAATATTACAGGATTATGATCAGAGTTTTTGAATTTGAGATTTTTAGTTTCTAATTTGTTAATTTCTATATTTTTCGATATTATAAATCCATCTATTGCATAAAATTGGAATTTTTGAGGGTCCAAGCTTGATAATGGTTTATCAAGACTTCTGCAAGTTGGCTCTTTTGCATCCATTAGGAATTCCCAATTGTTGTCAAATTCTTTTTGTTCAAGCAATGGTGGCTGCCAAACATTTTTCAATTTTTTGAAGTGTGATACGTTGACATCTGAAAATGTTTGATTAAAATCTCCACCAGCTATTACATAATTTCCCTTTTTTATTTCTTTATTTAAATATTCTTTTAGCATGGCAGTCTGTGCTTTTTTTCCTTCTCCAGAATCATAAGCTTCTAGATGTAGATTTATAAGTACTAATTCTTTATCACTGGATTTAATAGGTATTCTATTAATACTTATACATCTCTTTAAATTTGCAAGCCTAGTTGGCCAAGTAAAAGGGTTAGGAAGTTTAACTCGTGTTGCATCTTTAATTTTATATTTACTAAGAGTATTTATACCGCTATTAACCTTGCCTAGTGGTGGCATAGGATAAGGTATGTACTTTACTTTGTAATTATATGCAAAAGTGCTATCATAATCCCAAGTATTAGAATTATTTTTTATCTCCTTTAAATTATCTATGCCATAAGATCTTGAGGAGTTTCTATCAACTTCTTGTAAGAGTGCAAAATCTGGATTAATGTTATTTATTTCTTTTGAAATTCCATAAAGATTTGATTTTACAGAATTTTTACTAATAGCTTTTACATTTTTACCGCCATCCATGAAAAAATCAGTATTTTTATCTAATCCGCCATATCCTATATTCCATGTCATAACTTTTAGATTTTTGTTCATTTCTATGGACTGAATATTATACTTTGAATTTATATCAAGTCTCATTTCTTTGTTAGGTTTAAATTCTGTAAAGTGTAAATATCCAATTAATATTGCAAAACTAATAGCAATAATTGCGACAATACCAACTAGCACAATTAGAGACTTTTGCCACAGCCTTAAACCTCTAAAATTTTTTTTTCTTGTACTCATACTTGCTCCTTTTTCAGTTAATTATATTTTAAATATTATAGCATACAGACAGTATTTAATGGTCATAAAAAAGAAATTTTGGATATAATTACTAGGTATTTAAATTTTGGGTTATTAATATGGGTATAATATATCAATGTAGTTATTTAATAGTTAATATAATTAAGCAAGATTTATAAATTATTTGGGGAGAGGTGCAAAATGAAACATATAATAAATATAGATAAAGCAAGTTGTATATCATGCAAACAGTGTATAAAAGACTGTCCAGAATCAAATATTATATTGAATGCCAATAAAAAAGCAGAATTATTAAGCCAAGAATGCATTAAATGTGGACATTGTAGTGCAATATGTCCAGTAGATGCAATAAGTATCAGCGGATTTTATGAGCCAGCTCATATACTGGAAAATCTTCGTAGAGTTAATCCAGATGAACTATTGGAATCTATAATTTCAAGGAGAACAGTTAGACAGTTTAAGGATGATGCAATTGATAAAAATATAATCGAAAAAATAATTGAGGCAGGAAGATGGTCTCCTACCGCTAAAAACATGGATGATGTACGCTACATAGTACTAGACAAAGAAAAAAGGTATATAGAGGATATTTCTCTATCTGTATTTAAAAAATTACAAAAGTTATTAAAAATTTCGGGCAATAAATATGGAAAAATGGAAATAGATGAAAATTTCTTTTTTAAAAAGGCTCCTATAGTTATTTGTATAGTAGCAAAAAACGAAGTTAATGGAGTAATAGCATCTTCAAATATGGCATTAATCGCAGAAGCAATGGACTTAGGTGTATTGTATAGTGGATTTTTTACTTTTGCAACGCGTGTATCTAAGAAATTGAAAAGAGTGTTAAAACTTGGCAAAAATGAAAAGGTAATGGCTACTTTAGTAATAGGATATCCAGATGTAAAATATAAAAAAAGTGTACAAAAGAAAAAAGCAGATATAAATTATATGTAATTTATATCTTAATGTGCATCATTTTGCAGGAAGAGAGTTAATATTATGGGTAAAGATAAGCTACTCAATCTAGAGGAATTTGAAAATAAAGAAGTTAGAAAAAGATGTCAAAAACTTTGGGCAAGTAATAAATATTTAGTTCTAAGTAAATCGCAAAATATTTATAAAGAAATTAGAGAATATCTTAAAAATGATAATTTAGATATAGAATATTTGAATGTACTAACAGAAAAAGCTATAAATATGGATGAGGATAAGGGGCAAGTGATTAACGCATTTGAGCATATATGGGGCTATTTTAAGAAAGATGCTAAGAAATATGAGTTAGAAAAATTCAGAAATTTAATTACAATGTATAGGTCAGGAAAAATTGATAAAGAGTACATAATATCTTATATTAACGAACTTTTATATAAATATCCTAAAAAATATCTGTTAAATTCCAATTTTCTTATTTACTAATTTTTAAAAGGTGATATAATATTACATGGTGTTAAAATAGAAATTTAATTTTTAAAAATCAATGAGGGAAAAGCTTTTTACACCATATGTTACTATCTATGTTTGATGGAGAAAAGAGGTATTTATGAATAAGTATGATATTATAATTGCGGGTGCAGGAGCAGGTGGAGTTTTCTTAGCATATGAGCTAACAAAAGCAAATGCAGATGCCAAAATTTTGATGATTGATAAGGGTGCACAGCTAGAAAAACGCCTATGTCCAATAAAAGTAGGCAAAACACAAACTTGTGTTAAATGTTCGCCTTGTCATATAATGAATGGTTATGGAGGGGCAGGTACTTTATCTGATGGTAAATATAATATAACAACGCAATTTGGTGGTGACTTACATAAATATGTCGGTGAACCAGAAGCTATGGAATTAATGGAATATGTTGATGAAGTTTTATGTTCTATGGGAGGAGCAGATGCGAAATTATATTCAACAGCCAGTTCTGATTTAAAGACAAAGTGTCTACAAAATGACCTAAAATTATTACAGGCAAAGGTTAGGCATCTGGGAACAGATAGGAATGTTAGAATACTTGGAAAGATATTCGATTATATTTCAAATAAGATAGATATGGAATATTATACTACAGTTGAAGATGTTGAAAAATTGGAAGATGGAACATTTAAAGTAATAACAGATAAGGGCGAATATCAGTGTAATGATTTAGTAATGGCAACAGGTCGTTCAGGATCTAAATGGATGTCTACAATATGTGACAAATTTGATATTCTTCAGACTAAAAATAGAGTGGATATTGGTGTGCGTGTTGAACTTCCAGCAGAAGTATTTAAGCATATAACTGATGATGTATACGAAGGCAAGATTGTTTATCAGACAAAGCAGTATAATGATTTAGTTAGAACTTTTTGTATGAATCCATATGGAGAAGTTGTATCAGAAAATACAAATGGTATTGTGACTGTAAATGGTCACAGCTATTCAGATCCAGCCTTGCACACAGAAAATACAAATTTTGCTCTACTAGTATCGAATCAGTTTACTGAGCCATTTAGAGATAGCAATGAATATGGAGAGTCAATTGCTAGGTTATCTAATATGCTAGGTGGTGGTGTATTAATGCAGCGTTTTGGAGATTTAGTCAAGGGTAGAAGAAGTAGTGAAAGAAGAATGGAAAAATGTTTTACACGTCAAACTTTAAATGCCACTGCAGGTGATTTGAGTTTGGTAATACCAAAGAGACAATTAGATTCTATAATTGAAATGATATACGCTTTGGATAAGATTGCACCGGGTACAGCAAACGAAGATACATTGTTGTATGGAGTTGAAGTTAAATTCTATAATTCCAAAGTACAAGTTGACAAAAATTTAGAGACATCTGTTAAAAATCTATATGCAATAGGAGATGGTTCAGGTGTTACTCATTCATTGTCTCAGGCATCTGCTTCAGGTGTATATGTAGGAAGAATATTAGCAGATAAATATAGTAAATAAGTACAAAAATGTAAATATATTAGAAAATACAAGAGTCCCCTAAGATATGTATCCTAGGGGACATTTATATAATAACTATTATATTAAATTACTATTTTCTTCATTTTTAATAGCTTTTAATCTTTCAACTCTTTCAAATTGGTCAGGAGTTAGAGTTAAATTTTTTTCCTTATTTTTTGGTCTTTTCTTTATGGCTTTTGTAATTTGATTTATCATCTGCTTTCTATTTTTTTCTTTTCTTTTCTGTTTTTTTATTTCCTTTTTTTCCTGTTCCTTTCTTATTCTGTTTATACTTTTTTTCAAATTTTTTATCTTTCTTTTCTTTTTCATTAGATTTATCTTTTTCTTTAGCATATTTACCATCCTCTCTATTACTTATATTATCGTCATCTGGGTTAAATTCTGGCTTTTCATTTTTTGGGCCTCTAGGACCAAAGTTAAATTTTGCGACTTCTGGTCCAAATACTTTTAGTGGCTCTGGAGCATCTTCAGGATGAAGGTGAACTTCTATTAATATACCATTACTTATATCTTGTGCAGCTTCTAGAGCTTTTGCTAATTCCCCCTGTGTATGTACGTTGTATGTTTTCATTTTATTTTTTTCAACTAATACATCAGGAAGTTTTGAATATTTCCATCTTGGGAGTACACTATAATCAGCCTTCATGCCCATTATATATCTTTCTATTGTATATCCATCGTTATTTATAATAAAAATTATAGGATTTAGATTATTGTATAATATTCTAGATAGAGATTGAGCTGTTACTTGGAATGAGCCATCACCAATAAACAATAATTGTCTTCTATTTGGTCTTGCTAATAAACTTCCGAATAAAGCTGGCAATAAATATCCTATAGCACCCCATATTTGTGAAGATATAAAAGTAGCATCTTTTGGCATTAACATTGCACCTAGAGCTTTAAGTGAAGAACCAGTTTCACCATAAATTAAATCTCCTTCTTGTAAGAAAGGATGAACTTGTTTCCAAAAACTTTCTTGATTTAATTTTTTAGATTTTTCTACTTTGAACTCTTCAACTTTTCTATCATTTAAATTTTTCTTATCTGGATTTTTTTCTATTTTTTCTAATAAAACATTTATTATGTCTTTAATATAGACTGCCTCATAACATTGATCACGTACAAATGTATGATTAAGGTCAAGTCTTACTAAACTTTCTAGTGGTAGATTTTGACTATATGTACCAGAATTCCATTCTATGAATCTTGGAGAAACTGTAAGTAAAAAATCTGAATGTTCTATAGCTTCTTGGACACCCTCTTCTGATTCATTTCCCTTGTATATACCTATGTAAAGAGGATGGTTCTCATCAAGTATAGCCTTACCTGTTGACATTGCCGCAAATGGTATCTGTGCATTTTCTATTAATTCTAATATTTTATCTTTAATCTCTAATCTATCAATGTCTAAATCTATTAGTACATGAGGTTTTATAGATTTCTTATATAAAGCTATTATTTGATCTGTAAGAGATTTCAGTCTCTCTGAATCACTAACAGGTTCTTTTATTTTCAATGGACCATCTTCAACTTCAATTTCTAAATATGATATGTTGGAAGGTACTTGAATATTTACAGGTCTTTTATGAACCATAGCGAGTCTTATTAATCTATCTATTTCTTCTTCAGCATTATCGGGAGTAATCATTGAAGAATCAATAGTAAATTCTTCATATGTATGTCTCATATTAGTGAAATTACCATCTCCTAAGCTATGGTGTACTCTAAAATTATGCTCAATTGCATAAAGAGGAGGGGCACCGGAAATAACTATTACTGGAACATGCTCTGCATAAGATCCAGCAACACCTAATATACCGCCTAAATCACCTACACCATACGTTAAAGATAGAGCAGAAATACCGTTTACTCTAGCATATCCATCAGCAGCATAGGCTGCATTTAATTCATTAGATGCACCTACAAATTCTATGGATCCATTTTTTCTTATTTGCTCTAAAAATTGTAGGGTATAATCACCAGGGACACCTATTATATGGTTTATACCGATTTCTTCCAATCTTTTAATTATAAAATCTCCTATTGTAATTTTCATAAAATTCCCCTTTCTATAAATTTTATAATTTACTTTATATAGATAATTAATTATTTAATCAAATATTTTTAATATTATACCCTTAGTATTTTGAAATAAACTCATGCGCTTTATAGACTATACATAAGTTTAATATTTTTATAATAAATCTATATAAAATAGTTAGAAAGTATTGTAATATTATATATAGATGATTTGTATAAGTAGAAAGTAGATTTTTTAGTTAAAATATATATATTATATTTGGAGGTTATACATGAAATTGCATACTGGTTCATTATATTGGCCACAAGTTACAAATGTTAAAAAAATAAAAAGTAAAAATATTATTGATGCAAATAAAAATGATGTTTTGATTGTGGGAGGAGGTATATCGGGAGCAATTTCGGCATATAGACTTTCAAAAGCAGGTTTCAAGGTTACATTAATTGAAAAAAATAAGATTGCTATGGGTTCTTCAGCAGCAAGCACTGGGCTAATACAATATATGAGCGATAAGGGTGTAGTATATTATATTGAGACTTTAGGTTATGAACAAGGTAAGAGGTTTTATGATTTGTCTATGAGGGCAATTCAAACTTTACTTGATTTAGATAATGAAATAGATAATTTAGATCAAGATACTTTTCTAGTAAAAGAAAGTTTAATATTGGCTACCGAAAAGAATAAACTAGAACCAGTAAAAAAAGAGAGTGAAAAGCAAGATGAATTAGGATATGGAGCAAAATTTTACGATAGAGAAATGCTTAAAAAACAGGGGATTGATGCCTATGGCGGGCTTTGTGCTTATCCAGATATAGCACTAAATCCATATGGTTTTGTATATAGATTAATAAGCACTGCAATTGAAAAATATGGACTTCATGTAATGGAAAATACAGAATTTATTGATATAAAAGACTATCAAAGTATAAATGAAAATCAAGATGACCTATACCAATTAGTTAGGATAAAAAATCAAGAAAAAATAATAAAATGCAAATTTAAAAAGATACTGTTTGCAACTGGATATAATCCACCAGAAATATTTAATGATAAGCTTAATAATTTGAATATTAATAAAACATATGTTGCTGTGTCAGAAAAAAATATTAATTTAGAGAAGTCAACCGATTATTTGTTATGGGAAGTAAAAGAACCATATACATATTTTAGACATACTTTTGAAGGATCTCTAATGACAGGTGGACTTGATGAAGAAGATAGTAATATAAAAAATGGTGATGAAAAGAAAAATACCAATAAATTAGTAAGATTAACCAAAGAAATGTTAATAGATAAAGATTTACAAGTAAACATTCAATATCAATACGCAGCTCTTTTTGGCGAAAGTAAAGATAATTTACCCTATATGGGAATAGATCCAGACAATAAAAATATAATGGTTATTTGTGGAGCAGGCGGAAATGGAACAGTTTATTCTACAATAGGATCTGATATTTGTCTTGACTGGGTAAAGGGAGAAAATATCGATGAATATAAAATGTTTTCTTTAGCTAGATAATAAAAAATATTATATAAATTTACTATACAACATACAGAAAAGCTTTTTAGAAGAACAAGAAGATACTATTGATGATTTTGATTATTTAAAAATAGATAAAGAATTAGTAGAAGAATACATAAAAAAACTGTAGTAAACTATAATAAAAAAGGTTGACAACGACTCCTTTACTATTTATACTAATTAGTATAAATAGTAAAGGAGTCGTTTTATGAAAAAAAATAAATTATCAGTAAGAGAAATTACATATATAGGTCTTTTTGCAGCAATAATATGTGTATTATCGCCAATAAGCATTCCTATGCCATATGGTGTGCCAATGACCTTACAAACATTTATTATACCACTAGCGGGAGTAATTTTAGGAGCTAAACAAGGCACTATTGCAAACATAATATATTTATTATTAGGTGCAATTGGTCTACCTGTATTTGCGGGTTTCTCGGGAGGTATGAGTGTTATATTGGGACCCACAGGAGGATTTTTGATTTCATTTCAAATAATGGCATTCCTAGCAGGCTTAGGAGTAAAAGGCAAAAAACACAGTAAATTAATTTTGTTTTTATTATTAGGAGCTGTAGTTAATTTCTTGGCAGGCATGATTGTATTTTCGATTGTTACTTCTAATTCAATTAGTGTTGCATTTACAGCTTGTGTATTGCCATTTATACCTACTACAATAATTAAAATATTACTTATAGATATTATAGGATTAAGAATTAAAACAACTATGCCTAAAATGGGTGTACAAGTATAACAATTAAGAAATAAAAGTCTAGAAGAATTTAAATAATTATTTAAATTCTTCTAGACTTTTTATATTAGTAAAAATTTATATTATAATACTATATACTGATAATTAAGTACTAGCAATAATTACTAATATATGCTAGCTTATAGTATATAAATCAGTAAAAAGGGGGTAAATAGATGAGAATAGATAATTTTTATAAGGTAAAAGGCGAGGGATTTCCTTTAGTATTGTTACATGGAAATGGAGAAAATCATAGATATTTTATACATCAAATTAGATATTTTTCTAAATACTATAAGGTTTACGCTATAGATACTAGAGGCCATGGAAAATCGCCTAGAGGTGATGAGCTGTTAAGTATAGATTTGTTTGCCGAAGATCTATATTACTTTTTTGAAAGAAATAATATAGAAAAAGCAAATATATTAGGATTTTCTGATGGCGGAAATATTGCTCTTAGTTTTGCTATAAAATATCCGTATATGGTTAACAAACTTGTATTAAATGGAGCAAATATGTTCGAAAAAGGAATAATATCTAAGGTTCAAAGAAAAATAAGGAAAGCATATATTGTTGAAAAATATACACATACAGAGGAGGGGTATAAAAGGGCAGAGATACTTAATTTAATGATTAATTCACCTAATATATCCATTGAATCAATAAATAAATTGAAAATTGAAACCCTTATAATTTTAGGTACAAGGGATTTAATAAAAAAAGATCATGTTATGTTGATGCATAGAAAGCTGAAAAATTCAGTGCTCGAATATGTTGAAGGTGATCACTTTGTAGCATATAAAAATTTTAAAATATTTAATGAAAAAGTTAGAAAGTTTTTAGTGTAAATATATTTATATTATTAGTTTATTTTAAATAATACAATAAGTATGTAAAAATTTTGTAAAAGGTGTTGAAATAAAAGTATGTAGTAGTATAATGATATAAAAGACATATGTTTTAAAAACATCAAAAAATTTTATTACTGCTTGTTTTAAAATATAAGATAGAAAAGTTTGTAATACGTTTGTTTTAACCTTTTGGTTAATTGGGGGGAATACAATGAATAAGGTTGCTGTTGCGAGTAGAAATGGTAAAGTTGCTCAAAAGTTAGATAAGTATAGCGAATTTACAATTTTTTATATTGATGACTGTATTCCAGTTAGCAACGAGAAAATTTGTAAAAAGAGTAATAATTATATGTTACTAACCGAGTATTTATTGGATATGGATATTAGCACATTGATAGTAGGCTCAATTAGAGAAGATATTAAATCTCACCTTGTAGCTAATGATATTGATGTGTTTGAATGCAAATTGGAGTCAATAAAAAAAGCTCTTGAAATTTATTTGGATTCTATTGATGGAAATAATTTAAATGTTCAGGAAAATTCAACACCCGATGTAATTTACCAATAAAGATTATAATGGGTTATTATAAAAATGAAATTTATATAGTTAAAGTAAAAGCGTAGCACTTAAGTGCTACGCTTCATTTGTATAATGCTTACTTGCATTAAAGTTTTTATAACATAAATATGTGTTTATTTTCTATTTAATAGCCTTTATCTGAGATACAAGATTATCAGATACTGAATTTGGACCACCTACAATAATGACATTTTTAATCTTGTGCTTTGAAATGTAATTTTTAACATATGTACTTAATACATCTTTTTGTGTTAATAAAATTGGAGCTTCATAAAGTCCAACTAAAGAAGAGGCACCTAATCCATCAGGATAATTTTCACCGCTAGTAAGTATTACGGTATCTGGATTAAGATTTAGTTCATTAGTATATTTTTCTGCAATTTTAACAGATGATTCATACCTGTCTGAACCCTTAGTAATTATCATTGAATTAGTCCCATCTCTAACTACCTTTATATCACCAATTGCTTCACCAAAATCTATATTTTTTTCGTATATAGTTGATGGGGCTAAGCTTAAAAATCCAATTCCCTGATCTGAAGTCATTATTCCGTAATATGGTGCACTGTAAAGAGAGTCATGGAAATTATATGCATTTACACAAGCAAATAGAGTCGGATCTGAAATTTTTTCAAAATCTGCTTCATCCATACCAGCAAGTGTAGCTCTTAGAGCATTTATTTCATCTCCAGTTTGAATTCTATCGTTACCATAAATTCTATCAATAGCTATTCCTGTTTGCTTTTTCAATGATGTTAATACAGTATCTGTTATAGTATTTGGGCCACCTAATAAAAATATGTGATCTGGTTGTAGTCTTTTTAATTCTGAAACCAATCCTGCAGGTACACTTGATTTGTATGTTAGAAGAACAGGAGCACTTTCTTGTGCAGCCAAACTTCCACCTATTAAGGCGTCAGGATATGTTTCACCGCTTGCAACTATAGCAAATGTTACTTTACTAGTATCGGCAAAATAAGTGTTACTTAGTTTTATTGCTGTTTCGTATCTTGAGTTACCAGATACTCTTTTTACGCTACTGACTTGTGCAAAGGCGTTTGCAGATGGGAGTGTTAATGGCAAAATACATGATATTATAAGTGCTTTTTTAAAAATTTTTTTCATAAAAATTCTCCTTTTAGATTATTCTCATATAAGAATAACATTTTTAAATTATTATAATAATAGATAATTTATTACAAAAATAATACAATTTGCAATTATTTGAATATAATATGGGAATATATATTAATATAGCAAAATTTGAGATTTTTTAATTGTTAAAATTTAGATATAGAAAGGATTTTTATGGAAATATACTTAATTATAGTAAGTTTAATAATATTATTTTCTATATTCATAGAAAAGATAAGTGCAAAATTTGGTATACCTGTATTATTTTTATTTCTTATGATGGGAGTTGTAT
Organism: Peptostreptococcus equinus; assembly: GCF_027125355.1. NCBI lineage: Bacteria > Bacillati > Bacillota > Clostridia > Peptostreptococcales > Peptostreptococcaceae > Peptostreptococcus > Peptostreptococcus equinus. The sequence continues at coordinate 1,426,546 of NZ_CP114052.1, read as the reverse complement.
CAGGCAATGCTTCAATATTACATCCTTTAATAGTAAATAAGAAAATTATAGAATATATATGTATAGTGGCATTGATTTTTATAATGTTTTATGGAGGATTTGGAACTAATTTACAAAAAGCAAAAAAAGTTATGAAAGATGCCTTCATACTTGCTTCCTTTGGTGTAATAGTAAACATATTTTTGTTAACAATTTTTTTACACTATGTTTTTAAGTTGGGAATTGGTGAAGCAGCATTATTAGCAAGCATTCTTGGGTCTACAGATGCGGCTTCTTTGTTCAATATATTGAGATATAATAATTTATCATTAAAGTATAATCTAGACTCATTATTGGAGATTGAATCTGGAAGTAATGATCCTTTTGCTTATATATGTACATTGATGGCAATATTATTTTTACAGGGAAATTTTGGTATTTCAAACGGAGTAATCTTTCTAATAAAAGAGATAATAATAGGTATTTTAGTGGCTATGATTATAGCTAAATTAATGTCTATTTATATTAACAAGCAAACGAAATATAATGAAAATTTGAACCAAATTGTATTTATTGCAATAGCACTTCTTTCTTATAATTGTGCCAATGTATTAGGTGGTAATGGATTTTTATCTGTTTATATAGTAGGGATGATATTAGGAAGAGAAAATTTTGACGGAAAACAAGAAATGGTACATTTTTTTGATGGTTTAACATCTTTATTTCAATTAGTATTGTTTTTCTTATTGGGATTATTAGTAAAACCAAGTAATTTATTAGAATTATTTCCAGTTAGCTTGTCTATAGTATTATTTATAATACTGGTATCAAGACCTATATCTATATTGCCATTTTTCTATAAATATAAGGATAAAGGATGGCTGATTGTAACATCAATGGCTGGGATAAGAGGTGCAGCGTCTATAGTTTTTGCAATTAGTGCAATTAATAGCGGTATAGAATTGAATACTGATATTTATAATATAGTCGCTTTGGTAGTGTTAATATCACTGGTACTACAAGGAGGATTTTTACCTATAGTAGTCAAAAAGGCGAGTATGCTTAATGAAAAAGGAAATATACTATCAACGTTCAATGATTATGTATCTGACAAAAACATTGGTTTTATAATTAGCAAGGTTGGAAAAGAAAGTCCATGGCTTAATAGAAAGATAAAAGAATTTACTTTTCCAAAAGATATAAGAATAATATTAGTAAATAGAAACAACAAACCAATACTTCCAGATGGAGAACTGGTTTTAAAAGAAGGAGATAGAATAGTTCTTAGTGCAATAGAATATTCTAGTGACAATTCAAGTATAGATGTAAGAAAAATAGTTATAGATGAAGATCATGAATGGTTTGGAAAAAAGATAACAGATATAAACATACTTGATGATAGGAAAATAATAATGATAGAAAGAAATAGTCAGATTATATTGCCAAATGGGGATGTATGCTTTGAAAATCAAGATGAAGTATTTATTAGTAAATTAAAGCAAAAAAATTATTAAAGGGATAAAATGTGTCAAAATATAATTTATTTCATTAAAATTTATAAAAAAAAAAGTGCATTTTTGAGCTTTTGATAGGTAATATACTTGAAAATAACTTAAAGTGTGGTATAATACTATAAGAAAATTACTAAAAAAATGGAGGGAAAAATGCCGAGGCCTATAAAATGGAGAAATGTTTGCTCTCTTCCCAAAATAAGCACATTCGGACCAATCGATCTAAGGATAGGCGATAATAACACTGTAAACTTAACAATAGACGAGTATGAATCAATTAGATTAATTGACTTTGAAGGGTTTAATCAAGAGCGATGCGCTAAACAAATGAAAGTAGCTAGAACAACTGTACAAGGTATATATAATAATGCAAGAAAGAAAATAGCTAAAGCAATCATAGAAGGCAAATTACTTTTTATTGATGGCGGAGAATATAGAATTTGCGACGGAATTCATGAAAGCTGCGATTTGTATTGTGAGAAAAGAGAAGACAAATTATTAATAGAAGAGGAATCAATTTAATTGATTCCTTTTTTATATAAGCTAGTCATCTGTTAATAAGAGTTGAAAAAATATATATATTTTCATAAAAATACGTACGTTTTTATAAAAATATATACATTTTATATGTGATGGTATAGACAAACAATTATATTTAGTATAGAATAGAACTACACTTACTAAATAATAAATTTACTCATTTATGCTCTGGATATGGCAGGGCGTTTCTACCTATAACCGTAAAAAATAGACAATGAGTTAGATCGCGTTTATATATATTTATAAGACTTTCTGACTACTATAGTTTGAGGTCTTTTTTTATTTTGAGAGTTATTATTATAGTAAAAAATTAAATAGTTTTTTAGGAGGAAAGATGAACGAAGAAATTCAATTAACAACAGAAGATTCATTCGATGAATTACAGTATAAGATTGATGATAAGCCACCTTTTGCTATCACATTAATATTGGCTTTTCAGCATATTTTAGCTGCATTTGCAGGTATAATTGCTGTACCACTTGTTGTGTGTGCAGCACTTAAATTAAATGTTGAACAGACATCAATCATGGTAGGGGCTACAATTTTGGCTTCAGGTTTGACTACAATTCTTCAATCAAAGGGTGTAGGTCCAGTAGGTTCACGAGTATCAGGAATGATGGGAACAGATTTTACATTTGTTAATCCTTCAATTAGTGTCGGAGCAAAGTTTGGAATTGCAGGTATAGTTGCTGCTACAATCACAGGCTCACTTGTTGAAATTATTTTAAGTAGATTTATAAAGCCACTAATGAAGTTTTTCCCACCTCTAATTACAGGTACAGTTGTATCATTAATAGGTATCACTTTGCTTCCTGTAAGTATTGATTGGGCAGCTGGAGGATTTGGTTCTCCTGGATATGGTTCACTTAAAAATCTAAGTGTTGCATTTGTAATAATGTTATTTACTCTATTCTTAAACCACTATGGCAAAGGAATCATGAGTACTGCAGCCGTATTTATAGGTATGGTATTTGGATATATAGTATGTATACCTTTAGGTATGGTAGATTTAACATCAGTGGCCAATGCTGACTGGATTGCAATACCAAATATATTACGTTATGGATTTAAGTTTGACTTAGCATCTACACTGTCATTTGTGCCAGCTTATGTAGTTTCTACAATTGGTACAGTAGGTATAATGAAAGCTATTGGTGAAACTTCAAAAATAGAACTTTCAAGTGATAGAGTAGCGTCAGGAGTTTTATGTGATGGTGTGGGATCAATGATATCAGGTTTATTTGGCGCAGGCCCTAATACTTCATTTTCTCAGAATGTTGGACTAATTACTCTTACAAAAGTTGCTAGTAGACATGTTATGATAGTTGCTGGTATAATACTTACTATCTTAGGATTTTTCCCTAAGTTGAGTGCATTAATAGCTGTAATGCCTTCACCAGTATTGGGTGGTGTAGGTGTAATTATGTTTGGTTTAGTTGCAGCTCAAGGTATCAAAACATTATCAAGCGTTAAACTTGGAGATAGAGAACTACTGATAATTTCAGTTTCTTTTGCTCTAGGTATAGGAGTAACAGTCAAGCCAGATATATTAAATGGACTTCCAGAAGCACTTAAGATGATTTTATCATCAGGTATTTCTACTGGTACTCTTGCAGCTTTAATATTAAATATAGTACTAGTTGACAAAAGAAAGGGAGTTAAATAATGGAATTATTAGAAAATAAGATATTAAGTGAAGGCAGAGTCCTTTCAGGAAACATATTAAAAGTAGATAAGTTTTTAAATCACCAAATTGATCCAAACCTATTTATGGAAATGGGTAAAGATTTTTACGAACATTTTAAAGGTATGGGTATTAATAAGATATTAACTCTTGAAGTATCAGGTATAGCAGTTGCTTTTGCTGCTGCAACATATTTAAATGTTCCAGTTCTTTTTGCTAAAAAATCTGATTCACTTACTTTGTCAGATGATGTTTTTTCTAGCAAGGTAATATCATATACAAAGCATAAAGAATATGATATAAGAGTAGATAAGGCATTTTTGAGTAGTGAAGATAATGTCCTAATTATAGATGACTTCCTAGCAAAGGGACAAGCTCTAAACGGTCTAATGGAACTATGTAAGCAAGCTGACGCTGAAGTAATTGGTGTTGGTATAGCTATAGAAAAAGCATTCCAAGAAGGTGGAAAGCATTATAGATCATTGGGTTATGATGTATATAGCCAAGCTGTAATAGAAAAATTTGAAGATGGAAAAGTTGTTTTCAAAAAAGACTAATAAATATGAAAAAGTGTCGCATTAGTGGCACTTTTTTTGTACAATAATAATAGAAAAATTAAAAGGCAAAGTTACGGACCTTTTTAGGATAACGACTTTGATTGTATGAAAGAGGTGTAGAAATGTATTTTATTTTAGATAACTACGACTCCTTTGTGTATAATATTTATGCATATTTTCAAGAAATCGGAGTGGAAGTTCAAATAAAAAGAATTGATGAGGTTGATTTACAATATATTATTGATTTAAATCCAAAGGGAATAATAATATCACCAGGTCCAGGTCATCCAAAAGATGCAACTTTATCCTTGAAAGCAATTGATTATTTTAAAGAAATTAAGCCTATACTCGGTGTGTGTTTAGGGCATCAGGCCATAGGATATTATTTTGGAGCAAAAATTGAAAAAGGTAAGAAGCCAATTCATGGAAAGATATATAAGATAAATCACAGTGAAGAGAATATTTTTAAAGATATAAAAAATAATATAAATGTTACACGTTATCATTCTTTAATTGTAAATAAAGATAGCGTTAAAAATAATTTTAATATTAATGCAATATCCAGTGATGATGTACTTATGGCTATGTCACATAAACAGTATCCTATATATAGTGTACAGTTTCATCCAGAAGCAGCATTGACAGAATATGGTCATAAAATGTTGAAAAACTTTGTGAATATATGCGAAAGGTGGTATGCAAAAAATGACTAAAATAATTGAACTAGATCAATATCCACCTATTGAAAACATATATACTTATTTTAATAAAGACGAAAATTCTGTTTTTTTAGATTCTTCACTGAAAAATGAATTAGGACGATATTCTATTATTGGACTTAATCCATATTTAAAATTAGTTCAAAAGTATGATGGATTTTATGTAAATGATGAATTAAAAAAAAATACATTAATAGATTTTTTAAGTCAGTATTTAAAGGATAATAAAGAAGATAATAAGACAGATATTCCATTAATTTCAGGTGCTATAGCTTATTTTTCTTATGACTATGGTATGGATATCATGGGTATTAAATCTAGGCATAAAGATCAATTGGAAATAGATAAAGCCAGAGTTTATTTTTATGATAATTTTTTAATAGAAGATTTATACAAGAAAAAATTATACATAATATCCAATGGTAAATTAGAGGAAAAAGAAAAATCTTCCAATAAATTGCTACAGATAATTGAAATAGCTAATAGCAAAAAAAATGAGGCTAAAAATAAAGATAAATCCGAAATTATCAAAGAACAAAACGAAAATTATTCTTTAAGTTCCAATTTTTGCAAAAAAGATTATAAGGAAGCTATTGATAAAATGATTCACTATATAATTGAGGGAGATATTTATATAGTGAATATGACTAGACAAATATGTATAGAGTGTGGTATAGATCCATATGAGTTTTTTACAATATTAAGAAAGAACAATCCATCTCCATTTGGGGCTTATATGAATTATGATGGGTTTAAAATTATTTCAGCTTCACCTGAAAGATTTTTATTAAATAAGAATGGAAACCTACTTACTAGACCTATTAAAGGCACTAGAAAAAGGGGTGAAGATCCTTATGAAGATCAACTTTTAAAAGAAGAATTAAAAAATTCTGACAAGGATAAAAGTGAGTTATTAATGATAGTTGATTTAGAGAGAAATGATCTAAATAAAATTTGTACTCCTGGTTCTGTTATAGTAGAAGATTTATTTGATGTAGAGACATATGCTACAGTATTTCATCTAGTAGCTCAAATAAAAGGAAAATTAAAAGATGAATATAATTTTGCAGATATTTTAAAGGCAAGTTTTCCAGGAGGCTCTATTACAGGATCACCTAAATATAGAGCTATGGAATTGAGTGATCAAGTAGAAGCATCAAGAAGAAATATTTATACCGGTTCAATTGGATATATATCCTTAAATGGAGATTGTGATTTAAATATTGTGATTAGGACAGCCCTATATAAAGATAGAAAATATCATATAGGTGTAGGTGGTGGAATAACTTGTGAGTCAAATTTGGAGTTTGAGTACGAAGAGACTGAACAAAAGGCCAAAGCTCTGTTAAATGCTTTAAATTGTGTAAAAAGAGGTGGACAATGTGGATAAATTTATAAAATTAGACGAAGGATATAAGTTTGGCATTGGTCTATTTGAAACTATTCACGTAAAAAATAGAAAAGCAATTTTTTTGGATAAGCATTTAGAAAGATTAAATAGTTCATTGGAATTTTTTTCAATAAATAAGAAGATAAGTAAAGAAGAGGTGCTAAATTATTTAAATGAAAATATTTTTAATAGAAATATAGAAAGTGAAACTAAAAAAAATGAAGTTATCAATATGATAAATTTTGTATTGAAAATTATGGTATCTTCAGAAAATACTGTTTTTGAGTTAAGAAATTATACTTATAACCAAAAAGATTACGATAAAGGATTTGTTTTGGGTATTAGTAAAATATTAAGATCAAATACCTCTCCATTTGTTTATCATAAAACTTTGAATTATGGAGAATGTATATACGAAAAGAGAAAAGCTCTAGAAGATAATAAAAATGATTTTATATTTTTAAATAGCGATAATGAAATTTGTGAATGTACCTCTTCAAATATATTTTTTGTAAAAGACAACAAAATTTTCACTCCAAAAATCGAATGTGGTCTATTAAATGGAACGGTTAGAGACTTTGTAATTGAAAATTTTGAAGTAAGTCAGGTAATAATTGCTGTTGAACAATTAGAGAATTTTGATGAATGTTTTTTAACAAATTCGCTAATGGGGGTAATGCCTGTAAAAAGCGTAGGTAAGATTATATTCAAAAAACATAATACAGCTAACATTGTAAGAGATAAATACAAGGCTTCTTTGTAATATAATAAGCTTACTTATGCTATAATAATATTATGTATATTCAAAGAATATAATGAGAATAAAAAATTTTATAAGTTATATTGAAAATAGAGCAAATAATATAGTTAAGTAGGTGGGTTAATGGTTGATATAGAAAAGACTCAAGAAGCTGTGAGAATGCTTATTGAAGCGATAGGTGAAGATCCCAATAGAGAGGGATTGGTGGAAACTCCGAAGAGAGTTGCAAAAATGTATGAAGAAATTCTAGCTGGATTTGAGGAAAAGCCATCAGATCATTTAAGCAGAGTGTTTAATTCAGAGGATACGGATTTTGTATTGGAAAAAGATATACAATTTTATTCTATGTGTGAACACCATATGATGCCATTTTTTGGAAAGGTACACATTGCCTATATACCAGATGGTAAGGTGGTAGGTATTAGCAAGCTGGGAAGGTTAGTGGATGTATATGCTAAAAGATTACAGATACAAGAGCAGATGACAGTTCAAATTGCTAATGCAATTGTAGAAGAATTAAATCCAAAGGGTGTAATGGTAATAATTGAAGCAGAACACACATGTATGTCTATGAGGGGTATAAAAAAGGTTGGAGCAAAGACTGTGACACATGCTAGTAGAGGTGTATTTAGGACAGACAATAATCTACAGGCTACAATCAGAGAATTGATTAAATAACTACTTATCGGCAAAGCTATATGGCTTTGTCGATTTAATAGGTAAAAATTTTTAAAATTTATATTTACAAATAGATGTTTGATAAATTTTATTAATTAAGTTTATAAAAGGGATAATATGGAAGATTTTGATATTAAAATACTAGAAGATAAATATAATGAGAAAAGTAAAAGGATAAATGCAATACTTTCAAATCCAGATTTTAAATATTATATAAAAGAAATAGATAGATTAGAAGAGAATAGAATTTTTTGTTTACATAACTTAGAGCATTTATTTAATGTTGCTAGAAGTATGCAATTAATTAATATAGAAGAAAATTTAGGATTGGATAGAAATCATATATATGCTTGTGCATTACTGCACGATTTAGGTAGAGTAGAAGAATATAATGGTGGAAAAAAACATGCTATAGCAAGCTCTGAAATATCTGAAAAAATACTAAAACAAGTAGGATTTTCTAGTGATGAAATAGAAAATATTAAAAATGCTATTATAGGCCATAATAATGTAGAAGTAAATCTTTTGGGAAAATTGCTGAAATTTGCCGATAAAAAGAGTAGAAATTGCTACCTATGTCCTGCAAGTAGCAAGTGTAAATGGTCAGAAGAAAAAAAGAATAAGGGGGTTTTACTATGATAATTGGAAATAAAAATTTTGATACTAAAAACAATGTATATATAATGGGGATATTGAATGTAACGCCTGACTCATTCTCTGATGGTGGAAAGTATAATAGTTTAGATTCTGCTTTATTTCAAGCGGAGTCAATGATAAATAATGGTGCATCCATTATAGATATAGGAGGTGAATCTACAAGACCAGGTTATACTAAAATATCTGATGATGAAGAAGTTGAGAGGGTTCTACCAGTAATAGAAAAAATAAGGGCTAATTTTGACACTACAATCTCATTAGATACTTACAAAAGTGGTGTGATAAAGCAAGTAGGTTCAAAAATTGATTTAGTAAATGATATATGGGGCTTGAAATATGATGGGACTATGGCTGATCAAATTGCAAAATTTGATTTGGCTTGCTGTTTGATGCACAATAGAAAAGAAGCGGATTATAGTGACTTTTGGTCAGATTATATGAATGATATGAGAGAGTGCATCCAAATGGCAAAAGATGCTGGTATAGACAAAAATAAAATAATGCTAGATGGCGGGGTAGGTTTTCAAAAAACATATGAACAAAATCTAATGGTAATAAATAGAACAGAAGAATTATGTTCTTTTGGTTATCCTGTTTTGATAGCTACTTCAAAGAAATCTGTAATCGGTGCGGTAACAGACAGGACTGTAGATCAAAGAACAGCGGGAACTATAGCTACTAGTGTAATTGGAATTTTAAAGGGTGGATCTTTTCTAAGGGTACATGATGTAGCAGAAAATCTTGATGCAATAAAGATTTGTAAGTCAGTATTGGAGGAAAAAAAATGGATACAATCAAAGTAAGCGGTATAGAATTTTTTGCTTATCATGGTGTATTTGAAAGTGAAAAACAGATAGGCCAATTATTTTATATAGATTGTCAATATGACTTAAGAGAAATTGTAGATAAGGATAATATAGAAAATACAGTTAGTTATGCTGATGTTACAAATGAGATAGTAGAGTATTGTACAAATAATCAGTTTGATTTATTGGAAAGTCTAGTGAATAACTTGACTTTACATTTATTAACTACATTTGCAATGATTAAATCCATTGAAATAACTGTTCATAAACCAAATGCACCAATATCGACACCTTTTTCTGATGTAAGTGTTACTAGAAAAAGAATGAGAAATATTGCGTATTTGGGTCTAGGATCAAATTTAGGCGATAAAAAAGCATATTTAGATTTTGCTTGTCAAAACCTGATGGAATCATCATATATTAATGAGATAGCTATTTCAAAGTATATTGAAACAAAACCGTATGGTGTTCTTGATCAGCCTAATTTCATGAATGCTGCTGCAAAAATAGAAACCATATATGATCCTTATGAACTATTATACTTTTGTAAAAGTGTAGAAGAGGCATCTGGAAGAGAAAGAAAAAGACACTGGGGGGAAAGAACCTTGGATATAGATATACTATTGTTTAATAATCAAGTAATCTTTGATGAAAAATTAAAGATTCCCCATCCAGAAATGCATATTAGAGATTTCGTACTTGAGCCTTTAAAGGATATAGAGCCATATTTAATACATCCAATCAAGGGTGAAAATGTATCTGAATTACTTTATAAATTAAAGGCAAACTCTAATAAGTAAAAAACAATAAACTTTAATTATTAAAATATATGGGCTATAATTTAATTTATATACAAATATTTTATGAAGGAGAAAAAAATGAATAGATTTAAGAAATTTTTATCATTACTAATAACTTTTGCAATTGTAATAACAACTTTGAGTGCTTGCTCTAAAGAAGACAAAAATAATGTACAAAAGTCCGATTCGAAAAATATTAAGGCTGATCAACTTGTAAAAGTACAAGCATTAAAAGGACCTACAGGAATGGGTATAGTAAAGCTTATAGATGATCAGAAAAATAAAAAGGATAAAAAATATGATATAAAGATTTCAAATTCTATTGATGAGATCAGTCCATTGATAATAAAGGGCAAAGTAGATATGGCAGCTATACCTTCTAATCTAGCGTCTGTATTGTATAATAAGACAAAGGGTAAGGTTCAGGTAATGGCTATAAATACTTTAGGTGTTTTATATATGGTAGATCAAAGTGGGAATATTAAATCAATACCAGATCTTAGAGGTAAGACAATATATCTAAGTGGAAAGGGTGCAACTCCTGAAATAGTGTTAAATAGTGTATTAAAATCATATAATATAGATCCTCAAATAGATGTAAATATAGAATATAAGCAAGAACATACAGAGTGTCTGGCAGCATTAGAAAAGAATAAAAATGCTGTAGCGATGTTACCAGAGCCTTTTGTAAGTGCGGCAAGACTAAAGAATAAAGATATAAATGTATTTGCAGATATGACAAAGGAATGGTATGTTGCCAATCCTGATACAAAGAATTCTATGATTACTGGAGTAATGGTTGTAAGAACAGATTTTGCTGAAAAACATCCAGATCAAGTGAAATTATTTATGGAGGAATATAAAAAATCTATGGAATATACAAATACTGATATAGAAAAATCGGCTAAGCTAATAGGACAAAATAAAATAGTACCAGAGGCTGTAGCAAAGTTGGCTATACCAAAATCTAATATTAAATATATAGATGGTAAAGAAATGAAAGATTCTATGAAAGCTTATTTGGAAATATTAAACAAAGAAAATAAGGATATGATAGGGGGTAAAATGCCAGGTGAAGATTTCTATTACACAAAATGATAGCAAAAAATATTTTATATGGGCTATTCTATTTTGGATAGTAATCTGGCATATTGCTAGCGTATTGGTAAATGAGGAGATGCTTTTGGCATCTCCTATTTCTACTTTGACTAGATTGATAGAATTAATTAAAGAAGTATGTTATTGGCGATCTTTACTTAATTCATTTATAAAAATATCAGGAGGATTTTTACTAGCGCTAATGTTTTCTAGTTTAATTTCATTTATTTCACACAAAAGTAAGGTGTTTTCAATTTTACTTGAGCCTATTGTAGTTATGGCCCATACTGTACCTGTAGTATCATTTATAATACTTTTGTTAATATGGTTATCTAGTCAATATTTATCATTATTTATAAGTTTTTTAATGGTTTTTCCAATTATTTATAAAAATTTATGCTCAGGTATTAATTCAATATCAAAAGATATGATAGATTTGTCTAAGGTTTATAATATATCAATTTATAATAAGATACGATATATTTATTTAAGCCATTTAATACCTTACATAGAGGCGGGATGTAATACATCACTGGGACTATGTTGGAAAGCGGGCATAGCAGCAGAATTAATAGCAAATCCTCAAGTTTCTATTGGAGAAAACTTGTATAATGCAAAAATATACTTTAATACAGCAGATTTATTTGCGTGGACTATTACCATAGTTTTAATAAGTATAGCATTCAGAAAGTTTTTCATGTGTATACTAAATAATATTTTCATATTTTTATTGAATAATTAGTTGTAAGGTAAGTTACTTAGATGGTGGAGGCGTGTAGTATGAATATTAAGTTTAATAGTGTAAGTAAGTACTATGGAGATAAACTGATACTAGATAATCTCAAATTAAATATTGAAAATAAAAGTATTTTTTTTATACAAGGTAAATCAGGTATAGGTAAAACAACAATTTTCAGATTGATTTTGGGGTTAGAACAAGCTGACAAAGGTGAAATTTTGGGAATAGGTAATAGAAAAATTGGGTCAGTGTTTCAAGATGATTTACTGATAGATAATATTTCAGTATTAGCAAATTTGAGATTAGTAAATAAGGATATAAATAGAGATAGTATTGTTAATTATCTAAAAGATATAGATGTAAATGTAGATTTATTTACAAAAATTAGTCAATTAAGCGGTGGAATGAAAAGAAGAATTAGTATTTTGAGGTCTATTTTATATGACTGTGATACCATTATTATGGATGAACCATTTAAAGGTTTAGATAGGGAAACAAAAGAAAAAATAATGAGTTTTGTATTAAGAAATACAATTGATAAAACTCTTATTGTCATAAGCCATGATAATAGGGAGGTTGATTACTTTAAAGATAATTCAAATAAAAAAATACAAGTGTTAAATTTAGGATAAAATAAAAAAAGCTGGCATTATGCCAGCTTTTTTTATACTAGTATATTTTATTTATTTTTCAAAGTGGTCATAGCCATTTTTTATAAAAAGTGCTTTTGCCTTATCTACATCTTCCTGGGTAGCAGGTCTAATATACTTCAACTCATATTCTTTATTCATCTGTTCCCATTTAGAGACACCCATGATATGATAAGGTAAAAATTCAAACCTTACTACATTATGTAGAGTTTTTACAAAATTAACCATTCTAGTAAGATTTTCCTCACTATCTGTTATATCAGGTATTAGTACATGTCTTATATATACAGGTATATTTACATCATCTAAGTATCTAGCAAGTATCTGCGCTTTTTCAGAAGGTGCTCCTGTAAGCCAAATGGAGTTTTCAGGAATCATATGTTTTAAATCTAATAAGACTAAATCAGTATATTCTAATATTGGTTTTATTCTTTCTACATCTAGATAGCCGTTTGTATCAAGACAGGTATGAACTTCGTGTTTTTTAGCTTGTTTGAAGATATCTCTAACAAAGTCAACTTGTAGGGCAGCTTCACCGCCAGACATAGTAATTCCACCATCTTTATAAAATGATTTATATTTTAACATATCTTCTATTATTTCGTCGGAACTGACTAACTTTCCTGCGTTCATTTCCCATGTATCTCTGTTGTGGCAGAACTTACATTTTAGATTACAACCTTGTGCAAATACAACATATCTTATACCAGGCCCATCTACTGTACCAAATGTTTCTACTGAATGTATTCTTCCCATCACTGCCATTATTATCACTTCACTTTCTATTTATTAAAAGGGGGACAAGCCCCCTTAATAATTATATATTCTTAATTCAACCTCATATTACAATCAAACAAATTTGCTTAAGCCATTTTACCGTGGAATGTTCTATTTATAACATCCATCTGTTGTTCTTTTGTAAGTTTGATGAAGTTTACAGCGTATCCAGATACTCTGATTGTAAGCTGTGGATATTCTTCAGGTCTTTCCATAGCATCAAGTAGAGTAGCCTTGTCAAGAACATTTACGTTTAGATGCTGAGCTTTCTGAATAAAGTATCCATCCATCATTGTTGATAGGTTAGATATTCTCTCGTCCTTATTTTTACCTAAAGCACCAGGTACGATTGAGAATGTATTTGAAATACCATCTTGTGCATCTTCAAATGGAAGTTTTGCTACTGAAGATAATGATGCTAGAGCACCATGAGTATCTCTACCATGCATTGGATTAGCTCCTGGAGCAAATGGTTCTCCAGCCTTTCTACCATCTGGTGTATTACCAGTCTTCTTACCATATACAACATTTGAAGTTATTGTAAGAACTGACTGTGTATGTATAGCATCTCTATAAGTCTTATGCTTTCTCACATTGTTCATAAAAGATTTTACTAAATCAACTGCAATTGAGTCAACTCTGTCGTCATTGTTACCATATTTAGGGAAGTCTCCTTCAACCTCAAAGTCAGTAACTATATTATTTTCATTCCTTATTGCCTTTACCTTAGCATATTTTATTGCTGAAAGAGAGTCAGCCGCTACTGAAAGTCCAGCTATACCACAAGCCATTGTTCTCTTGATTTCCATATCATGTAAAGCCATTTCAAGAGATTCATATGAATACTTGTCATGCATATAGTGAATTACATTTAGTGTATTTACATATAATCCCGCTAGCCAAGCTGAATATGAATCAAATCTTTCTTTTACCTTATCATAATCTAATATTTCGTCAGATAATACATCCATCTTTGGTCCGACTTGTGCACCTGATTTTTCGTCAATACCACCATTGATACTGTAAAGAAGTGTCTTAGCTAAGTTAACTCTTGCCCCGAAGAACTGCATTTGCTTACCGATTCTCATTGGAGATACGCAACACGCTATACCATAATCATCGCCGTTGAATCCTTGCATTAAATCATCATTTTCATACTGGATTGAACTAGTATCGATTGAAACTTTTGAGCAGAAGTTCTTGAAGTTTTGAGGTAACTTTGTTGACCAAAGAACAGTTAGGTTTGGTTCTGGTGATGGTCCGATATTATATAATGTATTTAGTATCCTAAATGAATTTTTAGTTACATAAGTTCTACCATCAGCATTCATACCACCGATTGATTCTGTTACCCAAGTTGGATCTCCTGAAAATAAATCGTTATATTCTGGAGTTCTAAGGAACTTAACTAATCTTAATTTCATAACAAAGTGATCCATCAATTCCTGAGCTTCTTTTTCTGTTATTATCCCATTTTCTAAATCTCTCTGAATGTAGATATCTAAGAATGTAGATGTTCTACCAAGAGACATAGCAGCACCATTCTGATCTTTTATTGCTGCTAGATAAGCGAAGTATAGCCACTGAACAGCTTCTTTTGCATTTGTTGCTGGCTTAGATATATCAAAACCATATGATGTAGCCATATTTTTTAATTTGTTTAAGGCTACCAATTGTTCTGATAATTCTTCACGAAGTCTGATAATATCTTCAGTCATTGGCTTATCAGCTAGTGATAATTTTTCTTCTTTCTTTTTTTCTATAAGTAAATCTACACCATATAAAGCCACGCGTCTATAGTCGCCTATTATTCTACCTCTACCATAAGCATCTGGCAAACCAGTTATTACACCAGCTCTTCTTGCAGCTTTCATTTCATCTGTATAGGCATCAAATACACCTTGATTATGTGTCTTTCTATATTTAGTAAAGATTTTTGTTATTTCTGGATTTAACTTGTAACCATAGGCTTCACAAGAATTTTCTACCATTCTTATACCACCATATGGCATTACAGCACGCTTTAGAGGAGCATCAGTTTGAAGACCAACTATCTGTTCTAAAGCTTTGTCTATGTATCCAGGATCATAGGCATCAATACCAGATATAGTATCAGTATCTACGTCTAATGTGCCTCCGTTTTCTATTTCTTCTTTAAACTTATCGCTAACTTCACTCCATAATTTTGTTGTAGCATCGCTAGGACCTTCTAAAAAAGAATCGTCTCCTTCATAAGGCTTATAGTTTAAATTAATAAAATCATGAACGTCTATATTTTCTGTCCAATTTCCTGTTTTAAAGCTATTCCACGCTGTCATAATAGCACCTCCTAAAATTAATAAATGATTATGTGTATCATCTACAATTTGATGATAACATAATAATAATATATATACAAGAACTTTTTGTATACAAAATGCATAAATAAGATATAAATTAATTTAATTTTACTTTTTCTATAATAGTTTGCATATATAGTATTTATATTTAATGTTAACGTGAATATTATACCATATATAGAAACAAATAAAAAAAGAAATTTATAAATGACTCAAATTGATACAATATATTAAAATTACGGTATTTATAATAAAAAATATTTATTAAAAAAAGAAGAGTTAAACTAGAGATTGATAAAAATTATCAAATGATTTTGAACAAATATTATTTTAAGGATTTAACATTATCGTTTTATTTTGTTGCTATTATATATAGTAGTAATAATCTTTTATTTAATTGCATAATTTTAACAATATATATAATACTTACATTATATAGTTAAATTATATAATTAAATTATGTAACTAAATTATACGGTTTAAAATTTATATTATAGTTTTTAAAAAACTCCATCTTAAAACCCAATATATTTGGCTTAGTGAAAAATATATTGGGTTAATCTTTAAGAGTATTAGATATTTTAATACACTAAGTAAAGTGTAAGCATATAGTATAGTAGAGTGTAAGGATTTAAAAGTCTATCTAAAGTCTTATACAATTAATCATAGGACCTAAAAAAATTAAAAAAATAAAAAAGTTTAAAAAAAGTATTGACACTTATATTTTGAGATGATATAGTATTACTTGTCCTTTAAGAAAAGGAAAACATAATAAAAAGGATTAAGTGAGATTTTAATAAATTTCATTAGAAAAAAATTATGACAACATTTCATTTGAAAGCATTTTTAGTGAAAAACTTAAGAAAAGAAAATAAAAAGTTTTTAAAAAAAGTGTTGACAATAAAAATAAAAAATGTTATTATTAATAAGTCGTCACAAACGACTGAAATGAACTTTGAAAATTGAACAGCAGGTTAATTCAATAAGCTTTAAATAGCAAATTGATTAATCGTTTAAACTTGATAAGACAATAGTTTTTCAAGATTTAAACCACAAACAAACCAAGCCAGATATTTTAGAGATAACAATAGTCTGAGCGCAGAACAAATTTTTTATGAGAGTTTGATCCTGGCTCAGGATGAACGCTGGCGGCGTGCCTAACACATGCAAGTCGAGCGCGACTTATTGATGCTTGCATCTTTAAGTTGAGCGGCGGACGGGTGAGTAACGCGTGGGTAACCTGCCCTATACACATGGATAACATACTGAAAAGTTTACTAATACATGATAATGTACATTTATGGCATCGTAGATGTATCAAAGTGTTAGCGGTATAGGATGGACCCGCGTCTGATTAGCTAGTTGGTGAGATAACAGCCCACCAAGGCAACGATCAGTAGCCGACCTGAGAGGGTGATCGGCCACATTGGAACTGAGACACGGTCCAAACTCCTACGGGAGGCAGCAGTGGGGAATATTGCACAATGGGCGAAAGCCTGATGCAGCAACGCCGCGTGAACGATGAAGGTCTTCGGATCGTAAAGTTCTGTTGCAGGGGAAGATAATGACGGTACCCTGTGAGGAAGCCCCGGCTAACTACGTGCCAGCAGCCGCGGTAATACGTAGGGGGCTAGCGTTATCCGGATTTACTGGGCGTAAAGGGTGCGTAGGTGGTCTTTCAAGTCAGTGGTTAAAGCCTACGGCTCAACCGTAGTCAGCCTCTGAAACTGGAAGACTTGAGTGCAGGAGAGGAAAGTGGAATTCCCAGTGTAGCGGTGAAATGCGTAGATATTGGGAGGAACACCAGTAGCGAAGGCGGCTTTCTGGACTGCAACTGACACTGAGGCACGAAAGCGTGGGTAGCAAACAGGATTAGATACCCTGGTAGTCCACGCCGTAAACGATGAGTACTAGGTGTCGGGGGTTACCCCCCTCGGTGCCGCAGCTAACGCATTAAGTACTCCGCCTGGGGAGTACGCACGCAAGTGTGAAACTCAAAGGAATTGACGGGGACCCGCACAAGTAGCGGAGCATGTGGTTTAATTCGAAGCAACGCGAAGAACCTTACCTAAGCTTGACATCCTTTAGACCGGTGTTTAATCACACCTTCCCTTCGGGGCTAAAGTGACAGGTGGTGCATGGTTGTCGTCAGCTCGTGTCGTGAGATGTTGGGTTAAGTCCCGCAACGAGCGCAACCCTTGTCTTTAGTTGCCAGCATTTAGTTGGGCACTCTAGAGAGACTGCCAGGGATAACCTGGAGGAAGGTGGGGATGACGTCAAATCATCATGCCCCTTATGCTTAGGGCTACACACGTGCTACAATGGGTGGTACAGAGGGTTGCCAAACCGTGAGGTGGAGCTAATCCCTTAAAGCCATTCTCAGTTCGGATTGTAGGCTGAAACTCGCCTACATGAAGCTGGAGTTACTAGTAATCGCAGATCAGAATGCTGCGGTGAATGCGTTCCCGGGTCTTGTACACACCGCCCGTCACACCATGGGAGTCGGAAACACCCGAAGCCGATTATCCAACCGTAAGGAGGAAATCGTCGAAGGTGGAGTCGATAACTGGGGTGAAGTCGTAACAAGGTAGCCGTATCGGAAGGTGCGGCTGGATCACCTCCTTTCTAAGGAGAATTACCTGCTGTTCAATTTTGAAGGTTCATTTAACATGAAAACTTCAAATAAAAATACTTTCAATAAGTATCATAAAGCTCGTGAAATATTTTTGATATAATTTAAGAGACGCACTTAAAAAATAGGATGGAACATACAATTAGTATGTGACTGAGTATTTTATAAGGAGTATCTTAAAGAATACAAAAAGATAAACGAGTATTGTACCTTGAAAACTGAATATATTGTGATATACAATGACATCTAATAAAATGATAGTAATCTATCCAAGAGAAAACTTGTAAAAACACCAATTATTCTTAACAAGACGTAAGTCTTAAATTTAGAAAAATCTCAATAATAACTGGTCAAGTTATTAAGGGTGTAGGGCGGATGCCTTGGCACTAGGAGCCGATGAAAGACGTGATAAGCTGCGATAAGCTTTGGGGAGTGGCACATACACTTTGATCCAAAGATTTCTGAATGAGGAAACTCACTTGAAGTAATGTTCAAGTATCCCTAGATGAATACATAGTCTATGGAGGGGAACTCAGGGAACTGAAACATCTAAGTACCTGAAGGAAGAGAAAGAAATTCGATTCCGTAAGTAGCGGCGAGCGAACGCGGAAGAGCCCAAACCAAGTTAGTTTACTAATTTGGGGTTGCGGACATGTCACAAAGGAGAGGTATTGTGAGTAGAACAGTTCTGGAAAGTTCGACCACAGAGGGTAATAGTCCCGTAAACAAAGCAAGAAGACTCCGACATGATCCAGAGTACCACGAGACACGTGAAACCTTGTGGGAAGCAGGTGGGACCATCCACCAAGGCTAAATACTACCTAGTGACCGATAGTGAATAGTACCGTGAGGGAAAGGTGAAAAGAACCCCGGGAGGGGAGTGAAATAGAACCTGAAACCCTACACTTACAATCTGTGGGAGCGCATTATTCGCGTGACCGCGTACTTTTTGTAGAACGGGCCAACGAGTTACGTTATGTGGCAAGGTTAAGCACTTCAGGTGTGTAGCCGTAGCGAAAGCGAGTCTTAACTGGGCGAATTAGTTACATGACGTAGACCCGAAACCGGGCGACCTACCCATGAGCAGGATGAAACGAAAGTAAAATTTCGCGGAGGTCCGAACCCACGTACGTTGAAAAGTGCGGGGATGACTTGTGGGTAGCGGTGAAATTCCAATCGAGCTCGGAGATAGCTGGTTCTCCTCGAAATAGCTTTAGGGCTAGCCTTGAATGTAGAGATGTGGAGGTAGAGCACTGAATGTCCTAGGGGGTATTGCACTTACCGAAGACTATCAAACTCCGAATGCCATAATCTTTTATTCAGGAGTCAGACTGTGGGTGATAAGGTTCATAGTCGAAAGGGAAAGAGCCCAGACCGTCAGCTAAGGTCCCAAAATGTATGTTAAGTGGTAAAGGATGTGGGATTGCATAGACAACCAGGATGTTGGCTTAGAAGCAGCCATTCATTTAAAGAGTGCGTAATAGCTCACTGGTCGAGTGATCCTGCGCCGAAGATTTCCGGGGCTAAAACATACTACCGAAGCTACGGCATCAAATATGATGGGTAGAGGAGCTTCCCATGCAGGATGAAGCAGTACCGTAAGGAGCTGTGGACAGTATGGGAGAGAGAATGTTGGCATGAGTAGCGAGATGAGGGTGAGAATCCCTCAGGCCGTAAACCCAAGGTTTCCAGGGGAAGGTTCGTCCTCCCTGGGTTAGTCGGGACCTAAGCTCAGGCCGAAAGGCGTAGGCGATGGATAACAGGTTGATATTCCTGTACTACCGATAATCGTTTGAGAGATGGGATGACACAGTAGGATAAGCTGAGCACACTGTTGGTTATGTGTGTCTAAGTATTGAGGCAGATCAAATAGGCAAATCCGTTTGATTAATGCTAGGATACGAATGGGAGCGAAACTAAGTAGCGAAGCAGCTGATTTCACACTGTCGAGAAAAGTCTCTATCGAGATTAAAGGTACCCGTACCGCAAACCGACACAGGTGGGTGAGGAGAGTATCCTAAGGCCAGCGAGAGAACTGTTGTTAAGGAACTCGGCAAAATGACCCCGTAACTTAGGGATAAGGGGTGCCCCAGAAATGGGGCCGCAGAGAATTGGCCCAAGCGACTGTTTACCAAAAACATAGGTTTCTGCTAAGTCGCAAGACGATGTATAGGAGCTGACGCCTGCCCGGTGCTGGAAGGTTAAGGGGATCTGTTAGAGCAATCGAAGCAGTGATCTTAAGCCCCAGTAAACGGCGGCCGTAACTATAACGGTCCTAAGGTAGCGAAATTCCTTGTCGGGTAAGTTCCGACCCGCACGAAAGGCGTAACGATTTGGGCACTGTCTCAACAACAGACTCGGTGAAATTGTAATCCCGGTGAAGATGCCGGGTACCTGCGACAGGACGGAAAGACCCCATGGAGCTTTACTGTAGCTTGACATTGGGTTTCGATACTACATGTACAGGATAGGTGGGAGACTATGAAATCAGGGCGTCAGTTTTGATGGAGTCAGCCTTGGGATACCACCCTTGTAGTATTGGGACTCTAACCATAGGCCATGAATCTGGTCTTGGGACACTGTCTGGTGGGCAGTTTGACTGGGGCGGTCGCCTCCCAAAAGGTAACGGAGGCGCTCAAAGGTTCCCTCAGTACGGTCGGAAATCGTACGAAGAGTGTAAAGGCAAAAGGGAGCTTGATTGCAAGACATACAGGTCGAGCAAGGTAGAAATACGGACTTAGTGATCCGGTGGTTCTGAATGGAAGGGCCATCGCTCAACGGATAAAAGCTACCCTGGGGATAACAGGCTTATCTCCCCCAAGAGTCCACATCGACGGGGAGGTTTGGCACCTCGATGTCGGCTCATCACATCCTGGGGCTGTAGTTGGTCCCAAGGGTTGGGCTGTTCGCCCATTAAAGTGGTACGCGAGCTGGGTTCAGAACGTCGTGAGACAGTTCGGTCCCTATCCGTCGCAGGCGTAGGAAATTTGAGAAGATCTGTCCTTAGTACGAGAGGACCGGGATGGACATACCTCTGGTGTACCAGTTGTTCTGCCAAGGGCATAGCTGGGTAGCTATGTATGGAAAGGATAAGCGCTGAAAGCATCTAAGCGCGAAGCCAACTTCAAGATAAGATTTCCCACCGCAAGGTTAAGATCCCAGGAAGACTACCTGGTTGATAGGTCAGAGGTGTAAGTGCAGCAATGTATATAGCTTACTGATACTAATAGATCGAGGACTTGACCAAAAAAGATGACATAATACATAATATATTCAGTTTTGAAGGTACAAACTTTCAATTAAATATGTGGTTATTACAGCAAAGAGGATACACCTGTTTCCATACCGAACACAGAAGTTAAGCTCTTTAGCGCTGAAGGTACTTGGTGGGAAGCTGCCTGGGAGAATAGGACGTAGCCACGTTAAAAAGACTCTAGATTTTATCTAGAGTTTCTTTATTTATTAAAACTTGCACAGATGATATTTGCAAGTATAATAAGCAAGTGCCCTTAAATAAATATTTAAGGGCACTATAATTTGTAGTAAAGAGTAATAATTGTATAATATGGGTATATTAAATTTAGTAAATCAATGCAAATTTTGGGTGTTGTAAATTGCTTAAAAAATAAATAATGAGGTATTAAATGGACTTATCAAATAGAAAAAGAAATATAATCAGAGCCAGTGTAATAGGAATATTATCTAATATTATATTGGCTATAATAAAAGTAATAATAGGAACTTTATCCAGTTCAATTTCTATTGTGCTAACTGCTGTAAATAATTTTACCGATGCTTTATCATCCATAATAACTATTACAGCAACACGTTATGCTGGAAAAAAGCCAGATAAAAGCCATCCATTTGGATATGGTAGGATAGAATATGTTAGCTCGTTAACTATTTCAATAATAATCACATATGTAGGTATTAGTGCAGTTGTAGAATCAGTACAGGAGTTGTTGAACCCATCAAAGCCAAATTACACATTTACAACTCTATTAATTATGGGTATTACAGGTGCAATAAAAATAGTACTTAGTATATATACACATAGAGTTGGAAAAACTAACGATTCAGATTCGTTAGTTGCTTCAGGATTAGAAGCAAGGATGGATGCTTTTGTGTCATTTTCCATAATTTTAGCAGCTATAATATATTTAAAGTGGAAAATACAATTAGATGCATTTTTAGGTTTAATTATAGCTCTGATGTTAGTCAAATCGAGTATAGAAATTATGAAAGAGACTGTGAGTAAAATTTTGGGACAAAGGGTTAAGTTGGAGTTAGTGAAAGAAATAAAAAATAGTATTTGTCAATTGGAAGATGTTGACAATGTATATGATTTGGTTTTAAATAATTACGGTCCTAGTTCATATGTGGGTTCACTTCACATTGAAGTTCCTGATTATTGGACAGCTGATAGAATTGATGCATTGGAAAGAAAAATTGCTGGCAAAGTATATAAGGAATATGGAATAGTGATATCTGCTATTGGAATTTATTCAGTCAATACTAAGGATGAATTTGCTAATAAAGTAAAAGAACAAATAGAAAATATTGTAAAAAAATATGAAGGTGCATTGCAAATGCACGGTTTTTATTTGAATCGAAAAAATATGTCGATGAGCTTTGATGTAGTAATGGACTTTTCTGTAAAAGATAGAGGAGAGGAATTCAAAAGACTCTGTCAAGAAATTAAGGAAAGATACAATCAATATGAAATTACAATTATAATGGATATAGACGCAAGTTAATATGGTATAATTGTAGCTATCATATTAAATTTAATTAACGAGGAGTAATTCATGAAAAATAAAATTGAACTAGACACAGTTACTGGTGATAATAGAGAGGATATTATAATTAGAACTAGTATAGTGGGTATATTAGCCAATTTATTATTAGTATGTGTAAAATTAGGAGTAGGAATATTTTCTAACTCTATTGCAATAATTTTAGATGCTGTAAATAATGCTAGTGATATGCTATCATCTATAATCACAATAGTGGGAGCCAAGCTTGCTAATATGAAAGCAGATAAAAAACACCCGTTAGGACATGGTAGAATAGAATATTTTGGAGCAATTATAATAGCTGTAATAATACTTTATGCTGGTGTAGCTTCTTCAATAGAATCGATAAAGAAAATAATAAATCCAATACGTCCAAGCTATTCGAATATATCATTGATATTAATAGCCTTGGCTGTATTTATTAAAATATTTTTGGGGAATTATGTAAAAAAAGCTGGTGAGAAAATTAATTCAAATTCATTGATAGCATCAGGTATGGATGCAAAATTAGATGCAGTTGTATCGGCGGTAACACTATTTTCTGCCATTTTTTTTATCAGCACAGGACTTAGTTTGGAGGCATATTTAGGATTATTAATTTCCTTTGTGATTATCAAGGCTGGTATAGATATATTAAAAGATACTAGTAGCCAGTTACTCGGTGAGAGGGTAGATTACGAATTGGTTGAAAAAATAAGAAATACCATTAATCAAGTTGATGGTATTGATGGCGTATATGATTTGATTTTAAGTAACTATGGTCCTAATAGATATTTAGGGTCATTGCATATAGAGGTGCCTGAAAATATGACAATTAAAGAATCTGATGTAATACAAAGAGAGATTTCAAGAAGAGTAATGGAAGAGCATGGAGTTATTATAGCTGCGATAGGAATTTATCCAATAAATGTACATGATCCTGAAGTAGAAAAGATAAAAGAGGATATAGCGACCATAGTAAAAAAACATAAATCAGTAATAAATATGCATGGATTTTATTTGCTTAGAGAAGAAAAATTGATTTACTTTGATGTTATAATAGATTATTCAATAGCAAATAGGGAAGAGGATTTTGATAAATTATGTGAAGAAGTAAAAACTAAATATCCTTTGTATAAATTTGAAATCACTATGGATATAGATGCTACATAAATGAAAAAATATAAAATTAAAAGTCCTGAGAAGGGCTTTTTTTCTATGGTATAATAATACTATAAAGAAAAATATTAAATTAGTAGGTGAATTTATGCTTGAAAATATTAATAGTAAAAATGAAAATTTAATAAGCGATTGTAATTTTATTTATGAAAATAATATTCAAGCATTTGTTGAAAATAATAAGTTTGTAAACTCTATAGAGAGCTTTGCATCAAATGTGAGACATATTTCTTATGAAAATTATATAAAGGAGCAAGTTGATTTGTATAGACCTTTACTTGATATAGATGTAGAGTCTTATTTTATATCAAGGCAAAGTTCAATATTTATATTATATAAGATAGTAAGTGAAAGAAGATTATTTGATGGTTTTTTTAAAAATATAAATGCTAAGAATATTAATTTAGCAACAAATATTTATTCTATAATGATAAAATCTGCTAAATCAAATATTCCTGTTGAGGCAATAGCATATAGAATCTATAGATTTAAAAAAGGTAAAAAAATAAAGTCTATTTATGATGATTTAAAGAATGTAATAATAGAATATAGGTCTATTATGCATAAATATAAATTGTATGATCAGCCTATGTTGATAGAAGTGTTTAATAATAAATTGATTAAAGAGAGAATATTTAATAATAATATAAAGAAAAATAGGAATATATTAATCACGGATAATGTTTTTAAAGAGTTTTTACCTGAGTATAAAAATAAAATATTCACTGATATTAGGGATAACAAAGAAATATTAAAAAATAAATTTTCTCTACTATCAATATCGAATATCATACAAGAGGAAAGTGATACATATTTCTCTATGCTTATAAATTTGGAAGAAATACTAAAAAATTTGATATATGAAAAGAATGTTAACTTAGAGAGGATATGCATATTAAGTCCTAAAAATAATTCTATTAGTCAAAGTAAAATAAAGAATATAGAAGATACTCTAAAAATTAAAATCGGGAGTGTAAAAGAGTCAAAAAAACTATATAGAGACTCTACAATTTCAGTTTTGATGAGTGTTCTGTTTTTATATGAAGATATTGAATTTATGTTGAACATAGATGAGAAAGTTCAGCTTTTGTCAGTAATTTATAAGAATAAAAATAGGGCGGAGCTTAGAGTAAATATAGAGATGTACATGAGGCAAGTCAGAGAAGATTTCAAGAATCATGATATTATCCAAGCTTTGAAGATTAGATACAATATTTCTTCAATGGATAAAAATGAGTTGATTCAATACAATATAAAAAATAATTTTAATGAGTTTTTTGATGATTTGGGAATAGAAAATTCATTATTGGACTCATTGGATTTTGAAGACCAATATAATCCTAATGAAAGTAATAATAATGATATATATTTAAAGCAAATTGACGATGGAAAATTAACTTTAGGCAATGATGAAAGTAATATACATAGAAATGTTGAATTAATAAAAGAATTTTATAGAGAATTTTTAGATATCGATAATGAACATACAAAAATGGTTGATGATTTATGTAAGCTGATAAAAGAAATAAACATACTATCTGCAGATTGTAATATGAATATTAATCCAGAAGATAAGTACTCTTTCATAAAATATTTTATCAATACATATAGTGCCAATAAAATAAAAAAAGAGACTTTTGACTTAGGAAAAATATTATTTTTAAATATAGATGATTATATAAATTATAAAATAGATAGAGATGTACTTATATTGTTTGATGCTAGTTCTAATTCATTTGATCTTAGGATAGAAAACGAATTAGATAGTGATATGGCTTATTTTAAAGATGAAATATTGAGTAACATCAATGAAGAAAATTTTGTCCAATATTATAAAGATTTATTAAATGAAAAAAATAATTCAAATATATATAGCATTTTTTCAGGTAAGAATATAGAATATTTATTTATTTTAAGTAGCGATTTAGGAATAAATGGATATGATCAAGATAATAGTTTTAAAAAGGACTTATTAAAGAATACAAAGAGGTGGTAGCTTGTCTATAAGATATAGAAAAGATCAGGAAAAGATAATGAAATATAAGGGTGGAAGTTTGGGAATACAAGCTGTACCAGGAGCAGGTAAAACTTTTATAATAACGAATCTTGTAGCTGATTTAATTGAAAATATGGAAAAAGAAAATGTAGATTCTAAGATATTGGTATTAACTTATATGAATTCAGCTGTTAAAAACTTTAAAAATCGTATAAAAACAATTTTAGAAGAAAGAAATTGTCCCAAAACAAAATTTGAAGTTATGACAATACATTCACTTGCTATGAAAATTATAAGAGAAAATACAGAATACATTTTTATGAGTGAGGAGACTCAAATACTTGACGATTATAAAAAAGAGATTATTATTCAAAGGTCTATAGATGAATTTGAAGAACTTAGTGAAAATTCAAATAAAATATATAGTTTTATAGATAAATCAAAAAGAGGAGACAAAGATATAAGGGAAAAATGGAAAAGAGAATTTACTTCTATTATATTAAATTCTATAAAGCTATTAAAGTATGAGAATATAGATGAAGACAACTTGAAAAAAATAGTAAATGATGTCTCATATAGAGGAATTATGTCTATAATATCACCCATATACTCGAATTATCAAGAAATATTAAGGCAAAGTTCATATATTGATTATGATGATATTTTGTTATTGGCCTACAACTTACTGGTAGATAACCCTGAAATTAGAGAAAAATATCAAAACGACTATGACTATATATTTGAAGATGAATGTCAAGACTCAAATCTTATACAAGGTAAAATTATAGAATTACTGGCAAAAAATAATAAAAAAACAAA
The DNA here is from genome assembly GCF_027125355.1 of Peptostreptococcus equinus. NCBI lineage: Bacteria > Bacillati > Bacillota > Clostridia > Peptostreptococcales > Peptostreptococcaceae > Peptostreptococcus > Peptostreptococcus equinus. Next base: position 1,399,461 of record NZ_CP114052.1, on the reverse strand, counting down.
ATACAAAAGCAATTTAGTTAGGGTTGGAGATGTAAATCAAAGTATAACAGGGACTTTCACAGGATCTAATCCAAAGTTTTTTGTGGATTTTTGTAAAAATGCAGATTTTAATTATAATATGTATATGGCGGGCAGAAGTTCAAAAGATATAATAGGCTTGGCAAATTATTTAGTGAATTATGTAAGGAATTCTGCTGAATACTTTGATCAATCTCTAGAAGAACTATATATAGAAGAGGTAGAAAAGGGTAAAGGATATAAAGAAAATCCAAAACCAGGTAAATATATGCTTTGGTCAAAAAGTTTAGAAAAGCAAGAAGAACAAATAAATACATTAATAAAAATGATTAAGCATAGTCAAAATAATTTTTCGGATTATTCAATAGGTGTTTTGGCATTCTCTAATTATGAAGTAGATAAGTTGTCAGAAATATTTACGGCTAATGATATAGAGCATGAAAAAATATCATCAAATAATGGACAAAAAACCAAAGTTATTGAAGATTTAAAAAGTGTTATAGATTTTATAATTAAACCTAATGATTCAAATATCTTTGCTGATATGTTTGAAGATGTATTTATAAAACGTTTTAAAGATTTTGAAATAGATGATCAGATATATAAGAAGATACATAAAAATTTAAGAAAAATTAATCCAATAGATTATATTTATGATGACGAATATTTTATAAAAGAGAGTAAAAAAATATATTCAATAGTTGATAATCTTATAGAAGGTTCATTTAAAGGATTTTTGATAAATACCAGAGATGTTTTAAAGAAAATTATTGATTATAAAGAGATGGACCCATCTTTATATTTAGAATATATAGGAGAAAATATAAATTTAGATATTAGTGAGCTAGATGTATTAGAGTACATAATTTTTTATATAAATAATATGGCAAATTATGAGAATATCGACTTAAATAGGCTTTCTATAGCTCTTGACAAAAGGTATTCTAGGATTTTTGATTTTGCTATTTCTGCGATTTATGATATAGGTGAAAAACAAGCTCAGCCTGGAAGTATATATATTTCTACACTTCATAAATCAAAGGGGTTGGAGTGGGATACGGTGATTATTATGGATATAAATTCTACAGACTATCCTAGCAAATTAACTGATTATTATAGGGTGGATAGAAGATATTTGAGAAGAGATTACAAATATCCTGAGGCATTTATAAATAGGGAATTGGATTTAATATCAGGTAAAACAGTAAAGAATATGGAAGACTATGAAAAAGATTTAAAAATAAATTTGATGGCAGAGAGAATAAGGCTTTTATATGTTGGTATAACTAGAGCAAAAAGATCTTTGATTCTATTAAATTCAAGACAAAAATACATAGAATCATTAAATAAAAACTTTACAAAAAAGAACTCAAAGTTTTTTGATGTACTAGATGAATTTATTACAGAAAAAAGAAATACAAAATAAAGAAAATTAATTATAAAAATGAAAAAATTATAGGTGATCAAATGGCGAAAATAAATATAAAGGATAATAATATAAGTAAGGAACAAATAAAATATAGGCTAGACAATTTAATATTTTCGCAAAATATGCTCAATACTTGGAAAATTGATAGGAAAGAATTTTTTAATAAATATATAAGGTCAATATTTTGGTCTGACGATAGCATATTAGATCAAAGATATGAAGAAAATATGGCTTTTGGACGTGATTTTCATCTCAATTGCCAGAGGATATTTATGGATATAGAATTAGGTTATAATTTTAACAGAGACCTTTTAAAAATAATTTCAATAAGAGATAAATATAGAAAAAAATATGGTAAAAATGTAGTATTTAAACCAGAATATCAAATTATATTGTCTTCTAAAGTATCTATAATAGCAGATTTAATTGTAGAGATATATGAAGAGGAAGAATTAAAAAATATACATATTTGGGACTGGAAGACAGAGACAAAGGAGATCACAGAGTTATCTGTTAATCAAAGAATGCAGACCAAGATGTATATGTATACAGTCAAAGAAAGTATTGGTAAAGATTTAAATTATGAAGATATAAATATGTATTATATGCAGGTTAAGATAGATAAGACTCAGATTATTAAATATAGCCAGCAGATGCATGAGAAAAATAAAAAAGAAATATTTAATCTTATAAAGCAGATAAAAGAAGAGGGGGTAGATGCATGTCAGTAGGTTTTATAATAGGTACTAATAAAACAGATAGAACAAATGTGATGTTGGACATGTGTTTACAAGAGGCGAAAAATAAGTCTGATAAGCATATTTTTATTCTAGTGCCCGAAAAATATACTTTTGAAATGGAAAAAAGATTGGCTCATAGATTGGAAACTGATATTGATCCATATTTTAGAATAAGAGTAGTTAGTTTTTCTACTCTAAGTAGAATGGTATTCACTAGAACTGAAGGATTAAATATTAGAAAAATAAGTCAAGGAGCAAGACTTATGATTTTATACAAGACTATCTTATCTCTTAAATCTAAATTAAAATTTTTTACAGCATCCACTATAGATTTGGGCTTAGTAGCGAAGATAATGGACGCTGTTATAGAATTTAAACAATCTAATATGGAACAAAAAGATATAGAGAAAATGGCTCATGAAGCTCAAGATAAAACTTTAAAGTTAAAATTAGAGGATTTAAGTATAATATATGAAAAATACGAAAAGGATATTGAAAATAAGATTGATACAGAAGATTATTTAGAATATTTCCATAGAGTATTAAGAAAAAGTAAGATATTATCTGACTCATATATTTTTATTGATGAGTATACTGGTTTTACGCCATTGCAATATAAACTTATAGAAGAGCTGATATTGCAGACTAATACTATGTATATTTCTCTTTTAACTGATCTTAAAAATTTTAGCACTGCAAAAGGAGCTTTTTCTAAGACTAATATTACGTATTCTGCTATTAGTAGTTTTTGTATAAAAAATAAAGTAGATAGATTAAAAGATATTAATTTATATGAGAATAAAGTTTTTGAAAATAAAGAATTAGAATATCTAGAAAAAGAAATAAATTATTTTAATCCTAGAGTATATAAAGATCAACCAGTTAATCATATACACATAAGTTCCTATGAAAATATTCATTGTGAATTGGAGTCAGTAGCTGATAAAATATTAGAACTTATAAAGGGTGGATATAGGTATGGAGATATCACAATTGCAGCAAGAGACTTAGATAAGTATTCATATTTAGTGAAGGCGATTTTCCCAAATTATAATATTGGTTATTTTTTGGATGAAAAAATTGCATCTAAAAATAATCCAATAGTAGCTTTAATATTATCGATTTTTGATATGAAAGTAGATAATTATTCTTATAAATCAATATTTAAATACTTAAAAAGTGGATTACTTAATATAGAAAATGAAGATATTTCTTTACTTGAAAATTATGTTTTGGAGAATGGAATAAAAGGTAAAAAATGGTTTGAAAAAAAGTGGAATATCCCATTAAACCATGGATTTGAAGACCAAGAAATAGATAAAATATACATGGATAAGATAAATTCTATTAAAGACCAAGCATTTGGACCAGTTTCCTTGTTACACGAAAAGTTAAAAGGAAGAAATAAAGTAGGAGAATTATGTAGATATTTATATGATTTTTGTTTGGATATAGGACTAAATAGAACAATAAGCACTCTTATAGAGAATTATAAAAGTAAAGAAAATTTATATAAAGCTAAAGAATATGCTCAAATATGGAATGTGTTTATAGAGATACTGGATGAAATGGTTGAATTTATAGGTCATGAATCAATAGGACTTGATAAGTTTATTAAGATGCTTGAAGCAGAATTTGAGTCTGCCGAGCTTGGAATTATACCACCATCTAGAGATCAAGTATTTGTAACGAGCATAGATAGAATGAAAAATCCAGATACAAAAGTTTTATTTCTACTTGGTGTAAATGAAGGTGTATTTCCTAAAAATGCTAGTGATGAATCACTTATAAATGATAGTGAGAGAATAGATTTATGTACTAAAGGATATAAATTTGATACAGATGCTATGTCAAAAATATACCAAGAGCAATTTTTGATTTATAAATCTATGTCGACTGCAAAAAATCATATATATATATCTTTTCCTTATTCTGATTATGAGGGAAATAATTTGCAAGCATCTAAGTTAATAGCAAAAATTCTAAGAATATTTCCAACTCTAAAAATACAAAATTCTGCTAATTATTGTAAAGATTTAGCATTTAAATTGGCATATTTTAAGGATAAAAAAGATTTATCTTTTGATAATAAGTCAGAATTATTGGATAAGGTACTAGCGGATAAATTATATGGACGAGGAATTTTTAGTATTTCGAGACTAGAAAAATATGTATCATGTCCTTTTTCATATTTTATGACATACGGAATGAAAGCTAAACCAAGACCTATATATGAATTTAATGATATGGATTTGGGCAATTATTATCATAAAGTTTTAGAAGAGTTTTCAAAATATATATCTGTTAATTCAATCAATTGGGATGAGATAGACAAACCATTTATAGATGAGCAAGTAGAAAATCTTGCCTATAGAATAGTTGGAAGTAGAAAAGAATACATATTAAATAGTAGTGAAAAATATAAAAATTTGTATCAAAGATTAAATCATACTTTAAAAAAATCTATATTTAATATGGGTCAGCAGGTTAGACAAAGTAAAATAAAACCAAAATATTTTGAGTTGGAATTTGGGCCAATGGCAGATATTGAACCTATTAAGTATTATTTAGAATCAAAAAAAGAAATTAATTTAATGGGCAAAATTGATAGGATGGATACTTATATAGATAGTAAAAGCAAAGAAGAAAGATTAAGTATAATAGATTATAAATCATCAAGCAGAAATATAGATTTAAGCCAAGTATATGCTGGTTTACAGTTGCAACTATTTGTATATATGAGTGCTATTACAAAGGAGTACAAGGAGTATAATTATTATCTAAATACTAATATGGGCAAAAGAAATACAAAATTAAATCCAGCAGCTTTATTATATTCAAGAATTGAGGCAAAAGATTTAAAGGTCAATTCTTTAAGAGACTATATTGAGTTAGAAAGTCAAAGTCTAAATAAAAAATTGGAAAAAGAAAATAAATTATCAGGTTATGTTATAAAAGATTTGAATATATTAGAAATTTTAGATAAAAATATTAAAGAAAGTGGAGACTCCTCTTTTTTACCTATAAAACTTACGGGTAAAACAAAGGATAGTATAGGAAAGAATACTGCAGGTTTATATGAAGAAGAATATAAAATTGTAAGTGAATATGTAATAAATAAAACTAAGGGTATATGCGAGGATATATATGATGGCAACACCAATATTTATCCTACAAATTATGATAATAGAAAAGCATGTGAATTTTGTTATTATAAGAGTGTTTGTAAGTTTGATATAAGTAACAAAGAAAATTACTATCACAAAATTATAAAGCATAAGAATAAAGAAGATGGAGTTGTAAAATCTAGATATGGTATTTTTTCATCTTCTAATGTAGATATATTAAATCTTATGGAAAAATATAACGAAAAGAATAGGAGGTCTGGAAATGGCGAATAAGTGGACAGAAAATCAACTGAAAGTGATAAATTCTAGAGGATCTAATCTGCTTGTATCAGCTGCTGCCGGATCTGGTAAAACAGCAGTATTAATAGAAAGAATTATAAAGTTAATTTTAGATGAAGATAAACCTATAGATATCGATAGGCTATTAGTAGTTACATTTACAAATTCTGCTGCTAGTGAAATGAGAGAAAGAGTCGCTATAGCAATAGAAAAGGCCCTGGAAAAAGAACCAGACAATCAAAGGTTACAAGAACAAATACTACTTTTAAATAAATCTGATATAACTACTATAGATTCATTTTGTAAAAAAATAATAAAAAATAATTTCCATTCAATAAATATAGATCCAGCAATTAAAATTGGAGATGATGCAGAAGTTGGGATAATACAAAGTGAAGTTATAGAGAAATTATTTGAAGAACTATACAATGCAAAGGACCAAGAGTTTTTATCTCTAGTTGAGGCATATTCTTCAAAAAGAAATGATGATTCACTAATAAATTTAGTTTTTATGATAAATAATTTTCTGGGATCAACACCTTTTCCAGAAAAATGGTTAGAAGAATCAACAGAGTTTTTTAATAGCAAAGATAAAGATAAGATCTTTTATCAGGAACATTATATAAATAAGTTTTTAAAAGATGCAAAAATATCTTTATTGTTGACAAAAGAAGCTATAGGTGAGGAAGTCGACAATCTATCATTTTATAGTGAATTAGATAGATATAGATTTAATAATTTAGAATTAATAGCTAGTATAGATGAAATTTTAAACGCTATAAATAATGAAGATAAAGAAAAAGAAAATAACGAAATTATAGAATGCTTAGATAAATTTCAAACACTACAAAAATCTTTAACATTCCGTATATCGGCAAAAGCAGAGCCTGAAATAAAGGAAGCTTACAATTCTTCTAAGGATAAAATAAATTCTTCATTAAAAGAGTTGAAGAAGAGTTTAGAAAATTTAATTATAGATATTGACATGTTAAAGGCAGAGAGTGATTTGATATATCCATATATGAGAGCACTTTCGAATCTTACTATAAAATTTAGAAGTGCTTATCAAGACAAAAAAAATAGACTAGGAATTATGGATTTTTCAGATATAGAGCATTTTGCTTTAAAGATTTTATCAAAAGAAGATGAAAATGGAAAAATTGTGCCATCTGATATTGCTATATCATATAAAAATTATTATGAAGAAATATTTACCGATGAATATCAGGATAGTAACTTAGTTCAAGAGACTATTTTGTCACTTATAGCTAGAGAAGATAGGCCAAATAGGTTTATGGTAGGTGATGTAAAGCAGAGTATATATAAATTTAGACAATCTATGCCTGAAATTTTTATGGAAAAATATGATAGATATAAATTATATGATAGTGCTAATAGAACTAATGAAGAAAAAATACTTTTATATAATAATTTTAGAAGTAGGGCAGAAGTTTTGGAGGCATGCAACTACATATTTAGTCAAATAATGAGAGTTTCCACAGGAGAGCTTGATTATACTGATGAGGAAAGACTAAATCCTTCTGCTATATTTTCAAGTGATTATTTGGAAGAAGACTTGTTAGGAGGTCCTGTAGAAGTTTATTTAGTAGATAACAAAGCTGACACAAAAAATATAGATAAGGATAAGACAGATGAAACTCTTATAAATAATAATTTAATACCTTCATCAGATTTTGAAGGTTTATCATTTGAAGATGCAGAAAAATTTGAGCTTGAAAGCATGAAGATAAGTCATATAATTGAGAGCTTGGTATCCTCAGATAAACCGTATTTGGTATTTGATAAAGAAATAAATAGATATAGAAAATGCAAATACAAAGACATTGTAGTTTTATTAAGGGCAGCTAATGGAAAAGGACCTATTTTAGAGGAAGTACTAAAAAGATATTCTATACCAGTGTACTCAAACACGGGTCAGGGATTTTATTCAGCTCTTGAAATAGATTTATTGATTAATTTGTTGAAGATAATAGATAATCCTATACAAGATATAGAAATTTTATCAGTCATGAGATCGCCAATATTTAATTTTACTACTAATGATATGGCTATGATTAGGCTATTAGAAAAAAATGCTAGTATATATCAGATACTTAAATATATATATACAGAAGATAATATGTTAGGTGGGAATGAAGATTCAATAGATAAGGAAATACTTGATGAAATTTTGTTAAAGGGTAATTTAACAAATAAGATTAATTATTTTATGGAAAAAATTAGTCTATATAGAAAAAAATCTATTACTTATACAGTAAGCCAGTTAATTTGGTATATATTAAAAGATACAGCCTATTATATTTATGTTGGAAAACAAGAAATGGGTAGTCAGAAACAAAATAATTTACTTTTATTCTTTGAGAAGGCAAGACAATTTGAAAAATCCTCATATAAAGGTTTATTCTCTTTTATTGACTATATAGAAAGGGTAAAATTAAGAGCAAAAGAGCCACAAGAGGCAAAGACTATTTCAGCTGATGAAGATAACGTAAATATTATGAGTATACATAAGAGCAAGGGTTTGGAATTTCCGATTGTAATAGTTGCTGATTTAGGTAAGGAATTTTATATCAAGTCCAATGATTCAAGGCTTAGCCTTCATCAAACTATGGGATACGGACCGAATGTAATAGATATAGACAAAAGAGTATCATTTCCGAGTATGAGAAAAATAATGATTGAATCAAAATATAGAGAGGAATCATTGGCAGAGGAGATGAGACTTTTGTATGTTGCTATGACCAGAGCAAAAGAAAAGTTGATTTTTACAGCTAATATAAATGACTATGATAAGAAAGAAGAAAAGTGGTTATCACCGCCTAGAAATGAAATGGGATTATTAGAAGATTCCGATATATTATCTTCTAAAAGCTATTTAGATTGGATAATGCCAAATATTTTAAGATTGGATAAAAAAGGAATTTTCATTAATTCAATGAAAGAAGAAAAAAACTATCAAGGTTTTGGACAAAATAGATGGTACATACAAGTAGATAAGAGTAAGAAAATATTTGATGATTATAACAAAAATATACTCTTGAATGAAAATAGTTATGATAATAAAGATAGTTTAATCGATTTTGACGAAGAAAGTTCTATAAATAAAAAATTAGACTTTTTATATCCATTTAACACATCTCTAAATAAACCATCTAGCATTTCTGTATCTGAAATAAAGAAATTAGTAGAAGAATCTGAAGAAGATTATATGCATGAAAATTTATATTCAAAGTTTAGGATTTCAGATTTGAAAACTCCTAAGTTTATACATAGTGGAGATATGAAAGTAGAATTTAATTCAGCAGAAAGGGGTACAATCTTTCATTTATTAATGCAGGTTTTGGATTTTTCATCTTTTGAAAAATATCTAAAAAATCAGCAGTTGACCTTTGATTTATTTGTAGATAACAATATGGATAATCAAATTATTGATGAAATAAAAAGGCAAATAGATGGATTTATAGATAAAGATGTTTTAAGTGTTGAAGAAGCTAATACTATAAATATAAACTGGGTTCTAAGATTTATAAAATCATCTATTTTTATAGATATATTAGATGCACAAAATAAGGGTAAATTATATAAAGAAAGAGCCATAAACTATAATTTAAAAATTAATCAAATATATAGAGATCAAGATATTATTGATTCTGAAAAAATGATGATGGTAGGTATTATTGATTTATTTTTTGAAAATGATAATGGAGATTTAATATTACTTGATTATAAAACAGATTTTGTGAATAAGGAAAATAAAAAAATTGTGATAGATAGATATAAAACACAATTAGATTACTATAGAAAAGCTATTGAAGATATTTCGGGTAAAAAAGTAGTTGGAAGTTTTATTTATCTTATGAGCATAGGGGAATTAGTAGAATATAAGGAGAATTAATGAGGATTTTACATACTTCAGATTGGCATTTAGGAAAAAATTTAGAGGGTTTCTCAAGAATTGAAGAACAGATAAAATTTTGTTCGGACTTTGTGCAATTAGTAAGAAAAGAAAATATAGATTTACTCTTGATTGCTGGTGACGTATTTGATACATCCAATCCATCTGCACAGGCGGAAAAATTATTTTATAAAACTTTGAATGAACTGTGTGACAATGGAAAAAGGTGTGTATTTGTGATTGCAGGAAATCATGATAATCCAGATAGATTAGAGGCTATTAGACCACTTGTAGAAGAGTCGGGAGCAATAATATTGGGGTATCCAAAGTCAAAAGCTAATATAGGAAATTATAGTTCCTTTTCTATAATTGAAGCAAAAGAAGGTTTTACTAAATTAAAATTTGGAACTGAAATAGTAAATATAGCTAGTCTACCATATCCTAGTGAAAAAAGATTGAATGATATTTATTATAATTTTGCTGATGATGTAGATATAAAGAAAACATATTCAGAAAAAATAGGAAAAATATTTGAAATTCTTGAAGAAAATTTTGTAGAAAATCAGATTAATATAGCTTTAAGTCATATTTTTGTAATTGGTAGTGAAATTAGTGATTCTGAGAGAAGAATTGAGCTGGGAGGAAGTCTTTTGGTTGATAAAAAAGACTTACCAAAAAAATCTGACTATACAGCTTTAGGTCATATACATAAAGGACAATGTATGTCAAAAACATATAATGCATATTATTCAGGCTCTCCAATCCAGTACAGTAAAAACGAAAGAAACACGGTAAAATTTGTCAATATAATTGATACTATAAAACACGGTAAATTAAAGATTGATCAATTATATTTAAAAAATTATAAACCAATAATGTTATTTAATTGTGAATCTATTGATCAAGCACTGGATATTTGTAAAGAAAAACAAGATGATGATATCTTTGCATATTTTCGGATAAAAACTCAGGATTTAATAGATGCAGAAGATATTAGGAATATGAAAAAGCTAATGAAAAATATAGTTGAGATTAGACCAATAATTCAAAATGAAAGTTTTGATAGTGATAAACAAATTATAGAGATTAATAAGTCGAATATAAGTAAATACTTTATTGATTTTTATAGAAATACAAATGATGGAGCTAATCCAAATGAAGATATAGTTAAATTATTTAATGAGTTATTAGAAGATATAGAAGAGGAGTAAGTATGAAACCAATTAAATTGACAATTGATGGAATAAATTCATATGCAAAAAAACAAGATATTGATTTTCAAGAACTTACTTCTCGTGGATTGTTTGCCATATTTGGTAAGACTGGCAGCGGTAAATCTACTATTTTGGATGCTATGACACTAGCTTTATATGGAAATATTGCTAGAGGTAGCAAAGAATTTATTAATACTAATTGCAATAAAGCCAGTGTAGAATATACATTTGAAATATCAAATGGTATAGAAAAAATAAGATATATTGTATATAGAAGATTTAAAAAAAAGATAAGTTTGGATAAGGTAAGTTCTGTAAGTGATTCGGTAAGACTTACAAAAATAGATAAAGAAGGTAGTAGTATAATAGCTGATAAAGTTTCTGATGTGAATTCTGCAATAAAGGATATAATAGGGCTTGAAGAAGGAGACTTTTTAAAATCAGTTGTATTGCCACAAGGAAAATTCAGTGAATTTTTGGTATTGAGTGGTAAAGATAGAAGAAATATGTTAGAGAGACTTTTTAATCTTGAAGAATATGGTAGCCAGCTTAATAAAAAAATCTTTAATAGAAGAAGCGAATTGCAACGAGAAAGTGAAGTTCTAGAAGCTAGAATATCTGAGTATGGAGATATTAATATTAATATAAAAAAAGAATTGGAAGAGCAAATTCTAGCCTTGGATAAAAAAGAGAAACTACTAAATAAAGAGATAGAAATATCCAGTGCAAGATTTGAAAAAATGAATCTAGTATATAATCTTAATCAAGATAAAAAAAATAATGAAGATAAATTGACTGATTTGTTAAATCAAGCACCTTATATAAGTGAGCTAATCAAAAAAGTTAATGCATATGATTATGTTCAAAATTTAATAGAAAATAAATTAAAATATAAGAACTATAATAAAGAAGAATTAGAGTACAAAGAGAGAATTCTTACAATTGACAAGAAAAGGATAGAGTTAAAGAAAAAGATTGATAAAAGTCACAAACAATATTCTAAAATAGAGGATGAAATAAAAAGGATAACGATCGATAAAGAATTTAGAGATAAGTTGATTTCTATGGAAATAATAGCGAATCAACGTCAAGATTTATATGAAGAGATAGAAATTCATAATGCAGAAAAAGAAAACGACGAAGAAAAGATAAAAGAAATTGATTTAAATATTGAAAAAATAGTACAAAAGAAAATCAAGCTTGAAGGAGAATTACATACTACAAAATCTGACATGGAATTTCTTGAGAAAATGCCAAGTAAGAATCAAGAAGACTTAGATACAATGTATTTTGAATTGAACGAAATAAAAAATAAAAAATTGTATTTAGTAGAATTAGAAGATTCAATTAGAGATATAAATAGTAAGATTCTCTATATACAAAATAAAAATGAAAAGCTAGAGTTTGAGAAAGAAAAACTAATGGATAGGATAGATAAAATTAGTTTTGAATTAAAATCTCTAGAGGAAGAATCTTCAAAAATGGATATAGATATTCTTGCTAATAAGATAAAAGAAATTTTAATAGAAACTAAAAGAACTCATGGCATATGCCCAGTATGTAATAATAAATATATTGATCTTGAGATTGATAAGTCTATTTTAGATGAAAATAAGATTAGTCAAAGATTAGATCATATTAGACAGGGAATTGAAGATGAGAAAAGAAGTAAAGACTCTATAGAAAGTGAGATTAAATACAATCAAAAAGCAATAGAAGAAAAGTTAAATCAAAAAGAAGAAAATATAAATAAAATTAATAAGATTCTTAGTAGATTTATAAATCATAAGATAGTAGATATAACAGAGTTTAGAGAAAATATATTATCAATTTTAGATAAGAATATAATTGAGAGAGAAGCGTTATATAAAGAATATAGAGAATTTAAGCATCAAAGAGAAGAAAAGTTAAAAACATTAGAAAAAATAAAAATATCTGAAGAAAAAAATGTATACGAGTTAAAAAGTTCTATAGAAGTTCAAAAAAATAATAAGGATAATTTTGAAGAAGCAATTCTTAAGACAAAAAAGCTAATATTTTTAAAAAATGAAAAAATAAAGGAGATTGAAGAAAAAATAAATAAATTTTCTGAAAAAAATAAGATAGAAAATTTAAAGGAAGAAATAGAAAGAGTAAAAGAATTTGATAAAATTGTCAAAGAATTAAATATTCAAAAAGAAAGTTTATTTAAAGAGATTAAGGAATTAATAAGTATCAAGGATGATCTCGATATAAGCTATAATGAAATTAATATAGCTATAGAAAAAATTTCTACTAGTAAAATGTATTTAAATGAAACAATGGATCTAAATAAATTGAAAATAGAAAATGTGTATCCAGATTTTGATTTTAATTTAATTGATATATTGATAATAGAATCTGAAAATTCTCATAAAAAAGTATCTTATATAAAAGAAGATGAATATATACAATATAAGAACAAGATACAAATCCATGAAAAGTCATTGATTGAAGTAAAAAATAATATTAAATTATTAAATTCCAAGCTGTATTCTATTGAATTTGAAGAAAAGGATATAGAGAAAAATATAGTAAATCAAGAAAAAAATAAGCTAGATAAGATTAACAAAGAATATGAAGATTTAAAGATAGAAAAATCTACATGTAAATATAGGTTAAATGAATTGATTGATAGATTAAAGCAACTTGAAGCTATAATATCTATTTTTGAAAAAAACAAAAAGGAATTAGATAATATAAATGTCTTGGAAAAACTTATGAGAGGTAATAGGTTTGTCGAATACCTATCTCAGATTTACCTAAAAAATATAGTATTTGATGCATCTGCACGACTTGAAAATATTACTAATGGAAGATTTTCTCTTGAAATAAATTCTGATTATACTTTTATGGTTAGGGATAATTTCAATGGTGGTAATAGAAGATCAGCAGATACTTTATCAGGTGGCGAGACATTCTTGACATCCCTTTCATTAGCATTAGCCCTATCTACACAGATACAGTTGAAGGGAAATGCACCTCTTGAATTTTTCTTTTTAGATGAAGGATTTGGAACTTTGGATAGAGAATTATTGGATACGGTGATAAATTCTTTAGAAAAATTGCATAGTGACACTATGAGTGTGGGTATAATATCTCATGTAGAGGAATTAAAAAATAGAATTCCTATAAAATTAATAGTAGAATTAGATGAAATTATATCATCGTCTATAGTTAATATTGAGTTGAGTTAATAAAAATAAATTGTAATATAATGAAAATAGTAAGATAGAGAATTTAAATTTTATATATGATATTTATTATATATAAAATTTGAGATATAATAATAGTATTAAATAAATTTAGGAGTGTGGTTTTGTTGGGTTCGAGTAGTACTTGGATAGAAATAGCAGTATTAGTTTTGTTATTAGTTTCTTCAGCCTTTTTCTCGGCGTCTGAAACTGCTTTATTATCAGTCAATAAAGTGAAGATTAGACATTTAAAGGAAGAGGGAGTAAAAGGAGCAAATGTGGCTGAAAGTATAATAGATAAGCCAAAGAAAATGTTGAGTACGATTTTAGTTGGTAATAATGTTGCGAATATAGCAGCTACATCAATTTCAACATCGCTTATGATGCGCTTATTTGGGCAGCAAGGTATCGCACTGGCTACTGCTATAATGACAGTATTGATATTAGTATTTTGTGAAGTTACTCCTAAAACTTTGGGAGCCAATAACAAAGAGATGGTATCTTTATCTGTTTCTAAGATAATGAAGGTATTGATTTTTATACTTGCCCCAATAGTATTTATAATAAATTTAATAACAACAATTATTTTCAAGATATTTAGGATAGAAGATGATGATCCCAATTCACTTATTACAGAAGAAGATTTAAAAGTCATGGTTAATGTAAGTCATGAAGAGGGCGTTTTAGAGCATGAAGAAAGAAAAATAATAAATAATGTATTTGAATTTGGTGATATGAAAGCTGAAGATGCCATGGTTCAAAGAAAGGATATGATTACACTTGCCCTAGATTCTACATATGAAGAAGTATTAGAATGTTATAAGGAAGAAAAGATGAGTAGGGTACCTATATATAATGACGGTGTGGATGATATAGTGGGAGTATTGAACCTAAAAGATATAGTATTCTTGAGCGATTATGAGGAAGAGAATTTTTCAGTAGAAAAATATATGAGACCTCCATATTATACATATGAGTTTAAAAAAATATCCCAGTTATTAGAAGATATGAAATTAGCCAAAACACAGATAGCTATAGTACTTGATGAATATGGAGGCACATCTGGACTCCTAACTGTTGAGGATTTGATAGAGGTTCTAGTAGGTGATATTGAAGATGAATATGATGAGGAAACTGATGAAATAGTAAAGGTCAACGAAAGTGAATATCTAATTGAAGGTAGTGCGAAATTAAGCGATGTAAATGATATATTATCAATTCCTTTGGAATCGGATGAATTTGATTCTTTAGGTGGTTACATTATAGGTTTTATTGATAGGCTACCGGATGTTGGTGAGGAGTTTGAATTAAATGAATCGGTGACATGTAGAATAGTCTCTATTGATAAAAATAGAATAGAAATGGTTAGAGCTTTTGTAAAGCAGATAGAAAAAAGTGATGATGAAATCTCTTTCAAAGAATATATTGAAAAAGAACAAAATAAAGATGATTAGTCGTAAATAGAATAAAAAAAGAATCCATATGGATTCTTTTTTTATTCTATTCTATATATTTTTTGTGCGTGGAAAATTATTTGATATTATTTATGAGATTATCCCTATATATAGTTCTCTTTTCTAACTCTTTATAATCAAAAGTTTTTAAAAACTTCATATAAACTCTATCCCAAAACTCATATCCAGATAGTCTGAGTAATTTAATCTTCTTTTCCGCAAGTCTAGTCTTTATTTCTATGATATTTTCATACTTGAGTTCTTCACCATCTATTACAATTATAATGAAATTATCAGATTTGTATTCAGGCATTACTGAAATTTCACTATTGCGGGCTGGTAATATAATACTAGATGTAAAACTTCTAAAAGCATTTGTGCTGATAGGTGAGATTGGCGTAATTTGCATGATTTGTAGCCTATTATCTACAATACTGCCTCCTGCTGAATAATTGTATGCTGTAGAACCAGTTGAAGTAGATATTATCAAACCATCACCGCTAAAAGTCTCCATATAATCTTTATTTACATATAGATTTAAATGAGCTGTTCTTGATTTATTACCTCTTACAACCAATTCATTTATAGCATAATCAGTTTTAAATTTTCCATCGCCTATAACATCTAACTCCAACAAATCTAGTGAGTTTATTTTATAATCTTTTTTTATATATGATTCTATGAAGAAATCTATTTCTGATTCGTTTGGTAAAACTTCTGCAAAAAAACCTAGATGACCAGTGTTTACACATATAAATGGTATATCTGGGAAATCTAATTCATGAGCAGCTTTTAGAAATGAACCATCTCCACCAATAGATATTACTAATTCAGTATTTTCTTGAATATTATCTGTAACTTGAAAATCTATAGCTTCAAATTTTTCTCTTAAAATATTTTTGATTTTAAGGGAAATATCTAAGTTATTTGACCTAATTGTAATATTTCTTTTCATAATTCATCTCCATTAATAAAATTTGTAAAACAATTATAACATATTAATTATCAATAATAAATAGTCTTATGTTATAATAGGTAAGACGACTTTAGCTTAATAAATTATGGAAGAGGAAATAAGTGTGTTTAAAAAAGAAGAACAAAGATGGGACAAATTTGTAATTCATGCAGATAAAAAAATTAAATTAAAGGACTTATTAGTTGATGATTTAGGATTCTCTATTAGGGCTATTTCAAAGATAAAGAGACAAGAAAATCTATATGTAAATTCAGAAAAAGTAAGACCTAGTCACATTGTGGAAGAAAATGATATAGTAGAAATAATTTTAGATGAGAGACAATCAGATTTTATGAGCCAAGATTTAGGTGTTGAAGTATTGTATGATGATTTTGATATTATGGTAATGGACAAACCTCCATTTATGGTAGTTCATCCCACTAAGAGTCATAATTTAGATACGCTTGCAAATGCTGCATCTTTTGTATTAAATCAAAAAAGACAAGAATGCAAAATAAGATTTATAAATAGATTAGATATGAATACATCTGGACTAGTAATGATTGGTAAAAATGCATATGCCCATCACAGATTATCTAGTGATATGGAGAAAGATTTAATAGATAAGAGATATATTGCAATAGTAAAAGGAAGGGTTAAAGAAGACTTTGGAACAATAGATGAACCAATTTATAGGGAGAACGAGGACACTATAAAGAGGATTGTTGATTCAAGAGGACAAAAATCTATTACACATTACAAAGTTATAAAAAGATTTGATGATGCTAGTGTTTTATCAATTAAATTAGAGACTGGTAGAACTCATCAAATAAGAGTTCATCTATCTCATATAGGTCATGGTATAATCGGCGATGAGCTATATGGATATGTAGATGAAAATATGATTAATAGGCAGGCACTTCATGCTTGTCAGTTAGAATTTAATCAACCGAGGACAGGAAAAAGGATAAATATTAAATCCGATTTACCCAATGATATGAAAAGATTAATAGAAATACTGGAGGAAGTAGATGATAATAAATAAGTTTATATTACATGTGTTAGATAAAAATTCTGATATAGCAGTTTTAAATGGAGTAGAAAACTCTATATCACCAGAAACAGATGCTTTTTATCAGAAAGTAATTAGAAGAATTTTAAGAGATGATGATTTGAGAAAAGCTAGTTTTGAAAATTATGAAGAAAATGAAGTAAGAAAATTATGCGATAATATAATTTATGATGAATCATTATTTATTACAAGTTCACAAGGAATAGCTAGTTTGATGTTCGATTCAATTAAAATAAATGCGGAATTAGATTCTTGTGATTTAGCTATAGTATTGTTTACTCACAAGGATCAAAAGTGTGTAGCGATAATAAAACTTGATTATAAAAAACTTTATACACATGAAATAGGCTATGATGAAGAAAATAATATGGTTATGGTAAAGATGGTTACCAATGATATTGGAATACAGGATTCTCAAAAAATCATACATGCTGGTATTATAGGTGTGAGTGGTGTAAATGATGAGTGGCACTTGCAGGTATTGGATAAAGTGGCAGAAAAAGAAGGTTCAGATTCAAGTTTTGTAAGTGAATTTTTAAATGCCAAAAAAGTAAAAGATGAAAAGTATATGACAAAGTCATTTAGAAATACTACAGATAATTGGATTACCAATGCATTTGCTGATGATATAAAATCAGCAGAAGGACTAAGAAGTTTTTTGAATTATACATTGAAAGAAGAAAATGATATAGATATTGATAAGTTCATTGAAGAATCAAAATTGGATGACCATAAAAAAGAAAGTTTTAAAGAATTAATGGAGGAGAAAGATTTAAATGGTGAATTTGTAGTAGATAAAACTTGGGTTGAAAAGAAGTTAAAAAGAAGAGCAATAAAGACTAATACGGGATTTGATATAAAAGGATTATTAGAAGATTTTGAAGATCCATCGAAGTATTCAATTAAACAAAATGAGGATGGAAGTGTAAATATTACAATCAAAAATATAGAATTTTATGAAGAAAAATAGTATATATAATAATTTAAGACTGGCCAATGGCCAGTCTTAAATTATTTATTTGTTGTTTTCAATGTAGTTAATAATATCACCAATAGTTCTAATATCATCAATTTCTTCGTCATCAACTTTAAGGTCAAATTCTTCTTCAATAGCCATAATAATTTCAACGGCATCAAGTGAGTCTGCATCAAGATCCTCTTGTATATCTGTGTCCATATCAATCATTGAATCATCATCTAATGAAAGTTGTTCAACGATTATTTCTTTTATTTTTTCAAACATTATTTTTCCTCCTGAAATCTTAGCACATAGTTTAATATATATTATCTTATTATATATAAGAGTATATTAATATATAATAGAGTATTTTTCAATAAAAAATTAAAAAATCACTATATTTATTTGAAATGTTAGTATATAATAAAATTGATAAGCTATTTTTATTAGGTTTATTAACAAGTAATCAATTATAAAATATTGTTCGGGAAAATGTTTTTAACTAAAATGAAATGTAAAAATAGACTGTAAGATTATAAAGTAGGAAGGGGAAAAATATGGTAACTAAAAAACCAATTACAATCAAAGATGTTGCGAGAGAAGCAGGGGTTTCTATTTCAACAGTTTCCAGAGTAATCAATGACTCGAAACCTGTTACTAATGAAGTTAAGCAACGTGTTTTAGATATAATAAAAGAGACTGGCTATGTACCAAACCCATTGGCAAGAAGCCTAGTTACTAAGAAAAGCCAGTTAATAGGAGTAATAGTACCTGAAGTTACAGATACATTCTCGGCTGAAATATTAAATGGTATAGAAGAAATATCTAAGATGTATGACTATGATATATTATTAGCCAATACATATTCAGAAAAAGAAGCAGAACTTAAAAATATTAATCTTTTAAGAGCGAAACAAGTAGAAGGTATAGTAATGATTTGCTGGGATATAGATCAAGAAGTTGTAAATGTTCTTGAAAATAGCGGTATACCAGCAGTATTTATCAGTAAAACTTCAAGAGATATAGATATATATAACGTATCTACACAAAATTATCCAGCTGCAAAAGAAATGACAAAGTATCTAATAGATAAGGGCCATAAAAAAATAGCTCTAATGCTAACAGGAAATGAAAATGCAGAACTTGCGGATGAGAGATTAGAAGGGTATAAATCAGCACTTAAAGAGAATAAAATAAAATTTGACTCTTCAATAGTAAAAACGATGAGCGGAACAACTTATGAGGCAGGTTATGCAAGCACTAAAGAACTTTTAAGTGAGTCAAAGGAAATACCACATGCTATTTTTGCAAGCTCTGACGAAGTTGCTATTGGAGTAATAAATGCTTGCTTTGACTTAGGATACAAGGTTCCTGAAGATATATCAGTAGCAGGATTTAATGATGTAAAGTTGGCAAAGATTTATAGACCTAAACTTACTACAGTATATCAACCATTATTT
This sequence comes from Peptostreptococcus equinus, assembly GCF_027125355.1. NCBI lineage: Bacteria > Bacillati > Bacillota > Clostridia > Peptostreptococcales > Peptostreptococcaceae > Peptostreptococcus > Peptostreptococcus equinus. The sequence continues at coordinate 1,379,626 of NZ_CP114052.1, read as the reverse complement.
GATATAGGAGCCGTTGCGATTAGGATGATAATTAAAATGGTTAAAGGAGAAGAAATAGAGGATAAGAAAGTTACACTACCATTTAAAATAGTTGAAAGAGAAAGTGTGATTGATAGAAAAACAAAGTAAAATTACATATGCATATGTTAATTATATATGAAATAACTTTAAAAATTTGTAAAACTAGTATATAATATAAGTATGCTAGAACATACGTAAGGCTATATATAAATTCAACCTACATATATAATACGGGAGACTTAGTTCATATATAAGTATGACGTGCCCCTAGGGGGATTTCAGAAAATATAAGGCAGGTCACCCACCTGGGTGAATCTCGGGTGTGAATTTAGTTAGTCAACGGTGTTTTGGAATTTCTGGTGTTGCCCTTTGGCAACACCTTTCTTAATATAAAGGGGAACATATGAAAAATTTCGATTTAGAAAAATATAAGTTTGAATTTCAAGAGAATCAAATTAAATATATACAAATTTATAATAAAATAAAAAAAATGATTAATAATGGCATTATAAAAGAAAATGAGGCATTGGCATCTATTAGAAAGCTATCAGATATCTTAAATGTTAATAAAGACACAGTTATTAAAGCTTATAATTTACTGGAGTCAGAATTATATATTTACAGTATTAAAGGTAAGGGTAATTTTGCTAGATCAAATCAGTTGAAGTCAAAAAAAATAGACCTTAAAGATCAAGATTTTTATAGATTAGATACAGGTAATCCAAGTTCTGAAATTTTTCCCTCAAAAAACTTTGCTAAGGCAGTCCATATGGCTTTAGATGAAAGTACAGAGAATATTTTTGCCTATGATGAAGATTTAGGTATAGAAGAGCTAAAGGAAAAGATGAAGGAATATTTATCTATAAGTTCTTCATATAATAATGATGATGAATTAGTTATAGTATCTGGCGCGCAACAGGGTATAGATGTTATAGCAAAGGGACTTATTAATTATAAGGATAATGTAATAATAGAATCACCAACTTATTCTGGAGCTATAGACATACTAAATAATAGGAATGCAAATATTATTTCTGTTCCTATGCTAGATGATGGTATAGATATAGGTGTACTAAAGCAAAAAATTAAAAAAAATAAACCCAAGCTTTTGTATATAATGACAAATTTTCAAAATCCAACTGGAATAAGTTACAGTGATTATAAAAAGAAAAAGCTTTTAGAATTGGCAAGAGAATACGACTTTTATATATTAGAAGATGATTTTATTAGTGATTTTAAATTCGACATGGATTCGATATCTACATTAAAAAGTATGGATGTAGATTCAAGAGTAATATATATTAAGAGTTTTTCTAAAATATTAATGCCCGGAATAAGAATAGGATTAATGTCAATCCCTAAAGATATATATGAAATGAGATTAGTATCAAAATCTTTACATGATATATCAACATCTACTTTAATTCAAAAGTCTCTATTTTATTATTTTGATAGATTTAATTGGAAAGAACATCTAAAATGTATAGATAAACTATATAGCAATAAATATAGACAGGTTAAAAAATATTTGAATGATAAAAATAAGGGATATTTTGAAATAAAAGAGAATCTAGGAGGGATAAACTTTTTACTTAAGATTAAAGAAGGATATTCCTCAAAAGAGTTTGTAGATATTTTAAGAAATAATAATGTATTTGTAAGAGATGGTTCTATTTTTTATGATAAACAGAACAAAGACCAATTTTTTAGAATAAACATTGCACATGAAGATATAGAAAGATTAAGATTGGCAATTGATATAATATTTGATTGTGCAGATAAATTTTATATGGGTGTGGATAAATAAGTAGTTTTATAGTATAATAATTAACTGGAAAGAGAGGTATTACTATGGATATGATAAATGAATTTGATAAAGATAAACTTGCTAGAATAAATGAATTAGCTAAAATATCAAAAGAAAGAGGTCTTACAAATGAGGAAGCGGATGAACGCCATCAACTTCGTCAAGAATTTTTAGATAATTTTAGAGCAGGATTTAGACAACAGTTGAGTAATATAACAGTTGTAAGTCCAGAAGAACAAGAAGCAATAATAGCTAAGGAATCAGAAAAAATAAAAAATAATAACTAATAACTAATAAGAAAAACCTATCTATAAATAGATAGGTTTTTAAATTTAAGTTTATTTTAAATCATCATCTAGTAAGGTTATTCCATAATATTCTTTAAAAAATTCTAAGAATTTATTTTCTGTAGGTGTAAAAATTTTTTTCTTAGAAAATAGAAAGTAGAAATTTCTCACAAATTTTAAGTCTTTTATATAATAATGGTCTATTTCATTTCTATTTATCATATCTTGTACAGATACTTTTGAAACAAAAGAGCAACCTAATCCAGATTTAACCATTTCTATTATTGCTTCATTACTCTCTACAATAGCTCTAGTGTTTAAGCTATAAATATTTATGCCTACAGACTGTAGTGTTTTTAGAATAAGATTTCTAGTTCCTGAACCCTCTTTTCTCATAATATATATTAAGTCTTTTAATTTAGATTTATCTATAAATCCATCAGTATTTTCAATATTTGTTCCTTTAGGGCATATCAATACCAACTCATCATCTATCAAGTCGTAATAATCAACATGGCTATGTTTTGTTTTAGAACCAACAATTCCAAAAGTAGCTCTTTCACTTAGTATTTCTGGTATTACTAAATTTGAGTCACAATGATTTACAGTAAAGTTAATATTTGGATATTTATAACAAAACTTGTTCAAAAAATCAGGAAGTATAAATGCCTCTGGTATTGAACTACAAACCATATGTATAGAACCTTCTATTTTTCCTGAATATTCTTTTATATCATACAAAGCCTTTTTACAATCATTTAAAATTACTATAGCATGATTATATAATAATTTTCCGGAATCAGTTATAGTAATTGTTTTATTACTTCTATTTAATAGCACTGTGTGTAGTTCCATTTCTAAATTTTGTATATGTGAACTCACAGTAGGTTGTGTAAGAAATAATTCTCTCGCAGCTTTTGAAAAACTTTTATGTTTTGCAACTGCTACAAATACCTCAAGTTGTTTAATGTCCATATTATGGCCCCCCAATAATAAATTATTATAGCATTTATATTATACTACATTTATATAGGAAAATAAAATGATAATAATAGAAAATAGCTATAAATAATTTTAAATATAAGTATTTAAATGTAAAATTTTAATGATTTATAATTAATGTTATAGCATTTATAGCAGAATTAATTTTCGTAATTATATAAATTATTTTTAAAAATAAAAAATATAAAAATAATTGTATAATATTAGAAATTTTGTTATAATGTTCATGTGATTATTAAGTAATAATATTATCACATAAAATTCATATATATTTTGTATTTAATTCTAATTATGATGATATTATTTACTTATATAAAAATGACTTTGTTGTTTTTATAAATATAATTACCCTATTACTGATAGCGAAACTCCCTCACATCCTCGAATTCGCTATCAGGCTATTTTTTCCTATAGGCGCTAGAGCGTCTATAGGTTTTTTGCTGTTTATGCGATGATTTTTAAAACAATTAAAGCAGCTCCTACAAATCTAAGATAGAAAATGTAAGGGCTGCTTTAATTGTTTTTATAGCTGAATTTATTTATTGTATTAAGTCGTAGTAGTATGTTTTTACAATAAAAAAAGCCTTAGAATTATCTAAAGCTAAGTGCCGGATGTGGGACTTGAACCCACACGGTATTGCTACCAACGGATTTTGAGTCCGCCCCGTCTGCCAATTCCAGCAATCCGGCATGTATATCCTTTCAATACATTAAATATTGTAACATAGCTTTACAATAAAAACAAGAAAAATTTTAAGATAATTAAATATATATATAAATGTACTTTAGGAAGTTTATTTAATGAATAGACTTGCTTTCCAATGTGTGAAATAGGGTAAATATATGTTACAATATTATATGAATAAGTAAATTTTGAAAGAGAGTGATACAAATGACAAATAAGATAGATAATAATGAAAAACGATTATTGTTAATTGATGGGAATTCTATAATAAATAGAGCATTTTTTGCTCTTCCACCAATGGATAATGGAGAAGGACTTCATACAAATGCAATTTATGGATTCATGACAATGTTATTTAAGATGATAGAAAACTATAATCCTAGTCATATATCAGTAGCTTTTGACATGAAGGCACCTACCTTTAGACATGAATCATATACTGATTACAAAGCTGGTAGAAAATCTATGGTCAGTGAGCTTGCTATGCAATTAAAACCGTTAAAGAAATTGTTGGATTCATTTGGTATTTATAGACAAGAAATACAAGGTTATGAGGCAGATGATATATTAGGAACTGTTTCATTAGAGGGTGAGAAACAAGGATATAAAGTATTTATAGTAACAGGGGATAGAGATGCTATACAGCTTGCATCAGATGTCACTACAGTACTTATTACAAAAAAAGGTATTGGAGAGGTAGAAGAATATAATACTCAGAGTGTAATTGAAAGATATAATTTAACACCTACACAATTTATAGATTTAAAGGGATTAATGGGTGATAAATCTGATAATATACCTGGAATACCTGGTATTGGAGAGAAGACTGGAATAAAATTGTTAACTGAATATAAGACATTAGAAGGCGTGTTAGAAAACTCAGATAAGCTAAAAGGAGCTCAAAAGAAAAAGGTTGAAGAAAATAAAGAAGCGGCTATTATGAGTAAGGAGTTAGCTACTATTATTAGATCTGTTCCAATTACATATAAATTAGATGATATGAAATTTGGAGATTTTGATGAGCAGGTATTAATAAAAAATCTTCAAGATTTAAAATTTACAAGTCTTATATCTAGAATAACAAGTTTTAGTTCAACAAATAAGGACGATCAAATAATAGATATTAAAAAAATAAATTCAAAGAGTGAGCTAGAAACTTTTGTTTCTAGCGCAAAAAATTATAAAAAATTTGCTATAAAAGTTTTTACAAGAAAAGACAATATATTAAATAAAAATATTTTTAAAGTATATTTAGCGATAAATTCAGAAAATATATATGTCATAGAAGAAGATTTAATAGAAGATTTAAAAAATATACTTGAAGATGAAGAAATAGAAAAAATTGGATATGAAATGAAAGAAGATTACGTAGCTTTTAGACCATATGGAATCAAAATTAAAAATATGGCTTTTGATGTCTCAATAGCTGAATATATAATTGATTCTAAAACATCTACATCTTATGATATAGATTCTATATCTAATAAATATCTATATAAAAAGATAAAAACTAAAGAAGAATTGCTAGGAAAAGGGGCTAAATCTATTGCATTTACTGATGTTAAGGATGAGGATTTAGATGATTATGCAAATGGTATTATAAAAACAGTTTTTGGATGCATTGATATAATGAAGAAAAAAATAAAAGATGATGATATGGAAATGCTATATTATGATGTGGAAATGCCACTAGTAGAAGTCCTAGCAGATATGGAATATGTTGGAATATGTGTAGATGAAGAAATTGTTGATAGGCTAGGTAAGGAATTTGATGAATCGATAAAGTCTACAGCAGAAAAAATACATAAATTAGCAGGTGAAGAGTTTAATATAAATTCTCCAAAACAACTGGGTGTAATATTGTTTGAAAAATTAGAGCTACCTGTAATTAAAAAAACTAAGACAGGATATTCTACAAATGCAGAAGTACTAGAAAAGTTAAGAGAAAAGCATGAAATAATAGCTTTAATAACTGAATATAGAAGTGTAGTAAAATTAAAATCTACATATATTGATGGTATAAAACAATTGATAAATAAAAATGATGGAAGAATACATTCATCATTCCAACAAACAATAGCAACCACTGGTAGAATTTCATCAACGGATCCTAATATGCAAAATATACCAGTTAAAACAGAATTAGGAAGACAGATTAGAAAAGTATTTGTTGCAGATAGGGGAATGAAGCTAGTAGATGCAGACTACTCACAAGTTGAGTTAAGAGTACTTGCTCATATGAGTGGAGATGAAGATATGATTGAGGCATTTGAAAGTGGAGAGGATATTCATAGAAAAACAGCTTCTCAAGTGTTTAATGTAGAATTTGATAAAGTTACTCCTGAGCTAAGAAGTGCGGCAAAGGCTGTAAATTTTGGACTAATATATGGAAAGAGTGATTTTGGTCTAGCAAAAGATTTAAATATTTCTCTTAAAAAATCAAAAGAATATATAGAAAATTATTTTGCAAGATTTCCTAAAATAAAAGTATTTATGGATAAGATTGTGGAAGATGCACAAATAAGTGGATATGCTACAACTATATTTAAAAGAAGAAGATATATACCAGAGATATTATCAAAGAACTTCATTGACAAAAATCGTGGTAAGAGGGCAGCTATGAATGCCCCAATTCAAGGAAGTGCAGCAGACATAATAAAAATTGCTATGGTAAATGTATTTAATAGATTAAAAGAAGAAGAACTAAAATCAAATCTAATATTGCAAGTACATGATGAATTAATTATTGAGACGTACGAGGACGAAATAGACAGGGTAAAGGTATTATTAAAAGAAGAAATGGAAAATGCAGTTAATTTAAAAGTTAATTTAGATGTAGATTTAAATGTGGGTGATTCATGGTTCGAAACTAAATAAGGTGGTGTAAACTAGTGTTAAAAGTTGGATTAACTGGAAACATAGCATGTGGCAAATCTAGTATATCAAATATACTTCAATTAAATGATTATTATATAATTGATGCAGATGTAATATCCAGAGAAATATATGAATATGATGATGTAATGGAAAGGATGAGAATTTACTTTCCTCAGGCAATTATAGAGAATCAAATTGATAGAAAAAAATTGTCTGATATAGTATTCGGCGATAATGATAAATTATTAAAATTAAATAGAATAGTACATGATAAGATAAATTCCGTAATAAATATGCGTATAAATTTATATAAGAAAATGTATGGGGAAGATATAATTGTAATAATTGATGCAGCCTTATTATTTGAATCAAATTTTGATAAGAATATGGATAAAATAGTTGTAGTTTTTTGTCCAGAAGATGAACAATTAATCAGACTAATGGATAGAGAAGGTATTACGGTACCACAAGCATTAAGTAGAATAAATAGTCAAATGGATCAATCTGAAAAAGTAAGTAGGGCTGACTATGTAATTGATAACTCTGGAAACTTAGAGGACTTGGAAAAACAGGTAAATAATCTCATGCAACAAATGCAAACATGGAATAATAATTTTAAATAAAAAAGTGATTAGAAATTTTAAAAAACATAAAAGTTACAAAAAAGAAACAGAAAAATAATATGATAATTTGGAAAAAGTTACAAAAAATATAATAATTGTAACTTTTTTTCTTTGGAAACTAGTTTTTTTCAAAAAAAGTCTTTACAAGTCGTAACATTATGTTGTATTATATGGATGTAGCAAAAAAAACGGAAGAAATTTGTTACAAAATTGTATATATAATTACATAAAGTAACGATAGAATTTATACGGGATATAGCAACATATTATGTCTTGATGATGTCACAGAGTGACAAGTATTTTTGAGGGGTGAGAATTAGATGAAAAAAGCAATAACAGTATTAGGGTTGGGAGCTGCTGCTGCAGCCATATCAGTTACAAACGTAAGTGCGTTAGAACAACAAGATGCTAACAAAATGCTAGCTGATGCAAACCTTAATGAACAGTCAAATGCGACTTCAAATAAGGTCTCAGAATTGAATGCAGATAGTAAACTGACTGTAAAAGATGGACAGGTAAGTGTAACTAATAACCAAACTAATACAAGCAACGATACTTTGGCAAATCAAAAGATAGTTAAAAATGAGATTGGTGTTTTAGTTGAAACACAAGATAATACAAAAATTAATACTGAAAATAAAGCTACTGAGAAAGAACAGACTCCAGTAGCAGAAAATACTGCTGTAGAAACTAAGGTTGAAGAAACAAAGGCTCCAGCTAAGGAAGAAGCACCAGTAGCAGAAACTAAGGTTGAAGAAACAAAGGCTCCAGCTAAGGAAGAAGCACCAGTAGCAGAAACTAAGGTTGAAGAAACAAAAGCTCCAGCTAAGGAAGAAGCACCAGTAGCAGAAACTAAGGTTGAAGAAACAAAAGCTCCAACTAAGGAAGAAGCACCAGTAGCAGAAACTAAGGTTGAAGAAACAAAGGCTCCAGCTAAGGAAGAAGCACCAGTAGCAGAAACTAAGGTTGAAGAAACAAAGGCTCCAGCTAAGGAAGAAGCACCAGTAGCAGAAACTAAGCCTTCTGATGATATAGTTGTAGTTTCAAAGGCTAAATTAACTAAGCAAGCAAAAGAAACTGCTCAGACAGTTGAAGGTAAAATAAATAATGCTTACTACTTAAATGTAAGAAGTGGACCAAGTACATCTTTCTCAATAGAAGATGTTCTATCACAAAAAGATGTATTTAAAATATTATCTAGACATGCAACTGGATGGTATGAAGTACTACTACAGAATGGAACAAAAGGCTGGTCATCTGATAAGTATATTACTGTTTTATCTTCTAATGATAAGGCTAATGTTGTGAATTCAGTGAATGCTAAAGTACAAAAGGCTGCTCCAACAACTTCTAATAAAGGACAATTAAAAAATGCATATGCATTAAACATAAGAAAAGGACCATCAGTATTGGAAAAACTATCAGGAGTTGTTTTCAAAGGTGATGTATTTAACGTAGTATCTCAACATTCAAGTGGGTGGTTAGAAATTATGTTAAAGGATGGTACTAGAGGATGGGCATCTGGTAAATATATAAGTGCGAATCTATCAAATGTTAAGCACAATACAAGTGTAGTTAGTCATTCAAATGCTGCTAATAATAATGCAAGTGTTAGACCAACTACAAATGCTAAACCAGTTGCTAACAAGGTTACAACACCAGCAAAAAATAATAAAGTTACTATAAATGTTAATCAGGCTAGAGTAAATAGTTCTGTTAACGTAAGATCAAGTGCAAGTAGATCAGGATCTGTATTAGGTACATTAACTGGTAATTCAATAGTTAACGTATTAGGTATGGAAAATGGATGGTATAAGGTATTATTAAATAGTGGTCAGATTGGATATGTTGGACCAAGTTTCTTATCTATGACAGGTAAGACAGTTGCAGTTAGTGCTACTACTAATAATGTAACAAATAGAGGAAACTCAGGTATGGCGACTCCAATTGCCAATAGAAATAATGGTAATACAGGAACTGCAAAATTAACTGTAAAAGATGGACCGGTGACAAGAAGTGGACAGGCTATAGCAAATTTAGCTCAGTCATTTATAGGTACTCCATATGTATGGGGTGGATCTAGTCCTAAGGGATTTGATTGTTCAGGTTTGGTTCAGTATGTATATAACAAGGTAGGTATAAAGCTACCTAGAACTTCAGCTCAGCAAGGTGTATCAGGACGTGCATCTTCTTTAGCTAATGCTAAGGTAGGAGATATTTTACATATGCCAGGACATGTAGCTATATACATTGGTGGTGGAAGATTTGTTCATGCACCACAGCCAGGACAGAATGTAAAGATAGGAAAAATAAGTGATGGTTGGGCAAGAATAGATGCCGTTAGAACATTTTTCTAATATATAAAAAAGATAATTAAAATAGCTGTAAGAATATATATTCTTACAGCTATTTTTTATGCTTATTTTAAATAAAGTTCTTATAATTATTTGAAAATCTGTTTACATTTTTACTATAGTCGTGTATCATAAACATATGAATAATTATTCATATGTTTGTATATAGGAGGGTTTATGAACAAAAAAATAATATCCAAAGATATAGAAGTATGTCAAGAATATGAAATTCACGAAGACAAATTAAGTAGAGTTGAGGAAAATAAACCGAGCGAAGATATGGTTATGGATCTATCTGAATTATTTAAGGTACTTGGTGACAAGACAAGGATACAAATATTATATGCACTATTAGAATCAGAGATGTGTGTATGTGATATTGCAGAGTATCTTAATATGACTCAATCAGCTATTTCTCATCAGTTAAGGGTACTTAAGTCAACCAGACTAGTGAAATTTAGAAAAGAAGGTAAAACAGTATATTATTCAATTGATGACGAACATGTAAAAATAATATTTGATTGCGGTTTAGCTCATATAAAAGAATTATATTATTAGGCGGTGAAAGTATGAATAAAATAGATTTAAAATTAGGTGGACTAACTTGTGCTAATTGTGCAGGTCTGATAGATGAAAAAGTGAAACGTCTTGATGAAGTTAACGAATCAAATTTAAATTTTATAAGTAGTAAGCTTACTTTTAAAATTAAAGAGGAATATGATATACAAGAAAGTTTGAATAAGGTTGTAAAAATTGTAGATGATACGGAACCAGGTCTAGTTATAGAACTTTTAAATTCTAGTGATCTTAATCTTAAAATAAGAAATAGAAATCAAAAAAATGAATTAAGTAATTTATCTACAGGTAAAGAAGATTGCCATGAAAACAAAAATAACAGCGACTTTGAAGTATCTGATAAGAAGATATTAATGTCAGCGGTTTTTCTTTATGTATTATTATTTTTAGCAAAAAAAGGCGGCTTATCAGAAACAATATTTAATATAGGCATGATAGTAACTTATTTAATTGCAGGCAGGGAAGTGCTAATTAGTGCTTTTAAAAATCTTTTTAATGGAAAAGTAATGGACGAAAATTTTCTTATGACCATTGCGACTTTAGGTGCTATAGCCATTGGTGAATATCCAGAAGCAGTAGGAGTTATGATATTTTATGGAATTGGCGAATTATTAGAAGATAAAGCTGTAGATAAATCTAGAAAAAATATAAGTTCTCTTATGGATATAAAGGCGAAATTTGCAAATGTGTTAATTGGTGATAAGATTGTACAAAAGAATCCAGAAGATGTAGAAGTAGGCCAGGAAATAGTTGTCAAGCCAGGAGAAAAGGTAGCACTTGATTCAACTATTATAAAGGGAAGCAGTTCATTTGATAATTCTGCAATTACTGGAGAATCTAAATTAGTTAAATTAGGAGAAGGTGATTCAGTATTAGCAGGTACAATTAATAAAGACTCGTTAGTACATATGAAAGTGGATAAGATATTTTCGGACTCTACTGTTGCAAGAATTTTAGATATGGTCGAAAATGCTTCAGTCAAAAAAGCAAAAAAAGAAAATTTCATCAGTATCTTTGCAAGATACTATACACCAATTGTGGTTGTGTTAGCTATCTTGATTGTGATTTTACCTACATTTATATTAGGACAAGATTTTACAAAGTGGTTATATAGAGGATTGATATTTTTGGTAGTATCATGCCCTTGTGCATTGGTATTATCAATACCTTTATCATATTTTTCTGGTATAGGTTTGCTATCAAAGAATGGAGTATTGGTTAAAGGTTCAAATTATATAGATGTACTTAGAAGTCTAAAAACTATAGTTTTTGATAAGACTGGTACACTTACAGAAGGAATCTTTAAAGTAAGAGATATAAAACTTGCTAAAGGTGTAGATGAATATCAATTATTGAAATATGCATATATAGCAGAGATGAACTCAACACATCCGATTGCAAAGTCTGTAATAGCATATGTAAAAGCGATAAACAAAGATGATTTTAATATCAATTTACTAGAATCATATGAAGAAATTCCCGCTATGGGCATAATAGCTAAATATGATGGTCATGAAATATTGGCAGGTAATAGTAGATTGATGGAAAAGTATGATATTAACTATGAAAAAATAAAATCTAATTCTTCAAAGGTTTATCTAGCTTGTGATAATTATTACATGGGATGCATAGAAATATATGACGATTTGAAAATTGGAACTGAGTCAGCTATAAATTCGTTAAGAAAAAGAGGTGTAGAAGAATTTATAATATTAACTGGAGATTCTAAAGAAAACGCACGAGCTTTAGCTGAAGAACTATCTATAGATAAAGTATATGCACAATTGTTACCTGACCAAAAAGTAGAAAAAGTAGAAGAGATAATGTCTAAAAGAGTTGAGAAAGAAAGAGGATTGGCATTCGTGGGAGATGGTATAAATGATGCTCCAGTAATAGCAAGAGCTGATTTAGGTATTTCAATGGGACAAATAGGATCAGATGCAGCTATTGAGGCTTCTGATATAGTTTTGATGAAGGATGATTTAAATACTCTAGCCAGGGCTATTGATATATCTAAATATACAAATAAAATAGTAATACAAAATATAGTTATGGCTATTGGTATTAAAGTTTTGATAATGATATTGAGTATGTTTGGACTTGCTAATATGTGGATGGCAATATTTGCAGATGTAGGTGTGGCATTACTTGCTGTACTTAATTCATTGAGGATATTTAGATTTAAATAAAAAAGACATAACAATATAAAATTTAAGCAAGATATTTAAATATATGTAATAAATATAAAAAGTAAATAAATTAATAAAAAGAGGCAGAATAGTGTATAATTTGCCTCTTTTTATATACAAAAATACCTACAAATTTTATAATGTAAGTAAATAATATATTTTAGATAAAAAGATATAATAAAAAATAAAATTGACTATAAGTATTTGCAAATAATTTTAATAATTTTTAATATTTAACAGCCATTAATATTTTATAATTTAGGAGGTATATTTTAGCCGTATGGAAGAAATAAAAAGTGAGATAACGACATTACTAAATTCTTTCAACTCCAATTATAACAAACAGAGCTTTGATGAAAAAAATAAAAATATACAAGATAAACTTGATAGAGTAGACAGAGCGCTCTTGTGGATGGGGAGAAATGGGTGTAATAAAGCTTTAGATCTTTTTATAATAAGCAAATTGAATCAGGTAAAAACAGTAATTTGTTCCGATAATGAACTATCTTCTTATAAAAATAGAGGATTAGAGGATGAAGATTTATTTCAAACTGGTGTACTGGGAGTTATTTATGCTGCAAAAAAATTTGATTTTAGGGAAAATATTTTAGTGAGAACCTATGTTTCAAACAATGTGAAATTTAGTATTAAAAATGCATATAGACAATATGGTAACCTATATGTATCTAGAGAAGCCGGATCAATATATGCTAAATGTAGTAAAGATGCAGATTTATTAGATGATAAATTGAGCACCAAAAAGCTAAAATTTTTATCTAGAAAAAATAACATTGACTGTAAAAAAATATCGGAAAGTATACTAGCTATTAAAAATAGAACTAATATACTTTCAATAAATAACGATGGAGAAATTGAGGCCGACACGGATTTTTTGGAAAGATATAAAAATAGGTTAGTTTGTGAGTATGAGAAAAAATATAATTTAATTTTTGATTATAGATTTGCTCTGAATAAATTTAATATTTTAACGGATAAAGAAAAATATGTGATTGAATCTATATTTATTAAAGATAGGACACAAAAAGATATATCCAAAGAGTTGGAATGTTCAGTTACAGCTATAGGAAAGATTAAGAAAAAGGCTCTCTCTAAATTAGAAAGTGAGTTTCTTTTGTAATGCAAAAATTTGGCCAAGTTTCAATAAAAAATAATTGAGTAAATATAATGATAATATAAGAAAAGAAGTTGATAATATGGATTTTTCATATTATCAACTTCTTTTCTTATAATAAACCAGCTAGCAACGGAACTGTTGCTATACTGATAATAGTTGTTATAAACACACATTTTGATGAAAACTCAATACTAGTATTATACCTTTCAGCCATTATTGTTGTAAAAGCAGGACTTGGTAGTGCTGCTGTAAAGAATAATATTGCTAGAGGTAAATCTAGGTTTGCCTGTATGTTTAGTACTTTAAATAATATTAATATTAATACTGGAGCTAAGACCATTCTAATAACTGTTAATCTATAAACTTCAAAGTCAGTAAACATTTTTTTGTAGTCATATCTAGAAAGCGATAAACCTACCACCATCATTGAAAGCGGCACAGTTAGATTTGAAACATAAGTAATCAATGTAAGTACAGGTTTTGGCACAGGTATCTGTCCCAAAAATAAAATCATACCTATTAATACGGCAAAATTCTGTCTAGTAAATACCACATCTCTAATTCTAACTTTTTCATCCAAATCATAGTTTAGTGTAATCATTTTTATACCTATAGAGAATATAAATATATTTTGAACTATATTACCTATAGCCATCAAGAATAATCCGTTATTCCCATATAGAGCAAACATAAGTGGATATCCTATAAAGGCATTATTTGAAAATGTTAGAGCGAAAATCCAACTTCCTTGCTTCATCTTGTCAACTTTTAGCAATTTTGAAATATAGTAAGCTACTACTGAAATAACAATTAAGTATGCTGCCATTATTAATGAGACTTTAATAATATCATTTAAAAGAGCCTTTGAAAAAGGTCTAATCATAGATACTATAATAGTACACGGGATACTTACATCTATAAGCATATTTGTAATATCATTAATAGATGTATGCTTTACAACTTTCGAAAGTCCCATCCAGTAACCCAAAAATAATAGCAAGAATAATATCAATACGTTTGTAAAAATTACTTGCAAATTACTATCTCCTTATTTTTTTATAATTTATATTTATATAGTATAGCATAAAAAGTATGTATATAGTTATTGAAAAAGAAAAAACTCTATAATATTTAATTAAGTATAATTAATATTAATTTTACTTAATTAAATATTATAGAGAATAAATAATTTTATATAATTTTGGTTGAGCTTTATACTATTGGATTTTATAGTAGTGAAGCGAAAAATGGAACTGTTATAATACTCAAAATTGTAGTTATAAAAACGCATTTTGAAGCAAATTCTACACTTGTATTATATCTCTCTGCCATAATAGAAGTAAATGCTGGGCTAGGCAAAGCTGCTGTAAAGAATAAAATTGCATAAGGCAAATTATTGTTTGCTTCAATTTTAAATAATTTGTATATTATAATCAAAAAAATAGGTAAAAGAATCATACGTATAAAACTTAGTCTATATACTTCTGGGTCTGTAAACATAGTTTTAGGATTGTATTTTGATAAAGATAGTCCTACTACCATCATTGATAGAGGAACCGTCAAATTAGAAACGTATCTAAGTAAGTTAAAAATTGGTGTTGGAACATGTATCTGTAGTACAAATAAAAACATACCTATTATTACTGCGATATTTTGTCTAGTAAATACTATTTTTTTAATATTAATTTTTTCATCATTTGGATAATTAAGTGTTACCATTTTTATACCTATAGAAAATATAAATACATTTTGAATTACATTACCCATAGCCATAATAAATAGTCCATCATTGCCATATAGTGCATACATCAAGGGATAACCAATAAAACCATTATTTGAAAACACGAGGGCAAACATCCAGCTTCCTTGTTTTTTTTCATCTACATTTAATATCTTTGTTATTACATACGAAAATAATGCAACTGACAAATGAAATATAATCATTAAAAACATTACTTTGATTGTAGCATCTAATAATTTCTGATTGAATGGTCGAATTAAAGACACTACAATAGTACATGGTATAGCGAAATCAATAAGGATATTGGATAAATCGTTTATTGATGAATATTTTATTATTTTATTTTTTCCCATTGAATAGCCTATATACATAAGCATGAATAGAATTAAGACATTTGTAAAGACCACTAGCATTTTATCACCTCATAAACAATTATATCATAGTGAAAGTAGGAATAAATAGCCTTAATAAAAGTTATTATAAAAAACAAAAAAACATTGACTTTTATATATTTTTTATATATAATTATATAGGTAATTGCCGCACGGTAAAGGTGGCCGCACGCTCAGGCAGTGATTGGCAAAAAACTCCAATATAATTTGGATACCTCATCCGGCGAGTTTGAGAACAAGGAGGTGTATATATGTACGCTATAGTTAAGACTGGAGGAAAGCAGTATAAAGTTTCTGAAGGTGATGTTCTTTTCGTTGAAAAGCTAGACGCTAACGAAGGTGATGTTGTTACTTTAAATGAAGTATTAGCTGTAAACAATGGTGAACTTAAGATAGGTTCTCCTGTAGTTGAAGGTGCTTCTGTTGAAGCTAAAGTAGTAGAACAAGGTAAAGGTAAGAAAGTTATCGTTTACAAGTACAAGCCAAAAAAGGACTACAGAAGAAAAAATGGTCATCGTCAGCTATATACTAAGATAGTAGTTGAAAAGATCAACGCTTAATTCACAATGATAAAAGTTGATTTTTATTATAATAGTGAGTTTAAGATTAAGGGATTTGAATTAAGAGGTCATGCGAATTATGAAGAATTTGGATACGACATAGTTTGTGCGTCTGTTACTAGCAATTCTATTGCTGTTATTAATTCATTAGAAAACCTACAAAAAGTTAATTTTGAAAAAGTATTGGCTAATGAAGGTCATATTTTGTGTAAGGTAGCAGATGAAGATTTAGAAAAATCTCAGCTTTTACTTGAACATTTAAAATTAGCATTGGTTGAAATAAGTAGAGAATATCCAAAAAATATAAAAATATTTGAAAAGTAGGGGGTGACTCCAGATGTTAAAAATGAATTTGCAACTTCTTGCATCAAAGAAGGGAGTAGGTTCTTCTAAGAATGGTAGAGATTCTATTTCTAAGAGACTTGGTGTTAAGAGATTTGACGGTCAGGCAGTAACTGCTGGTTCTATCATAGTTAGACAGAGAGGAACAAAAATTCATCCTGGTACAAATGTAGGTAAGGGTGGAGATGATACTCTTTTCGCGCTTGTTGATGGAAAAGTTAAGTTTGAAAGATTAGACAAGAAGAGAAAAAAAGTTAGTATATATCCAGTAGAAATCGCTGAATAGTATATGCTTAGAGCTATCATTTCGATAGCTCTATTTTTATACTGTTGAATATAAAGTGTTGTTTCAAAAAATTCCTATACCAATATATAAAATGCTATTAATTTTTTAATAATATTTTATATATTGAGGTATAGAATATATATATAAATATATAGAAAAGGAGGTAAGATATGTTCATAGATAAGGCTAGAATATTTGTGAAATCTGGTAATGGTGGTAATGGTGCTGTATCATTTAGAAGAGAAAAATATGTTCCAGCAGGTGGCCCAGATGGTGGAGATGGAGGAAGAGGTTCATCTATCATTTTAGAGGCTGATAATGGCTTGAGAACGCTGATGGATTTTAAATATAAAAGAAAATATTCTGCACCAAATGGAGAAGATGGATCAAAGAAAAGAAGAGCGGGAAAAAATGGAGAAGATTTAATTCTTAAAGTGCCAGAAGGAACTATAGTGAGAGATGAAAAAACTAATCTTATTATAGCAGACCTAAAAAAACATGGAGAAAGAGCAGTTGTAGCAAAAGGCGGTTTTGGAGGTAAAGGTAACCAACATTTTGCAAATTCTATTAGACAAGCTCCTGCCTTTGCAAAATCAGGTACAGATGGTGAAGAAAAATGGATAATATTAGAACTAAAAATGATAGCAGATGTAGGGTTATTAGGATTTCCTAATGTTGGAAAATCAACATTTTTATCAGTTGTAACTTCTGCAAAACCAAAGATTGCAAATTATCATTTTACTACGATCACACCTAATTTAGGCGTGGTTAAGACTAGACATGGTGAGAGCTTTGTAATTGCAGATATACCTGGAATTATTGAAGGTGCATCTGAAGGTGTTGGATTAGGTCATGATTTTTTAAGGCATGTTGAAAGAACAAAAGTATTGATTCATATAGTAGATATTTCAGGAATAGAGGGCAGAGATCCATACGAGGATTTTGAAAAAATAAATGAAGAGCTAAAACTTTATAATGAAAGATTATCTACAAGGCCACAGTTAGTAGTAGCTAATAAATCAGATTTATTAATGGATGAAAGTGTATATGAAGATTTCAAGAATAAAATACAAGCAAAAGGATATGAGGTATTTAAGACATCTGTGGCAACAAGAGAAGGTGTACAAGCAGTAATAGATAAGGTTACGCAGATGCTAGGTGAGATTGAAGACTTCGAACTTGTAACAGAAGAAGAGATTTATAGACCAGATCTTGATGAAGAAGAAGATGAAGGTCTAAGAGTAGAAGTTGACGAAAATGGTGTATATGTAGTAAAAGGTAAGGAATTACGTAGAATTATGTATTCTGTTAATTTTGACGATATGGAATCGCTTCAATTCTTCCAAAATCAAATGGAGTCTAGAGGAGTTTTTGATATGCTTAGAGAAATGGGTATCGAAGAAGGGGATACAGTTAAAATTTATGAGTTAGAATTTGAGTTCTATGATTAATAATAAGAAAGAAATGGTGATACTATGTTAAACGGAAAAAAAAGATCATACTTAAAATCAATGGCTAATGGATTGAAGGCTACTTCACAAATTGGTAAAGAAGGTATAAGCCAAGAATTCTTGGAACAGTTAGATGATCAGTTAAAGGCTAGAGAATTAGTTAAGGTTAATATATTAGACAACGCTGGTATTGATGCAAAAGAAGCTGCAAATGCTATATGTGAAAGCATAAGAGCTGAATTTGTACAGGCTATAGGGTCAAAATTTACAATTTATAAA
The DNA here is from genome assembly GCF_027125355.1 of Peptostreptococcus equinus. Classification (NCBI taxonomy): domain Bacteria; kingdom Bacillati; phylum Bacillota; class Clostridia; order Peptostreptococcales; family Peptostreptococcaceae; genus Peptostreptococcus; species Peptostreptococcus equinus. The sequence goes on along the minus strand of NZ_CP114052.1, from coordinate 1,361,019 downwards.
AAAAATAATGAAAATCCTAAGATAATTTTCCCAGGTCATGAACAAGCTAAGGCAAAGGTTAAAGAAAATTTGCCAAAGAAGAGACTTTCAAAAAAAGAAGTTAATGAACTTATTGAAAAAGCTAATAAAAAAAAGAAAAAAATAAAAAAATAGAATAAATATATAATTTTCTATTGAATTTTTTACCCTATAGTATTATTATTTACTATAGGGTAATTAAATATCCTAAAATAACGGAGGGTGTTTGTAGAACTCTTCTAATAAAAAGGAGAAAAATTAAAATGGAAAAAGTTACATTACAAGATGTACAGGAAGCGAAAGAGATAATCGCGGGGGTAGCGTTGAAAACTGATTTGTTGGAAAACGTTAGATTATCTGAAAAGACGGGGGCAAAGGTTTACTATAAGTGTGAGAACTTACAGAGAACTGGTTCATTTAAGTTAAGAGGTGCTTGCAATAAGATAGCTCATTTAACAGATGAGGAAAAGGCTTGCGGTGTTATAGCATCAAGTGCAGGTAACCATGCTCAGGGTGTTGCTTTAGGAGCTAGAAATGCAGGAATAAAGGCTACAATTTGTATGCCAGCTAATGCACCTGTATCAAAGGTTGCTGCAACTAAGAGTTATGGAGCAGAAGTTGTATTACACGGAGCAGTATATGACGATGCATATGAAAAAGCTGTTCAGGTTCAAAAGGAAACTGGAGCAACTTTCCTACATCCTTTCAATGACAAGTATGTAATTGCTGGACAGGGAACAATAGGTCTAGAAATATTTGAACAATTAGATGGAAATGTTGATACTGTATTAGTGCCAATCGGTGGTGGAGGAATCATCGCAGGTATAGCTACAGCATTAAAGGGTTTAAATCCAAACATAAAAGTTGTTGGAGTTCAAACTTGTAATGTACCTTCAATGAAGGCTTCATTCGAAAAAGGTCAGGTTACTACAGCATTTAACGATGTTACAATAGCAGATGGTATAGCAGTTAAAACTCCTGGGGATTTAACTTTTGATATCATAAAGGAAAACGTTGATTCAGTCGTAACAGTTACTGAAGAAGAAATAGCACAAGCCATATTATTCATGATGGAAAATCAAAAACTAGTATCTGAAGGAGCAGGAGCAGTTTCTACAGCGGCTATATTGTCAGGAAAATATAAGCCAGCTAAGGGAGAAAATGTTGTTTGTGTAGTATCAGGTGGAAATATAGATATAAATACACTTTATAGAATTATGAGTGTTGCGCTTAATAGACAGGGAAGAAGAGTGAACATAGTTGCTGAATTGCCAGACGTTCCAGGTTCGTTATCAAAGCTAGTTGAGATAGTGGCTAAGTGTGGTGGAAACGTTCTTACAATAACTCAAGATAAATTATCTACAGGAAAGTACTTGAAATTACAGACAGTAGAAGCTACAATAGAAACTATAGACTTTGAACAAATTGAAAAAATGAAATCAGAGTTTATAGAAAATGGAATTAAAGTAGAATTCCTATAAGATTATGGAGGATAAAGTAATGGGAGAAGTAATTTACACTAAGAATGCTCCAGCGGCAGTTGGACCATATTCACAAGCAATCAAGGCAGGGAACATATTATATTGTTCAGGCCAGATACCACTAGTACCAGAAACAGGTGTTATAGTAGATGGAGATATAAAGGCTCAGGCCACTCAGTCATTAGAAAATGTTAAAGCTGTATTAGCAGAAGCTGGTGCAAACTTTACAAATGTAGTAAAGACTACAGTATATATCGTTGATATGGCAGATTTTGGACCAGTTAATGAAGTATATGCAGAGTACTTTGGAGATCACAAACCAGCTAGATCTTGTGTAGCTGTAAAAGAGTTACCAAAGGGTGCTAAGGTTGAAGTAGAAGTATTAGCTGTTTTATAACAATAATATTTAAAAACAAAAGCTAAAAGGAAGGGTATATGCCCTTCCTTTTTTAATTAGAAATTGACAATTTATTCAGAATGTACTATACTAAATCTAGAAGGGGAGTAGCGATGCATAATTTTGCATCTGTTAGTCGTCAGTACAGTGCGTGGCACTCGGTTAATGGACAAGGTTACCTTGACAGCAAGACCTTCAAAATAAGTGCAGGAGTGTATTTATTTTGGAAGTTTTGTTGTTAAGGTTTTTTTATTCTCAAATATGGAGGTTAGCAATGGATAAAAACAAAGAAATTAACTATTACCTTATGGATTCGAATCAGGTAATAGAAGAATTTAATTCGTCACTTTCTGGTTTATCAGTAGAAGAATCAGAAAAAAGATTAAAAGAATATGGCAAAAATGAGTTAAAGGACAAAAAAGGTGATCCTACTTGGAAAATATTTTTAGAAAGTTTCAAAGATCCTATGGTTATAATCTTGATTATAGCTGCTATATTACAGATAGCTACTGGATCCCTGATGGAATCATTAATTATTTTTCTAGTACTAATTTTAAATGCAGTACTTGGTACTGTTCAAACAAAAAAGGCAGAATCATCAATAAATAGCTTAAAACAGATGTCAGTGCCGAATGCAAAAGTTATTAGATCAAATCAAAAGATAACGATTAAATCCACTGACGTAGTACCTGGTGATATAATTTTGCTTGAAGCCGGAGATTTTGTTCCTGCCGATGGAAGATTATTAGAAGCTGAATCGTTAAAGATAGTGGAAGGTATGTTGACAGGTGAGTCTGAGCCAGCTAGCAAATCAGTAGAAAAAATAGACAAAGAAGTATCTGTAGGCGATAGATCTAACATGGTATACTCTACATCAATGGTAGTAAATGGCAGAGCTACATATGTATGTACAGCTACTGGTATGGACACAGAAATTGGTAAAATTGCGGACTTACTTGAAAATACAAAAGCAAAACAGACTCCTTTACAATCAAATATAGAGTCTTTTTCAAAAAAATTAGGAATAGCAATAGTTGCAATATGTATACTAATTTTTGCTATACAGGTATTTAGAGCAAGTACACATCCTAGTGCAGTACCAATGAAGACAGTAATACTAAATTCTTTTATGTTTGCAGTTGCTATTGCAGTTGCAGCTATTCCAGAAGCTCTGTCATCTATAGTAACCATAGTCCTATCTGTTGGTACTAAGACTATGTCAAAGAAAAATTCTATAATTAGAAAATTACCTGCAGTTGAAACATTAGGTTCCACATCAATAATTTGCACAGATAAAACAGGTACACTTACAATGAATAAGATGACTGCAGTTGAATATTTTAAATATAATGGCGTAGATTCTAAATCAATAGAGGTTCAAGAGGAAGCGAAAAAAGATAATTTAGAAATTGGCTATGACTCAGAGCATATGTTAAATATAGCTGCAGCTCTATGTAATGACTCAATAATAAGCGAAGATGGCAAAGAAATAGGAGACCCTACTGAAGTTGCATTTACTGTATTTGCTGATAAAAAGGGCTATGGAACGCAAAGAGTTAGAGAAACATTTGGAAGATTGCAAGAAGTTCCATTTGATTCAGATAGAAAATTAATGTCTACTACACATAAAATAAATGGAAAAAATATTATGTTTACTAAGGGAGCACCAGATATAGTAATATCTAGATCTATAAAAGTTCTTAAAGGTGACAAAGTAGTAGAAATGACTGATGAAGCTAGACATATAATAAAGGAGCAAAATGAAGCATATTCTAATAGGGCTCTTAGAGTACTAGCATTTGGATACAAAGAAATAGATGATGGCGAAAAAATAGGAGTAGAAAGTGAAAATAACTTTATATTTATTGGTTTAATAGCGATGATTGATCCACCTAGAAAAGAAGTGATAGATGCCGTTATAAAAGCGAAGAGTGCTGGAATTAAGCCTATAATGATTACTGGTGATCACAAAACTACTGCTGTTGCAATAGGTAAGGAAATAGGGATATTTGAAGATGGTGATATATCATTTACGGGACAAGAGTTAGATAGCATAGATGATGATGAGTTAGATAAAAAACTGGAAAAATTAAGCGTATATGCTAGAGTGTCACCTCAAAATAAAATTAGAATAGTAGAAGCTTGGCAAAGAAAGAATAAAGTGACTGCAATGACAGGTGATGGTGTTAATGATGCTCCAGCTCTTAAAAATGCAGATATAGGAATAGCCATGGGAAGTGGTACTGAAGTTGCAAAAGATGCATCAGCTATGGTTTTAGTTGATGATAATTTTGCTAGTATAGTAGCTGCTGTTGAAGTGGGTAGAACAGTTTACAGTAATATCAAAAAATCTATAACCTACTTATTCTCTGGAAATCTAGGTGCTATAATATCTATATTATTTGCTGTTTTCTCAGATTGGACAAATCCATATACAGCATTGCAGCTTATATTTATCAATATGGTAAATGACTCATTGCCAGCCATAGCTCTTGGTATGGAAAAACCTGAAAAAGGTATAATGGACTTACCTCCTAGAGATAAAAACGAAGGGCTATTAGGTGGAGGAACTCTTCAAGCAATACTATCAAGAGGTATATTTGTAGGTATAGCAGCTATAGTTGCTCAATATATAGGCATGAAGTCATCTCCTCAGATGGGTGTAGCAATGGCATTTACAACATTATTGCTTGCTAGAACCCTACAGACATTTGCATGTAGATCAGATTTTAGAAATGCATTTTCACTAGGTTTTTTCTCTAATAAGTATGTAATAATAGCAGTATTAATTTGTTTAGCTTTATTAGGAATGGTATTAAGTGCTCCGATTAGAGGTATATTTGCTATACCAAGTCAATTTACCATAAATGATTTAGGAGTATCGGCATTGATAGCTTTAATTTCTGTGCTATGTATGGAATTAGTAAAATTTGTGAGATTTATAATGATAAAAAATAAAATGAAAAAATAAAAATAATTTTAAGGCCTTCAAAGACATAAACTTTGGAGGTTTTTTCTTATGTAAAGTGGGTATTTTATATTACTGAAATTATAAATATATAAAGGAGAAATAAAAAATGTTAGAATTTAGATATGATACTCAGCTTTTGATTGAAGGTAAAAACTTAGATGAGGAAAAAATAAATGATTATTTTAATAAAAATTTAAAAGGGGATTGTTTATTAGCTGTTGGTGATGAAGAACTCATAAAAATACATTTTCATACAAATGAACCTTGGGATGTTTTAGAATATTGTTCAAGCTTAGGGGAAATATATGATATTGTAATTGAAGATATGGATAGGCAGGCTAGAGGATTACAGGGGTAATTTTATTTGAGAATACAAGGATATTTTCATTTGCGAATATAAATTATATTGATTGGAAATTATTGTGTAGATTATTTGAATATAAAGCGCTTAATTCTCATTAATACCCACTATATATTATAAAAAACATAAAAGTATATTTTTAATAATATAAGCTGTAATCAAGTTGTTAAGCTTATATTATTTTTTTTATATTAATTTGGCTATATTATTTAAAGATATTAAGTTAAGTTGCTTAAATATAATACGAAAAACTTGAACAAATTGTCAATTCTATAGATATTATACTTATAAAATTCAGTAGATTTATAATAATAAATGTTGTATACTAGTATTGTAATTAAAAAATTATTTAGTTAAGAACAGGGGGTAACAGAATGAAACTCTTAACTTTTAAGGGAGGAATACATCCTCCATATGGAAAAGAGTACGCTAATAAAAAACCAATTGAGAAAGCAGCGGCTCCTGCTACTGTTTATATCCCTCTTCAGCAACATATAGGTGCACCAGCCAAGTGTATCGTAGAAGTTGGCGAAGAAGTAAAACTGGGACAAAAAATTGGTGAGGCTCAGGGATTTGTATCTTCTAACATACATTCATCAGTGTCTGGTGTAGTAAAGGCCATAGAAGTATGTGGTGTTCCTGGTGGAAGTTCTACTTGCGTGATTATTGAAAATGATTTCAAAGAAGAACTACATCCAAGTATTCAGCCTCATGGCGAAATCGAAAGCTTAAGCAAAGAAGAAATTATTGATATTGTTAAAGAAGCTGGTATCGTTGGTATGGGTGGGGCAACATTCCCTAACCACGTCAAGATAGCTCCACCACCAGATTCAAATGCAGAATTTGTAATCTTAAATGGTGCAGAATGTGAACCTTATCTAACAGCAGATGATAGACTAATGGTTGAACATCCAGAATTAGTAGTTTACGGACTTAGAGCTTTGATGAAAGCACTAGACGTAAAAAAAGGATTTATAGGAATTGAAGTTAATAAGCCAGAAGCCATAGAAAATATGGTAAAGGCAGCTGAAGCTTATCCAGAAATTGAAGTAGTTAGTTTACAGGTTAAGTATCCAGAAGGTGCTGAAAAACAGTTAATCTACGCTTGCACAGGTAGAGAAGTTCCATCAGGAGCTCTTCCAATTGCAGTTGGGGCTGTAGTTGATAACGTTGCCACAGCGGCAGCAATAGCAAAAGCTATAAAATTCGGTATGCCTCTTGTAGAAAGAATAACTACAGTTACAGGTCCTTGTATAAAAGAACCGAAGAACTTGGTGACAAAAGTTGGGACAAAATTCAATGAGATAATAGAACAATGTGGTGGTATAAAAGAAGGCGTTACAGCTAGTAAGTTAATAGCTGGTGGTCCTATGATGGGACTTGCACAGTGTACAGATGATATATCTACTAATAAAGGATCTTCAGGTATTTTGATTTTAGATGATAAAATGGCTAAGGCTCCTCAACCACAGAACTGTATTAAATGTGGTAGATGTACTGATGTATGTCCAGCATTCCTTCAGCCTTTATTCATTAGTGCTTATTCGCTAAAGAATGATTTTGAACAAGCTGAAAAGCATAGAGCTATGGATTGTATTGAGTGTGGTTCATGTTCGTTTATTTGTCCTGCAAGAAGACTTTTACTTCCTTCAATTAGACAAGCTAAGAGAGAGATTGGTGCTAAGAGAAGAAAAGCTGCTGCAGCTCAAAAGAAATAATAGTTAGGGGGAAAAATGATGAATAATAAATGGATAGTTTCTTCATCTCCACACATTAGGACAAATGAAGATACTTCATATATAATGAAGCAGGTTTTAATTGCACTTTTACCTGCTACAATTGCAGGCCTGTATTACTTTAGAGTAAGGGGTGCTATTACGATAATAGCATGTATTTTAGGTGCTGTTTTATCTGAGTTTTTATATTGTAAAATAACTAAGAAAGAATCTACTATAAATGATTTATCAGCTGTTGTAACAGGTTTACTATTAGCTTTTAACGTTCCTGCTGGTTTACCAATATGGATGTGTGTTTTTGGTGCGATTTTTTCTATTATAGTCGTTAAAATGTTGTTTGGTGGTATAGGATTTAACTTCCTAAACCCTGCTTTAGCTGGTAGAGCATTTTTACTTGCATCTTTTCCAGTAGCTATGACTACTTGGGTTAAACCAGGTGCTAATGCGGATGCTATAACAGCAGCTACACCGCTTAGCTATATGAAGTTAGGTGGAAGTGAAGGTGCTGGAAGTGCAGCAAACGCATTAAATCATTTACATCAAGCGAATATTTCTTTAAGTGATATGTTCTTAGGTAATATTGGTGGAACAATTGGTGAAACTTGTACAGTTTTATTATTAATAGGTGGAGTTTACTTGGTATACAAAGGAATAATTTCATATGTAATGCCAGTAACTTACATTGTATTAGCGACTGTATTAACTTTCTTATTTGGTGGAATGAATTTCGAATTTGCTTTATATCAAGCATGTGCTGGTGGTTTATTCCTTGGTGGTATATTCATGTTAACTGATTATACAACTTCACCAATGACAAAAAAAGGACAAATAATATATGCTTCAATAGCGGCTATATTAGCAGTATGCATTAGATTATTTGGTGGATATCCAGAAGGTGTATCTTACTCAATATTGTTTGCCAACTGTTTAGTTCCACTAATTGACAAATATGTTAATAACAGAGTATTTGGGGAGGTGCGTAAATAATGAATAGTATGGCAAAAATAGGCGGAACTTTACTTGCCTTTTCTGCAGTAGCGGCACTATTGCTAGCTGGAACAAATCAGATGACTGCACCTACAATTGAACAAAGAAATCTTGCAGCAAGTAACCAGGCTAGAATGCAGGTTCTTCCTTCAGCAAAAGAATTTAAGAAGATAGATGCTTCAAAGTATAAATCTGCTGGTGTTAGCACAGTTTCTGAGGTATATCAGGGAGATGATGGCGGATTCACTGTTAAGGCTGCTCCTGGTGGATATGGTGGTCCAGTAGAAATTACTATTGGTATAGCTAAAGATGGAAAAATAACAGGTGTAGCAATAGGAAATAATACTGAAACTCCAGGTCTAGGTGCAAAAGCCGCTGATCCAGTGTTTAATGGTCAATATAAAGGTAAAGCTGCTAAAGAAATTAAGGTTATAAAGAGCGGTACACCAAAAGATAATGAAATCAAAGCTATATCAGGTGCTACTATAACTTCAAAGGCTGTTACAAGCGGAGTAAATGAAGCCATAAAAGTATTTGATGTATTAAAATAAAAAGGAGGGTTAGATATGAGTAGTTTAGGAAAAATATTTAAAAACGGTATTATAGACGAAAACCCTACCTTTGTACAGGTAATAGGTATGTGTCCAACACTTGCCGTTACTAGTTCAGCAATAAACGGTATAGGTATGGGTCTTTCAACAGCAGTTGTTCTTGCATGTTCAAATGTTGCAATTTCATTGCTAAGAAAGGTTGTTCCTGATAAGATAAGAATACCATGTTTCGTAGTTGTTATTGCTACATTCGTTACGATAGTTCAGATGTTATTAAAGGCTTACGTGCCAGCACTTGATGCGGCTCTTGGTCTTTATATACCACTTATAGTTGTTAACTGTTTAATACTTGCTAGAGCTGAAAGTTTTGCTTGCAAAAATAAGCCAGGAGCATCTTTTGTTGATGGTTTTGGTCAAGGTCTAGGATTTACTCTTGCGCTGACAATTTTAGGTTCAGTAAGAGAAATACTTGGAGCAGGAAGTATATTTGGATTTGTTTTCTTACCAGAAACATTCAATACATTGCTGTTTATCTTGCCACCAGGTGCATTCTTAACTTTGGGATTCTTAATGGCAATATTTAATAAAGTAACAAAGAAAAAAGCGTAAAGGGGTGTAGAGATTGAAATTAATATTATTGTTCTTATCTATAGTACTTGTAAATAATGTTATTACATCACAGTTCCTTGGTATTTGTCCTTTCCTAGGAGTTTCTAAGAAAACAGATACTGCAATTGGTATGGGTGTTGCTGTTACATTCGTAATCGCTTTAGCATCAGTAATAACTTATTTTATACAAATGATACTAAATAGTTTTAATATAGGATACTTACAGACAATAGCTTTTATATTGGTTATTGCTTCTATAGTTCAGTTTGTTGAGATGGTAATTAAAAAGACATCACCTTCACTTTATCAGGCTTTGGGTGTTTTCTTACCTCTTATCACAACTAACTGTGCGGTTTTAGGTATAGCTATAGTAAATATTAACAAAGGTTATAATATAATAGAAACATTAATAAACGGCTTAGGTGCCGGAATAGGTTTCACACTTGCAATAGTTATATTTGCAGGTATTAGAGAAAGATTAGAATTAGCAGAAGTCCAGGATGCTTTTGAAGGATTCCCTATTACATTAATATCAGCAAGTTTAATGTCAATAGCCTTCTTAGGATTTACAGGATTAATCAAATTATAAGGGGGTACTAAAGAATGCTAATAGCTTATGCGGTAATTGTACTAGGTGTACTTGGTTTAATCTTTGGTATTATCCTAGATTTTGCTTCAAAGAAATTTGCTGTTGAAGTAGATGAAAAAGAAGCGGCTATTTTAGAAGTTTTACCAGGTGCCAATTGTGGTGGTTGTGGATTTCCAGGTTGTGGTGGTCTAGCAGCGGCTATAGCTGGAGGAAATGCACCAGTTAATGGATGTCCAGTAGGTGGAGCTGCAGTAGCAGCAAAAGTTGCTGAAATTATGGGTGTAGAAGCTGGTAGTGGAGATAAAATAGTAGCTAATGTAAGATGTAAAGGTACTTGTGAAGCTACTAAAACAAAATACGAGTATAGTGGAATTCAAGATTGTAGAGCAGCAGCTTCACTAATAGGTGGACCAAAAGCTTGTTCGTATGGTTGTCTAGGTTTGGGTACTTGTGTTCAGGTTTGTAAATTTGATGCCATACATGTAGTAGATGGTGTTGCTGTAGTTGATGATGAAAAATGTGTTAATTGTGGCAAATGTATAGATATTTGTCCTAAGGGATTAATTGAACGTAAACCTGCAAATAAAGAAGTAACAGTATTATGTAAGTCAAATGACTTTGGAAAGACTGTAAAAGAAAACTGTTCAGTAGGATGTATAGGATGTGGAATATGTTTCAAAGAGTGTCCGTTTGATGCTATAATTTTTGAAAATAAGCTTGCACAAATTGATTATTCTAAATGTAAGCAATGTAATAAGTGTGCTATGAAGTGTCCTACAAAAGTTATAAAACCTAAAGAAAGAAAAGTAGCGGCAAAGCCAGTTGTAGAAAATACAACTGAAAATAAATAAGTTGTAACTGAAAAATAGGCTTTTTATAAATCTTAAAAATTTTTAATAAAAACTGCGTAGATTTTTATCTACGCAGTTTTTGTTTTTACAAAATTTATTTTACGTTTATATGTCAATAAATATTATTTTGACTATAAAAATAATATTTATTGACAATATTAATATTAACAGATATAATAGTTTTATAAAATACTTTGATAATCAAAATAAATGAGGTGTTATATTTGAACAATGTTAAAGAACTTGCAAAGATAATTAAAGAAATGAACCTATCTGAATTGGAATATAAAGACGATAACTTTGAGGTGAAATTCAAAAATAATATTAGTTCGTCAGAGTTAGATTTTAACAGTAAAAAAGATACTCTATATAAAGCTAATATAAATAATGAAGAAAAAGAAGAAATACTTTGTCAATCAAACAAAAATATATATATTGAATCAAATTTGATTGGAACATTTTACTCAAAACCTAGTCCAGAAGAAAATGCTTATGTAAATAAAAATGACATAGTTAAAAAAGGTCAAGTGGTATGTATTATAGAATCTATGAAATTAATGAACGAACTTAAAGCTCCTTATGATTGTAAGATAGTAGACATACTAGTAAATGATGGAGATTTAGTTGAATTTGGAGAAAATATTTTTTTAGTTGAGGAGATTTAATATGTCAACACTTATTAAAAAAGTTCTTATTGCAAATAGAGGAGAAATAGCAGTGAGGATAATAAGGACTTTGAAAGACATGAATATAAAAACAGTGGCGATTTATTCTATTGTAGATAAAGAATCACTTCATACAAAACTAGCGGATGAAGCAATATGTATAGGTCCCAAAGATATACGAAAGAGTTATTTAAATAAAATGCAAATTATAAATGCTGCTTTAGTAACATCTTGCGATGCCATACATCCTGGTTTTGGTTTTTTATCTGAAAATGCTTCTTTTGCCAAATTATGTGAAGTGTACAATATAAAATTTATAGGTCCTACTAGTAAAGTAATAGATCTTATGGGCAATAAAAATCTATCAAAAAGTACGATGGAAAAAGCTGGTTTACCTTTAATTCCTGGATCAAAAGGTATATTAGAGTCTTTAGAAAATGCATATGATATAGCAGAAAAGATTACTTATCCAATTATTTTAAAAGCTAGATCTGGTGGCGGCGGAAAAGGAATGAGAGTAGTCCGTTGCAAAGATGATTTAGAAAAGTCATTTAATACTGCAAAAAAAGAGGCTGAAAATTCATTTGGCGATCCAGAAATATATATGGAAAAATATTTAGCCAAGACAAAACATATAGAAGTTCAAATCCTTGCAGATGAGTTTAATAATATAATTCATTTAGGAGCGAGGGACTGCTCTTTACAGATGAATCATCAAAAATTAGTGGAAGAGGCTCCTGCCTATGCAATATGTGATGATTTATTAAATAAATTATATGAGTATACAAAAAAAGCAGTAAAATATATATCCTACACAAATGCGGGTACGATTGAATATTTAGTTGATATAGAAGAACAAGAAGTTTATTTTATGGAAATGAATACTAGAATTCAAGTCGAGCATCCTGTTAGTGAAATGATAAGTGGTATAGATATTGTTAGAGAGCAGGTTAATATTGCTTCACATAAAAAACTTAACTACAAGCAAAATCAAGTTAATCTATCTGGACATGCTATAGAGTTTAGGATTAATGCATATGATTTCGATAATAATTTTTTACCTAGTGCAGGTAAAATAAATGAATTAAATTTACCTGGTGGATATGGTGTAAGAATTGATAGTGGTATATATCAAGGTTATGAAATTTTACCATTTTATGATTCAATGTTGATGAAAGTAATAGCGTATGCTAGTGATAGAAATAAGGCCATATCTACTATGAAAAGAGCTATGTCCGAGTTGATAATTGGAGGAGTGAAAACTAATAAAAAAATGTATGAAGAAATATTAGAGGACGACAATTATTTAAAAGGAAATATTGATACTTCTTATATGGAAAGTAAATATAAAAAGGGAGTTTAATATATGTTATTTAAAAGTAATAAAAAAATCAAATATACTACAGTGTCCATAAACTTAGATTCTGAGACAGTGACAAAATGTCCAGAGTGCAATTCCATACATAATAAAAATGAATTAAAGAACAATATTAAAATTTGCCCTATTTGTGGATATTATTTTAAAATGACAGCCATGGAGAGAATAGAATCCATAATTGACAAAAAAACTTTTGTAGAATATTTTAGAGAATGGAAAATAAGGGACCCATTAAATTTCCCTAATTATAAAAATATACAAAATAAATTCAAAAGTCAGACGGGTCAAGATGAAGCAGTGAGATGTGGTGTTGGAAAAATAAATGGGAAAAAAGCAGTAATAGCAGTAATGGATGCACATTTTATGATGGGCAGTATGGGAAGCACTGTAGGTGAAAAAATTACAAAATCTATAGAATTATCCTTAAAGAAAAAAATACCTTTGATAATATTTAGTGCATCAGGTGGAGCTAGAATGCAAGAAGGAATGTATTCATTAATGCAAATGGCAAAGACAAGCCAAGCACTAGCGAAACTCGATAAAGCAAAGCAGCTATTTATAAGTGTTTTGACCAATCCTACTACAGGAGGAGTAAGTGCAAGTTTTGCTAGTTTAGGAGATATAATTATAGCTGAAAATAAGGCTTTAATTGGATTTGCAGGTCCTAGAGTTATATCACAGCTGACAGCAACCACATTACCAGAAGGTTTTCAAAAGGCTGAATTTTTGTATACACACGGTTTGGTAGATATGGTGTGCAAAAGAAATGAAATGAAAGAAATATTATCTGATATATTAGAAATACACGATAATATATTAGCAAAAAAAGACAATAAAAAATTTCTAATAAATGGAAAATAACAATTAAAAATAATACAAAATTCGCTGGTAAATTTAAATAAGAACTTGGGGAGGTTTTATGAAAGCAATTCAAAAGGTTTATAAAGCGAGGGAGCCAGATAGGAAAAAAGCAAAGGAATATATAGAATATTTTTGTAATCCTTTTGTTGAGTTACATGGCGATAGACTTTTTTCAGAGGATAATACAATAATATGCGGTATAGGAAAAGTAGATCGGTATTCAGTAATGGTAATTTCTCAAGAAAAAAGTAGAAATTATGGAATGGTTAATCCTGAAGGTTATAGAAAAGTATTGCGTATGTTAAGATATGCTGAAAAATTTTCTCTACCTGTAATTACAATAGTGGATACTCCCGGAGCTGCATGTGGTATAGGGGCTGAAGAAAGAGGTCAAGCAAATGCTATAGCAAATTGTATATATGAGTTTTCAAAATTAAAAGTTCCAACTCTTTCAATAGTAATAGGAGAAGGAGGAAGTGGAGGGGCTTTAGCACTTAGTGTGACTGATCAAATTTGGATGCTTGAAAATAGTGTTTATTCTATATTGTCGCCAGAAGGGTTTGCCAGCATTCTTTGGAAGGATTCAAATTTAAAAGAAAAGGCGGCTGACTTAATGAAATTGACAAGCCAAGATATGTTAGATGCTGGCTTTATAGAAAAAATAATAAAAGAGGATGGAGGTGAGGTGTACAATATAAAAAATGAGATTATAAAATTTCTCGAAAAAAGCTATTCTCAATCTATAGAAAAAATCTTGAAAAAAAGATATGATAAGTATAGACGTATTAATGGAGGATAGCAATGGATAGAGATAAAGACAAAAATGATAAGAAGAATATTGAATATTTTAATATCGATGATAATAATGATAGTAATTTAATATATGGTGAAGAAGAAGTAAAAGACAATAAGACTATTTTTTATACAGAAGGTGATGTAGAAGAAAAAAATGACATTTTATATGGACAATCATGCCCGATAGTATACGATGATGAAAGTAAAAATATAGATGATTATCAAAGTAATATAATTTTTGAAAAAAATAAAGAAAAAAATGATTTAAATGAAATAAATAATACTGATAATAGAGACATTACAAAAAAAATACTTAATTCAATAATTGTAGATTTATTCAAGAATGTTTTAACTATAGAAGAGAAATCTATGAAATTAAGAGGTATTAAAGATCTTTCAATGAGCGAAATTCATGTAATAGATGCTATTGAAAGTGGTGATGGTAAAATGATGTCAGAGATAGCCGACATATTAGAAATCACAATGGGAACACTAACTACATCAATAACTAAATTGGAAAAAAAAGGCTATGTCTTAAGGGAAAAAGATATTTACGATAAAAGAGTAGTAATAGCAAAGCTCACTCGCAAAGGAGAGTTAATAGAAAAAATACATAAGAATTTTCATGATGAAATGATTGAACATTTGATAATTGACTTGAAATTAGATGAGGATAAGGCTCTGCTAAAAGCACTGGTAAATATCAACAACTTTTTCGTTAAAGAATATGGAGGAGATAATGTCTATTAAAATTATATCAACAGCTTCTTATACAGATGATCAAGTACTTACGAATGATGATCTAACTAAGATTGTAGATACAAATGATGAATGGATAAGAGAGAGAACTGGTATAGTTCAAAGGAAAATTTCAAAGAATAAGACTACAGAAAAAATAGCATTTCTAGCATGTAAAAAAGCAATAGAAAAGGGAGGCATTGAACCTAATCAAATAGGATTGATTCTTTTTGCATCAGTTACAAACGATACAAAAGTGCCATCATCATCATTTAATGTTCTTGGAAGATTAGGAATAAAAGAAGCTATATGTATGGATATAAATGCAGCATGTAGTGGGTTTATATATTCTCTAACTGTAGCCAAAGCCATGATGAAAATGCAAAATATAAGATATTGCTTGGTTGTAGGTTCTGAACGATTAAGTAAGGTTACAAATTGGGAAGATAGATCTACATGCATTTTATTTGGAGATGGTTCAGGGGCAGTATTATTAGAAAATGATGCTGCAAATGGAGAAATAAAACTAGATAAAAATAATTGCCAGAAGTTCTACAATATTGATTTTGAAATAAAAGATCAATATATAAAAGGAGAATATGATAAAGATTTCAATTTAATCCTAGATATGAAAAATGATATAGATGATATGTCAAATAATTATATTGAGATGAATGGCAGACAAATATATAAATTTGCAACTAAAATAGGACCTAAACTTATAAATGATTTATTAGATAAAAATAATATAAATCAAAGTGATGTGCATGCGATAATTTGCCACCAAGCAAACTTAAGAATTATAGAAAATTTATCAATAAAGACTGATATTGAAATAGATAAATGGTTTGTAAATATTGAAAAATACGGAAATACATCATCTGCAAGTGTACCTATTGCACTGGATGAATATATAACTTCATTAAAGGAAAATAATGCACATATAGAAAAAGGAAAATATGTAGTGCTATTAGCCTTTGGTGGGGGACTTAGTTATGGAGTTATATTATTAAAAGTAATATAAAAATATCAATAAAGTAAAATACAAGTAAACTATAAAAAATAAATTGAAATGGAATGGAGTAATAAAATGATAGAAAAAATAAAAGAAATATTAGCAGAACAATTAGATATAGAAATAGAAAAAATAGGCGATAATACAAATATTCAAGAAGAGTTGGAAGCTGATTCATTAGATGTTATGGATATAATGACAGAAATAGAAGAAGAATACAATATAGAAGTAGAAGATGATGCGATTGAGAAGTTAACAAGTCCTAAATTGATTGCTGATTATATTGAAAACTTAAATAAATAAAATGATTATAAAGTAGGTAGATTATGAAAATAAAAAATAATATTTGCCAGTTGTTAGGAATAAAATACCCAATATTTCAGGGAGGTATGGCATGGGTGTCTGATGCATATTTAGCTGCAGCTGTATCAAATGCAGGTGGGTTAGGTATAATTGCAGGTGGAAATGCCCCAAAAGAATGGATAGTAGAACAAATCAGATTGGCTAAAAAACTAACTGATAAACCTTTTGCTTTAAATATTATGTTGCTTAGCCCATTTATTGAAGATGTCATAGAGGCTGTAATAGAAGAAAAAGTTGAAATAGTTGTGACAGGAGCAGGTAATCCAGGAAAATATTTTAAAATATTAAATGAAGCAGGAGTCAAGATTATTCCAGTAGTTCCATCTGTTGCACAGGCAATAAGAATGGATAGAAATGATTGTGTATTGGCCATGATAGTCGAAGGAGGAGAGGCTGGTGGACATATAGGACCCAATAATACTATGTCATTATTGCCACAGGTAGTTGATAATGTAAATAAGCCGGTAATAGCGGCAGGTGGTATAGCAGATGGAAGAGGTATGGCTGCAGCTTTTTGTCTAGGAGCTAGTGGAGTACAGTTGGGCACTAGATTTATCGTAGCCGATGAGTGTAGGGCTAGCCAAGAGTATAAGGACAAGATTATACAATCTAAAGATACTTCAACAGTTGTGACAGGTCAAACTACAGGGCATCCAATTAGATGTATAAAAAATAAATTTACTAGAAAATTTTCAAAAATGGAAAAAGAATCTGTCAGCATTGACGAACTGGAGAAATTTGGTTCAGGATCTCTAAGAAAAGCCGTATTGGATGGTGACGTTGAATATGGTTCAGTAATGGCAGGGCAGTGTGCTGGTTTAGTAAACAAAAAAGAATCTTGTAAGAAAATAATTGAATCTTTAAATAATGAGTGCAAAAAAGTCTTAGGTGATTTAAATGAGTAAAATATGTATAATGTTTCCTGGTCAAGGGACACAGTATGATGGTATGGGTAAAGAAATTATTTGCTCTAAATCCTGTGAATTTGCTGAAGGAAAAGAAATATATAATAAGGCAAAGAAAATATTGGATGTAGATACGTTGGAAAAAGTATGCCAGGCAAATAATGACAATCTTGCTATGACTCGATATGGTCAAATTGCCATTTTTTTAAATTCTTTATCACTTTACAAAATTTTTGAAGAAAAACTAAAATTATATAGCGTTAACTATATAAAAAATAATGATATTAATAGTATTTATAATATGGATATAAAAGCTATGATAGGACTTAGTTTAGGTGAGTATACTGCTTTATGTGCATCAAAAAAAATGAATGTTGAAGAGTCTATTTCTTTAGTAGAAAAAAGAGGCCAGATAATGGCAGCTGCGATTAGTGAAAAGTCATCTATGATTGCTGTAATGAAAACAAGTGAGGAAAAAATAAAGGATCTAATAAATATTGTTAAAAAACAAGATTCTTATACAGATAAATCTACGCTTAGTATTTGTAATTACAACACTAAAGGACAGATTGTTATAGGTGGTGATATTAAATCATTAAAAAGTTTTGAAGAATTATCAAGACAATATTCAATAAGAAGGATAGTATATCTAGATGTAGAGGGAGCTTTTCACACTAAATTGATGTTTGATGCTTCAGAAAAATTTGAAAAATATTTGAATGAAATTACTTTTAAATCAAGTGAAATTGATGTATATTCAAATACTAATTCATTTAAATATACTGAAAGAGACGATATAGGATATATGCTTAAAAAACATATGTATTCACCAGTATTATTTGAACAAACTATAAATAATTTATTAAGAGATGGATATGATACATTTATAGAGATTGGACCAGGAAAAAGTTTAACTTCTTTTGTAAAAAAAATTGATAAAAATATTAAAGTATTCAATATAGAAAAAATAAAAGATATAGATTATGTTGTAGAAAATATAAGCCATAAATGTGAAAATATATAAATAATAAAAATTGCTTTAAAATAAGGAGGTCTTATGACTATTGAAAAAAAAGTTGCCTTTGTTACAGGAGGTAGTAGGGGAATAGGAAGAGCTATTGTTGAAAAATTTGCAGAGGAAGGATATGTCGTAGGATTTTCATATATAAATTCTAAAGAAGTAGCAAATGAACTCATAAATGAACTTAAAAATAAAAATATGGAAGTTTTTGCACTGAAATTTGATGTAAGCAATTATGTTGATTGTTGTGAGAAATTTGAGTATATATATGAGAAATATGGGAATATTGATGTATTAGTGAATAATGCAGGTATAACAAAAGACAAATTATTTATAAGAATGTCAGAGGAAGATTTTGACAAGGTAACAAATACTAATTTAAAGGGAGTATTTAACTGTATAAAACAAGTAGCAAAAAAAATGACTAAGAAAAGATCAGGTGCGATTATAAATATGTCATCTCTTGCTGGAATAGTTGGTAATGTAGGGCAGGCAAATTACTCAGCTACAAAAGCTGGAGTGATTGGTATGACTAAAACCCTTGCGGCAGAATTAGGACCATATGGAGTAAGAGTAAATGCTATAGCTCCAGGATTTATAAAAACAGATATGACAGATAAAATACCGGAAAACATTAAAGATAAAATAATTTCTAGTATACCATTAAAGATTATTGGTTATCCAAGTGATATAGCAAATCTTGCATATTTTTTGGCCAGTGATCAAGCAAAATATATAAATGGTCAGACAATAAGTGTAGATGGCGGATTATCATCAATATAAAGGAGTTTTTATGAAGAGAAGAGTAGTTGTTACTGGTGTAGGTGTAATTAGCCCACTGGGAAATGATATAAATATTTTTATAGAAAATATAAAAAAGGCTAAAAATGGTATAAAAAAAATTGAATCATTTGATACAACAAATCACAAGGTTAAATTAGCAGCAGAAATATGTGATTTTGACCCAAAAAAATTTTCTATAAATAATGCTAAGAAGAAAGATAAATTTGTTCAATATGCAATTGCAGCGGCAAAACAAGTAAAAGAAAATTCACAATATCGAATTGATGAAAGTAATGAATTTAGGACAGGTGTAATAATTGGAAGTGGAATTGGTGGATTGGAGACAATAAGTGAGGAAACTAAAAAGTACATTGAAAAAGGACCTAAAAAAGTGTCATCACACTTTATACCAAAATCTATTTCTAATATGGCCTCAGGAAGTGTTTCAATAGAACTAGGAACTAAGGGAGTTTGTTTTTCAACAGTCACAGCTTGTGCTACAGGTACTGATTCTATAGGACAAGCTTATAGGTTAATTAAAGATGGCTATCAAGATGCTATTTTTGCTGGAGGGAGTGAAGCATCTATTTGTCAAATGGGTATTGGTGGATTTGAAGCCATGTCAGCATTATCAGTATCAGAAGATGTTCAAAGAGC
This sequence comes from Peptostreptococcus equinus, assembly GCF_027125355.1. Taxonomy (NCBI): domain Bacteria; kingdom Bacillati; phylum Bacillota; class Clostridia; order Peptostreptococcales; family Peptostreptococcaceae; genus Peptostreptococcus; species Peptostreptococcus equinus. The sequence continues at coordinate 1,341,287 of NZ_CP114052.1, read as the reverse complement.
TTCTATACCATTTGACAAAGAAAGAGCAGGTTTTGTAATGGGAGAGGGTTCAGGAATTCTACTATTAGAATCATTAGAATCTGCAATAAAGAGAAATGCAAATATAATATGTGAGATTGTAGGATACGGTCAAACTAGTGATTCACATCATATAACTGCTCCAGATCCGACGGCTAATTCAGCATATATAGCTATGAAATTAGCCTGTGAAGATGCAGATATCAAAGCTGAAGATTTAAGTTATATAAATGCTCATGGCACGAGCACTAAATTAAATGATAATATAGAGACGCTTGCAATAAAAAAGTTATATAAAAATCAGATTGAAAATATAGCTCCTATATCATCTACAAAAAGTATGACAGGACATATGCTAGGAGCAGCGGGTGCTATAGAAGCTATAGTTTGCGCTTTTTCAGTAAAAGAGGATTTTATTGCGCCTACTATAAATTATAGAGTCAAAGATGAATTATGTGACTTGGATTATGTTACTGATGGAACTAGATATACTAAAGTTGATTATGCTATGTCAAATTCTTTGGGATTTGGAGGTCATAATTCTAGTATTATTATGAAAAAATATATTAAGTAATTTTAGGTGGTAATATGTTGGAGATAGAAGAAATAGAAAAAATAATACCTCACAGGTATCCATTTTTATTAATTGATAAAGTGATTGAAATGGATATAGGTAAGAATATAAAAGCCGTTAAATGTGTAAGTGCAAATGAAGAATTTTTTAATGGACATTTTCCTAAACATAAGGTAATGCCTGGGGTTTTATTAATAGAATCTATTGCACAAGCAGGTGCGGTTTCCATTTTATCAATGGACGAATACAAGGGAAAAATTGCATTTTTTTCAGGTATTAAGCAAGCAAAATTTAGAAGAGAAGTTAGGCCTGGTGATAAGTTAGATATTGAAGTTGAAATAATAAAACTTAGAAAAAATTACGGAATAGGTAAAGGGAAAATTTTTTGCCAAGAAGAAATATGCGTCGAGGCAGAAATAAGTTTTTTTATAAATTAATATCTTAAAGATTCAAAAATGCAATTAAAATATAATATTATAATTATTTAAAAAGAAAATATAATTATAACATAAATACTATTAAAGAGACTGTACAAAGTGAGGTTAAACTTCAATATTTGTACAGTCTTTTCTCTATTTATGCCTATATTTTCTTGGAGGTAATTATGAAAAATATAAAAATAAAAGAACTATGTGATGATCAAAAACCAGTAGAAAAAATGATGAAATTGGGAATAAAAAGTCTATCTAATTCGGAACTTTTAGCCATATTAATTAGAACAGGAAATAAAAACGACAATGCTATATCTCTAGGAACAAAAATTATAAAAAATTGTGATAAAGGCAATTCCATTAGAGATTTGGCAGATGTTAGTATAGAGGAATTATGTAATATAGTTGGTATTGGCAATACTAAGGCGTGCATAATAAAAGCAGCTATTGAGTTAGGTATAAGAGTTGCTTCTTATATACCTGAAAGATATAAAATAACAAATCCATGGGATATTTATGAGTTTTATATGGAAAAAATGCGTTACAATAAAAAAGAAATATTTAAAGTCATATTGCTAAATACTAAAAATGAGATAATAAAGGATGTTGATGTATCAGTGGGTTGTTTAAATTCATCAATAGTACATCCCAGAGAGGTATTCATAGAAGCAATTAAACATAGTGCAAATGCAATTATATTGATGCACAATCATCCATCAGGTAATCCTAATCCCTCCAAGGAAGATATTAACATTACAAAAAGATTATTTGATTCAGGGAGAATAATAGGTATTGAAGTTCTTGATCATATAATAATTGGTGAGGGAACATATGTAAGTTTGAAGGAAGAAAATATATTTTAAATATTTGTAAAAATAATAAAAAAAATATTAATAATCATTGAAATATCATTAAAACTTCTATAATTAAAAGTCTATATATGTTATACTATACTTTAGAATATTAATAATTAATAAGAATCTAAATGTATAAAAATTATTTAGATATGGGAGGTAAAAATGGGCTTTTTTGATAAGTTTTTTAAATCGAATATTAATACTATAATGACAAATGATATGGGTATTGATTTGGGAACAGTCAATACTTTAGTTTATATAAAAGGGCAAGGAATAGTAGTAGAAGAACCATCAGTTGTAGCAGTTAGAGAAGACAATAGCGAAATTTTGGCTGTTGGTCAAGCTGCAAGAGATATGGTAGGTAGAACTCCTGAAAATATTCTAGCCATCAATCCATTAAAGGAGGGTGTAATTACTGATTTTGAAGCTACACAGGCTATGTTGAGCTATTTTATTCAAAAAGGTTCAAAGGGTATAGTTAGCCCTAGAATAGTGATTTGTGTACCTTATGGAATTACAAAAGTAGAAAGAAAAGCTATTGAAGAAGCGGCTATACAAGCTGGAGGAAGAGAAGTATTCATACTTGATGAACCTATGGCTGCTGCTATTGGCGCAGGACTAAATGTAAATGATCCAGAAGGAAACATGATAGTGGATATAGGTGGAGGCACTTCTGAAATAGCAGTAATATCGTTAGGTGGGGTAGTAGTTGCTAATTCTGTAAGAATAGCAGGAGACGAATTTGATGTTTTTTTAGAAAACTATATCAGAAGAGAATATAATTTAATAGTTGGGCATAGAACAGCGCAAAAAGTAAAACATGCAATAGGCTCAGCATTTCCAAGTCAAGAAGAATTGGAAATGACTGTAAGTGGTAAAGATATACTAACTGGCCTACCAAAGACTATTACTTTAGGGTCTACAGAAGTTAGAGAAGCTTTAAAGTTACCGATTGAAGAAATTATAGAGGCTATAAAGACTACTCTAGAGCAAACACCTCCAGAATTAGCATCAGATATAATGGAAAAAGGAATATTACTAACAGGTGGAGGAGCATTGTTAAAAGGTCTAGATTTATTAATATCATCAGAAACTAATCTAAATGTTACATTAGCAGAAAATCCACTTCAAAGTGTAGTATTAGGTGCTGGAAAATCTATAGAAAATGAAGATATTTTCCACAGTATTGTAATGATGAATTCTGAAAGTTAGTTGGTGAGATAAGTGAAGTTAAGCAAAAATAATAAGACAAAGCTAAGTAGAAAATTGCTTGCGTCTATAAGTATAATTGCGCTAACTATTGCTATAACAGCAGTGTCTTTTTCAAATTCAGGAAGATTAGATTTAGTTGAGTCAAATGTTGCATTTCGTCTATTTTATGGATTTGGTAAGCATTTAAATAATGTTGTAATTGGAGTTGGAGATTTTGCAGGTGATATAGTTCATTTTAAGTCAAATGCAGATAAGTTAGATGAATTAAAACTAGAAAATGAAAAATTAAGGCAAGAAGTAATAAACCTGAAAAGTGATAAAAACAAACTAGATAGTTTAGATAATTTGAAAAAATCATTGAACTATGTTCAAGAGGATCAAAAAAATAAATTAGTGTCAACTAATATAATAGGTAAAAATGATGGGGACTGGTATAAATCATTTATTATAGATGCAGGATCCGACAGTGGAATTGAAAAAAATAGCATTGTAATAAATGGCGATGGTGTAGTAGGTATTGTTTATAGCGTAAATAATAAATATTCTAAGGCAATTTCTTTAGTAGATTCTAGAGCATCTGTTGGATTTAAAATTTCTGGTAAAGAAAATACCAAAGGTGTTATTACAACATCTTCTGCTATTGGTAGCTCTGAAATTACAAGTGTAAAGAAATCACTACAGGCATATCTATTTGATGCAAAAGCACCAGTTAAAGAAGGTGATTTGTTGGTAACTTCAGGAATGGGATTATACCCAGAAAATATACCAATAGGAAAAGTTACTGAAGTAATGTATAACAAAAATAAGTCTATGAAAACAATAAAAATTAAACCACAGGTAGATTTTAAAAATCTAGATACTGTAAGTGTTATACCTCCTAGAAGGGTTGAATAGGTGAGAATATGAAAAATATTATATTATTTTTAATAGGCTTATTATTGATCTTTGTAGAAGTTTTTTTTACTAATTTTATTTTTAGTGGGGTCAGCGTAAATTTATTGTTGATATATATAGTATTTATATCTCTATATATAGATATGAATGATTCAATGATATTGGGTTCTTTACTAGGGCTATTAGGGGATTTATTAGCAGGTGGTATAATTGGTATTAACGCCTGCTTATTTGTTGGTACAGCCTATTTAATTGCAAATGTAGAAAAAACAATATTTAAAGACGATAGAAAGATTGTGTGCTTGCTTGTCGTATTGACAAGTGCTATATTTTCAATAATTAATGCATTGGTGGCAGCTATATTTTTTGTATCGCCACCTTTATTAGTTGGCTTTATAAAGGCTGTACTGATAATTCCTATATTGAATGGAGGAGTTGCATATATAGCATACACTTTATTTAGCGATCGTTTAATTAAGTTAAGGAAAGAGTAGTGGTAAATTGAGTAGAAACTTTATTTTGAAGAAAAGATTAAAAAATATCAATAAAATAATTTTGATAATACTAGCTATAGTTTTTGGGAAGATTTTCTATATGACTACCTTTATGCACGAGCACTATTCTACTTTAGCGGATCAAAAAACCTACAAGCAGATTAAAGTGCAAGCTCCCAGAGGTGAGATTAGAGATAGAAATGGAATACTGTTAGCTGGAAATCAGCCAGAATTCACAGCTCAAATTATAGCAGATTCATTTAATAAAAAGGGAGTGGATAAAAATACATATCAAAACAAAGCGTCTTATTCATTAATAAATATATTAGAAAAGAATAAAGAAAAATATGTTGATGAATTTCCTATTGTAATTAATGGAAATTCTTATGTATATACATTTGATAAAAAGATAAGTGATTTTAAGAGAGAAAATAATATACCTCAAACTTATGAAGCTAAGAAAACTTTTTATTTGATTGTTGATGAACTTATTAAAGATGGACAATTGACAATGTCTGACAGAGATAAGGATCCTACAGAATTGCAAAAGAAGCTTAATTCTTTGGGTTATTATCCACCTATAATGGTAAGTGAGTGGATATTTACAGAACAAAAAAATAAAAATGATTGGCTTGAAGGGTATAAGCTGAAATCTGATGTAAGTGCACAAGAGGCATTTAATTTAATTAGATCTAAGTACTATAAGATAGATTCAGCTATGTCTGATTCTGAAGCTAGAAAAATTATGCTGATTAGAGATATGATAAAATCTAAGGTATATACTCAATATAATCCTGTGACAGTGGCCAAAGGATTAAAAAATGAGACAGTAGTAGAGATAGAAGAGAATTCAATGAACTTATCAGGTGTATCTGTAGCAGTTCAACAAAAAAGAGTATATCCGAATGCAGAAGAGGCAGCTCATATTTTAGGTTATGTAGGAAAAATACCTTCAGAGGGAGCTGAGGATTATGTAAAAAAAGGATATTTTGCTGATGATTCAATTGGTCTCGCTGGTATTGAAAAATCTTATGAAAGCAAATTAAAAGGCGAAAATGGATATAAAGAGGTTAAGGTAGATAGTGTAGGTAGAGTTATTGAAGAGATGAAATCTGTAAGTCCTACAAGCGGAGATACTGTTTATTTGACTATAGATAGTAAAGTACAAAAAACTTCCGATGAATCTTTAAAAAAGGCTATAGAATCAGCAAAATCTGGTTCGGCATTTGAAAGCAAGTTTGGAAGTATAAAAGTTGGTATGAGTGCACCAAATGCAAAATCAGGGGCACTGATAGCAGTTGATGTAAATAATGGAGATGTATTGGCTATGTCAAGTTATCCGTCATATGATCCTAATAAATTTGCAGATGGAATAAGTAAGGATGACTATAATGAATATATTCCAAAAAATCAAAATGATATATTAGCTGCTAATCCATTAATAAATCTGGCCACGCAGGGAGTATTCCAACCAGGTTCTGTATTTAAAATGATTACAGGTGTTGCGGCATTAGAATCAGGGCTTAGCACCTCGTACACAATAAATGATCCAGGCTTTATTAAATTTGGTAATAAAATATTTGCGGATTATGTTTGGCACCATGAAAAGAAAAATCACGGAATAGTGGATATTTATAAAGCATTACAAGAATCTTGTAATATTTTCTTTTTTGTAATTGGTAGTGATAGAAATTGGATGACAGGTCAAGATTTGCATCTAGGTATGGGAGCAAAAAAAATACTAGAGTACGCCAAGAAGTTTGGCTTAGACTCACCGACAGGACTTGAAGATGAAATAGAAGCTAGGAATGGTAGAGTACCTAGTGAGCGACAAAAGATTGAAAGTACTAAAATTCAATTAAAGAATAATCTAGATAAATTAATGAGAACACATTTTTATCAAATAGATTATGAGAGTGATAATTCAAAATTTGAAGAAAAAATAATGAGAATTGTGTCATGGGCTGATGAAGATAAAGCAATAGGCAGAGTTGAAGCTATGAATAGACTAAAAAAATTAGGCGTTAAGGACCAATATATAGAAAAAGACGCAGATAATATAGTATATAGCTATCTGAAATTTGCTAAATGGGGCGTAGGTGATACATTTAATTTAGCTATTGGTCAAGGTGAAAATGCTTATACGCCTGCACAGGTAGTAAGATACACTTCAGCATTAGCAAATGGTGGATACTTGGTAGATTTAAATTTAGTTAACAAATCTGTTGATAATAAAGGTAAAGTAATAGAAGAGTCTAAGAGAAAATTAAAAAAAATAGATTTAAAAGATGATTCTAACTTAGAAAAAATTAAAGTTGGAATGGTTAGAGTATCAACTGATGGTCTTGCAAAAACAGCATTTTCTAATTTCCCAATAAAAGTAGCATCAAAAACAGGTACAGCAGAAAAATCGGGAAAAATACCTACAGAAAATGAATTTGAATATCTAAAAAGTCATTTAGACTCATATAACGTAGATAAAAATCAGGTAATGAAGATATATGAAGAACTAAAGAATAAAAGAGAAGGCCAATTAGTTAAGGAAAAAGAGGAGTCTATTAAAGCAAAGATAAAAAATCCAGACACTGATTCTGATATAAGAAAGAAACTGGAAAAAGAATTGAAAGATGGCATTAAAATTAAGATTGATAAATCTGATAAGGAAACTTCTTCATTGCTTAGAAGAGCAATAAAAGAAGTAAATACAAATATTAGTAATGATGAGATTGATAGATTTAAATCTGATTATGGAGCATTTGGTTGGTTTGTAGCCTATGCACCAGCAGATAATCCTAAGATTGCAGTGGCATGTATGATTCCTCAAGGAGAAACTAGTTCTTATGCAGTATTACCAGTTAGAGAGGTAATTGCAGAATACTTTGGTTTAAAGAAAGATGATATCAAGGTGATGACAGAAGAAGAAACAAAGAATGAATCAAAAAGTAATAGTATAAACAAAGAAAAAAACAAGAATTATCAGAATGAAAATAACAATGATGGAGAAACAGAGGGTTCAATAGGTATAGAATAAATTATGGAAGGCAGGAATATATGAAAAGAATAGATTACAATAAAAAATTTAGATTCCTTAAATCCATAGATTGGAAATTAACTTTAATTGTTAGTTCAATATTTATATATGGCCTGATTGTGCTTAGTAGTGCAACGCATGCTAATGTAACAGGTGATTTTACACAGATATATAAACAGTTGACAGCGTTTATTATAGGCATAATTATAATAGCTGTAATCCTTCTTTTTGACTACAATAATATTGGTAAATATCATAGGACATTGTACATAGTCAGTATTTTACTTTTGGCAGTAGTAATGATACCAGGAGTAGGAAATACACAGTTCGGTGCTAAATCGTGGATTAAGATTGGATCATTTAATTTTCAAACATCTGAACTTGTAAAAACAACATTTACATTATGTTTTGCAAGTGTTGTAGACAAAAATAAAAAAACTATTAATGACCCGAAAACACTTTTAAAACTTATAGGTTATATGGCACCTTTTATAATACTTTTACTGTTACAACCAGATCTTGGAACAGCTATAGTATTTATGTTTATAAGCTTTTTCATGATTTACAGTGCTGGATTAGACAATAAAATACTTAGAAAAATATTAATAGCTTTACTAATATTGACTCCTATAATGTTTTTGTTTATGGCTCCCCATCAAAGAGTGAGAATAACTAACTTCTTTAATCCAGAGTCATCTACAAATTATCAGGTATTACAATCAATGATTGCGATTGGATCAGGTGGTTTATTGGGTAAAGGGCTATATAATGGCTCACAAAATCAAGAAAATTTCCTACCAGTAAGAGATAGTGACTTTATTTTTGCTGTAATAGGTGAGGAGTTAGGTCTAATAGGAATGCTAGTAATGCTGATTCTATTTGCATTATTAATAACAAGATTATTGATGATAGCTAAAAAATCTAAAAACTCATATGGAACATATATAGTAATGGGTATCACAGGTATGTTTGTATATCAAGTAATACAAAACATTGGCATGACAGTTGGACTTATGCCAGTCACTGGTGTAACTCTACCATTTGTAAGTTATGGAGGTAGTTCATTACTGACATCTATGGCTAATATAGGCATAGTACTTAATATTTTTTTAAGAAGAAGGAATACAAATTTATTTAAGTTAAAGTAAGTAATTTGGAGGGAAGCAATTGAAGAGAGTTGATTTAAAAAAAATCCTTAAAAGGGTAGAAAAACCATCTAGATATATTGGTAATGAGTTAAATACAACTCATAAAGATACTAGAAGCGTAGATTTAATCAGGTATGCACATTGCTTTCCTGACTTATATGAAATAGGTATGAGTCACCTTGGAAGTCATATTTTATATAACTCTATAAATTTAGATGAAGATATATTTTGCGAAAGAGTATATGCTCCTGCACTAGATATGGAAGAGCAGATGCGAGAGAATAATATAGGCTTATTTGCATTAGAATCAAGAGAAGAAATTAGATATTTTGATTTTGTAGCCTTTACACTTCAGTATGAAATGTGCTATACAAATATATTAAATATGATGGATTTGGCAGGTATACCAAAGCTTAGAACAGATAGAAAAAATGGAGATCCTTTTATAATGGTAGGAGGATCATGTGCTTATAATTCTGAGCCTTTATCTGACTTTGTAGATATTGTTGTGCTTGGTGAAGGAGAGGAATTAAATTTAGAAGTAATTAATGAGTATAAGAAATGGATAAGAGAAAAGCCTTATGAAAATGGAAAAAATAGAGAAGATTTTTATCAAAGAATTGTAGGGATTGATGGAGTATATATACCATCATATTACGAATTTGAATATTATGAAGATGGTATGATTAAAGAGTTTAATAAAATAAATCCTATCGCTCCAGATAAAGTAAGGAAAAGAATAATAAATGACATGGATAGAGTAGAATATCCGGAAAAGTTAATTGTACCTTATATAGAAACAGTCCACGATAGAATAGTATTGGAACTTTTTAGAGGTTGTACTAGGGGGTGTAGATTTTGCCAGGCAGGAATGATATATAGACCTATCAGAGAAAAATCTTTTGAAAGATTAAAAGAGATAGTAAATAACATGATAGATAATACTGGATATGATGAGATTTCTTTATCATCTTTGAGCACTAGTGACTATTCTGCTATAGATGATATAACTGATTATCTAGTGGATAACTTTGCTGATGAAAATATTGGAGTGTCGTTACCTTCGCTTAGATTGGATAATTTCTCTATGGAACTTGCTGAAAAGGTTCAACAAGTAAGAAAAACAGGACTGACATTTGCACCAGAAGCAGGAACTCAGCGTATGAGAAATGTAATAAACAAAGGGGTACATGAAAATGATCTGTACGATGCTCTATCAAAGGCTTTTTCAATGGGATGGCATAGTGTTAAATTGTATTTTATGATTGGTCTACCAACAGAGACATATGAAGATTTGGATGGAATTAGAGAGTTAGCCTATCAGGCTATAGATGTATATAAGGAAATAAATGGTCCAAGATTGGGTGGTAAATTTAATGTGACAGTAAGTACTTCAACATTTGTGCCAAAACCTTTTACTCCTTTCCAATGGCACGGACAAGATACAAACCAAATGGTAAAAGATAAACAAAACTATTTAAAAGATAGATTAAAACACGGATGTATAAAATATGCTTATCATGACTCTCAAACAAGTTTAATGGAAGCTGTATTTGCAAGAGGTGATAGAAGGCTCGGAAAAGTACTGCTTGATGCCTATAATATGGGAGCGAAATTTGATGGTTGGGGTCAGCATTTCAATTTAGAAATCTGGTTAAAAGCTATGGAGAAGAATAATTTAGATCCAAGCTTTTATGCACATAGACAAAGAGAATATGATGAAAAATTTCCTTGGGATCACGTAGATGTAGGAGTAACGAAGGAGTTTCTTATTAGAGAAAATGAGTTAGCAAAGCAGGCAACTGAAACAAAGGATTGTAGAGGCGGGTGTAATGCTTGTGGTGTAAATACTAATGATATAGGAAGGGGGCTTTGTTAATGTCAAAAACTTTTAGAATAAAGTTTATAAAAGTAGGTGATATGATTTATATATCACATTTGGATTTACAAAGGCTACTTCAAAGAGTGTTTAGAAGAGCCAAAATAAAAATAGAATATTCAAATGGTTATAATCCGCATCCTAAAATAAGTTATGGTAATGCATTAGCTTTGGGAATTGAAAGTTATGGTGAGTATTTGGATATTGAGATAGAAGATGAAGATATTAAAGGTGATGAATTATTAGATAGATTAAATTTAGCACTTCCAAATGGAATTGAATTTTTAAAATGTGTAGAACTTGAACAAGGAGAAAAAGCACTTGCAGCAAATATAGAGTTTGGAGACTATATATTTGTAATTGAAAATATTAATAAATATTCAAAAGAACAAGTTGATAAATATATTGGAGAATTACTGCAAAAAGAAGAAATAAATTTAGAAAAGTTAAATAAAAAGAAAAAGTTGGTACAAGTTGATATTAGACCATTAATAAAAAAACTATACTTATTTGATATTAATCAAGATGAAATAAGTATAGGCGCACTTTTGGCTACTGGTTCAAGACAAAATCTAAATACTAATATTTTTATACCTCTTTTATTAAAATACTTAAATATTGATTTGGATCCTTTAGATGTTCATATAATTAGAAAAGATTTATATTTCTATAGTAATGGGCGCTTAGTGAATCCTTTATAGGTTAAAGATATGAGAGAATTTTATATAGA